>JBDUDK010000026.1:0-47910 GCA_040002995.1 Acidimicrobiales bacterium | reverse complement strand
TGGCGGAGGTGGACGGGAATCGAACCCGCCGGACGGGGATCGCCCGTCCCAGCCGCTTTGAAGGCGGCGGAGCCCACCAGGTGCCCGGACACCTCCGGCGGGAACATTACGCATTTGGTACCAACACGACGGCTTCGGGGCGCTAGCGTGACGACATGATGAAGAAGCTCGTCCTGCTCCTCGCGGTCCTCGGGCTCGTCGCGTTCGCCGCCCGCAAGATTCGCCCGTCCTGATCTGATCTTCGCCGGCACTTGTGGCCGGTGGATCTGATCGCTAGGTTCCCCCAACCGCTTCCCCGGACGCCTGCGCTTACGCGCGCACGTAAGGGGTCGCCATGGTGATCGCCTGTTGGTCGGTCAAGGGCGGTAGTGGCACGTCGGTGGTGGCCGCGTCGCTCGCGCTCATCATCGCTGAACGGAGCCAGCCGCCCGGTGCATTGCTCGTCGACCTCGCCGGCGATTCCGCCGCAGTCCTAGGTCTGGCCGAACCCGTCACCGGTGTTCGAGAGTGGCTCGCCGCTGGCGATAGCGCACCCGCAGACTCGCTCGCGCGTCTCGAGGTCGACGCGGCGCCCAACCTTCGTCTCTTGCCCGCCGGTCACCTCGCGCCGCCAACCACCGCAGCACGAGGTGAAGTGCTTGCGGCGTTGCTCGGCGACGACCCTCGGCCAGTCGTGATCGACGCCGGAGTCTTGAGTGGCGAGGTTGCGCTCACCGTTGCCGCCAGCGCCACGGTCTCGTTGCTCGTGGTGCGGCCGTGTTACCTCGCCCTTCGCCGCGCCGTGAGTGCGCCGCTGCGGCCATCCGGCGTCGTGCTCGTGGCCGAGGCTGGGCGGGCGCTCGGGCGGGCCGATGTCGAGGCGGTGCTCGGTGTCCCCGTGCGGGCCGAGGTCATGGTCGATCCCGCGGTAGCGCGGGCCGTCGACGCAGGTGTGCTCGCGAGCCGCCTACCCAAACCGCTTGCTCGGGCGCTCCGCCATGCCGCCTGACCGCCTTCTCGAGCGGTCCGTCCACGAGCGGGTCGTGGTCGACCTGCGCCACGACGCCGGCGCCGACGTCCGCGGCTTGGCCCACCGGCACGCCCGCGCGATCGCGCCGCTCATTGGGGAGCGTGAGGTTGCCGCGGTCGTCGATGCGGTCGTGGCCCGCGTGCGCGGCCTCGGGCCGCTCGAGACATTCCTCGCTGATCCCACAGTGTCCGACGTCATCATCAACGCCGGGCGAGATGTGTGGGTCGAGCGCGCCGGCGTCCTCGAACAAATACCGATCACGCTGACGACGGCGGAGGCCGAGATCATCATCGAGCGTGTGGTCGGGCCATTGGGCCGGCGCATCGACCGAGCCTCGCCCATGGTCGATGCCCGCCTGCCCGACGGCTCACGGGTCCATGCGGTCGTGTCGCCAATCGCAGTCGACGGTCCCTGCCTCACGATCCGCCGCTTCGCGATCCGTCCGGTACCGCTGGAATCATTCGGGCCGCAGGGCGTTTTCGAGCTGCTGGTGGCGGCAGTGGCGTCGAGGGCGAACATTGTGGTGAGCGGAGGCACGGGCAGCGGCAAAACCACACTGCTGAACGCGCTGGGCGCCCACATCGACGAGCGCGAGCGCATCGTCACGATTGAAGACGCGGCCGAACTGCGGCTGCCGTGTCCCCACGTCGTTCGCCTCGAAGCCCGCCCACCATCGGCCGACGGGGTCGGCGAGGTCACGATTCGCGAGCTCGTGCGCGCCGCATTGCGAATGCGGCCCGACCGCATCGTGGTGGGGGAGGTGCGCGGCGCCGAAGCACTCGACCTTGTCGCGGCCATGAACACCGGACACGACGGCTGCCTGTCCACGTGCCACGCGAACGGCCCACTCGAGGCCTTGCGTCGCCTCGAAACCCTGGTGCTGCTGGCCGACAGTGGGTTGCCCTTGGCCGCGGTGCGCCACCAGTTGGCCGCGTCCGTCGATCTCATCGTGCACGTGGCGCGGAGTAGTAGAGGTGCCGAGCGCGACGTCGTTGCCGTCGGCGAGGTGAGCCCCGACGGCAGGGGCGTCCGCACCCTCGTCGACCGCGGTTGCGTGCTGGCCGCACCGGTCCGCACACGATGAGCGTGGTCCTTCTCGCCGCCTTGGTGGGGGCGTGGCTGCTCGTGGCACGCGCCGGCCAAGCGGGTCCCGTCCGCCGTCGCCTGCTCGAGCCGAGGCATTGGAGCGTGCTGTCGATCCGCCCACCGCGCCGTCGGCGCGAAAGCAAGATCGCGGAACGCGCGTTCCCCGAAGCCATCGAGCGCGTGGCGCGTGCACTCGGGTCGGGATCGCCGTTACCCGATGCGATCGTCTCAGCGGCGCGCTCTGCGCCAGCGGTCCTCGCCGCCGAGCTCGGCACCGTGGCCGCATCAGCGGCACGGTCAGTGCCCGACGCGCTCGACACCTGGGCGCGTCACCCCGACCTTTCACGGCAGCTCACCGTGGCTGCGCTGTCGCTCGGCGGTTCCACGGGCGGCAACCGGGCTACGGCGCTCGAGGGCGTGGCCCGCACGATTCGCGAGCGACACGCGCTCGGCGACGAGGTCCGCGTGCAGTCGGCGCAGGCCCGGCTATCGGCCATGGTCGTGGGTGCCGCACCCGTGGGATTCGCGATCCTCGCCTGCGTCACCGACCATCGCACCGCGCGGTTTCTGTTCATGACGGCGGCCGGATGGTTGTGCACCCTCGCCGCCATCACGCTGAATGGGGTCGGTGCGTGGTGGATGGCCGTGCTCGTGCGGAGGGCGACATGGTCGCCGTGATCATGGCCAGCGCGTGGGCGGCGGTCGTGCTGCGTGCCTTCCGTTCCTGTTGGTGGCGCGCCCCGCGCGGGCGGGCACCACGCCTCCCCCACGGGCCCCGCCGATTCTCCAACCGCGCCGTCGCGTCCACAAGCGCGCTGCTCATTGTCTGCGTGGTGTCGCGCTCGATCGTGCTCACCGGTGCCGTCGGCGCAATGTTGGCGGTCTCCCATCGCCGCGCCCGGCTGCGGGTCCGAAGCGCTCGGCGCGTCGCGGTAATTCGCGCGTTGCCCGACACGCTCGACCTCTTCATGGTTGGGGCCGACGCCGGCCTCACACCCGTCGATGCGCTCGGCGCGGTCGCGCGGTGGGCTCCGCCCCCGTTTGCGGCGGCACTCGACGCTGTGGGCACGCGGCAGCGCGTCGGCGATTGCTTCAGCGACGCCCTCGATGTGCTGGTCGAGACACTGGGGGAGCCGGCCCGACCATTGGTCGGCGTCTTACGGGCGGCCGACCGCGACGGCGCCGCGCTCGGGCCGGCGTTGCGCAAACTCGCAGCCGGCGCGCGTGACGATCGCCGTCGCCACACCGAACTCGCCGCCCGCCGCCTCCCAGTCGCGCTGCTCTTCCCCCTGGCCTTGTGCATCTTGCCCGCCCTCGCCCTCTTGACGCTTGCGCCGGTCGTGAGCGGGTTGCTGCACACGCTGTCACTGTGATCGCCCTACGGGGCCTCGGGAACACAACTACCGGAGGTCAGTCGATGTCGTGGTTCATTCGTATCTATGCGTGGGTCCGTGCTCGAGGCGACGGCGGTCAAGCCACCGCCGAGTACGCGCTCGTCGTCGTCGGCGCGGCGGCGGTCGCCCTCCTGCTCATCACATGGGCCACCACCGGGGGAGGCGCCGACAAGATCGGCCACCTCTTCTCGAGAGTGGTCGATGCCGTGGCCCAGCACGTGTCGTGACGAAACGGGCGCGTGGCAGCAAGGGCCAGGCCACCGTCGAGCTCGCGCTCACCTTCCCGTTCGTGGTGTTGCTCTTGCTCCTCGTCGTGCAACTCGGCATCGTGGTCCACGCTCAGGTGTTGGCCATTCACGCAGCGCGTGAGGGCGCGCGTGCGGCGGCGGTGGCTCCCGTGCCCGAACGGGCCGCCACGGGCGCGGCCCGTCGCTCCACCGGCCTCGTCGCCTCGCGGCTCGACGTCGACACCACCGCGACGAAGGAATTCGTCGTCGTGCGCGCCCGGCTGCGCACACCCACCGACGTGCCGATCATCGGCGCGTTGTTGCCGGACCTGGTGCTCGAATCCACCGTCACGATGCAGCGGGAAGCGCCCTGAAGCTCAGCGGACGAGGATCGCCCGCAAGAGCGCCACCGCCCCCGCCTTGTCGAGGGGTTCGTTGCCGTTGCCGCATTTCGGCGACTGGACGCACGACGGGCAACCGGTGCGGCAGCGGCAACGCTCGACCACCGCGAGTGTGGCCTCGAGATGGCGCCGGCCCGCGGCGAAGCCGAGTTCGGCAACCCCGGCACCGCCCGGGTAGCCGTCATAAATGAAGATCGTCGGGGCCCGAGTGTCGGGGTGATACGCGATCGAGACGCCGCCAACATCCCATCGATCACAGATCGCGAACAGCGGGAGGATGCCGATGGCCGCGTGCTCCATGGCGTGCAGGGTGCCCGGCACCGACGCGGGCTCGACCCTTGAGCTCGTGAGCACCGGCACGTCGACCGTGTACCAGAACGCGCGGGTCATGAGATGGCTGGGCGGGAGCTCGAGTGGCTCACGGTCGATCGTGCGGCGAGTGATGCGGTCGATCGTGTCGAACCCCGTCACGTGGCTTGTCACCTCCACGGCGCCGAGCGTCAGCACGGCGCGGCCCACCGCCGCCGATGAGTCGACCGTGCGCACCGCGATGTCGAGGGTGCGGCGCGCTTGGGTGTAGGCGTCGCTGTCGTTCGGGGTCACGTAGGCGACTTGGTCCTCGAGATCGAGCCGCTCGACCTTGTACTGCTGACCGAGGTGCAGGTAGATCGCGCCGGGGTGCACGGTGTCGAACGCCCGGCCGCTGTCGACGGTGCCCACCACGCGGTCGTCGGTTTCGACGATTCGGAACTCGTTGCTCGTACTCGTGCGTAGGCCGATACCGGGAGCCGGGGTGCCCCGTCCACTCCAGTAGGCCTGGCCGTCGCGGAGGCGAAGGCGATCGGCGAGCACCAGCTCGCGGACGCCGTCGTGCAGGCGCTCGCCCCAATAGCGCTCGTCGGCCGTCGAAAGAGGCGCCTCGAATGCCGCGCACGCGAGGTGGGGCTGCGCGACGTACAGGTTGTCCAAGTTCACGACCGCCGGCTCCGGGGGTCGGCTGAAGACCTCCTGTGGATGCGCCATGAGCCACTGGTCGAGCTGATCGGTGCCGGCGACGAGCACGGCCACCGACGGCTCCGTGCCGCGGCCGGCGCGACCGATCTGCTGCCACATCGACGCGATGGTGCCCGGGAACCCGTTGAGTACGCATGCATCGAGGCCGCCGATGTCGACGCCCAGCTCGAGCGCGCTCGTGGCCACCACGCCGCGGGCGGCACCGGAGTAGAGGTCGGCCTCGATCGCTCGGCGTTCCGACGCCAGATAGCCGGCGCGGTACGAGCGAACGGTGTCGGCGAGTCTTAGCCCTTCCTCGGAGGTGCTCGCGTCGAGCCGGCGCCGGACGTCGGCGGCGACCGACTCTGTGCTGCGGCGGCTGCGACAGAACGCCACCGTTCGGTGCCCGGCGCTCACCAGCGCGGTCATCACGCGGGCGACCTCGACATTGCTCGACACTCGAAGTCCTCTGTCGCGGTCGATCAGCGGCGGGTTCCAGAGCGCGACGAGGCGTTCGCCACGGGGCGCGCCGTCGTCGGTGATGGGCGTTACGGGCAATCCGCACAACGACGACGCCAGCGCGGCGGGCTCACCGATGGTGGCCGACGAGAACACGAATGTCGGTGACGCCCCATACGCCGCGGCCACTCGCCGGAGTCGCCGGAGCACGTGCGAAACGTGCGTACCGAAGATCCCGCGCAATACGTGGAGTTCGTCGACAACGATGAAGCGGAGGCGGTGCAGGAACGTGGCCCAACGGGCGTGATACGGCAGCAGCGCGGCGTGGAGCATCTCGGGATTGGTGAGCACGACATTCGCGTTGCGGCGCACCCACCCGCGCGCTTCGGTACCGGTGTCGCCGTCGTAGGTCGCGGCGACGAGACCCGGGACCGCGGCGTCGGTGATGGAACGTAACTGATCCTGCGCGAGCGCCTTGGTCGGATAGACGAGCAGAGCCGTCCCCGGCGGTCGATCGCCGACCGCCTCCGCGATCGGTAGTTGAAAGCACAGTGACTTGCCCGACGCCGTGCCCGTCGCCACCACGAGACTGGTACCGGCGCGGGCGAGATCGATCGCGCGCGCTTGATGCACCCACAGCCGGTCGACCCCAAACGCTTCGAGCAGCGCGGGATCGACGGGCCGAGCCGGCTCGGCAAATCGGGGCGGCCGAGCCGGGATGTGCTCGGTGTGGACGAGGCGATCGCCATCAGCCAGGTCGAGGAGTCGACCGGCGATACTGAGGGAGTCGATGGCGGCCATGCGCTGCCAGGTTCGCGCGGCGTGCTCGGTACGGTGGAAGACGTGGGTCTCTGGGTGCACGACGATCGTCGCGGCGACACGGTCGTGCTGGTCGTGGTGGGGGAGCTTGACCTGGCCGGGGCCCCTACGGTGCGCCAGCACCTCGCCCTGGCGCAGGAATCGCTCCCCGCGCGCCTCGTTGTCGACGTATCGGGCGTGGGCCATCTCGACAGTGCGGGCGTTGGCGTGCTCGTCGACGCGCACCGACGGGCGCTGGCCCACGGCACCGCATTCGTGGTCGCCGCGGCCGACGCGGGCGTGACCGAAGCGTTAGCTCTCAGCGGGGCCGACGGCGTGCTCACGCTTTCGGCCTCCGTCGATGAGGCCCTTGATGTCTGACGACGAGTCGGACCCGCTCCCCAAGCCCGAAGCCCTCCTCGCGTTGCACGACGTGACCGAGCTGATGTTCTCCACGTTGCGACGATGGTTCGCGGTGCCCGACGAGGTTGTGCTCGATCTCACCGACATCGACGCGGTGGTGCGCGAGATGGGCGATCCCGTGATGATCGCTGCCCTCGCGATGCGCAAGCTGCAGGCGCTGCGTCTGCTCGCCCTACCTGGTGTGCGCACGACGACTGATGTCGTCATCACGGTCGTGCAGGACCTCGACCGCGCCCTCGTGCAGGCACCCGTGATGCGGCTTCGGCTGGCGGCCGAGACCACCGATTGGGATGCCGAACTGGCGGCGATCAACCACCCTTCGGCGCAACCGGCTCCCGACGCAGCCGACGCCGATGATCCAGAAGTCGACGAGTTCCGTCTCTTGCACGCCCGGTTGCACGAGGCGCTGTTGGCGGTCGTCGAGGCAAGCGACGGAGAGATCCGGGAGTTCCTCTAGAGCGCGTCTACTTCCGGGTCTGGGGGTTGTTCCTGATCGCCTTGTAAAAGCGGCGCCGGGCTTGCCCTTCGGCGGCTTTCTGCCAACCGGCCTTGTCGGTGGCCAGCCGAGCCAATTCACGCTGGAGCCGGCGCCAGTCGTCGACTCGTTCGGCGGTGAGCACACCACTGTCGATCGCGGCCAGCACCGCACATCCGGGCTCCGTGCGGTGCTCGCAATCGGGGAACCGGCACTCGTCGACGAGCGAGTCGATGTCGGCGAACACGGCCGCCATGCCTTCGTCGGCGTCCCAGAGCGCGAGCGCGCGCAGTCCTGGTGTGTCGATGAGGATGCCACCGTCGCCCAACACGATGAGTTGCCCCACGACCGTCGTGTGACGGCCCTTGCTGTCGCCCTCGCGCACCACACCGGTGTCTTGCACCGACTCGCCGGCGAGCGCGTTGACGAGGGTGGATTTGCCGACGCCCGACGCGCCCAGCATCACGATCGTGCGGTGGTCTGCGGTGTAGCGGCGGAGAGCTTCAATGCCCGATCCGGTGGTGGCGCTCACGGCGTGGATGTCGACACCGAGCGATACCGCTTCGGCCTCGGCGATGGCGGATTTGGTCTCGGCCTCCGACACGAGGTCGCTCTTTGTGAGCACAACCACCGGGACGGCCCCGCTCTCCCACGCGATGACGAGCTCGCGCTGCAAACGACGGGTGTTCAGCCCTCTGGGTAGCGGTTGGAGGATGAAGACGTGATCGATGTTGGCCGCGAGCACCTGGGCTTCACTACGTCCGCTCGCCGAGCGCCGGGTGAGCGCCGACGAGCGATGCAGGATCGACTCGACGGTGTCGGTGTCGGGATCGACGCCGACCCAGTCGCCGGCAGCGAGCGGCTCGCGGGTGCGGGCGCGCGTTTCGATCTTGAGGTCACGAAAGACGGTGCACCAACCCCGATCGACACGCGCGACGCGGCCTATGAGCAGGTGCGGGGGAAGATCAGCCGCGAGGGCGGCGAGGCGGTCGCTCCACCCGAACGGGGAGCTCGCGGTACTGGGCACGGAAGGTCCTCCGGAAGACGAAGGCGAATAGGACGGCGGCGGGAATAGCAGTGGCCAGAACAGTGGCAGCCATAGGAATTCGCCTCCTCTCGAGAGTCGCGGACCCCGGACATCGGGTCCCCGTGCTTGACAGAAGCTAACGGTACACCCGTACCCTCAGAAAACCATGCCGAAGCCCCTCGTCGTTGTCGAATCGCCCGCCAAGGCCAAGACCATCGCTCGTTTCCTCGGGCCCGAGTTCGAGGTCAAGGCGTCGGTCGGGCACATCGCCGACCTGCCGACGAAGGGTCTCGGGGTCGATATCGAAGGTGGATTCACGCCGCTTTACGAACTCACCCCACGGGGCAAGGACGTCGTCAAGGAGCTGAAAGCCCTGCTCAAGGATGCCTCGGAGCTATACCTGGCCACGGACGAAGATCGCGAGGGCGAGATCATTTCGTGGCACCTGTTGCAGCACCTCAAGCCACGGGTTCCCGTCAAGCGCATGGTGTTCCACGAGATCACGCGTGCCGCGATCGAGCGAGCCGTGGCCAACCCCCGCGACGTCGACGAGGGCCTCGTCGACGCGGCCGAGTCGCGGCGCGTGCTCGATCGTCTCTACGGGTTCGAGGTCAGCCCGGTCTTGTGGAAGAAGGTGAAGCCGGGTCTCGCCGCGGGTCGGGTGCAGAGCCCGGCCACCCGACTGGTGGTCGAGCGCGAATGGGACCGGATCCGTTTCGTCACCGCCGGCTATTGGGGCATCGACGCGGCGTTCGCGACCGATCCGCAGTTCACGGGCACCCTCACGGCCGTCGACGGCCGCAAGGTGGCAACGGGCAAGGACTTCGACGAGAGCGGTCGGGCCAAGGCCGATGTCGTGGTGCTCGACGAGGTCGCCGCGCGCAGCCTGGCTGATGGTCTCGACGGCGAGACGTTCACCGTGGCCAGCGTGGAGGAACGTCCGTATCGCAGTTCGCCCAAGGCGCCGTTCATGACGTCGACGCTTCAGCAAGAGGGCGGGCGCAAACTGCGGATGAGCGCGAACCAGGTGATGCGCATCGCGCAGGGTCTCTACGAACGGGGTTTCATCACCTACATGCGTACCGACTCCACGGAGCTGTCGACCGACGCGATTGGCGAGGCGCGCGCCACCGTCGAGCAGCTCTACGGCAAGGAGTTCGTGTCGCCCACTGCGCGCACGTGGACCGGAAAGGTGAAGAACGCCCAGGAGGCCCACGAGGCCATCCGCCCCACGACGCCGTTTCGCGCGCCGTCCGCCGTCGCCAGCGAGCTGTCGGGAACCGACCTGCGCCTCTACGAGATGGTCTGGCAGCGCACGCTTGCTTCGCAGATGGCCGACGCCACGGGTGTGACCGTGTCCCTGCGCACCGAAGCCACCGCACGCGACGGGCGCCGCGCCGAGTTCGCGACTAGCGGTACCACCATTACCTTCGCGGGCTACCGACGCGTGTATATCGAGAGCGTCGACGACGACGACGCGAGCGATTCCGAAGCCCAGCTCCCTCGCGTCGAGGAGGGCACGGTCGTGCCCGTCGAGTCACTCGAGCCGAAGGGCCACACGACATCTGCGCCTTCCCGCTACACCGAGGCCTCCCTCGTGAAGAAGCTCGAGGAACTCGGCATCGGCCGGCCCAGCACGTGGGCCTCGATCATGGAGACGATCCAGGACCGTGGCTATGTGTGGAAGAAGGGTCAGGCCCTTGTGCCCACGTGGACGGCGTTCGTGGTCGTTCGCCTGCTCGAGAACCACTTCAAGGGCCTCGTCGACTACGGGTTCACCGCCGAGATGGAAGAGGAGCTCGACCGCATCGCCTCGGGCACGGTCGACAAGCTCGTCTACCTTCACCGTTTCTATTTCGGGAACGGTGAGTTGGGTCTGCACCAACTCGTCACCGAGAACCTTGATCTCATCGACGCCGCCGAGATCAACGCGGTATTGCTCGGGCTCGATGGAAACGGCGAGACGATCGTCGTACGCCCGGGCAAGTACGGCCCCTATGTGAAGCGGGGCGACGACACCGCGTCGGTGCCCGACGACCTGGCACCGGATGAACTTACGGTGCTCAAGGCGCTCGAACTGCTCGATGCGCCGAAGGGCGACGTACCTATCGGGCTGCACGAGGGCCTCCCGGTGTATGCCAAGAACGGTCGGTTCGGCCCGTACGTGCAGTGGGGCGACGCCGATGCCCTCCCGCCCGGCTTCGACAAGCCGAAGATGGCCTCGTTGTTCAAGACGATGACGCTGGAGCGGGTTTCGCTCGACGATGCGGTGACGCTCTTGTCGCTTCCGCGCACGGTCGGTGTCGATCCTGCCGACGACGAGGAGATCACCGCCCAGAACGGGCGCTACGGACCGTACGTGTCGAAGGGCAAAGAGAGCCGATCGCTCGACAACGAGGAGCGTTTGTTCACCGTGACGCTCGAGGAGGCGCTCGGACTGCTGGCCGCGCCCAAGCAGTACCGCGGTCGGGGACGCAGCGAACCCAAACCCCCGCTCGCCGAGTTCGGCGCGGACCCCGCGTCGGGGAGGCCCATCGTGGCCAAGGAAGGCCGCTTTGGTGTGTATGTCACCGATGGGGAGACGAACGCGTCGATCGGACGTGGTGATCGCATCGAGACCATGACCGCGGAGCGGGCCCAGGAGCTGCTCGCCGTGCGCAGGGAAACCATCGCGGCAGGTGGAGGCGCGCCCCGCAAACCCGCCAAGCGCCCCGCGGCCAAGAAAGCAAGCGCCGCCAAGAAAGCCACCGGCGCCAAGAAGGCCGCATCTCCCAAGAGGACCGGCAGCAAGCCCTGACGCTCGCCCAACCCAAAAAAACAGGGCGTGCCGCCTAGCCTTGCCTCGCAGTGGACGGACCCGAACGCACGGGCGGCGACCCGCCCACTCAGCCCTTCACGCCCGTCGTGGCGGCGACGGACCCGCTCCTGGTCCCCCAGGAACTCGTTCCGTCACTCCACGTTCGGCTCTTCGGCTCCCGTGCCTACTTCCGCCTCTGGCTCGACCAGGTCCTGTCGTCGCTCGGCGACTGGGTCGGCTTTGTCGCCGTCGCGGCGATCGCCGAGCGCATCGGTGGTGGCAACGGCGCCAGCGCGATCGGTCTCGTGATGACCGCCCGGATCCTGCCGGGGTTCTTCCTGTCGCAGCTGGCCGGCGTGCTCGTCGACCGGCTCGATCGCAAGAAGGTGATGATCGCGTGCGACGTCGGTCGTGGTCTCGTGCTCCTCGCGCTGCCCTTCATCAAGACCGTGTTCGGCCTCGTGATCCTGTCGTTCCTGCTCGAGGTGGGGACGCTGCTCTGGTCTCCCGCGAAGGAGGCGTCGGTGCCGAACCTGGTGCCCGCCGAGCACCTCACGACGGTGAACTCGTTGTCGATCGCCGCCGCGTACGGAACTTTTCCGATTGCCACGATCCTGTTCACCGGCCTCACGAAGCTGGCCGAATGGTTGGGGCACTACAACGCCCTCGACTTCCTCAAGCTCAACAGCGAGTCGGTCGCCATCTACTTCGACGCGCTCACGTTCTTTGTGTCGGCGATTTTGATCTCGACGATTCCCCTCATGCGCCGTATCCCCGTCCACGAGACGGCCGACGGCAAACGCTTCGACCTGCGCCAGGTCCTCCGAGACCTGCGCGAGGGCTACCGCTTCATCTTGATCAACCCAGTGGTGCGCGGCGTCCTGCTGGGTCTCGCGGTAGCGCTGATCGGCGGCGGCATGTTGGTGCCGCTCGGTCCGGTATTCGCCAAGAGTGTGCTGCGCGGTGGGCCGACGGCCTTCGGACTCCTGCTCACCGCGCTCGGCTTCGGCATGGCGGCCGGTGTGCTCGCGCTGTCGGTGATGCAGAAGCACTTGAAGAAGACGAGCATCTTCTCGTTGGCCGTCTTTGTGGCGGGCGTTTCTTTGATCTTGGCGGCCGCCAGCGACCGGATACCGATCGCGATGGCCTTCGTTTTCGCGCTCGGCATCTGCGCGGGTGCGGTCTACGTGCTGGGGTTCACCGTGCTGCACGAGTCCGTCGAGGACGACCTGCGGGGGCGCATCTTCTCGACCCTCTACACCCTTGTGCGTTTCTGCCTGCTGCTGGCGTTTGCGGTCGGTCCGTTCATGACCGATCTCCTTGATCGCCTCTCGAAGAAGTGGTTCAACCGACAGGTCGACATCGGCGTGACCATCGCGTTGCCGGGGGTGCGGCTCACGTTGTGGTTGGCGGGGTTGATCATTCTCGGCGCGGGCGTGATCGCGCTCGCCTCGTTCCGCAAGGCCAGCCCCACAGGTCGGGTACGTGATCTACCGTGACTGGCAAATTCATCGCGTTCGAAGGTGGAGAGGCGTGCGGGAAGTCGACACAGGCGCGCCTGCTGGCCGAGGAACTCGATGCCGTACTCACGTTCGAACCGGGCGCCACGGCCGTGGGGACCGCGATCCGCTCTCTGTTACTCAACCCGTCGACGACAGCGCTCGCCGACCGGACCGAGGCCCTACTGATGGCCGCCGATCGCGCCCAGCATGTTTTCGAGATGGTGCGTCCCGCGTTGGCCGCCGGGCGCCATGTCGTCACCGACCGCTACCTGTACTCGTCGGTCGCCTACCAGGGTCACGGCCGGGGCCTGCCGCCGGATGAGGTCGCCCATCTCTCGCTTTGGGCGACCGACGGGCTCTTGCCCGATCTGATCGTGCTGCTCGACGTCGACGTGGCTGAGGCGATGCGGCGGCGACAGCGCGCTCCCGATCGTTTCGAGAAGGAGAACGATGGCTTCCACCAGCGCGTTCGCGAGGGGTACCTCGCGCTGGCGAGCGCCGATCCACAACGTTGGGCGATCGTCGAGGGCTCCGGATCGGTCCGCGAGCTCGCCGTGACCGCGCGGTCAATAGTGCGCGATCGTCTCGGGCTATGACAGCGCCCAAGTTGTGGTCGGCGGTCGTAGCGCAAGATCGCGCGGTCGCGTTGCTCGACGCCGCGGCGCGCGCGCCCGTGCACGCCTATCTGTTCCTCGGCCCGAGAGGCTCGACCAAGTCCGAGGCGGCCCGTGCGTTCAGCGCTGCACTGTTGTGCCCGAACGGCGGGTGTGGCGAGTGTCGCGACTGTCGTCTCGCGCTCTCGGGTGACCATCCCGACGTTCAACTGATCGCGCGCGAGGGCGCGGCGATTAGCGCGGCCCAGGCAGAAGACATCGTGCGCCGCGCCGCGCTCGCGCCCGTCGAGGGCCGACGCAAGGTGCTGGTGCTCGACGAGTTCCATCTCCTCCGACCCGAGGCCGCCGCGCGATTGTTGAAGACGATCGAGGAGCCAACGGCCTCTACGGTGTTCATCGTCCTCGCCGACGATCTGCCTCCGGAACTCGTCACCATCGCGTCACGGTGCGTGCGGGTGGAGTTCGGCGCGATCCCCGTCGAGGCTGTCGAGCGCGTGCTTATCGAGGCGGGCGTCGACCCGGAGCAGGCCGCGGTCGCGGCGAGATCGTCGGCGGGTGATCTCGATCGCGCGCGAGATCTGGCGCACGACCCCGAACTCGCGGCGCGGCGGGACGCCTTTGCGGGAGTACCCGAACGCCTCGACGCCACCGGGGCGGTGGTGGCACAATTGGTTGACGATCTCCTGGGCCGCATCGATTCGGCGGCCGCGCCGATCAAGATCCGCCACGCGGCCGAGATCGCCGAAATGCAGGAGCGACTTGAGAGAATCGGTGTACGGGGCGGCGCGCGCCGCGAGCTCGAGGAACGCCACAAGCGTGAGCTGCGGCGGCATACCAACGACGAGCTTCGTGCCGGGCTTGGCGAGCTAGCGGGGTCGTATCGTCAGGCGCTCGTCGTCGACGCCGGAGTGGGCGTTCGCGCCCATGAGACGACGGCCAAGATCGAGGCGGTGGCGGCCGTACACGAGGTTCTCGAATCGCTCGAGCGCAACCCCAACATCGGTTTGCTGCTGCAGTCCCTGCTCCTGCGCTTGCCGACGGCGTGACGAGCACGTCTCCTTCGAAAGCTCGTTGACCGATTGGTAACGTCGTCCCCCGTGCCCAGATAGCTCAGTCGGTAGAGCAACGCACTCGTAATGCGTAGGTCGAGGGTTCGACTCCCTCTCTGGGCTCCACATTTTCTTTACCGATGCGCCCGCGCCATACCCTTCGCGCCATGATCAAACTGAGCGTGTCCTATCCGAGTGGCGACGGCACCACCTTCGACCACGACTACTACGCGGCAAAGCACGTGCCGATGTGCAACAGCACCTTCAGCCCCACGAATACCGAGATCGACAAGGGCATCGACGGGCCGAACGTGGCCGGCGTTCACTTCTATTTCGACTCGATGGACAAGCTGCAGACCGCGATGGGCAGCCCGAAGATGGGCGAGATCATGGCGGACGTGGCGAACTACACCAACATCGCCCCGGTCATACAGATCTCCGAGGTCGTCAGCTGACGTCGCGGGATTCAAGAGCCGTGGTGGTAGCACCCCCTCTTCCGGTCGGTCAGCGCACTGGACGGTGGGGCCGGTAGCGGGCTCAATGACGGGGTGAGGGCAGTGCTGTTCAGACTGCGCCGTTCGCTGGAACGGCGCTGGCTGTCGACGGCTGTCGTCGCGGGTCTCATTGCCGTCGTCAGCGGCCTGGTGCTCACGCTCGCCGCGGGCGCGCAGCGCACCGCCCGCGCGCCCGACGCGTTCACCGCTGCCGTAGGCGGTGAGATAGATGCCACGGTGACCGAACCGTTCGGTCAACCCCGCACGGACGAAGTCGCCGCGCTGCCGGGTGTCCGGTCGCTGGACGCCATCACGTTCATGTTCGCGTCCGTGAGGGATCCGCAGCATGAGTCAGCGTTTTCCAACGTCGCGTTCGCCGGCTCGCGCTTGTCGACATCGCGTTTGGTTGCCGGACGGGTTGCTGACCCCGCCAATCTTCGCGAGTTTGTCGCCGACCGAGGCTTCGTCAGGCAGCACCAAAGCCGGCTGGGTGATCACTACAAGCTGGTGAGCTGGACGCAGGATCAGGTCGAGGGGGGCAGGTTCGGGGTCGACAACCCCGCGGGCCCGTCGGTGGATGGCGTGCTGGTCGGCATCATCGACTCACCTGAGACACTCGAGAGTGATTACACCACCGTCATCTTCTCCGGGGCGCTGTTCGATGAGGTCCTGGGAGGCGAGACACTCATCAACGTCCGCCTCGATTCCGGCACGACGCTCACCAAACTTCGGTCGGAGCTCGACGGTCTCCCCGATGGCAGCGCGCTCAACCTCGACGCGGGCAGTGTTATTAGTCCTCCGATACGCAACGCCGTCGACGGCCTCGCGCGTGGGATCTGGTTGCTCGCCGTGGTCGCGGCGGTTGCGGGCGTGGTGGCGCTCGGGCAGCTGCTGTCCCGGCACGCTCGACTTGCCGAGACCGAACGCCAAGCGCTGAAGGCTCTCGGCTTCACTAGCAGTGAGTTGGCTGCCGAGACGATGAGTCGCGCCATGGTTCCCGCAGTCGCCGGCATCGCGTTAGGTACGGTCGTCGCCGTCCTGGCGTCTGGCGTCTTTCCCGCGGGGTTTGCCCGTTCGATAGAGCCGAACCCTGGGCTCCGCGCCGATTTCGCTGTCCTCGCAGCTGGGGCGGTCTTGTTGCTCGTCGGCCTCATGGTCTGGGTGGGCTTGGCGTTACTGGTCGCTCACCGCCGTCCGGCCGGCCGACCGTGGTTCGCGGGAGAGAGGATCGCGAGGGGCGCGCCCAGCCCCACGGCCGCGACCGGCATCCGCTTCGCGCTCAGCGGTTCTGAGGGCGGCGCGGGCACGTCGACGATCGGTCGCTTCGGGGGCCTGGCCCTTCTGGTGGCAGGCGTCGTCGGCGCCATCACCTTTGCCGTGAGCCTCGACCGCCTCGTGAGCGACCACGCCCGATTTGGGAGCAACTTCACGTTCCTTGCCTCGCCGAACTCCGAAGCGGGTGCGGCCGACATGTTGACCGCGTTCCAAGAGGACGCCGATGTCGACGGGCTGATGGTGATCAGCGGTGCACAAGTACGGGCGGGAGAGAAAACAATCGGGCTCATCGGAGTGGAGCACGTGAAGGGCGAGCTGGCCCCGCGCGTCCTCAGCGGGCGCCTGCCGTCGGGACCCGATGAGATTTCAATGGGACGCGTCACCGCGCGCCAGCTTCACCTCAAGCTCGGCGACAACCTGACCCTCGAAGGGTCAGCAGGGCGCGGCAGCTACCGCGTCGTCGGCCTCGCTGTGGTCCCAGGGCTCGCGGCTATCTCCGGCGTCGGGGAAGGCGGGGTGGCGACCGCCGACGGACTGGCGCGCCTCGAGGCAGAGCCAGACCGGGCCATTGCGGTCCTCGTGCGGTCCGGCGCTCCGGCGAACACGGGTGAACGCCTCGCCACCAGCATCCTCGGCCAGCCCGCCGGAGTGGAGGACACACCGCCCGCGATCGTCAACTTCCGCCGCGTCCGTGGCATTCCCGGAGTGCTCGCCATTGTTCTCGCCGCGCTCGTGGTGCTGACGATGGTCCACGCGCTCATCGTCTCCATACAACGTCGCCGCCGCGAGCTGGCCGTCCTGCGCGCACTCGGCGCCGACGGGCGCTGGATCGAGCGCGCGGTGCACTGGCAGGCCTCAGTGCTCATCGCCGCGCCACTCATCCTGGGAGTGCCCATCGGGCTGCTCGCTGGTGCCAGTGTGTTTCGGGCGTTCGCCAATCGGATCGGAGCACTGCCCGACCCGGTCGTGCCCATCGCGCTCGTGGCCGCTGTCATGGCCGGCTTTCTCGCGGTGGCCAACCTCGCGGCGCTCCTGCCCGCCCGCCGCGCCCGCCTCCTCCCCGCCGCCCAGCTCCTCCGAGACGAGTGACGCCCCCGGTCGCCGAAACAAAACGTCTGGCGGTCGGGAAGCGCTGGGTCCGGCTTTCTAGTGCGCGACCTTTTCGTGGCGCCGCGAGCGTGTGGTGTCGGCGGCGTAGACGACCTGCTTGAGGCGCGGGCCGAGCTCGATGAACGAAACGCCGTAGACGCCGAACGCGTTGTTGTACGCCTCGACCCGGCGGATCTTCACCCTTGTCGACTCGCCGTCGTAGTCGAGCACCATCTGCGAGCCCACGCGCAGTTCCTGCGTCTCGGGGACCAGGAGTCGAGCGCCCGTGATGGACACTTCGAGGAACTGGCAATCCGGCAGGGGCTTGCGACGGCGCTCATCGCGGCGGGCGTTGCCCGACCAGACGCGCCAGCCCATGCGCGGCTCGTGCGTCTGGAAGCGCTCGCCGATGCGGCGCTCACCGAAGCAAGTGCCTCGCCACTCAGTTCCTGTTTCCATCAGACTTCTCCATCCCGGTTTATCGGCCGTGCTCTAGTGCGTGAGTATGTGCCAGGCACAAGCCATGGCAATGCCGAAAAGCACGCCGCCAATCAAGGCGGCGTGGAGCCATCTTGTCCACGCCTCTCTCACGTGAGTCCGCTCTACTCGCAGTTCGCGACAGTGTGGACGGGAACGTTGCGCACCGCTACGGGGCTGGCCCCTGTCTGCGGGCCCACTCTGGGCACGCAGCCTCCGTCAGCTCAAACAGGAAGTTGAGCCGGCGCTACGCCGGTCGGGCCCGGGCGGGAACGACGAGCGACTCCAAGAGGTGCGAAGCGATCGCCGTAATTTCGGCGACGGTTTCGTTGAAGACGGCCTCGTTCGCACGCGACGGCACTCGGAAGCCACTCACCTTGCGCACGAACTGGAGCGCGGCGGCCTCGACCTCATCATTGGTGGGGTCGGTTCCTCGGAGGGTCTTGATGCTTCGACACATGTCGACACGCTACGGCCCCGAGACGCCCTCCAAAACGGCGACCTGCGGTGGCGTGAGCGGGAAGATGAGCTGGGCGAAGAAGCCCTCGGGTACTGGGCTCGCCTCGATGCCCAGCGCAGTGACGGGGTTGGCCACCGGGTGGCGGTACGTGCCGAACAAGATGTCCCACAACGGTGTTACGCCGCCGAAGTTCGAGTCCTGCAGTTCACGGGCCATCGCATGATGGACGACGTGGTTTTGCGGCGTGGGCAACACCCAGTGGGCGAACGACGGAAAACGCTGGTCGACGTTGGAGTGGGCGAGGGCCCCCTCGAAGTTGTTCCACAACGACATCCACACCAGCACCATCGTCGGGACGCCCAACATGTGCAGCGGCAGGAGCATCCAGAACTGCCGGATGAGGTCTTCCGCGAAATGGATCCGGTTCCCCTTCAGGACGTGCATCTCGCGTGCGTCGTGGTGCACGGCATGGAACCACCAGAGCCGCCCGATGCGATGGAACGCGCGATGCGTCCAGTAGCTCGCGAAGCTCCAGATAAACAGGCAGAGCACTACCTGCGCCGGCATCGCCCAGTGCACCGGCCAATGCGGCGCGTTGACGGTGAACGGATCGAGAGCCCCGAGCGCGGCGATCGCCGTAACCGACAACGGTCCGGCCAGCGGTCGCCCGAAACCCGCGACGAGGATGCCGTGTCCGATGTCCTTGGGCAGCTGCATGTCGCGAAACAGGTCGACACCATGCCGGCGCGGCCCTAGGCGCTCGAGCACGACGATCAGGATGACGTTGCCCGCCGACACCACAAACGCCCAGAGACCCGTGGAAAGGCCGGCATGAAAGCCCCAGTACGAGGCGAGCAGTGATCCGGCGATGACGGCCGGCCAGATGAGGTAGGAGATCACCCGCCGAAACACGCCACGACTTTGGCACACGGTCAGGAAGGGACGTAGCGGGCGCGGGCGGCTTCGATCTCGCGCCAGGCCGCGTCGCGCCCTTCGAATCCCTCCGTCGACGACTCCTTGCCGGGCTCGAGCATCTTGTACACGTCGAAGAAATGCTTGATCTCCGCGAGCAACTCCTCGGGCAGATCGTGCAAATCGTCGACGTCCTTCCACCGTGGCTCGGTGGGCGGAACACAGATCACCTTGGCGTCGGCTCCGGCCTCGTCTTGCATCCAGAGAACGCCTACCGGCTTGGCTTCGACCCACACGCCGGGAAACGTCGGGTCCTCGAGAAGGACGAGCGCGTCGAGCGGATCACCGTCCTCGCCGAGGGTGTCGGGGATAAAGCCGTAGTCGGCCGGATACACGGTCGCGGAGAAGAGACGCCGATCGAGGAAGACGACGCCGGTCGAGTGGTCGATCTCGTACTTGTTGCGGCTGCCGCGCGGGATCTCGATGACCACGTGGATGCTGCCCTCGCGCGGAGTTCTCGCCATGGCGTCATCTTGCCTGCCATCAGCTGGAAACGGCGAGTACTTCGGGGATCCACTCGAGCATGCGCTCCCACAAGATCTCGCGTGAGCGACTGAAGAGGTGGCCGTCGTTCGGGCAGATGACAAGCTCTCCGGTGCCCGCTATCTCGCGCACGACCTCGCTCGCCATCATGGGCAGGATCTCGTCGCGCTCGCCGTGGAAGAGAAGGAACGGCCGTCCCGCCAACCCGGCGGCCACCTCGCAGCCCGCCGACTGTGTCGCGAACGTAACGACGCCGGCCACCATGTCGGGCAACGCGACGCCGACACGCACCGCGACGGCGCCACCGAACGAATGCCCGAGCAGCACGACACGTTCTGCGCCGTTCCCGATGGCGAGCTGCACGGCGGCGGCGGCGTCAACACAACACGAATCGAGATCGTTCGCCGCCCGGTAGCTGACCCGGATCGTGCCGAGGCCAAGGGTGGCCGCGAGCTCTACGCCGAGGTCGTGGTAAAGACCGCCCGCGGGCCCGAGAAGGCCGCCCATCGCCCCGCCGAGCGCGATCACGGCGCCTCTGGCGTCGGGCTCGCCGTGCCACAGCATCGTGAGCAGGCCGCCTGGGCAGTAGAACTCGAGATGGCGTAGCGACGGCGTGATCGCGACGTCCTGACTGGCCAGTACGCCGAGGAGCTCGAGGGGAGTGGGGGCGGCCGGGCCCGAGTTGGTCATCGTCGGTGACCGTAGCGGCGCCGATTCTGCTCAGCGGTGGCGGGTGAGCGCCGATAGACACCCATGCGCGATCGGTGGAAGCAAGAGCGTGCTCGGGCCGATCTCGCCGAGCTGCTCTTACGGGTCTGCGAGGAACTCGTTCGCACCCCGCTCGAGACGATTGACACTGCCATCGTGTCCGCTCTCGCCGCGGTCGGCCGCGCGTTCGACCTCGACCGCGTGGTCACGGTGGAGTTCAGCGCCGACGGCGCGATGACACTGCTCACGCACGAGTGGCGCAGCGAGGAGCTGACCGACCGGGAGCCATCGGTCATGGAGCTGCTCAGCTCGGCGCTGCCCCACTACAACGCCGCGCTGTTCGAGCATTTCGTGCCGGTCGACATCCCCGATGTTGATGAGCTTCCGGCAGAGTGGGCGGGCGAGCGCCGGTACTTTTCGGCTCGAGGAATCAGGGCGAGCTACGCGATCCCCTTCTCGTTGGGAGACGACCGAATCGGCTGCCTGGTGTTCGACTCGTCTCGATCGACGCGTGGTTGGTCGGATACCGGTGCTGTCGCCGGTGTCCTCGCCGGCACGATCGGCGGCGTGCTGGCAGCCAAGCGACGGAACACGGCGCTCAGCGAGAGCGAGCGACGTCACCGCCAACTCGCGAATCAGTCGACCGATACGATCATGGTGCTCCTGCCCGGCGGATTCATCAGCTACGCATCACCGGCCGCGGTGCGCCTCTTCGGGTACGAGCCGGCGGACATGATCGGCCATCATTGGAGCGAGTTCGTTCCCGTCGAAGAAGCGCATTCTCTCCACTTGCGGCAGAGCGCGCACGAGATGCACGAGCACCGGGTGACTCGGCGAAACGGCACGACATTGTGGGTGGAGTCGAGCTGGATGCAGCGCTTCGATCCGGTTACCGGGGAACGGATCGAAGCGCAGGGCACCATCCGCGACGTCGACGCGCGCAAACGGGCGGAGTTGAGACTGGCCAACCGGGTCGAACTCGAAAAGTTGATTCTCAACGCGTCGAGTGGGTTCCTCGAACTTGGTACTGAGCAGGTCGACGCGAAGATCGATGAGACGCTGCGCAAGATCGGGAATTTCCTCAATGTCGACCGCGCGTTCGTGATCCGCATCGATCCGGCCACCGGTCGCCTTCATGCTCCCAACCGCTGGACGCTGAGCCCCGACGATGTCGAGCCATCGGTTCTCGAGCGCGCGCCGTCGACCGTGACCGCGCGCTGGCTGCTGCGCCTGGCCCACAACGAACTCGTACTGATCGATGAAAGCACCGAGTCGCCCCGACCGGACGAACTCGTGGTCCTGGCTGCTCGGGGTGTACGCGCCGCGATGTTGCTGCCCATGCGCACCCTCACGAACCTGGCCGGTGTGTTGGTGTTCGAGTCGACGTCTCGTGCGCAGGCCCTCGACGAGGATCAGGTCATCCTCCTGCGCATTGTCGCGGAGCTCTTCACGAACGCGCTCGAGCTGCGGCGCCGGTCGGACGAACTTCGCCAGAGCGAGGAGCGCTTCCGTCTGTTGGCCCTCAACTCGAGCGATCTCATCGCCCGCATCGACGTCGACGGCTACCTGCGCTATGTCTCGCCGGTGGTGCGCTCTCTCCTTGGGTACGTCGCGGAGGACCTCGTCGGCACTCACCTGCTTCGCTACGTCGAACGCGATGACCATGAGCTCCTGATGCGGTGCGGAGAAGTCCTCACGTCGAGAGCGGTGCCCGAGCGCGTCGAGCTTCGACTCCGAGCCGCGGACGGCACTTCGATCTGGTCGGAGGCCTCGTTCCAGGGCGTCTTCGACGAGCGCACGGGACGGCTGCTCGAGATCCAGGCCGCGGTGCGCGACGTCCGCGAGCGAAAGCGCAATCAGGAACTGCTCGAGCGGCAGGCCAACCACGATGCGCTGACCGACCTTCCCAACCGCCGCCACTTCATACAACAGCTCACCGAGGCCGTCGCCGACCTCGCCGTCAACCCCGGTCTGCTGGCGACGTTCTTCATCGATCTCGACGGTTTCAAGTCGGTCAACGACACCGCGGGACATGACGTCGGCGACGCGGTGCTCGTGGCCGTGGGCGAGAGGATTCGGATGTGCGTGCGGCCGTCTGACGTGGTCGCGCGCCATGGCGGCGACGAGTTCACGGTGCTCTGCCAAGGGGTCGACGACGAGTTGGTTGCCGCGAAAATCGCCGGCCGTCTCGTTTCCAGCCTGCGCCGCCCATTCGACATCGAAGGCCATCATCTCCAGATCGGCGCGAGCGTCGGCGTCGCTTTGGCCCACGACGAGACCGTCGATGCTCAGTCGCTGGTGCGTGCCGCCGATGCCGCGATGTACACCGCGAAACAGAAGGGCAAAGGTCAGTGGGTTCTGGCGGCATTGCGCTAGCCGGCCGGTAGCCTGGCCAAATCATGGCCGATCGTCAGCGCTTCGTCGACGATGCAATGGAGTTCATGCCGTCGCTCTATTCGGCGGCCATGCGCCTCACGCGCAATCGATCCGACGCCGAGGATCTCGTGCAGGAGACCTACCTCCGCGCCTATCGCGGCTACGCGGGTTTCGAGGAGGGCACCAACCTCAAGGCCTGGCTTTACCGCATCATGACTAACGCGTACATCAACATCTACCGGGCCAAGCAACGCCGTCCTCAAGAAGACGACCTCGATGATGTCGAGGATCTTTACCTTTACCGCCACCTCAGCGGGCTCGAAGCGGCCCGCGTCGGTCGCAGCGCCGAAGACGAATTGCTCGACTGGTTCACCGACGACGAGGTCAAAGGCGCCCTGGAAGCCCTACCGGAGGCGTACCGCCTCGCGGTGCTTCTGGCCGACGTCGAAGGCTTCTCCTACAAAGAGATAGCCGAAATTCTCGACGTGCCCATCGGCACGGTCATGAGCCGTCTGCATCGGGGTCGCAAGGCGATGCAGAAGCATTTGTTCGAATTCGCCGTCGAGCGGCGTCTCCTCCCTGAATCGGAGCAAACCACCCATGCCTGACTGCAACGACGTCGTACGCGAGCTCTTCGCCTATCTCGATGGCGAGGTCACGCTCAACGTCCGCACCGAGATCGCCGCGCATCTGGAGGGTTGCCCCGAGTGTTACGAAGCTCTCGACTTCCACGCGGAGCTGCGCAACGTGATCGCCCGCCGGTGTCAAGAGGAACTGCCTCCGGGTCTCGCCGATCGCATCCGCAACTGCTTCGGGACGCTCGAACCGGAGCCGGGTTTTTCGCCGTTCGCGATGCCGCCCCCCGACCTCGGAAGCGGCCCCTCGTTCCGTCTGTAGTTCAGCCGCGCTGGTAGTTCGGCGCTTCCTTGGTGATGGCCACGTCGTGAGGATGGCTCTCCTCGCGTCCGGCCATCGTGATGCGCATGAACCGGGCGTCGGAACGAAGCTTGCCGAGATCGGCCGCGCCGGCGTAGCCCATGCCGGAGCGCAACCCACCGACGAGTTGCTGGACGACATCGCCCACCCGCCCCGCATACGCAACGCGTCCCTCGACGCCTTCGGGCACGAGCTTTCGCGTCCCTGTGCCCGGCGCGCCGTCGGGGGCCTGTCCGCTCGCATAGCGGTCGGCGCCGTAACCCTGCATGGCACCGAGCGAGCCCATGCCCCTATAGCTCTTGTAACGGCGCCCTTCGAAGAGCTCAAGCTCGCCGGGCGCCTCGTCGGTGCCGGCCAAGAGCGATCCCAACATGACCGTATCGGCGCCGGCGGCGATGGCTTTCACGATGTCGCCCGAATAGGTGATGCCACCGTCGGCGATGACGGGGATGTCGCGTCGGGCGGCCGCACGGGTCGTGAACCACACAGCCGAAAGCTGGGGCATGCCCGCGCCCGAGATGACGCGTGTCGTGCAGATCGAGCCGGCACCGACCCCGACCTTGATGGCATCGGCGCCCGCGACGGCGAGGGCCTCGACGCCGTCTTCGGTGACGACATTTCCCGCGACAACCGGAAGCGTTGGCCAGTTGCCCTTGATGCGCTCGATGGCTTTGATGACACCGGCGGAGTGCCCGTGGGCAGTGTCGATCACGATGGCATCGACCCCCGCGCTCACGAGTCCGGCGGTTCGGTCCTCCAGATCGTCGCCGACGCCGACCGCGCCGGCGACCCGCAGGCGGCCCTGAGAGTCGCGCGAGGCGTTCGGGTACTCGGTGCCCTTCAAGATGTCTTTGACCGTGATGAGACCACGGACGCGGCCGTCGGCGTCGAGGAGCGGCAGCTTTTCGATGCGGTGCTTCTGAAGAATGGCCTTGGCTTGGTCGAGCGTGGTGCCGACGCCGGCCGTCACGAGCGGCTCGTGCGTCATGAAATCGGTGACGGGTCGGCGCTCGTCGCCGGGCTCGGAGAAGCGCACGTCGCGATTGGTGAGGATGCCCACCAGACGGCCGTCGGGATCGACGATTGGCACGCCGGAAATGTGGAAGCGACTCATGATGGCCTCGGCATCCGCGAGGGTCGCCTCGGGGCCGAGCGTGACGGGATCGGTGATCATGCCCGACTGGGCGCGCTTCACCCGCAGCACCTCCGACGCTTGATCGCGGGGCGACAGATTGCGGTGAATGACGCCGATGCCACCCTCGCGTGCCATGGCGATCGCCATGCGGGCCTCAGTGACCTTGTCCATTGCCGCCGACACCAGCGGTATCGCGAGGGTGATGTCGGCCGCGAACCGTGCCGCCGTGTCGGTGGCGTCGGGCAGCACTTCTGTGTAGCCCGGGACGATGACGACGTCATCGAACGTAAGGGCCTCGAATCGATCGAAGAAAGTGTCGTTGGGGTTCACGCGCTGACCTCCTGGGCGCACAGATGGGCCAGCGTCTCGACGAGCAGGCGGTGCTCAGTGAAGTGGACGCGGTCCGTGAGGGAGTCGATGGTGTCATCGGGCTCGATAGGTACGACGGCGGTCGCCAGCACAGGACCACTGTCGACGCCCTCGTCGGGTACGAGGTGCACCATCACGCCCGTTGTGTCGAGATCGTCTTGTTCATGGGCGGCGAATGCCCGCTCGATCGCCTTGGTACCGGGAAACGCTCCGGGCAGCGCGGGGTGCAGGTTCATGACGCGCTCGGGGAAGCGGCCGAGGAACGTGGTCGTGAGGATGCGCATCCAACCGGCTAGCACCACCCAATCGGGCGCATGGCCGGCGACGACCGCGGCGAGACGAGCGTCGTAGTCAGCGCGCTTCTCCTCGGGCGACCGGGTCAACGCGACCGCGGCGATGCCCACGGCCGCGGCTCGTTCAAGGGCGAACGCCTCCGACCGGTCGGTGACAACCGCTGCGACCGAGCCATCAATCTCTCCCGCAGCACACGCGTCGATGATCGCTTGCAGGTTCGTGCCGTGACCCGACGCCAGGACCACGATCCGCGCGCTCACGCGAGCACCACGCCCGGCTGTTCGGTTATCTCGCCGATCACCCATGTCGCTTCGTCGATGAGCTCTTGTACTGCATCGATGTCGCCTGCGGCGCAGACGACCACCATGCCGACGCCCATGTTCAGCGTGCGGTGGAGCTCTTCGATGCTCAGCGCGCTCACGGCGGTGACGAGCCGGAAGAGCGGGGGCACCGGCCACGAGCCCACATGGATAACGGCACCGCAACCGGCCGGGAGCACGCGAGGAAGGTTTTCCGGCAGTCCGCCGCCGGTGATGTGAACCAAGGCCTTCACCAGCTCGGTATCGAGGAGGTTGGCCAGCACGGGAAGGTAGGAGCGATGCGGTTCGAGCAGCGTGTCGCCGAGAGGGCGCTCGAGGGGAGCCGGTTGCGCGTCGAGGGGAAGGCCGGCGAACACCCGTCGCAACAGTGAGTAGCCGTTGGTGTGAGCACCGTTCGACGCGAGACCGACGAGAACATCGCCGGCCCGGATGTCGTCGCGGGGAAGGAGTCGCTGCTTCTCGGCTACGCCGACGAGTGTGCCGGCGATGTCGAAATGGCCCTCGTGGTAGACGCCGGGCATCTCGGCGGTTTCGCCGCCGAGGAGCGCGCATCCCGCAGCGCGGCACGCGCCGGCCATCGAGATGACGATCGCGGCGACGTGATCGGGATCGAGGCGGGCGCTCGCGATGTAGTCGAGGAAGAACAACGGACGGGCTCGCTGCACGAGTACGTCGTTGACGCAATGGTTCACGATGTCGGCGCCGACGCCGCCGGGTCGGCCCGCCTCCGTGGCCACCATCACCTTCGTGCCGACGCCGTCGGTAGAGGCAACGAGCACGGGCTCCTGATACGACGACAAGGCCGCCATGTCGAACACCCCACCGAAGGCCCCGATGCCGCGGAGCACAGCCGGGCCGTGTGTGCCTTCGACGGCCGCCGTCATAAGGGAGACGGCGCGGTTGCCCGCATCGATGTCGACGCCCGCGCCGACGTAGCCGCCGGTGGTGCGGGCGAGCGCACGCCAGCCGATGTCGCGGCGCACCTGCTTGCCGGGGAACTCGATGGTGTTCAGCAGGCGGTACGCGCGGGCGCGGGCGTCGACAAGGTCGGTGGCGACTCCTACGCACGAGAGAACCCGCCCGCCCGACGTCACGACATCGGTGCCTTGCGCCCTCGTCGCGCCGTGGAAGAGCAGCGTCGCCGGGCGCTCCTCATCACTAAGCCCTCGGATGGTCGCCCCCACGGCGGGCGAGTCCGGGTAGCCGGGGGCGGCGGCCACTACCGCGCAGGCGATCTCGTCGCGCCAGACAATGTCGATGTGGTTGAGGCGACCGCGCAGGCACGCATCTACCACGTCGATAAGATCGGTCTGCAAGAGCGGCAGGATCGCCTGGGCCTCAGGATCGCCGAACCGGCAGTTGAACTCGAGGACCTTGGGCCCGTTCGCCGTGAGCATCAACCCGGCGTAAAGCACGCCCACGTACGGACGGCCCTCCGCGCGCATCGCGTCGATCGTCGGTTGCAAGATGTCGACGACGAGTTGCTTCACCAACTCGGACGGACAGGCCGGGGTTGGCGCGTACGCGCCCATCCCTCCGGTGTTGGGCCCGGTGTCGCCCTCGCCGATGCGCTTGTGGTCCTGCGCCGGCGGCATGGCGATGACCGTCCGGCCGTCGCTGAAGGCCATGAGCGAGACCTCCTCGCCGTCGAGGCGTTCCTCGACGACGATCTCGCCACTCGCGACGAGCGTGCGCACGGCGTCGACGGTGGCGGTGCGACCCTCGGGCACGATGACGCCCTTGCCGGCGGCGAGACCCGCGGCCTTGACGACGACGGCACGGCCGAACGCGTCGATCCATTCGATCGCCGGCTGAGCCGTGGTGAACGCGGCGAACATTGGCGATGGGATGGCATGGCGTTCGCAGAAACGCCGGGTGAAGCTCTTCGACCACTCGAGTTCGGCCGCGGCCCGCGTGGGCCCGAACGCGGCGATGCCCGCAACGTTGAGCGCATCGACGAGTCCGGCGGCGAGGGAGACCTCGGGACCGATGAGCACGAGGTCGATGCGCTCGTGCTCGCACAGGTCGATCAGCCCGCTCACGTCGTCGGCCGCAATTCCGACCGCATGGGGCGTACCCGCGTTGCCGGGGGCGGTGAACACCTCTTCGACCAGCGGCGACTTGCGTGCCGACCAGGCGAGCGCGTGCTCCCGCCCACCGGACCCCACAACCAGGACGCGCCGACTCACCCGAGAACGCCCTCGAACGACAGCTTCGTGGCGCGGTTTCCAATCTCGATTGGGTAGTCGCCGGTGAAACACGCGTTGCAGAATCCGTCGCCCGCCTGCAACGCCTTCATCATCCCTTCGAGCGACAAGAACTGCAGTGAGTCGGCTCCGATATGTTTCGTGAGCTCGGCGAGCGACAGCGTCGATGCGATGAGCTCCTCGTAGGTACCCATGTCGACGCCCATGTGGCAGGGATGCACGATGGGCGGGCAGGTGATGCGCATGTGCACCTCGCGCGCGCCTGCCTCGCGCACGAGGTTGACGAGCGGACCGGCGGTGGTGCCCCGGACGAGCGAGTCGTCGATAACCACGACGCGGCGCCCGGCGATGTTCTCTGTCAGCGCGTTGAACTTCAGCGCCACACCTTGGCGGCGAAGATGCTGACTGGGTTCGATGAACGTGCGCCCGATGTAGCGGTTCTTGATGAAGCCGTCGTTGTACGGGAAGCCGCTGACACGCGCGTAACCGATGGCGGCAGGAATCGAGGAGTCGGGTACGGGGATGACCACATCCGCGTCGACCATCGACTCGCGTGCGAGCTCCTCGCCGAGGCGCTGGCGCACCTCGTGCACGTTCATCTCCCCCCACTCGGAGTCGGGCCGCGAGAAGTAGATGAACTCGAACGTGCACCGGGCCGGAACCGCGGCGGGAAGGAGGGCGTGGCGGCGCCGGATCTCGGAACCCTGAAGCGTCACGATCTCGCCGGGTGCCACCTCGGAGATGTCGACACAGCCGAGCGTGCGCAACGCACAGGTCTCTGACGCCAGCGCCCATCCGCCCTGCGGAAGCCGGCCCACCGATAGCGGGCGGAAGCCCCAGGGGTCGCGCGCTCCCATCACCCGGTCGGCGGTGAGGATCACTATCGAGTAGGCCCCCTGCCACGCCGGCATGGTGCGGGCGAGGCGGTCCTCCCACGTCGTGCCACCGGCAGCGGCGAGCATCAGCGTGAGGACCTCGGTGTCGGAGCTCGCCGTAAGACCGAAACCGCGCGCCAACAGTTCCTGGCGCAGCTCCGATGAGTTGATGATGTCGCCGTTGTGGCCGATCGCGAGCGGGCCGTGCATCGTCTCGACCATGAACGGTTGCGTGTTGCGCATCGTCGACCCGCCGGTGGTCGAGTACCGGGTGTGGCCGATTGCGTGGTAGCCGGTGAGCGGGGCGAGTCGCTCCGGCGTGAACACCTGGGTGACAAGGCCAACGTCTTTGTGGAGGCGGGCGCGCACTCCGTCGCTGACGGCGATGCCCGCGCCTTCCTGCCCACGGTGTTGCAGCGCGAACAACCCGAAGAACGCGAGTTGTGCGATGTCGTCACCGTCGGGTGTCGACACACCGATCACACCGCATTCTTCGTGGAGGTTTTCAGCCATCAAGACGCTCCTGGTCGGCATCGAGCACGCGACGGGCCGCGGCGCGTTGGTGGGTGAGGACGGCCTCGCGCGCCGCCGGATCGGCGAGGCCGAGCATCTTGGCCGCGGCGAGCGCGGCATTGGCGGGCTCGAGAACGACCAGCGGAGCTACGCCGGAGGGCATGCGCAGGCTCGACCACACATCGGCGCCTCCAAAGGCGTCTGACGGCGGCGGGCACGCGATCACCGGCGAGGTGACCTGAGGGTCGAAGAACCCGGACAGGGCATTCGAGCGCCCGGCCACCGTCACGAACACGACCGGCCTCGGGTCGGATTCGTACTGACGCGCGATCTCGAGCGCGTGCTCGGGGGTGCGATGGGCCGAAGCGACTCGAAGCACGGTGTCGAGACCCAATCTGCCGGCCGCCTCGGCGATGGCGTCGGCGTGCGGGCCGTCGGACGCCGACCCCATCACGATGACGAGGACGCCTGTCCTCATGGGAGATTCATGAGGTTCGCTACGAGCCGCGGGCCCACCGGATAGCTCCCTCGCTCGAACGTGGTGCCGGTGATGCGTTCGTAAGCCCTGATGTAACGGTCGCTCGTGTCGCTCCAGACGCTCGACTCGAGCACCGGCGGCTCACCTTCGCCTCGGTACCCGGTGGCCGCGTAGGCGCGTCGGACGATCTCTTTGTCGAGGCTCTCGGGCTCGTCGCCCGCGGCTAGGCGTTGGTCGTAGGACCCGGCCTCCCAGAACCGTGACGAATCAGGCGTATGGACCTCGTCGATGAGGAGCAGTTCACCGTCCGGGCCAAGCCCGAACTCGTACTTCGTATCGGCGAGGATCAGTCCCGCCCGCGCCGCGACATCACGGCCTCGTGAAAAGACTGCCAGCGCCGCCTCCTGTACGCGATTCCAGAGCCTCGGCTCCACCAGGCCCTGCTCGGTTACTTCCGCGCACGTGAGCGGTTCGTCGTGGGCTCCCATCTCGGCCTTCGTGGTGGGCGTGATGATCGGTGTAGGCAGCTCGGTGTTCTTGGCCAGCCCGTCGGGGAATTCGTAGCCGTAGATCGTGCGGGCCCCTTGCTCGTACTGGCGCCAGAGCGAGGTCGAGGTGACGCCAGTGATGTGGCCTCGTACGACGACCTCGACCGACAGCGGTGTCGCCGCCACCGCGACGAGCGCGTTGGGGTCGGGCTGGGAGAGGGCGTGGTTGGCGATGATGTCACGGGTGGTGGCAAACCAAAACCACGCGAGTTGGTTCAGGACCTGGCCCTTGTAGGGGACTGCGGCGACGATGCGATCAAACGCTGACAAGCGGTCGGTGGTGATGAACAAACGTCGTCGATCGGCGAGCGCGTACGACACGCGGACCTTGCCGACTCGGCGGTCGTCGAGGGGGAGCTCGATGTCGGTGAACGCGTCGCTCGTCGGTGCGGTGGCGCTCATACCGTCGCCCCAACCTGGCTGATCGCGTTGGTGAACAGTGCGAGGGCCAGGCCGTGGCGCTGGCCGCGAAGGAAGCCGGGGTGTTGGCGGTTGATCACGTGGTTCTCCGGGTGGGGCATCAGGCCGAGGATCGTGCCGGTGGCATCGCAGACGCCGGCGATGTCGGCCACCGATCCGTTGGGGTTGGCGGGGTACTTTCCTTCAGCGGACACGCCCTCGGACGTGGCGTAGGTAAGGGCGATCTGGTTAGTGGCCACCAGTTCCCGCACGGTGGTGTCGTCGGCCACGAACCGGCCTTCGCCGTGGGCTACGGGCGCCATGATCGGCTCGGTGAGTCCTGCCGTCCAGAGACACGCCGATGGCCCGGCCGTCAGGGTGACCCACCGGCATTCGAACTGCCCGCTGGCATTCGGTCCCAAGGCGGCCCGTACGCCGTCACCGGGAAGAAGGCCCGCCTGAACGAGCGTCTGGAAGCCGTTGCAGATGCCCAGAATCAAGCGCCCCGCGTCGCGTAGGAGACGCAGCTCATCGGCCAGAAACGTCGTTATGTCGAGCGCGAACAGCCGGCCGGACCCGAGGGCGTCGGCGTAGCTGAAACCTCCGGCGACGACCACGATCGCCGCTTCCCGCAGGACGCGTCGGGAGAGACGAACATCGGCGATCGTCTGGACACGCGGGTCGGCTCCCGCCCGTTCGAGCGCAAACACCGCGTCGAGGTCGCGGTTGGTGCCTGGTGCCGAGAGCACGACCGCGGGCGGTCTCATGCGTCGTCTCCGATGAAGGCCGCACGCGCCGCGTCGAGATCGACGTCGATGACGGGGTGCATCACGATGCGGGGCGCCGTCGTGACGCGTCCGATCTCGACGGCGTGTCCTTCCATCATCGAGACGAACGCCTGGGCATCCTCCGACGCCACCTCGACAACGACGCGGCCCGCCGACTCCGAGAACAGCGCGGTGGCGTAGTCGGAGGCGATGGTGTCGAGGTACACCTCGACACCGAGGAGGCCGCCGATCGCCATCTCGCTCAAGGTCACCGCGAGACCGCCTTCGCTCGCGTCGTGGGCGGCGCGCACGAGTCCCGACCGGAGCGCGCGGTGCAGTTGGCGATAGCGGGTGGGCGCGTCGGGATCAGCGGCCGGCACGCATCCCGCACCGGTATCCGTGCCGGCGACAAGATCAAAATGACTTCCCGCGAACTCCGCGAGACTGCGGCCCAACAGGTACAGCCGGTCACCAGCCGCCTTTATGTCGGGTGACGACACCGCGCTCGCGTCGGGCACATGGCCGACAGCCGTGATCACGAGCGTGGGCGGCACGGCGTGACGCTCACCATCGAATCCGAGGTACTCGTTGTTGAGCGAGTCCTTGCCCGACACAAACGGTGCGCCGTGGGTGATCGCGGCGCGGGCGCAACCCTCGACCGCGGCCACCAGGCTCCCGAGGGTGGCCGGCCGAGTGGGGTCACCCCACGAGAAGTTGTCGAGCAACGCGATGCGGTCGGGGTCGGCGCCGGCGACGACCGCGTTGCGGATGGCTTCGTCGACGACGGCTTCGGCCATACGCGCCGCGTCATGTTCGCCGTACCACGCGTTCACGCCGATGCCGATGGCAATGCCGGACTTTGATCGAGGCTCAGCGAGAACGACGCCGTCGCCGGGACCGTCGGCGCGGGCGCCCGTGAGCGGGCGCACAACCGACGAGCCGAGAATCTCGTGGTCGTAGCGCCGGATGATGCGCGCCTTCGACGCGATGTTCGGGTGTGAGAGGAGAGCAAGCAGCACCGAGTTCGCGTCCGACGGCAGGGGCCGCGTCAGCTCATTCGTGGAAGGGCGCTGGCGCTCGCCCGTGAGATGGCGCTGGGGGCGTCCGTCGTGAAGGAAGTCGATGTCGAGGTCGGCGACGACGTGTCCGCGGTGGCGGACGATGAGGCGGCCATCGCCCGTGAACGAGCCGATGTCGGACCACTCCACACCCCGTCGGGCGCACAGCTCCGCGAGCGGGCCGACGTCGGGCACCGAGAGCACCATGCGCTCTTGGGCTTCGGACAGCCAGATCTCCCACGGCGCGAGGCCCTGATATTTCAGCGGCACCAGCGCGAGTTCCACGTCGGCTCCGATGCCAGCGGCCATTTCGCCGACCGCCGACGACAGACCACCCGCGCCGCAATCGGTGATAGCCGTCGCGAGATGGCCGGCGTCGGTGAGCAATTCGATCAGCAGCTTCTCGACGATCGGGTCTCCGATCTGTACGGATGCGCCGGCGATGTCGCCGGTCGTGGCATCCATCGCCATCGAAGAGAAGGTGGCCCCGTGTATGCCGTCTCGGCCGGTGCGGCCGCCGATCACCACGATCCGGTCGCCGACATGAGGCTGGTTCGTGTCGGCGCGGTCGGTGGGGAGCCGGCCGATGCACCCGCAGAACACGAGAGGGTTCGCGGTGAAGCCCGGGTCATAAAGGACGGCGCCCGCGACCGTTGGCAGACCGATCTTGTTTCCGTAATCGGCCACGCCGGCCACCACGCCCGAACGGACCCTACGAGGATGCAGCACGCCTTCAGGCAGCGCGGCGGGATCGAGATCGGCAGGCCCGAAGCACAACACGTCGGTGGTCGCGATCGGACGAGCGAACACGCCGAGCACGTCGCGTATGACCCCGCCGACGCCGGTGTTCGCGCCGCCGAACGGCTCGACCGCCGACGGATGGTTGTGCGTCTCGGCTTTGACGGCAATGAGATCACCGTCGAAGTCGACGATGCCGGCGTTGCCGACGAACGCCGAACGCACCCAAGGGGCCCCGATCGACGCGGTGGCCGCGCGAAGCTGGTCGAGCAGAGTGTCGACCCGTTCGCCGCCGTCGAGAGTGATCTCGGCACGGAAGGTCTTGTGGGCACAGTGCTCACTCCACGTCTGCGCGAGGGTCTCGAGCTCGACATCGGTTGGGTCGCGCCCGGCGCTCGTGAACCAGCGTTGAATCGTGCGCAATTCTTCGAGATCGAGTGCGAGACCGCGCTCCCGGTTCAGCTTCCTCAGTCCGGACCCCTCGAGATCGCGGATGGCCACGATGTCGACCGGGGCATTCGCGTCGGAGCCGTCGGCGAACGACGGAGTGACCTCGCCAAGCGACCAATGTTCGACGACGGGGTTGGCGAGGAGGCGGCGTGCGAGACGGTTCATCGCCCCGTTGGAAAGCGCGCTGCCCTCAATATCGTAGCGCCGTCCCGTGGCCGCGCCGTCGAGCTTGATGTCGAGGAGCGCAGCGGCGCGCATGATTTCGGCGGCAACGGGATCGGTGACGCCCGCGTGTAACGCCGTCTCGACGATACGTACGCCCCTCTCGGGAGCCGGGGCGTCGTCGATGACGGCGGACTGAAGGAGTGAATCGACCAACAGTTCGTCGAGGAGGCGGGCACGGACCCGATCGTCTAGGTCGCCGCGTATAAAAACGAGGTCGGCGCGACGGATGGCGTCGACGCCCGTTATGCCGAGGGCTCGGGCATCGTCGAGTAGGGCGCGCTCCCGCGGGTCGACGCCCAGGGCCCGAATCACCACGCGCCAAACCCGCGGCCCGTGACCGTGCGCCCCCCAACCCATGGCGGCGACCGTAGTTGGCCGGGTGCTGGGGCCCCGGGACAAGGGCTGGCTACGATCCTCAGATGCTCGCTGCGATCCTCGCCGCCGCCCCCGTCTGGCACTACTGGATCGGGCTGGTCTTATTGCTGGCGACGGGGCTGCTCCTGCTGGCGGTGATCGTCGGGTACGTCGTGCGGGTGCAGGCGCCCCAATACCCCAAGCGCCGGAAGGGCTGAGCCCTTGACTCAAGGCCCCATCGACTGGGCGCTCGCCGAGCGCGTCGCCACCCGCCTGGCGGCCCGGCATCCGGCCGCCTACCCGGCGGGCTCGGGGCTGACCTCCGACCTCGACGAGTTCACGACCCAGGCCGAAGACCTGGTGGCGGTGGAGACGGGGCTGCGGTCGCTGGTCGGGCCGGCGCGTGCCCGCGTCGTCGATCGGCCCGGTTGGATCCGGGCGAACCTCACGTCGTTCGAGCGCCTGCTGCGGCCCCTCACCGACAAAGTGGCCGGCCAATTAGAGGCGCGGGGCGCGAGAGGCAAACCCCTCGGGGTGGCCCGGGCCATCACCGGCGTCGAGGTCGGCACGCTGCTGGGGTGGATGTCGGGCCGGGTGCTCGGCCAGTACGACCTGCTCGTCGTCGACGACGACAACGCCCACGATCAGGACATCGTCTACTACGTGGGCCCCAATGTGACCGCCCTCGAGCGCCGCTTCGGGTTCCCCCCGAGGGAGTTTCGCTTGTGGCTCGCCCTGCACGAGGTCACCCACCGCGCCCAGTTCACGGGGGTCCCCTGGCTCCGCACCTACTACTTGTCTCTTGTGAGCGAGTTGGTTGAGTCGTTCGATGTCGATCCGCAGGTGCTGGCGGCCCGTCTGAAGGGGGTGATCGGCTCGCTGCGCGCCGGTCGTGACGCCCTCGCCGATGGGGGCCTCGCCGCGGTGCTGGCCACGCCGGCGCAGCGCGAGGTCTTGGGCCGTATCGGCGGCCTGATGTCGCTGCTCGAGGGCCACGGCGACGTGACGATGTCGAGGGCAGGTGGCGATCTCGTTCCCAGCGCGGGTCGCTTCGCCCGTGTGCTCGGAGAGCGACGGAAGTCGGCACCAACTCCCACGAGGGTCCTGCAGCGACTGCTCGGACTCGAAGCCAAGATGGCGCAGTACCAGCAGGGCGAGAGCTTCATCCACGCCATCGAGGCGGCGGCCGGACCTCGTGCCGTCGACCGATGCTGGGACGGCGCCGAACAACTCCCGACGTTGGAGGAGATCCGCGAGCCAGCGCTGTGGTTGCGTCGGGTCGGTGTCGCCGTCGCCTGAACCCCGAATCGCCGGGTTGCTGGCTCGGTGCGAGTTCCCACCGCCTGGTCGCGCCGTGACCTGCGCGGTGTCGGGTGGTGCCGACTCCCTTGCGCTTCTGGTGCTCGCGTGTGGCGCGGGTTGCGCGGTTACGGCCGTGCATGTCGACCACGGGCTGCGCGCCGGCTCTGGCGCGGAAGCCCAGGTTGTCGAGGCGGCGGCCGCCCGTTTCGGGGCGGCTTTCCGCAGCGTGCGGGCCGAGGTGGCCCACGGACCCAACCTCGAGGCCCGCGCCCGGGCGGCGCGGTACGCGCTGCTCGAGCCCGACGTCCTCACCGGGCACACCGCCGACGACCGGGCCGAGACGGTGCTCGTGAACATGTTGCGCGGGACCGGTCTCGACGGCATCGGAGTGCTCGGGACGAGCCGTCATCCCATCGTCGGTCTGCGGCGCTCCGAGACCCGCGCCCTGTGCGCGGACCTCGGCCTCGAACCCGTGACCGATCCGACGAACGACGACCCAGCCTTCGTGCGCAACCGCGTACGCCACGAGATCCTGCCGCTCCTCGACGATGTCGCCGGCCGCGACGTCGCTGTCCTGCTCGCTCGCCTCGCCCAGTTGGCCGTTGACGACGTCGCCTTCCTAGACGCTCTCGCCGATGCCATCGATCCCCACGACGCGGTCGGGTTGGCGGCCGCCCCCGTCGTCTTGGCCCGACGGGCCGTCAGGGGGTGGCTGACCGTCGACGGTTACCCGCCCGATCTCGCGGCCGTCGAGCGAGTGCTGGCGGTGGCGAGAGGCGAAATGGTCGCCTGCGAGATCACCGGTGGCCGTCGCGTCAGCCGGAGCGCCAACCGACTCAGCGTGCGCTGACCACTGGCTCGGGCTTACCCTCGGCGCTCGTGTCGTTCGAGGACCATCACGAGCTCGGCGCTCTCGTACTCAGCAAAGACGCCATTCGTGACCGAGTTGACGAACTTGGCGAGGAGCTGGCCCGCGTCTACGCCGGTAGGCGATTGCTTCTCGTCGGCGTGCTGAAGGGGGCATTCGTATTCCTCACGGACCTCGCACGCGCGATCCCGATACCGGTCGAGTACGACGTGATTGCCGTGTCGAGCTACGGCGCGTCGACGACATCGACCGGCGCCGTGCGGCTGGTGAAGGATCTCGATGTCGACATCACCGACCGTCATGTCGTGATCGTCGAGGACATCGTCGACAGTGGCCTCACACTCGCGTATCTCCGCGGTCTCCTTCTGGCTCGCAACCCCGCGAGTCTCGAGGTGTGCGCGTTGTTGGCGCGAGACACAGTGCCCGAGGCTGACTTGTCGTGGATCCGTTGGATCGGGTTTCGCATACCGAACGTCTGGGTCGTCGGCTACGGACTCGACACCGCCGAACGCTGGCGCAACCTGTCGGATATTCGCGTCTGGCAAGGTGCCACCTAAGCGCAGGTGCGTCGGGCGCACCTACACTGGGCCCCGGCTTCAACAAGGAGCGGTGAATGGCGACCCGCCTCAAGGGTAAGTGGGCTCAGGGCATTCAGCCCCGGAACTTCTCGTGGGTGATCAAAGACAAGCTCGCGATTTGCGAGCGTCCGGGTGGCTACGCGGCCAATCACCGACGCGTACGGCGCCAGGAAGAGATCATCTGGATCCGCGAGCAGGGCTTCGGCTGCGTCATCTCATTGATCCCGACGCCGCACAACCTGCATAACTACGACGAGCTCGGCGTGAAGTACCTGCACCGGCCGTTCAGCCCGGTCGACGATCCGCGCGAAGTTCTTGGCTCGCTCTACCCGGAGCTGCGCGGTCTCCTCGTCGCCGGCACCAAGGTGATCATGCACATCGAAGAGGTGAGTGACCGCCTGGGCGGCGTGGTCGGTGGGTATATCCGATGGTCGGGACTCGTTACCGACGCGCCATCGGCAATCGCCGTCACTGAGAAGCTCACCAACCGCCAGCTCGAACCCCTCGCTCGCTCGTTCATCACATTGGCCGTCGAGCTCTGAGGCAGAGGTCCGCGGATGTTGGTCGCACCGACAATTGACGAGACGCGGGCGTCCCTCGACGCAGCCCGTGCCCGAGGCGAGCGGATCGGCTTCGTACCGACGATGGGTGCGTTGCACGAGGGGCACTGCACGCTCATGAAGGAGGCGGTGGCGGAGTGCGACTTCGTCGCCGCGTCGCTCTTCGTGAATCCGCTGCAGTTCGGCGCCAACGATGATCTCGCGCGCTACCCGCGTCCGTTCGGGCACGACCGCGACCTGGCCGAGGCGGCGGGCGTGCGCCTTCTCTTCGCGCCGACCGTGGAAGAGATGTACCCAACGGCCGTGATCACGACGGTTCACGTCGAGGGCTCGCTCGGTGAGGTGCTCGAGGCCGCGCACCGACCGGGGCACATCGACGGCGTCGCCACTGTGGTGGCCAAGCTTTTTAATATCGCCGGGGCGTCGAACATGTACTTCGGCGAAAAGGATTGGCAGCAGCTCTGTGTCGTCCGCCGCCTCGCTGCCGACCTGTCGTTTCCCGTTCGTGTAATTGGTGTGCCCACGGTGCGAGAAGCCGACGGGGTCGCCCTCTCGAGTCGCAACGCGTACCTCTCACCGACCGAACGGGCCAAAGCGCCAGTGCTCTATCGCGCGCTCGAAGCAGGCCGCCACGCGATCGAGGAGGGCGAGCGCGACCCCGACGAAGTCGAAGCGTTGATGCGCGCGCGGCTCGACCTAAATCTCGACGGCTCAGTGGCTATCGATTACGCGACAGTGGCCGACGCACAGACGCTCAGCCGGATCGCGCCGCTCTCGGGATCAGTGCGTTTGCTCGTTGCGGCGCGGATCGGCAACACCCGCCTCATCGACAACATCGGGATCGTGTCGACGTGAGCCGTCGCGTCGACGTGCTCGATTTACTGGTGGTGGGCAGTGGGGTGGCCGGTCTGTCGGCCGCGGTGCGCGCGGCTGACGAGATGGGTCTGCGCGTCGGTGTTCTCACCAAGGCGAATCTCGACCAGGCGGCCACTCGATGGGCACAGGGGGGTGTCGCGGCGGTGCTCGGTGGCGATCCCGACTCCACCGATCTGCATTTGGCCGACACGCTCGCGGCCGGCGCCGGTCTTTGTGACGCCGACGCTGTGCGCGTGCTTGTCGACGAGGGGCCGTCGCGCGTGAACGAACTGATCGCGATGGGCGCCGCGTTCGATCGCGATCACGACGGACGTCTCCTACTCGCGCGTGAAGGCGGCCACTCTCTCCCACGCGTCGTGCACGCCGGCGGTGTCGCCACCGGCGCCGAGATCGAACGGGCATTGGTCGACCAGGTGCGCGCCACCGTCGACGAGGTCTGGGAGGGCTGGTACGCGCTCGATCTCCTCGTCGCCGAGGGCCGTTGCCGGGGTGTCCACGCGCTCGCGCCCGACGGTCGCCTGTACGCGATCCATGCCCACCACGTGCTGCTCGCCACGGGCGGGGCCGGACAACTGTTCGCGGCAACCACCAATCCGTTGCAATCAACCGGAGACGGTCTCGCCATGGCGCTCCGGGCCGGCGTGGCGTGCGCGGATGTCGAGTTCGTGCAGTTCCATCCGACGGCTCTTCTAAGCCCTCGCATGCCGCGGCCGTTGCTATCCGAGGCGCTGCGCGGCCATGGCGCGCTGATCCGTGACCTCAACGGCGAGCGATTCGTCGACGAGCTCTCGCCGCGCGACGTCGTGGCGCGCGCCATCACGGCCAAGCTGCTCGAGCAGGGGGCCGAGCACGTGTGGCTCGACGCCACCGGGCTGGAGCAGTTCGATGAACGCTTTCCCACTATCGCGGCCGACCTCCGAGTCGCGGGACTCGAGCCCGCTACCGATTGGTTGCCGATCGCGCCGGCGGCTCACTACCACTGTGGTGGAGTCGTCACCGATCTTCACGGCGCCACGACGCTGCAGGGTTTGTGGGCCGCCGGGGAGGTGGCGTGCACGGGGGTGCACGGCGCCAACCGCCTCGCGTCGAATTCTCTTCTGGAAGGCATGGTGTTCGGGCCGCGAGTGATCGAAGCCATTGCCGCAGGCATCGACGGCCCCACCCCGACCGGGGCCATGCGAGCCGTGCTCGGCATACCGGCACACTCCGCCGACACCGTCATCGGTGGACGGTCGATGATTGTGTCGCCGCTGCCGTTGGCTACACCCTTCCGCGGCGATCTGGACACGCTGCGCGAACGCCTCCAGCGGGCGATGACGACCGGAGCCGGTGTACTGCGTTCCGCGACTTCGCTCGCCGAAACGGAAGCGGTCGTCGCCGGTGTGGCAGTCGCGCTCGACGGGCAACCTCCTGGTCCCGCTCGCGAGGAGTTGCGCAATCTCGTGACCGTGGGTCACGCCATCTTGGCGATGGCGCTGGCGCGCGCCGAGAGCCGAGGAGCCCATACCCGCACCGATTTTCCGCTCACCGACCCGCGCCTGCGGGTGCGGTTCGTGGTCGGTGGCGTGCCCGAGGCGCCGGACCCGCTGCCGTAGCCTCGCGCCATGACGTCGCCCCCAAACACGCCCGCGAACTGGTTCGCGGATCCCACGGGCCGCCATCAGCATCGCTATTGGGACGGCTCCGCCTGGACCGATCACGTCTCCGACCACGGGATCACGGGTCACGATCCGATCTCGTCGGCTGTGCTGCCCACCGATATGGCGCCCACCGACACTGCCGTCACGCTCACCGGTGCGTTCGACAACGTCACGTCGGAGCGCATTCGTGAGCAGGTCGCGGGCGGTGGCCTCCGCGGCGCCGGCCTCGACACCAACGCCGTCGGCCAAGGACTCGGCACGATCTTTACGGAGCCCGTGCTGGTGGTGAACCAGAAAGCCAAGCTGATCGAGGTCACAAACCAGTACGCGGTCTTCGATCGCAATGGGACGCAACTCGGCTACGTGACCGAGGTCGGGCAGAGTGCGGTGAAGAAGGTGATGCGGGTCCTCTCGTCGCTCGATCAGTTCATGACCCACCGGCTCGAGGTCCGTGACATGACAGGCGGAGTCCTGTTGCAGATCACCCGCCCGGCCAAGGTCTTCAAATCGACGGTGGTCGTGAGCGACGGCCCGGGCGCGGAGATCGGCCGAATCGTGCAGGAGAACATGGTCGGCAAGATCCACTTCGGTCTCGAGGCCGGCGGGCAACGGCTTGGATCGATCCACGCGGAGAACTGGCGAGCGTGGAACTTCCGCATCGAAGATGCCGCGGGCGCCGAGATCGCTCGTATCACAAAGACTTTCGAAGGTGTTCTGCGCACGGCGTTCACCACGGCCGACAATTACGTAGTGCAGCTACACGTGCAGCTCCCGCAACCGTTGCTGTCGTTGGTGGTGGCTTCCGCGCTGTCGGTCGACACGGCGCTCAAGCAGGATTCCCGCGGGCTCGGCTGATGCACGCGGTGCCGCCCGGGGTCGTGCACGATGCCGTCGCGCGGGCGCTGGCGGAGGACCTGGGTCCGCTCGGTGATCTCACGGCCGCGCTCGTGCCCGACCAGATGATGGTGGTGGCCGAGATCCGAAGCCGCGGCGACGGCGTGCTCGCCGGCAGCGCGTGTGCCACCGAGGCGTTCGGTCAGGTCTCGCCGGCCGTCACTGTTCAGTGGAACGTCGACGACGGCATGCGGATAGGTAAGGGTGACGTGATCGCCACCGTCACCGGGCCGCTCGCACCCGTGCTCACCGCGGAGCGCACGGCCCTCAACTTCCTCTGCCACCTGTCGGGCGTGGCGACGCTGACGCGTCGCTTCGTCGACGCCGTCACAGCGGTCAATCCCGCGACACGCGTATGGGATACGCGAAAGACACTGCCGGGTCTTCGCGCGCTCGAGAAGGCTGCGGTGCGCGCCGGCGGGGGAGTCAACCATCGCGGTTCCCTGTCCGACTTCGTGCTCATCAAGGACAACTACCTCGCGGGTTTGACCATCACCCAAGCGGTGCACCGCGCGGGCGAGCGCTGGCCGGGTCGCACGGTGGAGGTCGAGTGTGATCGTCTCGAGCAGGTGATCGAGGCGCTCGCGGCCGGCGCGACGTTGATCATGTGCGACAACATGACCCCGGAAGAGGTGCGGGAGTGCGTCGCGGTAGTGAAGGGCCTCGTACCGATTGAAGTGTCTGGCGGCATCACGTTGGAGACGGCGCCGCGCTATGCCGCGGCCGGAGCCGATCTCATCTCCACGAGCGCAATCACGCAATCCGCCCCAGCGTTCGATCTCGGCCTCGATCTCCACGTAACGAGCTGAGCGGGCGAAGCGTGCTCTTGGCGATCGACGTCGGCAACACCCAGACGCTCATCGGCCTCTACGGAGTCGGTTCGGCTGAGCTCGTTGATCATTGGCGCATCTCGACCAACGCCGAGCGCACGAGCGACGAGTATGCGCTCGTCGTTCAGGAGTTTCTCGGGTTTCACGGGTTCTCGTTCGCGGACGACATCGGCGGCGTGGCGCTCTCGTCGGTCGTCCCGCGCGTCACTGCCGCGTTGCGGGAAATGACGATGAAATATTTCGGCTTCGCCGCGTTGGTGGTGGGACCGGGCATCCGCACGGGGATGCCTATCCGCTACGACGATCCGAAGGAGGTCGGCGCTGACCGGATCGCGAACGCCGTCGGCGCGTTCGACCTCTTTGGCGGCCCCACCGTCGTCGTCGACTTCGGCACGGCCACCACGTTCGACGCGATATCCGACAAAGGCGAGTACCTGGGCGGCGCCATCGTGCCCGGCATCGAGATCAGCCTCGACGCGCTTTTCGAGAAGGCCGCGGGCCTTCGCCGCGTCGAACTCATCGCGCCGCGCAACGTCGTCGGACGTTCGACCGCCGAATCGATCCAATCCGGAGCGATCTATGGCTTCGCCGCGCAGGTCGACGGCATCGTCGAGCGACTCGAAGTCGAGTTGGGAACGAGCAGCGTCGTCGCGACGGGTGGACTCGCGAACCTGATTGCGCCCCACTCCCGAAAGATCGCCCACCATGAGCCCTGGCTCACGTTGCACGGTCTCCGCCTGATCTACGAACGCAATCAAACCTAAGCGCCAGGAAAGCCACCACTTAGCGTGGTGAGGTCGGTAACGTCGGCACGATGACCGGTGCTCGTGTCCTGATCTCCGGCATGGGTGGCGAACTCGGCAGCTATGTGGGCCAGTTGCTCGAGACCCTGCCGTGGGTCGCAGACGTGGTCGGGCTCGATGTCGATCCGCCCCGTCTGCGCTTGCGCCGCGCCCACTTTCACCGCATCACGCCCGGCGAGCGGTTGCGGACGCGTGCCCTCGTGCGAGAGGTCGATCCGCACATGGTCGTGCATCTCGGCGTCTACGAACCCGACGCCCGGTTCGGGCCCGCGCAGGCCGCCAAGTACACAGAGGTAGGTACCGCCGATCTGTTCGGTGCCCTCGCCGACGCGGCGTCGCTGCGGGTCGTGGTCATGCGGTCGGGCCTCGAGGTGTACGGGCGGCGGCGCGGAGCCCCCTCGGCTCCCGACGAAACGATTGCACCCGACCCCACCACCGCGTTCGGACGCTCGTTGGCCGCCGTCGAGTCCGCAGCACGGAGTCTGAGCAGGGTCGCCGACGTGCCGGTCACGATGCTGCGTTTCGCTCCACTCGTCGGCCCCCATTTCTCGAGTCCACTCGGTCGGTATCTGCGTTTACCCGTCGTGCCCATGAGCGCAGTTTCCGATGCGTCGTTTTCGCTGTTGCATCGCGACGACGCGGCCCGCGCGGTGGTCGCCGCGCTCGAGGCCACCCATCACGGTGCCGTGAATATCGCGGGCGCCGGTGTCGTCAGCGCGTTCAAGGCGATTCGAATCGGTGGCCGATGGCCGCTACCGGTTTTCGGACCGGGATGGCTGGTGGCGCGAACGATCACCGCGCTGGCGGGCGCACCGCTCCCCGACCATCTCCACGAGTTGCTCACGCGTGGGCGGGCGGCCGACACGCATGCCCTCCGAGCCGTGCTGCGGATGCAGCCGCGCTACAGCACCGAAGATGTCGTGAAGGACCTCTTTGAGTGGGCCACCGTGACCCATCTGCCCGGGAGGGCGGCCGCATGAAGCGGGCGCCAGCGATCGTCGACGCGGTCCGCCGCCGGTTGGCCGGCGATCATGAGGTCGACGCGTGGGGGCTCGACCGTGATGTCGTCCGCGTGGTCGATCCGCTGCTCGCGTTGCGGTGGGCGATCACCGTGTCCGGCGCGACATTCCTGCCTCTCGAGGGCCCGATGCTGCTCGTGGCCAACCGCCGGCTCGGATACTCCGAACCCCTCGTCGTGGCCCGCGCCATGCGCACGGCCACCGGTCGGCACACCCGTTTCGCGAGCCTCGAGGAGCTGGCACCGATCGCGTCGGCGCTGCGGCCGCTCGGCGGCGTCTTGGCCCACCCGGCCGAGATCGGCTCGCTGCTCCGAACGGGCGAGATGGTTGCGGTGTTCTGCGACCGAGTGGCGCGCCAGCCCGGGTCGGTCGGACCCGTGCCGTTGCATCTAGTCGCGCCCGCGCACGCGCTCGACGTGCCGGTGCTGCCCGTCGCGGTCGCGGGCCGCGAACTCGGGCGTTCGTGGTCGGTCACCGTCGGTGCGCCGATCCGCGCCGTCGATCCTCGCACTCTCGCCGTCGAGGTTCGGGCGGCCGTACACGCACTTCTTCAGTGACCAGCCGCCGAGGAGCGGTAGCTTTGAGTTCTACGTATGGCGATGGCCCGGGCGAACGATGGCACCCGTCTGCACTTTCAGGTGCTGGGTCGTCGCGGCGCGCCTCCTGTTCTGCTCATCGCCGGCTTGGGCCAAGAGCTCACGGGTTGGACCCTGCAACGCCTTGCGTTCGCGTCGCGCTACTGCACGATCGCGCTCGACAACCGGGGCGTCGGCCGCAGTGACAAGCCCGCGGGCGACTACTCGTTGCTCGATATGGCCGACGATGCCGTGGCCGTTCTCGACGCGCTGAGCATCGACTCCGCCCACGTTGTCGGTCTCTCGATGGGTGGAGCGATCAGCCAGGTGCTCGCCGTGCGTCACCCCGCCCGCCTGCGCTCCTTGACCCTGGTCTGTACCGCGTGCCGTAACCACCCGTGGCGCAGGGAGCTCTTGGAGGAGTGGGCCGAGACGGCCCGACGGCGGGGCATGCGCGCCCTGAGCAACGACGCCATGCGGTGGCTCGTCGGCCCACGCTCTCTGCGCCGATTCGCTCCCGCGCTCGGGCTGTTCGGGCCGCTCGCCCTGCAGTGCCCGCCGCATGCGTTCGCGGCCCAGGTCAACGCCATCCTCGCCGCCGACGAAGGCCTCGTGCGCGACTTGTCGACCATCGCGGTGCCCACCCTCGTGGTCGCCGGCAATCAGGACATCCTCACCCCGCGCGGTGATGCCGAAGAGCTCGCCGACCGCATCCCGGGCGCGGAGCTCGTGATCATCTCGGGTGCGGCCCACGGGCTCACGGTCGAGCACGCCTCGACGTTCAACCGCATCGTGCTCGAGTTCCTCGGCCGTTCCGAGCGAGCGTGGCCGACGCTTCGCACCGTCGCCTGACGCGCGCCATCATCATCGCCTGATGCGGGTCGTGATCGTGGGTGCGGGACTGGCCGGCCTCACTGCCGCCCGCGCGCTGGTGTCCGCCGGGCACGACGTGGTCGTGCTCGAGCGTGGACTTTCACCCGGCGGGCGGATGGCGACCCGGCGCATCGGCTCGGCCACGGTCGACCACGGCGCCCAGTTTTTTACGGTCCGTTCCGACGAGTTCCGGGCGATGGTCGACGCATGGATCGCCGACGGGGTCGTAGCGGAGTGGTGTCGAGGTTTCGCGGGCCGCCCCGATCCCTTCCCGCGCTATCGGGCGATCGGAGGCATGAACGCGGTGCCTCGACACCTCGCGCGGGGGCTCGATGTGCGGTGCCGGCGGCTTGCGTTCATGCTGCGGAAGCGTTCCCACTCGTGGGTCGTCATCGACGATGCCGCTATCGAGTACGAGGCCGACGCCGTGGTGATCACGACCCCGGTTCCGCAGGCGTACTCGTTTCTGATCGCGGGTGAGCTTGATGCCCCCGATGCCTTGCGCGAGCTCACGTACGAGCGGACGCTCGCTCTCCTCGTCGTGCTCGACGCGCCGTCCGCCGTGCCCGAACCCGGCGGGGTGCAAGACGCCGACGCGACGTTTTCTTTTGTGGCCGACAATGCCCGCAAGGGGGTGAGCGCAGTGCCGGCGCTCACGCTGCACGTGCGCTCGAATCTCTCGGAGACGTGGTGGGACGACGACCCGTCAATGACGGTCGCCCGCCTCGTCGACTCCGCCAGGCCGTGGCTCGGCGACGCCGTGGTGGTGGACGCACAGCTGAAGCGGTGGCGCTACGCGACGCCCGCCACGACGTGGCCCGACGCGTGCCTCCTTCTCGAGGGCGGTCCCGGACCGGTGGTGCTAGCCGGCGACGCGTTCGCTGGGCCAAAGGTCGTCGGACCGAATGTGGAGGGTGCAGTGTTTTCGGGCGCGGCCGCCGCGGCGGCCCTTCTCAATAGGTGACCGAGTCGACGAGGGCATAGCCGGCGGCGGCCATCGCCTCGACGACTGCGCCGCTGCCGCACTCACGGGCCGCGGCCGCGGCGTCGTCGGCGAAGCGCCTGGCCGTCTCGAGGGCGCGGCCGACCCCTGCTCCCGATCGGATGATGCCAAGGGCCTTGTCGAGCTCCGGGCCGTCGATCGGCCGCCCGAGCAGGTCACGCAGTTCCTCGGTCGCGGCACCGCCCGCCGCCAGCGTTTCGAGGACGGGGAGGGTGTACACCCCTTCGAAGAGATCGTGCCCTGAGGGCTTGCCCAACTGTTCCTCGGACGCGGTGAGGTCGAGCACGTCGTCGACGACCTGGAACACCATGCCGAACGATGCGCCAAACGCGGTGACGGCCTCGACCGTGGCCCGGTCGAGGTCGCCCACGAGGGCGCCGATGCGACACGACGTCGCGAAGAGCGATGCGGTCTTACCGTTGATCGAGTCGAGGTAGGCGTCGATCGGGCGATCGGCGTTGAACGACCACCGCAGCTGGCCGACCTCGCCCTCACAGAGGCGTCCGATTGTGTGCCCGAGGAGGCCGGCGACCTCGGCTCCGAGCGAGGCCGCGAGCTCAGACGCCCGAGCGAGCAGGAAGTCACCCGCGAGGATCGCTTTGAGGTTGCCCCATTTGGCGTTCACGCTCTCGACGCCGCGTCGGGTCTCGGCCTCGTCGAGCACGTCGTCGTGGTAGAGCGAGCCCAGGTGAACGAGTTCCACCGCGACGCCGCCGCGGATGACCTCGTCGGTGACGGGCGCGCCGCCGGCCCGGGCGGCGACCGTGGCCAGGAGCGGACGCAGACGTTTGCCCCCGGCCAACACCAGATGGCTGGCCATTTCGTTCAGGAGGTCGTCGGGGGTGTGGACCGCCTCCCGGAGGGCGCCTTCGACGCGGCCCAGATCGCGCGGCGTCGACGGCAGCGTGAGCAAAGGATTGGCCATCGCCACGTGGGAAGGCTAGGCCACGCCCGCGAATCCCCACGAACCCCGCACCAAGACTCGTCCAGTGGGCTCATGCTGGGCGGGAAGCGTGCCGAAGGAGGGTGATGACGCCGGTCACGCTCGCCCACGTTGTCTGGTGCTTCGCCGGTAGACTCGCCCCACTGTTCCACCGTCCCTGCAAAGGCGGGTCCCTTGTTCGAACGCTTCACTGACCGGGCTCGACGAGTCGTGGTATTGGCGCAGGAAGAGGCGCGCCTGCTCAACCACAACTACATCGGCACCGAGCACATCCTCCTCGGCCTCATCCACGAGGGCGAGGGCGTTGCGGCCAAGGCACTCGAGTCGCTCGGGATTTCGTTGGAGGCGGTGCGGCACCAAGTCGAAGAGATCATCGGCCAGGGCGGGTCGTCCCCGTCGGGCCACATCCCGTTCACACCTCGGGCGAAGAAGGTATTGGAACTCTCGCTTCGCGAGGCCCTCCAGCTCGGCCACAACTACATCGGTACGGAGCACATCCTGCTCGGCCTCATCCGCGAGGGTGAAGGCGTCGCGGCCCAAGTACTCGTCAAGCTCGGTGCCGACCTGTCGCGTGTGCGCCAGCAGGTGATCCAGCTGTTGTCGGGCTACAGCGGACCTCAGACCGGCGGCAAGGAGTCGAGCGGGGCGGCCGGCACGGGAGGCACGTCGAGCACATCGGCCGAGCCGTCGGGCCAGGGCTCGCTCGTGCTCGACCAGTTCGGTCGCAACCTCACCCAACTCGCCCGCGAGAAGAAGCTCGACCCGGTCATCGGGCGCGGGCGCGAGCTCGAGCGGGTCATGCAGGTGCTGAGCCGGCGCACGAAGAACAACCCGGTACTCATCGGCGAGCCGGGCGTCGGCAAGACCGCGATCGTCGAGGGCCTCGCCCAGA
>JBDUDK010000146.1:0-16961 GCA_040002995.1 Acidimicrobiales bacterium | reverse complement strand
CCGATCATCGCCTACGCGCCCGCGGTGGTGATCTGGCTCCACTTTGGGATCAAGCCGATCTTGTTCATCACCTCCCTCGTCTGCTTCGTCCCGTTCCTTTTCAACGCGGTCACCGGGTTTCGCTCGATTGAGCCGGCGGCCCACGAGCTTCTGCGCTCGGTGAATGCGAGCAAGCGTGAGATTTTCTTTCGGCTCCGGGTGCCGAGTGCGCTGCCGTATCTCTTCTCTGCTGCTCGTATCGCAGTTGGTCTCGCTCTGATCGGAGCCGTGCTCGGAGAGTTTTTTGCCGGCGTGTCGAGTGGCCTCGGCGTCGCGGTGAAAGTCGCGCAGAACCGCAACCTTGCGCTGCAGCTGTGGGGCTCGATCTATGTCCTCGCGTTTCTCGGCGCGGTGGCCATTACGTTCATTTCACTGGCGGAACGAGTGGTCCTCCGTTGGCACAGCTCGCAAACCACCACCGCCTAAGTCCGAAACAAATCCGTCTACCAACAAAGGAAGCACATGACCACAAGACAGAAAGACCGGCGGGTCATCCCTGCTCTCGCCGGACTGGCCGCCCTCGCCCTCGTCGCGGGTGCGTGCGGAAGCAGCAAGAGCAACACTTCCGCCACCACCGCGGCTTCCACGTCGGCGACAAGCTCGGCGCCAGCGGCTACCACCGTGGCTCCGGTCGCCACGACCGGGGCCCCCTCCACCACAGCGGCTCCCGTGAGCAACAGCGGGATAACCGCCGAGCGTTGCAACGCTAACAAGGCCGCCGGGAAGATCACGTTCCTGACCAGCTTCGACTTCGCGGCAGCAGCCTCGATCCTCGACGTGGTCGTGGCCAAGGAGAAGGGCTACTTCGACAAGATGTGCCTCGACGTCACGCTGAAAGCTGGATTCTCGACGAGCAACTACCCCTTGGTGGCGAGTGGTACCGCACAGTTCTCGTCAGCGGGCAACTTCACCGAGATCCTCAACTTCTCGACGGGCGGGGCCAAGTTCGTCGCCCTCGCCAACTACGGCAAGATCCCGATCGAGGGCCTCGTCGTTCGCGACGATGGCAAGATCACCAAACTCGAGGATCTCAAGGGCAAGACCGTCGGAGTGAAGGGCGATCTCCCGCCATCGATCGTCGCCATGCTGGCTAAACACGGGTTGAAGCGCGGCACCGACTACAAAGAAGTGCTGCTCGACGGCTTCGATCCGCAGGCCCATCTGAAGATGGCCATCGACGCCCTACCGGTGTACAAGTCGAACGAACCCGGCCAGCTTGATCGGGCCGGCGTTAAGTACAAGTTGTTCGACCCCGCCGACGACGGAATCCCTGGCTCGTTCGGGATCATCTACACGAGTCCCGAGTTCCTGCAGAAGTACCCGACCGCCGCCGAGGACTTCGTGCGCGCCTCGCTGAAGGGCTACGAGTTCGCGGTCACCGATCCGGCCGGGGCGGTCGACATCGCGGTGGCGCAGATCAACGCCGCCGGCAACCAGGCCTACCTCACCAAGGAAGGCGAGACCTATCGCTGGCAGCAGGAATCGGCCGCCGTCAAGAAGGGCACTCCCTCCGGCGAACCCGTCGGTCTCATCGACAGCACTGTCTTCAAGAATGAGGTAGCCGCGTACGACGCGATCGGCATCTTCAAGGCCACGCCGGTCACCGACGGCGCCTACGACGAGTCCGTCGCCAAGAGCGTCTACGACGCCGACGGGAAGTTGATCTGGCCCGCCGGCTGAGGGTGACCAGAATCACCCGCAAAGCCCGCGAGGTTTACCTAGCGGCAACATTGCGGCCATAGACGTTTCGTAGGTTGATTGCTGTCGAGCCGGGTCGTTTGACCATCTGTCCCCCCAGTGGTTGGTCGAGCGACCCGGCTTACAGCGGGGTAGGTGAACGGTGGCGAAGTACCGCAGTCGTTTGCCCCAACTGGCGGGAGAGATCTTCCTGACCGATGGGGGAATGGAGACGACCCTGGTTTTCGACCAGGGTCTCGAGCTGGCGCATTTCGCCGCGTTCGATCTCTTGAACCGGCCGGGTGGGGTCGAAGCCCTCTACGCCTATTACTCGAGCTACGCCGAGTTGGCCCGCGCGCAAGAGGTTGGCATCGTGCTCGACAGCGCGACGTGGCGAGCCAGCAGCGACTGGGGGGAGCTGTTGGGGTACTCGCCCGCACGGCTCGCCGAGACCAATCGCTCCGCGGTTGCACTCCTCGAGCGCGTCCGCGCCGAGTACGAGACAACCCGCAACCCGATTGTGATCAGCGGCTGTGTCGGTCCTCGCGGCGACGGCTACTCGGCCTCGACGCTGATGTCGCCGGAGCAGGCCGCCGCCTATCACCAACCGCAGATCGAGACGTTCCGTGAGACGGCCGCGGACCTGATCAGCGCGCTGACGATGACACACACGGGCGAAGCCATCGGTGTCGCGGTCGCCGCGGCCGGCGCGGATATGCCCCTCGCCCTGTCGTTCACGGTCGAAACGGATGGCCGCCTCCCGTCGGGACAGCGTTTGGGCGAAGCGATCGAAGAGGTCGACGAGCGGTGCGGCGCCGATCGACCGACGTACTACATGATCAACTGCGCGCACCCGACGCACTTCGAGTCCGAGCTGCTCACGAACGAGCCGTGGACCAAGCGCGTCCGCGGGATCAGGGCCAATGCCTCTCGGAAGAGCCATGCCGAACTCGACGAGTCAGAGGAGCTCGATGCGGGCGATCCGGTCGAGCTGGCCGAGCAGTACCGCGCGCTGCGCGCCACGCTCGGCCACCTCACCGTGCTCGGCGGGTGCTGCGGCACCGATCACCGCCACATCGACCAAATCGGACGAGCTTGCCGCGCCAGTTGAACGCTCGTCAGCGTCCGTCGTGATTGCCACTATTCGTCCTCTGAGGGCAGATCGGCGAGGCCTGTGGCCCCGCCGGGCCGTCTGGTCGGCTCAGGGCCGGCGGCCGTTCCAGGCGACGAGGCGATCGATGAGCGGCGCGTCCGCCGGGACCTCGACGGGGTCGGCGAATGGCGCACCCCTCTCGCCGCGTCCGTCCGCGGGCAGGACCTGACCGATGGCATCGAGCGCGAGCTCGAGCACTTGCGAGTCCCACTGCGGCCGGCGGCCGGTGGCGGTGGCGAGGTCCCAGGTGTGCACGCTGACCTCGTTGACGTAGCCGGCAAGGGTGGCCGCGCCGGTCTGCTCGGCCCACGGGAGACGCACGACCCTGGTCAGAGTGGCGTCGTCGGACCAGGCCGTTCGCGCGTCGTGGGCCGCCGCAATCCAGGCGCGCAACCAGCCGTCGTCGGGCACCTCGCGCACGACCACGGGACCGCCGTACGGGTCGTGGCCCCGACCCACCACCGCGACATGCTCCAGCGCGGTGACGATGTGGCCGAGCAGTTCGCGGACGCGGAACTCGCTACACGGGGTGCGGTTGTCGAGTTGATCGGCGCGGGTGGCGCCGATGACCGCACCGGCCAGGGCCACAGCTTTCGCGAAGATCACGCGGGGGTCGTCGAGCCTGAAGATCGCTTCCGTTTCGGGCGACGTCTGGGTGATGGTGTTGGTCGTCATAGGTGCAGCTTGCGCCCCAGAACAGGTCACCTTCTGTCCGGTTTGTCTGGGAAGATCGGGGACATGCGAGCGGATCGGTTGGTGGCCATTCTTCTGCTGCTGCAGTCACGCGGTCAGGTGACGGCGGCCGAGGTCGCGGCCGAGCTCGAGGTGTCGGAGCGCACCGCTCGACGCGACCTCGATGCCCTCGGCGTGGCCGGCCTCCCGATCTACTCGCGCCAGGGCCGAAACGGTGGTTGGCAGCTCGCGGGCGGAGGTCGAACCGATCTGAGCGGACTCACCGCCGCGGAAGCCCGTGCCCTCTTTCTCGTCGCGGGCCCATCCTCTTCGGCGACCCCTGACGTGAAGGCAGCCCTGCGCAAGCTCGTCCGCGCACTGCCGGAGTCGTTCCGCACGCACGCTGAGGCGGCGTCCACGGCGATCGTGGTCGACCCCACCGGGTGGGACCAGACCTCCAGCCCGCGTCGCTTACCGGTCCACCTCGACGCGGTGCAGCGGGCGGTGGTCGAGGGCGACCAAATCACACTCGGATACGTGGCTCGGGAAGGTGCCGCCACGACGCGCGTCGTGCACCCCCTCGGTCTGGCCACGAAGGGCTCGGCCTGGTATCTGGTGGCCGCCACCGAGGCGGGCATGCGCACGTTCAGGGTCGACCGCGTGACCTCGGTTGCGTCGACGGGCTCCCCGGTCGTGCGCCCCGACGGCTTCGACCTGGTCGAAGCCTGGAAACTCATCACTGAGAATGTCGACGAACTCCGGGCCCCCGTGCGGGCGCAGGCGTGGGCTCGTCCGGAGATCTTGTCGCTGTGCCGCGCGGCCTTCGGCACTCGCGTGCGTATCGGACCCGCCGGACCCGACGGCCGTGTTGAGGTGGAGCTGCGCGGCCAGAGTCCCGAGGCGTTGGCCCGGGAGGTCGCCGGGTTCGGCGCCGGGCTCGAAGTCGTTGAGCCCGACGATGTCCGCGGGTACCTCGCCACAATCGCGGTCGAGCTCGGTGCCGCGTACTGTGCGCGCCGATGACGCTCGAGCCGCCCACCGAGATCGTCGAGCACTACGAGCGCAACTACGACGAATCGCAGCGGATCACGCAAGGGCTCGGCGAGCTGGAGTTCGTGAGGACGCGCGACATCATCCTTCACCACCTGCCGCAACATCAGCTACGGGTTCTCGACGTCGGTGGGGGCACGGGCGTGCACGCCCGATGGCTCGCCGAGGCCGGCCACGAAGTTGTGGTGGTCGACATCGTGCCGCGCCACGTCGAAGCCGCGAACGAACTCAAAGCTCTCGGCTTGTCGGTATCCGCTCAGCTCGGCGACGCCCGCCAACTCGCGCAGGCGGACCGAAGCTTCGATGTTGTGCTGCTGCTGGGCCCGCTCTATCACCTCACCGAACGCGCCGACCGAGTGCGTGCGTTGGCTGAGGCGCGGCGCGTGCTGAGCGATGGCGGCCTGGTGTTCGCCGCGGCGATCTCGCGGTTTGCGTCTCTGTTCGACGGCTTGAGCCGAGGCTTCATCTTCGCCCCAGAGTTTCGGACCGTTGTCGAGCGAGACCTCCGCGATGGCCAGCACCGAAACTCCACCAACCATCCGAGCTGGTTCACCACCGCCTACTTCCATCGGCCCGACGACCTTGAGGCCGAGGCGGTCGACGCGGGTGTCGAAGTCCTCGAGCTTCTCGGCGTCGAGGGCCTCGCTGCCTGGTTACCGCAGCTCGACGACCGATGGGCCGACCCCGTTGCGCGCGAGACAATCGTGGCCTCGGCCCGAGCGGTGGAGTCCGAACCCGCGTTGCAAGGACTCAGCCCACATCTGTTGCTCGTGGGACGAAAGCCGTCAGCGCGGGACCAAAGACCCTAAGACCGACGACCGACGGCCCTGCCCGACCAGCCGGTGTCGCGCTGATGCTGGGTTAATGAGCTTGACGATCGACACCGATCCCGCGCCCGCGCTCGCAACCAATCACAACGGCAACTCGAAATCGCCGGTGGATAACGGCCGGTTGGTCGAACTCGAGGCGCGCCTCGACCGGAGGGCCCTCCGCCGTGACGGCTGGACCATCGTGATCTTCAGCCTCGCCGCCCTCGCGCTGGTGGCCAGCATGTTGGCGGTGGGGTTCGCAAGCCGGGCTATCGGCGAGTCAAAGCGGAACCCCGCGGCCAGTGCTCCGGCAACGGTGATGGTCCATCTGTCGGAGTTCAAGATTGAACCGGCTGCAATTACCGTCGCCGCCGGCGGCACTCTCAACATCATGAACATGGGCGCGATGCCCCACAATCTGTCCATCAAGGGCGCCGAGATGTCGAGCCCGATGGTCGCTGCGGGAGGCACTGGCAGTTTGGTGCTCGCAGGCCTGGCGCCCGGTGACTACATCGTCATCTGTCAGGTGCCCGGCCATGAGCAGTCCGGCATGACCGCGACCTTGCACGTCGTGGACCGGTCGGGCGCGGGCGGTGCCGCCATCGCGACCCCTTCGACGGTGCCGATGAGCGCCGCGGAGATGGACGCCATGATGGCTGTTTCGATCAAGGCCTTCCCGGCCAAGACCGCCGGGCTCGGCGCGCAGACGTTGGCCCCGACGATCCTCGCCGACGGCACCAAGCAATTCGAGTTGACGGCCAAAGTCGTCAAGTGGGAGGTCGAGCCGGGCCGCTTCGTCGACGCGTGGACCTACAACGGCACCGTGCCGGGGCCGACGATCCATGTCAACGAGGGCGACAAAGTCAGCGTGGTCCTCCACAACGCGTTGCCCGAATCGACGGCGATTCACTTTCACGGGATCATCACGCCCAACGCCATGGACGGCGTTCCCGAAATCACGCAGCCGCCGGTCAAGCCGGGAGAATCGTTCACCTACAGCTTCATCGCGCAGTCGACGCCCGCCGTCGGCATGTATCACTCGCATCAGGACGCCGTGAAGCAGGTTCCCAACGGCCTGGCCGGAGCGTTCCTCATCGGTGAGGAGCCTGTTCCGGCCGGCGTCGCGGTCTCCCAGGAACAGATCATGATGCTCAACGACGGGGGCACCATCGGGCTGTCGCTCAATGGCAAGAGCTTCCCGGCCACCGCGCCGATCGTCGCGAAGCTCGGCGATTGGGTCGAGGTTCACTACATGAACGAGGGCCAGATGGTGCACCCCATGCACCTCCACGGCTTGACGCAAACCGTCATCGCCAAAGACGGCTTCCCGCTCCCTCAGCCCTATGACGCCGACACGATTTTGGTTGGTCCCGGCGAGCGCTACACGGTGATCGTCCACGCCGACAACCTCGGGACGTGGGCGTGGCACTGCCACATCCTGAGCCACGCCGAAGGCGACAAGGGCATGTTCGGGATGGTGACCGCCATGGTCGTCCAACCCGCATGAAGCGCAGAGCGGAGCAATCGTCCTAGTCGTCGCCGCCCTCGTCCTCGTGGTCGTCATCGGACTCGTCGTGGACGGGTCGGAAGTAGCGATGGAGCGTCCAACGGGCGACATCTTTTCCGAGCTGGACACCGACCTCGCCTGAGTTCCGGTAATGAAGTCCGGCCCAGACGCGGGCGTTGACGATCTCGCGCTCCACCTGTTTGACGGTGTCGAAGTGGCGAGAGGTGGTCAGCGTGGTCGCGCCACCCGTCGCGCCGGGGATGTCGACGTTGATGTGCCGCGTGCCGAGCCCAACGGCCAATGTCTCAGCGAGGCTGGCGGTGACACAACCGTGCGCCGCTGGATACTCCGGATGGTTCGGTGTGGTGAGCAGCGGCGTCCACGTTGGGTCGGCAACGGTCTTCGCATTGTCGTCGATGTCGGCATTGCGAATCGCGGTCACCGGACGCCAGAACGTGTAGGCGTACTTCGCGTCCATGCAGGCAATCCCGGCGTCGGTCGAAACCATGACTCCCATCGCGAGGAGGCGGGCGGTGTCGACGAGATCCATGCTGTGGGCGCTCGCCACGTCACGCAGCGTCTGGTTGTAGACGTTGATGACGTTGGCGTTCCAGAACTGGGCGATCGCGGTCTGTTCGGGCGTGCGTGCGCTCGGAGTCGTGATGCCGTCGCCGCCGTAGGCCTTTACCTCGTTGAAGTCCCTCGTGTATCTCCTGCTCAACAGCGAAGGCGGGTTGTGGGGCCGGAACTGTGACGAGTTGGTGAGCATGAACGGCTTCATGAACGCGACCCATGGGGTCTGGGCCGATTGCGCCGACGGCGGCGGCGCGAAGATCCACACTCCCGACGTCAGCGGACCGGCGCCGTAAGGAGTCGAGATCACCGCGTTGCGGCCGTCACCCCCGCGCAGCGCCACGATGTCGTCGGACGCGGCCTTCCCGACAGCGACGCCGGCCACCTTCCCCCCGTCGGGCAGCGCAGCGAGCGAGGCGTTGTACGCGGCCAGCAGCGTCCCCGCCGGGTCGCCGAGGTAAGCGACCAGGGTGTTGTACGACGCCGAGACGACCGCGGCCTCAGGCGACGCCCCCGTCGGATCGGCGGCAAAGTCGTGATACGGAACGTAGCGACCCTCGATCTTGGTCACCGCGTCGTAGACCGCGGCCTGGACGTAGGACATGTAAATGAGGCCCTCGATTTGGAACTTGGCCGGCCTCGAAGCCCGTACGGCGGTTACCGCGTTCAAGTTCCAGTCGAGCACGACTTGCGCCGACGGCGACGCCACAGCCTGGGCCGCAGGCACCACCGGGCCAATCAGGCCACCTGTGGCCGCGGCTACCAGCGCTGCCGCCACTCCTGCACACGCCTTTGTGTATCTCAAGTTCTCTCCCCTGTCGGTGGCGGCCCTACCCCACGGGCGTGGCTACCTCACCGAGTCGAAAACATCCGGCTCGCCGGAGCATGCGCCTGCCCGAGGCGTTGTCAACGACGAATTCAGTTTGTTGGCCAAACCCTTGCCTATCGAGTCAGCCGGCCGCCTCGGCGAACGGCGGACACTCTTTGCGCGAGTGCAAGCCCATCGTGAAGTCCGCTCGAGCGCGCGATGCCAGCGAGCGAGCGCGCCGCTGACGATGCCCATGTCGTGGCGTCGAGCCATTCGAGGAAGTCGCCAGCGGCGGCCGGCCGGCTGAGGTAGTAGCCCTGCCCGTCGTCGCAGCCGAGGTGAAGGAGTTCTGTCCAGGTTCGCTCGTCTTCAATGCCTTCGGCGACGACGTTCAGTTCGAGGTTGTGCGCGAGCTGGATGATCGACTGGACGATCGCCCGAGCGTCGCGGTCGACGCACATACGGAGGATGAACGACTTGTCGATCTTGACCTCGTGCACCGGTAGACGTTGGAGGTAGGCGAGGGAGGACTGCCCGGTGCCGAAGTCGTCGATGGAAAGCCGCACACCGAGGCCGGCAAGGGCCCGCAGGACACCTAGCACCTTGTCGGGCTCGGCCATCATGCTGGACTCGGTGATCTCAAAGGTGATCTTGCTGAAGGTAGGGCCGAGCGTGGGCTTTAGCGATGGTCTCGCTGAGCCTTTGGAGGAAGTGGGCACGGTTGGGGAGCTCGGTGAGGGGGTCGTGCAGGGCCTGGTACTCGCGTTGTTGGGCGTGTTCGTGAAGACGGTCGATGAGGCGCTCGTTTTCGAGGGCCATGCCCGCGTGGATGGCGAGGGTCTCGAAGACACGGCCGTCGTCGGCGTCAAAAGTGCTCACCGCGGTTTCGCGGTCGGCAACCAACAGCACCCCGATCGGCCCGGTCGCATCGACGAGCGGAGCGACGATGCAGTCAGTTACCCCGAGCAGGTCCACGATCGCGCGGCGCTCGAGATTGCGTTCGTTGCGGTCGATGACCACAGCGCCCCCACTACAGACCAAGCGGCGGAGCTGCTCGACGGGGAGCAGCCGTTGGTGGGCGACGTCACCGTCGAGGCCGAGCCACAGCGAGATCGGATTGGGGTCGCCGACGCAGACGATCGCCGCGGCGTCAGCGCGCAGGAGGCGTTTGGTCTCCTTGAGCATGGATGCCAGAACTTCGTCAGGGCTCTTTGATCCGCTCACCATGCGAGTGAAGTCGTAGAGGAGCACCAGGCTCGAATGACGCCGGCTCAACGCGCTGTAGCCGCGATACGCGATGACGACGATCGCGGTGAGCACCAGCAGCAACACGACCGTCGCGGGGCTCGTATCGAGCAACATCGCGGCCACGACAGCCAGCGTGGTGTTGGTGACCGCGGTGATGCCGTTCGTGAGCAGAAACCGCTTCGGCTCCACGGGCGCGCCGTGCCAGCGCATCACCGTGATGATCGCTCCCAGTGATAGCGCGTCAGCGGCCGCCACGGCGATGACCGCCGCCGCCCACGTTCCCGCGTTGTGGACGTCGTGGCGGCCCGGCAAGGCGTGAAAGACCATCAATGCGGTGGTGGTCTCAGCGAGGAAGACCGCGAGGTTGGTTAGTACCTTGCGCGGTTGTTGGCGTTCGCGAAGGGTGAGCAAGGCGGCTTCGCCGACGAGGCGACCGACCACGAGGGCCAAGGGTGACGCGAAGAGCAATGCCAGAGTCAGCGGCAGCTCACTCAGTGAGAACGTGATCGCGTCCCGTCGCACCTCGATGTGGAAGACCAATACCTCAGCGAGCGCGAAGCAGGCCGCGAGAAGCCACCACGGGAGCCAACCGTGGTTGGGCGCGTGCATGAACCGAACGTTGGTGATGATGGGTACGGCAGCGGCGACGCCCAGCGTGGCCGCGAGCGCCATCGTGCGCATCAGAGCCCCGTGTCCGTCACCCGGCGGGCGTATGGCGGCGCTCGCTGCCTCGCCCGGTGTTTCCTCTGCTGAGGTTGTGTGGTCGCTGGTCATCGTCGTTCCCGGGACACGGCCAGCTCCTATCGGCCGAAGGGCCGGGGGATTCAGCGATGCCGGGAACGACGGAAGGATCGTCTACGGGGCCGTGGCCGTTACGACCAGCGGGCCCCTCTGCGGTGTCCCTTCACGATCACCACCGGATCCCCATCGCTTGCGCAGGCGGGCGATCCAATGAAGTGGCCGACGCGCTGGTGGGGCTGATTCCAACCGCTACGACGCCCGCCACGGCAACACACGCGGCGGCGATCCATCGAGCCCGATTCTTCTTCGGCTTACCCTCTTCGTTGAGTGTCATGCCGGACATGATGACGATTCGCGCGGCTCACTGGGGCAAGGGCGACGCACAAACCGGCAACAAACCCTCAAGGGGGCTACGCCCAGCCCAACTCGTGGAGCCGCTTGTCGGAGATCCCGAAATGATGGGCGACCTCGTGCAGCACTGTGGTTCTCACGAGCCGCGCCAAGTCGTCCTCGCTGTGAGCGAGCCCACAGATCGGACCGCGGAAGATGGTGATGCGATCCGGCACGGCACCGCCATACGACAGGGGAGAGCGCCTTGTCAGCGCGATCCCCTGGTAGAGACCCAACAGCGTGCCCAGGCGCCCGCCGAGCTGATCGGGTGTCGGCCAGTCCTCCACGACGACAGCCACGTTGTCCATCGACTCGCCGAGCGATTCCGGAATCGCGTCGAGCACGTCGGCAACCATGCCCTCGAATCTCTCTCGGCTTACTTCCACACCGGGAGTCTCACCGATTTGGTGGCGTTTTCTCCGGCGGTGTCGGCTTCGTGGTCGCTCCGGTCTCCTCGGCCTCTTCCTCGAGGTCTCGCACAACGCCCGCAGGGGTGCTCTGCTTCTCGGGATCGGCTTCGTCGGAACCGGGCTGGTGGGGATGAGAGGTCATGGGATCGCGATACCCGGTGCGCCGCCGCGCCAACCGCGATCCGCTACCAAAGCTCAGGTGGCGGGCGTGATGTTGGCGTTTAGGTGGAACACATTGCCCGGGTCGAACTCGGACTTGATCTTCTTTAGTCGCTCGTACTTCGCCCCGTAGGCATCGCGGACGCGGTCGTCTTCGACCTCGGACATGAAGTTCACGTAGCCACCGACGCCGACCGCGTGCGGCACGAGCGCCGACCAGTACTCACGCACCCACGCCCGCTCGGCCGCGAAGTCGTCGACGGTCGGTGTGGTCCCGGAGATGTTGATGACATAGCGGATGTCGCGGCTGCCACCGAACGCGGACGCGTCGCTGTCGGCGCGTTGGTAGGCGCCGCCGAGCACGAAGATCGGCAGGAACGACAGAGGCGAGCGCTTCTTCGGCTGATGCTCGGTGATGGCCTCGATTGCGCCGTCGGTGAGCTCGGCGAGGTAGACGGCTTTCTCGTACGCGTACATCCCCCACGGCGCGGACTCGTTGAACATCTGTTGCAGCGCGACGTACGGAATGGGGGTGACCAGCTCCACGATCGGGGTCAGAGCTTCCTTGATGGGCGCGATCAGCTTCGCGTGGGTGGCGTCGTCGCCGAGGCCGACCACGGCGATCGCAAACGCAGGTGCGAAGTGCAGCTCGGCCGGGATGAACGGCAACGGCGGGGCGCTCAGCCCCGCGAGGAACACACCGCACTCGTCGGGAAGGCCGCGGACGAACTCACGGGCGAACCTGAACAGCTCGGGTCCCTGGTCGGGGCTGAACAGGAACAATCCGAGATGCACGAGCGGGCCGACTTCGTGCAATGAGAACTCAAACTCGGTGACGACGCCGAAGTTGCCGCCACCGCCGCGGATCGCCCAGAACAGGTCGGGATTCTCACTTGCCGAGGCGCGCAGCACCCGCCCGTCCGCCGTGACGATCTCAGCACCGACGAGGTTGTCGGAAGACAGGCCTGCGAGGCGCGAGAGCCAGCCGATACCGCCACCGAGCGTCAGCCCCGCGACACCCGTGTGGCTGACGAAGCCCCCTGGCACCGCGAGACCATGCTCCTGGGTGGCGGCGTCGAACTCACCCCAAGTCGTGCCGCCCCCACACCTCGCGCGCCGCGGCCCGGGCTCGACGCTCACCGCTTTCATCGGCGTGAGATCGATCATCAAACCGCCCTCGCACAAGGCGAAGCCCGCGTAGTTGTGCCCGCCGCCCCGGACAGCAACCTCGAGGCCCTCTCGCTGTGCGAAGGCCAGAGCGGCCGCGACGTCGCCGCTGCTCGTGCAGCTCGCGACCAGGGCCGGCCGCCGCGCGATCGCGTGGTTCCAGATGTTGACGGCCTCGTCGTATCCGGCCTCGCCGGGCCGGGAGACCTTGCCGCCGATCCCTGCCGCCAGTGCATCCACCGCGCCAGCCGCGACCTTTGCCATCACGCGCCTCCTCGTATTCTTCGATGCTCGCTCGGGGTCGGATCACTCGCGAAGGGCAAACTCTACGCGTGCTTGCTGGCGTCCTTCTGAAGGGCGGGTGGATCTGCTATCGCGCGCTCGGCCACACCCGTTTTGAGTCCGTCGATGATGGAGTTGAGCCCGTACTCGAACTGGGTCTCGGTGACGAAACTCGCGATCTGTGCGGCACGCTCAGAGAGCCCGACCTCGTGGCCCCCGACGCGTTGGCCTCGGGCGAACTCGAGAGAGCAGAATCCGAGCGTGTAGGTGTGCACGGCTGCGTAGGCACGCACCGCATCGCGGGCTTCGAAGCCTCCTCGGGTTAGCACCGTGACGGCGGCGTCGAGGCGCGCCAGCGCTGCCGGCACGGTGACAGGACGGCGGGCGAAGACACCCAGTACAGCGGGCTCCGAGCGCAGGAGTGCGCGCATCAGGAGCGCGAGCTCTCGCAGATAGGTCGCCCACGGCGTGTCTGTCGACGGCAGCGTCTGCTGTTCCAGTCGCTCGTTGGTCACGGCCAGCATGATGTCGTCCTTGTCGGCAACGTGTCGGTAGAGCGCCATAGGTGTCACACCCATCGCCTCGGCCAACCCCCTCATGCTGAGTTCCTCGAGGGTGCCCTCGGCACTCAATCGCAGCGCGGCTTCCACGATGCGTGCACGGGAAAGAGGCTCGGTGCTTGAAAGCCGCATCAGATTGTCTGCTGCCGTCTTGTTGCGTGCACCTCGACCTTTGTGTTCACGGTGGTCTCCCGAATCGTGGATCTGCACGCACACCGTCGGCGCCTGCGAGCCGATGTGGGGAAGTGCGACGCCACAGACCTGCCGTGACCAGGTCTTAACCCCGTCATTACGTGGTCTTCGCGTCGTCGCATCTTTTCCTCATCTGTCGTTGCGTGCCGCCGATCGTATACGCGTATACAGGGCGCGAGCCTTCGCAAAAACCGAACCTACGAACCGAAAGGCAGTCAACAATCATGGACCTCAAGACACAGTCCCACGTTCTCTCGACATGGATCCGTGCCCATGTTCGAGACCAGCGCGGAGCCAGCCTTGTGGAGTACGCCCTCCTCGTCGCCCTCATCGCTGTCGTTTGCATCGCGGCGGTCAGCCTTCTCGGCAGCTCGGCATCGACAAAGTTCAGCAGACTCGGAAGCGCGATAAGCGGCTCTGGCTCCTGACTGCTCAACGAGCAACGGAAAGGTTGAGCAAACCTTCGTACCGGCCGCCAGCACCGCAACCTCTCGGCGCGGCATAGCGTTCGTGGAAACGCGAGGAGGTCGACGCCGTGGATGCAGAACAGCTTCGAGCCGTGCAGGCCCCGCTCAAGGATCGCTACCGCTCGGAGCCGGACTCTGCACTCATCACGCTGCACGCGGTCGGCAGGCTCGGGTCGCAGGAGATCTCCTGCTCGGTCCAGACCGGTAGGTCGCTCGTCGAGGCTGGTCTGCACCCCGCGAGCGGCGGTGGCGGTGGCTTCGCGTGCTCTGGCGACATGCTTCTCCAGGCGCTCGTAGCCTGCGCCGGGGTCACGCTCGCGTTGGTGGCCACAAACCGCGGCATCACCGGGAGCGGTGCGAGCCGAAGGCGACCTCGACTTCAGGGGCACTCTGGGCGTGGATCGTGACACGCCGGTCGGGTTCTCCGCCATCAGACTCAGCTTCGAAGTCGAAACGGACGCGAGCTCCGAAGACGTCGACGCGCTACTCGCGACGACCGAGCGTTACTGCGTCGTCTACCAGACCCTGATGCGTCCACCCGAGCTCAGCACGTCTCACTAGCGCTCAGTGCGGTTCAGATGTTGGCGTTTGGCCGGATCGAACACTGACTTGGGCCTCGCCTTTTAAACGACGGCACTCTTGCAGCTCGACGTCGATGGGGATTGAATCTGATGGATCTGGGACGAGAAGGCGTAACACGCCGGTTCGTCACGAGACGGAACCCGGAACCCGATCAAGGAGAACGTAGATGACGGCAACAGAGCTGGATCCTGGCAAGGTCGAGGAGTTCGTCGGCCGCATGGTCGGACTGATGAACGCGTCGATGCTCGGCCTGATGACGAGCGTGGGGCACCGCACCGGCCTCTTCGACACGATGGCGACACTGGCACCGTCGACCAGCGCGCAAGTCGCCAAGGCCGCGGGTCTCGACGAGCGCTACGTCCGGGAGTGGCTCAATGCCATGACGGTGGGCCGGTTCGTCGACTACGACCCGGCGACCCGCACCTACGTGCTGCCGCCCGAGCACGCCGCCTCCCTGACCCGCGCGGCGGGGCCGGGGAACATGGCCAACATGGCCCAGTTCACAGCGCTAATGGGCGGGGTGGAGGACGAGATCGTTGGGTGCTTCCGCCTGGGCGGCGGCGTGCCCTACTCCCGCTTCCCCAAGTTCCAGGAACTTATGGCCGAGATGAGCGGCCAGGTGCACGACGCAGCCCTCATCGAGGGCGAGCTCGCGCTCGTCGACGGGCTGATCGACCGGCTGCGGGCGGGTATCGACGTCTGCGACGTCGGCTGCGGGCAGGGCCATGCCATCAATTTGATGGCCAAGGAGTTCCCGAACAGCCGCTTCACCGGTCTCGACTTCTCCGAAGAAGGCATCGCCGCGGCCCGGAAGGAGGCGGCCGAGCTGGGACTCACGAACACGACCTTCGAGGTGAAGGACGCGGCCAAGCTCGACGGCTCGAGGAAGTTCGACTTCATCACCGTGTTCGACGCGATCCACGACCAGGCGAAACCCGACGTCGTCTTGAAGGGCATCGCCGGCTCTCTCAAGCCCGGTGGCGTATTCCTGTGCGTCGATATCGCCGGTTCGAGCAACGTCGAAGACAATCTCGAACATCCAATGGCGGCGATGCTCTACTCAGTGTCGACCTTCCACTGCATGACCGTGTCGCTTGCGCTCGACGGCGCCGGGCTCGGCACCATGTGGGGCGAGCAGAAGGCCAACGAGATGTTCCGGGAGGCCGGGTTCACGTCGGTCGAGACGAAGAAGGTCCCCGAAGACATCCTCAACGTCTATTACGTCTGCCGGAAGGACTGAGCGTCCCGACTCAATAGAGCCGAACTTGGAGCGAACGGGTGTCTGCGGTCAGCGTTACGGATTGCGACCCGTATAGGCGAGCAGCCTGTCCTGAGCTGAAGCAGTCGACGCGACAGAAACCTCGGGCTTGAACACACCCTTGCGCTGCTCGTCGGTGAAGCGGCCGTGGATCATCTCGTAGGCCGCCTTCGCTAGTCCTTCAGGCATCGTCGCATCCTGGCCCGTCGCCTTCGCCAGGTCCCAGCCGTGCAGAAGCTGGTCGCTAAACGCGATCCCCAGTGAAGGCCCGGTCTTGTCGATGACCCCCGGTGCCCCGAAGGTCCTGATGGTCTCATCGCGTGCGCGGTCGAAGTCAGCGACGGGATCGTTACTTAGGAGCGCCGGTGGTTTCGGCGACGGTGGCGAGGCGTCCTCACCGCGAGCGGCGCCGACGAAGTAGCGCTGCGTGTCGAGCATGTGGTTCATCAGCGTGCGCACGTCCCAGTCGTCACACGGGGTGTCGGCATCCAACGTCTTGGTCGCGCCCGCCACCTTGGTCGCGGTCCATTCGCTGGCGCGCTCGTAGAGAGCAAGCAGATCAGGCCCCATCCGGTCACCTCCGGTCGTCGTTGTGCGGTCCGTACCCGATTGGGCCGCGGCCGATACCTCAACTAACCCGCTGACGGCTGAACCGCCCTGCGACCCGCGGAGGATGACGAGAGCGCAGACGGTGTTTTGAACGAGCAACTCGCGCTTAGGGTGCCGGTGGAGCGAGGGGGGACTGATGGCACAAAGCGCGAGCGACCCAGTGGCAGCCCTACTGCAGGAGGCGGCGGAGACGCATCACGGTGTGTACCGGATCACGGATGGCACCGATGACGACTGGGCGTCCTGGTACGCGGACTGGCTACTCACGCTCTCGGAACTGCCAAAGCTGCTCGACGCCCGACCAGTTCGTAGCCATCTGGTGCACGCGTTGGTGCAGCTCGACCGCGATCACACTGCTGCTGACACTGATGAACCCTGGCCGGACTTCTACGCCCGCAAGCTACGCGAGCAGTTCGGTCCGGGGTAGGAACCGTCCACATCCCCCGACGATCACGATGAGTACGGCGGTCGCACCTGCGCGGGTCTTGGGTTGCATTTGGTGATCCAGGTTGGCGGTGGCGCCGTATGAAAGCTGCGAGGAGGGGCCGTTGGATCCTTCTCTCGTTGCCTTGGTCGCCGCCAACGACGATCAAGGAACGCTGTCCCAA
>JBDUDK010000140.1:0-48335 GCA_040002995.1 Acidimicrobiales bacterium | reverse complement strand
TGCACCGTCGACCCCGTCGCCTGCGCCAACCACGACACATCCACCGACGCCGCGAGACGCCCGTACTCGGCTTCCAAACTGTCGAGCTCTCGGCGCAACTCGGCCACACCCAATCGCCACTTGTTCGCGTCGTAGGCGGACGGGTGGAGACGGGCCCCCACTGTGGTCGCCTCTCTCACCAACCTCCGCATCTCATCGAACATATGTTCGATCCTAGCCCGCGCGCACACCTCACGCAAGCATTAAGAGAGAAAGTTTTGGCGGCGCCCGAAGTATTCCTGGATCACGTCGAGCCGGGTGTTCGCTTCGACGGCGAGGCGCCGGTGAGGGTCTGCCGGTCGGAGCGGCTGTTCAAGAACCCAACCCCGAGACCTACCGCGACGAGAGCCACTCCGGCGAACCCGCCGCTCTCCGCATGACCGTCGTTGCCAGCATGCTCAGACAGATTTCGACACAAACGTGACGAGAACAGGACGGTTGGCCCCGCGCTGGTCGCGACGTTCAGCCACATCGGCTACAAAGTCGAGGCGAGCAGCAGGGGGACGAAATGACCGCCGCCTCAACCGAGATCATCGAACTGCTCGCGGCGACCACGCCGTTCAGTGCCTTGCCCGCCTCGGTTCTGGCCGATGTGGCGGCGGCGTGCGAGCAGGTGTTCGTGCACGCGGGCGACGTCGTGCTCCGGGCGGAGGATGAGGGTGACCAGGCATTCGTCGTTGTGTCAGGTCGCCTTCGGGTGTACGCGACGACGCCGGCCGGTCAGGTGCAGGTGGGCGAGTTGGCAACGGGTCAACTCTTTGGCGAGATGGCGCTGCTGTCGCCGGGCGGTCGGCGTGCCACCGTCGTGGCCACCCGAGACAGCGAGTTGCTGCGCTTGGGGGCGAAGCAGTTCGAGGGTCTCGTCGTCGGCCATCCGAGCGCGCTGTTGGCGCTCGTGCGGCTGCTCGTCGAACGGGCAACGTCGTCGAGGATCGGGGCCGCTTCTTTTGCCCCGCCCAACACCGTGGCTTTCGTCGGCGTCGGTGGTCGGCACCGCCGCACGACGTTGACGGAAGCGATCGCGTCGGCGCTCTCGCTTCACGGTGAGTCGATTCGGGTCGATGTCGCCGCGGTCGAGTCGGCGCTCGGAATTAACGCAACAGAGGTCGCGTTCGACGCGGCCGGAAGTCTGCTGACATGGCTCGATCGGGTCGAGCGCGCCCATCGGTTCGTGCTCTATGAGACGGATCCCGCGCACCCGGGGTGGACCGATCGCTGCCTACGCCACGCCGACCGCATCGTGCTGGTCGTCGACGCTGACTGCGACCCGAGCGATGTCACAGTGCCCCAGTTGCCCGCGGGGTCACGGTATGACGTCGTCGTGCTGCACAAGGACGGCACACGGATTCCGTACCAGACCGCCCGGCTACTCGAACGCCTCCCCGCCGGTCGCCATTTCCACGTGCGGCAGGGGAGCGACGCCGATGTCCAGCGCGTGGCGCGACAGCTGGCGGGCGCCGCTGTTGGGTTGGTGCTCGGCGGAGGCGGCGCCCGCGGCTTTGCTCATCTCGGCGTGGTGCGGGCGTTGGAGGAGGCGAGCGTACCGATCGATGCCATCGGCGGGACGAGCGTCGGTGCGTTGATGGGGGCGCTCGCCGCATGGGGCCTTGATCACGACGCCCGCATGGAGCGCGCGCTTTCGTTCGTCGCCGGGCGCCTCACGATGCCGACGTTGCCGATCGTGTCCGCCACGTCGGCTCGCCGGCTCACCGAACGGCTCCGGCACGACCACTTCGTCGGAGATCGTGATCTCGTCGACTCGTGGCTCCCGTTCTTCTGCGTCTCCACCAACCTGTCGACGGCACGAGCAAACGTCCACACGCGTGGGCCCGCGTGGCAAGCCCTACGGGCAAGTATCTCGTTACCCGGGATGATGCCGCCCGTGTGCACCGAGGACGGGGAGTTGTTGGTCGACGGAGGACTCGTCGACGATCTTCCCGTCGACGCCATGGCGCCGCTGCTCGATGGAGGCGACATCATCGCCGTCGACCTTGGCATCAGCTCAGACTTTCGTGTCGGGCAACGCTTCGATCCGAGCCTGTCGGGCTGGCGGGTTCTCGTGCGCCGGCTCAATCCGTTCGGGCCCCGGTTCGACGCACCGACCCTGCTCACCACATTGCTGCGCGCCAAGGAAGTGGCGAGCAGCGACAGCCTCGAGCTGAAGCGAACGAGCCACGAAATCGCCCTCCTCGTGCGTCCTCCGGTGGAGGGCTTCGGAGGCTTCGACTTCCGCCGCGCCGAGGTCCTCGCTGAGCGGAGCTATCGCCAGACCCTGGAACAACTGGCGAGCGATCCGATCGTGGCCGAGTTGGGAACGAGATCGCACCGGCCTCACTGACTCGACAGGCGCCTCGCGTTCAGGGCATTCGTGAAATTCATGCGGGCGACCCGCTTCACGTTCACCAGATTGCGGAAGCCGACGTTGTCGGTGGTGGCCGTGCCGCCGAAGGTGCCGCAACCGAGCGTCATCGACGGGTTGAGGCCGGTGGCGGCGCCGCCGCAGCCTTGCGACGCGGGCACGCTCACAAGGATCCTGCTGGCCGGCATCGCCTGGGCGAATCGCTCGATCCGGTCTTCGTCGTCGGTATGGATCACCGCGGTGTGTCCGGCGCCTTCGTGCTCGAGCAGCGCGCCGCACAACGCGATCGCCATGTCGTCGCCATCGGTCGCGTAGAGCGTGACGATCGGCGCCAACCGTTCGGTCGCGTAGGCCCCTTCGGCTCGGGCCGGATCGCCGGTGATGACGATCAGCCGCGTCCCCTCGGGCACGTCGAGTTCGGTCGCCGCCGCGATCTCCGTTGCCGCTCGACCGATGTGGTGCGCCTTCAGGCGGCCCCCGCGAAGGAACGCCTTGGCCACGAACGCCTCAGTCTGCGTCCGGTCGAGTACCGCCGCGCCCGCGTCTTCAAGGGCCGCGACCAAACCATCGATGACGGTGACGTCGACCACGAGGTGTTGTTCGGCGCCGCAGATGAGGCCGTTGTCGTAGGCCTTGCTGTCGACCACGCACGCGGCTACGGCCTCCATGTCGGCGTCGGGGCAGATCCACACCGGTGCGTTGCCGGCGCCCACTCCCAATGCCGGCGTGCCCGAGCTGTAGGCCGCCTTCACCATCGCGGGACCACCGGTGGCGAGGATGACGCTCACGTCGGGATGACGCATGAACCTCGCGGTGCGCTGGCGGCTGGTCCGGTCACGGACGAGTTGGACGATGCCGTCGGGCGCGCCGTGGCTGCCTAACACCCGTTGCATGAGGTCATCGGCCGCGCTGGCGGTGCCGGCCGAGGCTCGGTGCGGGCTCAGGATCAGCGCGTTGCGGCCCTTGAGTGCGATGAGGACTTTGTTGACGAACGTGGACACGGGTTCGGTCACTGGAGCCATCGCGAACACCACGCCCATCGGACTGGCGTAGTCGGCCACTTCCCGCTCATCGTCGACGCTTACCTGTCCGCTGGCCGTCAGACCCGCGAGCGTGGCGTAGACGCCGAGCGATCCGAAGAGGATCTTCTCCGCCTTGTCCTCGACGCGTCCGATGCTGGTCTCGGCGATCGTGGCTGCGGCGAGCTCATCAGCGTGGTCGGCCACCGTCTTGGCGAGATCGTAAAGAAGCGCGTCGAGAGGCTTCTCCTCCCACGAGGAGAAGGCGCGCTGAGCCGATACGGCTCTCGCCACCATGGCGTCGACCACCGGGTCGCTCTGGTCGGCGAAGAGATGCTCCTCAAATCGTTCGTTGACCGCACGGACTCGCTGTGCGGCGGCTTGCCCGAGCAGCCGCGCGACGGTAAGACCTTCGACTGGGCGCGACCGATACAGCATCTCGATCGTGTCGAGGCTCATTCGCCGAGCCTGCACGTCGGTGTGCGCGATGGCCGTTGCCGAACGCGCCGCGCCGGTAAGCGCTCCCAACTCGCCGAGAAGTGCTCCCGCTCCGATGAACGCCAGTATCCCGTCCGAATCAATCTCGTCGGAATGAACCTCGAGGCGGACGTCGCCGCGGTCGATCACGAAGAAGGAATCGGTGGGCTCGTCCTCGCGGAAGATGATGGCGCCAGAGGCGAACGCCACGACCTCGAGGAATGGGGAAAGCTTGTCGATCGCGTCACCGAGCTCCGGTTGCACCCCTCACCTTCCTTCGATTTCAACGTCCGCGCCGAACAATCCGCGCAGCACGGCCGTCATGTTGGTGTGCAAGCTCTTTGCCGCGATGGGTTCGAGAACGGCCCGCAGAGCGGGGATGCCGAGGTCGAAGCTCGCGCTGAACACGACGGTGCTGCCCGCGTCCTGCGGCTCCACCCGCCACTGCCCGAAGAACTCCTTGAAGTCGCCGTGAAGCTGGCGGAACGTGAGCGTGCGGGTCGTGAGATCGGCCTCATCCTGTTCGGTCCACTCGAGCATGCCGCCACGAAACTTGACCTTCCACGCTGATTCGCGCCCGCCGTCGACCTCGCTCACCTTCACCTCACGAACGTCGGGACAGAGTTCGGGGAAGCGCGCCAGGTCGCTCACCTTGGCGAACGCGTCGTCCGGCGGGCTCGGGACGTTGCCGGTGATTCGTACCTCGCGCACGCAGGCAGCGTAGGGCCCGTCCTCGGCTGCCGCGGCGGGCGAGCCCTTCGGGCAAGATCACGAACGTGAGCGCGTCCTCTACGGCTGACCATTCGACTGACGCCCTCTTGGCCGACGGGACGGTCGTGCAGATACGCCCGATCGAACCCGGCGATGCCGCGGGGTTGGAGCGTTTCCATTCGGCGCTCAGCCCGGAGACGATCCGGATGCGGTTTTTCGCCCCGCACCCGAGGTTGAGCCTCGCGGAACTCGAACGATTCACCGTCGTCGACCACCGCGATCGAGAGGCGCTCGTCGCGTGCAACGCCGGCGAGATAGTTGGCGTGGCGCGGTACGAGCGGTTGCCCGGCACGCGTGAGGCCGAAGCAGCGTTCGTCGTCGCCGATCGTTGGCAGGGGAGCGGAGTTGGCACGCTCCTACTCGAACACCTCGGCGGGCGAGGTCGTGCCAACGGCCTCGAGCGGTTCGTGGCCGAGACGCTCGGCGACAACCGTCGGATGATCGATGTCTTCTCGCATTCTGGCCTTGCGCCTACTACGTCATGGCAGGACGGAGTGGTCCATCTCGTGATGGCGCTCGCGCCGAGCCCGGCTTCGACCGCAGCCCTTGAGGCGCGCGAGCACGCGTCCGAAGCCCGGTCGATCCAGCGATTGCTGGAGCCGCGTTCGATCGCGGTCATTGGCGCCAGCCCGAGGCCGGGTACGGTTGGTCACGAGATCGTGCGAAGCCTCGTCGAAGGTGGCTTCACGGGAACGGTTCACCCCGTCAACCGCAAGGGCGAGGCCGTCGCGGGTATCGCCGCCTCGTCGTCCGTCGAGGCAATCGAGGGATCGGTCGACCTGGCGGTTGTCGCCGTTCCGTCCGAGGGTGTCGCTCAGGTGGTAGCCGAATGTGCTGACAAGAGCGTTCATGGCCTTGTCGTCGTGAGCGGAGGGTTCGCGGAGACCGGGCCAGAAGGCGCCGAGCGCCAACGCGAAGTGGCGATGATCGCGCGGCGTCAGGGCATGCGCCTGATCGGCCCGAACTGCGTCGGCGTGGTCAACACCGACCCTGCGTACGCCCTGGACGCGACGTTCGGGGCGGTCCGCCCCACGGCCGGCCGCGTCGCGTTGGCATCGCAATCTGGCGCGGTCGGCATCGCTGTGCTCAACGCCGCCACCCGCGCGGCTATAGGCATCTCGAGTTTCGTCTCGTTGGGGAACAAGGCCGACATCAGCAGCAACGACCTTCTGCAGTACTGGGAGGACGACCGCCGCACCGACGTCATCTGCCTGTACCTCGAGTCGTTCGGCAACCCCTCCAAGTTCGCCCGACTCGCGCGCCGGGTCGGTCAGAGCAAGCCGATCGTCGCCGTGAAGAGCGGACGCACGCCGGCGGGTCGGCGCGCGGCAAGCTCCCACACTGCCGCGCTCGCGTCCGACGATTCGGTGGTTGACGCCTTGTTCCGTCAATGCGGCGTGGTGCGCGTCGACACGATCGACGAACTCTTGGACACCGCGCTGGTGCTGGCCGATCAGCCGCTGACCGCGGGCTCGCGTCTCGCGATCATCGGTAACTCAGGCGGGCCGGCGATCATGGCTGTCGACGCGTGTGTAGGAAGTGGCATCGAGCTGGCGGAGCTGTCCGCGGCGACTCGTGACCGTCTGCGGGCGGAGCTGCCCGCGGGCACGATCAACGCGAATCCCGTCGACCTTCTCGGCGGCGCGGGTCCGTCCGCGTACGCCCAGGCGATCGGGATCGTGATGGACGATCCCGAGGTTGACGCACTCCTAGTCATCTACGCGCCGACACTCGTATCCGATCCCGAGGCGGTTGCGTCGGTCGTGGCTGAAGCCGCGGAGAGTGCGGCCAAGCCTTTGGTGGCGGTGCTCACCGGCCGCGATCGCAGCGTTCTGGCCTCGGCTCGGGTCGGCGGTGTGCCCGTATTCGGCGCGGTCGAACCGGCCGTGGCGGCACTCGGACGCACGATGGAGTACGCCGCGTGGCGGCGCCGCCCGGTGGATCCGATCCCCGAGCTGGCGGGCATCGATCGGCCGCTGGCGCACGAGATTGTCGCGGATATTATTCGTGAGTCGCCGGCTGGACGATGGGTGGAACCCGCACTCGCCGACGCGCTCCTGCGCACCTACGGCATCTCGGTTGTCGCGACGGAGGTAGTGCACGACATTCGCGAGGCGCGCGCCGCGGCGCGCCGCGTCGGCTATCCGATCGCGCTCAAGGCTTCCGGTCCGACCCTCATTCATAAGACCGACGTGGGCGGAGTCGTACTCGGGGTACGCGGGCCGGCCGCGCTCGCGCGGGCGTGGGAATCGATGACGTCCGCGGTCGGGGCGGCGATGACGGACGCGATCGTGCAGCCGATGGCCGAGCGGGGCGTGGAGACGCTCGTCGGGGCGGTTCGCGATCCAACGTTTGGTCCACTCGTTGTGTTTGCCATCGGTGGCACCGCGGCCGAACTCATCGGCGATCGGGTCGTGCGGGCGGCTCCGCTCTCCCGATCAGACGCCCGCCACGCAATCCGCGCGCTGCGGTGCGCTCCGCTACTCACCGGCTATCGCGGCAGCACTCCGGTCGACATGGAAGCGCTGGAGGATCTGCTCTTGCGGGTCGCGCTCCTGAGCGCGGAAGTCACCGAGCTTGCCGAACTCGATCTCAATCCAGTGATTGCCACCCCGTCCGGTGCCGTCGTTGTCGACGCCAAGCTGCGCATCGCGCCTGGTCCGCGGGAGAGCGCATCAACGAGGCAGCTCGCACCGCCCCGGCCACTCCCTACTACCGACTGAGGACCACCTTTAGGGCGCCCGTATCGCCCGCCCGCGAGAACACGTCGTAGGCCTCGACAAACTCATCGAGCGCGAAGCGGTGGGTCACGAAACGTGCCGCGTCGAGATGCTGGCTCGTAACCAACCGCAGGAGGGTGGGCGTCGAAAACGTGTCGACCAGGCCGGTGGTGATCGTGATGTCACGTATCCACAAGTCTTCGAGGTGGAGCGTGGCCGGTGCGCCGTGGACGCCGATGTTGGCCACGTGACCACCCGGGCGGATGAGTTGCGTGGTGAGTTCGAATGTCGCGGGCAAGCCCACCGCCTCCATCACGACATCCGCGCCAAGGCCGCCTGTCAGGCTCATCACGGCGGCAACGGGGTCCTCGCGTCCGTTGTTGATGACAACATCGGCTCCGAACTGCTTCGCGGCGTCGAGCCGGCTGTCGGCGAGATCGATCGCGACCACCATGCTCGGGCTGAACAGCTTGGCTCCCATAATGGTGGCCAGGCCAATCGGGCCGGCGCCGACGACCGCGACGATGTCGCCGGGCTGAACCCGGCCGTTGAGGACGCCGACTTCGTATCCGGTGGGGAGGATGTCCGCGAGCATGAGCACGGTCTCGTCGCTGACGCCCGACGGTACGGCGTACGTCGATGTATCGGCGAAGGGAACTCGGACGTACTCGGCCTGCGTGCCGTCGATCTTGTGCCCGAGAATCCATCCGCCTCCGCCGAGACACTGCCCGTAGCGAGCTTCTCGACAGAATCGGCACGAACCACACGCGGTGATACACGACACGAGCACGCGATCGCCGGGGCGAACGTTCTTCACGCCCGCGCCAACCTCGGTGACGGTGCCGACGGCCTCGTGGCCGAGGATGCGACCATCGGTCACGGCGGCGACGTCACCTTTGAGGATATGAAGATCGGTGCCGCAGATCGTGACGGCGTCCACTCGAACGATCGCGTCTGTGTCGGCGACGATGACAGGGGCGGGAACCTCTTCCCACGCCTTGCGGTGCGGGCCGTGGTAGACGAGTGCCTTCATGGCGCTCTCCTTTCGAGTGAAGCTCTCACCTAAACCTACGGAGCCGTCGGTTCCGCGCCTAGGGTCAGAAGTCCCGACGCCGACTATGAAGATCAGGCCATGACCGAGGCTCGACGAATCAAGGTGTTTCTTCTCGATGATCACGAGATCGTGCGTCGAGGCCTGCGCGACCTGCTCGAGTCGGAGGGCGACATCGAAGTGGTGGGCGAGGCCAGCACCCAGGAGCAGGCGGTTGGCCGAGTGCACGCGCTCGACCCCGACGTCGCCGTCCTCGATGTTCGGCTCGAGGAGGGCAACGGCGTCGAGGCGTGCCGCGAGATTCGCTCCCTCCATCCCCGCACTGGATGCCTCATCCTCACGTCGTTCGCGGATGACGAAGCACTGTTCCAGGCGATCATGGCCGGCGCGGCCGGGTACGTCCTGAAACAGATCCGGTCGGCCGACCTGGTCGATGCGGTGCGGCGGGTGGCGGCCGGCCAGAGCCTCCTCGACCCGGTGCTGACCGCACGGGTGCTCGAACGCGTCCGGCGGGGGCCTGAGCAGGACGAGCGCCTCTCTCGGCTCACCGAACAGGAGAGCAATGTTCTCGAATTACTGGCGGAGGGCCTGACGAACCGTGAGATCGGCGAGCGCCTCTACCTTGCCGAGAAGACGATCAAGAACTACGTGACCGCGCTGCTGTCGAAGATGGGCATGGCGCGAAGGACCGAGGCGGCGGTCTATGCCGTGCGCCACCTTCCCCCGAAGCCAACTCCCTAGAGGACCGACGAGAGGACCTTCGGCCCTGCCGGTAAGCCGGAACTGGGGTGATCATCGTCAGCGTGGATTCCTTCGAGACGGCGCCTGATGTACTGAGCGCGATCGATTGCCTCAGCCTGCTGATAGGCGGCGGACTGGGCCATGTCGCGATAAGCGCTCGCGCCCTCCCGGCGATCGTGCCCGTGATGTTTGTGATCGACCAGGGTGAGATCGTCTTTCGGGCGAAAGCGGGCACGCCCCTCGACTGGGCGACCCGGGGCACCGTGGTGGCATTCGAGGCCGACAGGATCCATCCAGGGACGGGCGGCTGGAGCGTGTTCGTGACCGGCGTCGCCCGCCATCTGGGACGAGAGTCGAGTCGCGAGGCTGATCGCGTCGTGTCGTTGTCGCCCGACATGGTGTCGGGTCGACGAATCGACGGGATGCCGATGATCGCGCCGATTAGCTGCGCGGCACGCGCCATACAGCCAGCGAGCCTCGACCACCCGGTCGCGAGCCGAAGCTGAACGTGCCGCCGAGCCGCTCGGCTCTGGCGGCGAGATTGGCGAGACCCCGGCCTGCAGGTACCGAGTCCGGATCGGGTGGCCCTATCCCGTCGTCGGAGACTCGCAGCGTGAGGGCCTCGTCGTCGACCACGACGTAGACGTCGACCTCGCCCGCGGCAGCATGACGAGCAACGTTCGACAACAACTCACGAAGCGTGGTGACGAGTTCGTCGGCCGTTGCGACGGGAAGCGACGTGTCGACCGGACCCTCGAAGAGGACCTGGGGCCGACGCGCGAGGGGCGGCGTGAGCTCACCCGCGAGCAGCAGAACACGGTCCCGCAAGCCAATTCCGACCCCCCGTGCGGCCGAATCGAGGGCGAATATCGTCGACCGGATCCGCTTGATGGTTTCGTCGAGGTCATCAACACTTCGTTGGATGCGCGCCACAGCGGCGGGGTCGCTGACGAGACGGCACGTCGCCTGAAGAGATAGCCCAATCGCGAAGAGCTGCTGAATGACCGTGTCGTGGAGATCCATGCCGATCCGCTCGCGATCCTGAGAGAGCGCTATTTCCCGCACGCTCGCGTGCAGCCGCGCGTTATCAATGGCCACACCCGCCGCGGTGGCCAGCGCTACCACCAACTCTTCGTCGACGTCGCTGAAAACCGCCTCCGACTGCTTGTCCGTGAGGTACAGGTTTCCGAACACGACCCCGCGCACCGTGATCGGAACGCCGAGGAACGATCGCATTGGAGGATGCCCGGGCGGGAAGCCGTAGCTGTCGGGGTGCTCGCGGAGGTCGGGTAACCGGAGGGGCCGGGGCTGGGCGATGAGCAGGCCAAGGATGCCGTGGCCTTTTGGCAGATCTCCGATCTCCGCGCGTGTCGGCTCGTCGATCCCAACCGTGATGAACTCGGACAATGCGGTGCCGGCGACGTCGAGCACGCCGAGGGCGCCGTAGCGCGCGTCGGCGAGCGATGTTGCGGCTTCGATGATGAGTCGAAGGGTCGTCGACAGCTCCAGGCCGGTACCGATGCTGACTACGGCGTCGAGGAGCTGACGCAGACTCCTCGGCCCGGCGACGCCGCGAGTGTCTTCCACGCCGCCGATGATAGGTGCGAGCGCGGGACGTTGGGCCCTACCGGCGGCGGGCAGCCGCGCCTCCAATTGTCGTGGAGGTGATTTCAATGAAGATCGAAGAAGAAGCAGTCCATGAGTTTCTGGGGCAAAGTCACCTCGCAGTGGTCGGCGCGTCGAACAATCCAAAGAACCTCGGCAACACGATCTATCGCGAGCTCCGCGACCACGAGTACCAAGTGGTTCCCGTCAACCCCAAGGCAGTCCTCGTCGAAGGCGACCAGTGCTATTCGGATGTCACGAGCATCCCCGATGCCATTGACGGGGTCGTCGTCATTGTGGGTGGTGGCAAATCGGTCGATGTCGTGCGCGCCTGTGTGCAGCGCGGCATCAAGTACGTCTGGTTGTTCAAGGGAGTCGGCGGTCCTGGTTCCGTTTCCGACGAGGCCGTCGAGCTGTGCCGGGAGCACGGTATCCATGTCGTCGCCGGCGCGTGCCCGCTCATGTTCCTCGAGCCCGTCGGGTGGTTCCATCGAGCCCATCGAGCCGTTCGCCACCTCAATGGCTCGCTCGCCAAAGCGTCGTGACCCTCACTGAGATCTTGCCCTCGGCCCAAGGAGCTCAAGGAGCTCAACGCGCGCCGATCCGGGTCGTGGTCGTCGAGGACGAGTCGTTGTATCGCGACCTACTACGGATGGCCTTGGAACGGGCCGGGTTCGAGGTGGTCGCAACGTTTGTCGATCCCGAGTCGGCCCTCAGAGACTCGGCGGCGCTGGTTCCCGATGTGGCGTTGTTGGACATCGAGTTGGGCTCGGCCATCTCGGGGGTCGAAGTCGGAATTCGCCTCAAGCGGGTCGTGCCGGCGCTGGGTGTCGTGCTGCTCTCCAACCACCTGAGCCCCGAGTTTGTGGGGGCCTTACCAACCGACGTGGTGGGCGGGTGGTCGTGCCTGTCCAAGCGCACGGTCAGCGACGTGGACGCGTTACGTCGCGCGATCATCGGAGCCGCGCATGGCTTGATGGTGCTCGATGCCATCCTCACCCGCGCCGGCTCGATCCGCGCCAACTCGCCGCTCGGACGCTTGAGCCCCCGGCAACGGGAGATTGTCGAGCTGATCGCGCAGGGCTACTCGAATCGTGCCGTCGCTGAACGCCTCGTTCTCACTGAGAAGTCGGTCGAGAACCACATCACTCGCATTTGCCGACAGGTCGGCATCGACGCCCACGACCCGGCCACCCATCAACGGGTCCAGGTCGCGCTCCTCTACGCGGACTTGGCGGACACCCCCGCCTATGCGCACGGGCACCGCCTGATCCGCTAGGCGTGGGGGGATCAGCGCGATCGGCAGTGGCCCTGGAGCTGGGACGTTGGTCCCTGGTGGTGGAGGCAGGTGGCGCAGAGAATGACGACATGATCACCGACACCAGAGTTGAGATTCTTGCCGCCGACGAGTGCTGGACGCTGCTGCGCAGGAGCGAGGTGGGCCGTCTCGGGGTCGCCATCATGAATCAGCCGGACATCTTCCCCGTCAATTACGTGGTCGATCACGGCGCGGTCGTGTTCCGGACCGCGGAGGGCACGAAGCTCGCCGCTTCAGTGCTTGGACGCGCTGTCGCGTTCGAGATCGACGGCTACGACGCTGCGCGGGGCGAGGCGTGGAGCGTCGTCGTCAAGGGTCGCGCTGTTGAGATCAAGACGATGCAGGAAGTGTTCGATGCGTGCGACCTGCCCCTGTTTCCTTGGCTGGCGTCGCCGAAGCCCCGCTTCGTCCGCATCGAACCCGAGTCGGTGACCGGTCGCCGATTCCGTGTCGACGACAGCACGGCATCTGATGCGGCCTCAACCGGCGCCCACCGCAGCGCCAGCGAGTAGTCCCGTGAGTGACGCGTGGCTGGAACGCCTGGCCATCGATGAATGTTTGGCGTTGTTGCGCGCGAGCGAGGTTGGACGGATCGCTTTCGTTGTCGACGACTTCCCTGTCATCGTGCCAGTCAACTACCGGCTGGTGGAGGCCAGCGGTCACGTTTGGCTCGCCATGCGGACACGGCCCGGCAGCGTCATCGACCGGGCACCGATGAATGTCGCGTTCGAGGTCGACGGCATCGATCCGGTTCACCGACAGGGCTGGTCGGTTCTGGCGCGCGGAACGCTTCACCACGTCGATCCTGATGCCGAGGACTTTGGAGAAAATTTCGACCTCCATTCGTGGATCCGAGCGGAGCGCGACGCGTGGCTCGTCATCGACCCCTTCGCCATCACGGGTCGTCGCTTGCATGCTGAAGAGCTGCAATGGGCGTTTCATATCCGTGCGTACCTGTAAGTCGGGTATTTCGACCCTGTTGAGACGCGTTGGGCGTCCGTACGTTGCAGCTATGGACTTCGAGATTTCCGAAAAGATGCAGACGATCCTTGAAATGGTCCGGTCGTTCATGGACGCCGAGGTCATCCCGCTCGAAGGCGAGATGCTCCACGGCGATCCGGCGATGCTTGACAAGGCGGTAGGCATCGCCCAGGACAAGGTCCGTCAGATGGGCCTGTGGGCGTCGAACCATCCCGTCGAGTTCGGCGGTCTCGGCCTGAGCATGTTGGAGCACGGACTGCTGAGCGAGGCCCTTGGGCGGAGCCCGCTCGGGCACCTCGTGTTCGGGGTCCAGGCACCCGACGCCGGCAACGTCGAGATCCTGCACAAATACGCCACCGACGAACAGCGCGAGCGCTACCTGCGCCCCCTCGTCGAAGGCAAGATCCGCAGCTGTTTCTCGATGACCGAACCCGAGATGCCGGGCTCGAATCCGGTAATGATGGGCACCACGGCCGTCAAAGATGGCGACGACTACGTGATCAACGGACAGAAGTGGTTCACATCGTCAGCCGATGGCGCTGACTTCGCGATCGTGATGACGGTTACCGATCCCCAGGCCCCCCCTTACCAGCGAGCCAGCATGATCTTGGTTCCGACCGATACTCCGGGGTTCAATCACGTCCGCAACATCAGCGTGATGGGCCACACCGGATCGGGCCACGCCAGCCACGCCGAGGTCATCTACCAGTCGTGTCGGGTGCCGCAGTCGAACCTGCTCGGCGCAGAGGGCGACGGTTTCCGGATCGCGCAAGAACGGTTGGGACCAGGCCGCATTCATCACTGCATGCGCTGGCTGGGTATCGCCAGTCGTTCGTTTGACATGATGTGCGAGCGCGCCAACCAGCGGGTGATCGCGCCCACGGGCGAGACGCTCGCCGACCGTCAAATCATTCAACATTGGGTCGCGGAACTCGATGCCGAAATCCGCGGTGCCCGCCTCCAGACGCTCCATGCCGCGTGGATGATCGACCGCTTCGGCGCCAAGGCCGCACGCGACGAGATCTCCGCCATCAAGTTCTCGGTCGCCAACACGATGTTGCACGCTGTCGACACGGCCATCCAGGTCCACGGAGCGCTCGGCGTCACCGACGACACGATCCTGTCGCACTGGTACCGCCACGAGCGCGCCGCTCGCATCTACGACGGCGCCGACGAGGTCCACAAGACCACGCTCGGCCGCCACATCCTCCGCCGCTACGCGCGGGTCTAATCCGGTTGGTAGCCGTGGCGATCCGCGGCCTGCTCGATCAAGTCGACCACGGTCTCATCAGGGGTTTGGGCGAAATCGGCGTACCACTGACCGATCGCGATGAGCGCAGAGGGAGTCTCGAGGGCGACCATGTCGTCGGCGACGTCTCCGAGTTCGGCTAACGCGCCCGGAGGCGCGACGGGCACCGCGAGGATGACGTGCTCAGCTCCTTGGAGCCGGGCGACCTGGCATGCGGCCCGCGCCGTGGAGCCGGTGGCGATGCCGTCGTCGATGATGATCGCGGTCTTTCCTGCCAGCGCGACCCGTGGGCGGTCTCCGCGGAAGCGATGGACGCGCCGGTCGAGCTCAACCTCCTCGCGTGCGGTGACATTGGCGAGCTCGGCGTCGGTCACGCGGGCGGCGTGGACCACCTCGTTGTTGATGATCCGTACGCCACCTTCGCCGATCGCGCCCATGGCCAGTTCGCGCTGCGACGGGACTCCCAACTTGCGCACGATGATGACGTCGAGTGGAGCTTCGAGCGCGGCCGCCACTTCGAACGCGACAGGCACGCCGCCTCTCGGCAAGCCGAGTACGACGTTGTCTCCCCCCCGAAGGTGCAGCAATCGCTGCGCGAGCCTTCGACCCGCGTCGGCACGGTTCGTGAACGGCATCGTCTACCGCCCTGCGGGGGCGGTGCGGTCAGAGCGCGTTCGGTTTGACGCTGACAAGCTCGCTCGTCGTACCTCTGAGTACGCGGATGGCGAGTTGACCGTTGGCCAGCGACGCCTCGACGGCTCCGCCGTAGCCCTCCGGTACCTCGACCTCGCGCTCGTAGCCGCCGTATTCCCACTCGTGCGTCAGGTACTCCCGGGGCGGTGCACTCCGTAGACGGGCCCAGAACCGCAAGGTGCCCGGCCGCAGTTCGATCGTGACGTCCTCGGCCGTAACGGCGGGGAGCGGGGAGACGACCACGAGCGCGCCGGTCGTCTCGTACACGTTCACCGGCACGCTCTGCGACCGCATCGTGCGCTCCGTGGCCGCCGTGGCCTCGGCCACCACCTGTTGGCTCGGCTGCTGGTTCGGCATGCGAAAACGCTAGTACCGCCTCCACGCCGTGTCGTCCGGGGGTTAGGGAGGCGGCGGGCGGACCGCGTGCGTGTTGTCCTCGCTGGCGTAGGCCGCCTCCATGGCGCCGGGCCGTTCCACCTCTAACAGGGCGATGCGCGTGCCGCTCGGGTCGGACATGACGGCCGCCAGGCCTTCGGGCGTGCCGAGTGAGTGCTCGTGGACCGTCCATCCGTGTTCCTCGAGCGCAGCGACCGCGAGATTGAGGTCGTCGACGGCGTAGATCGGAAGGATCGTGCCGGACGGCCGATGGTCAGCGATCAGTACCGCCGGCGCCGAGCCGAGGTCGACCGCGGCGACATCGGCGCCGAAGTGTTGGAATCGCCATCGCAGAATGGCGCCCGGTACGCACAGCCATGCGGCGAGGTCGCGCTCGGTATCGGACGACCCGACGTAGAGGTAGCGGAGATGCATCGTCGTCAGTGGCGCTTGACGCCGCCGTACTTCATCCGGGTATCGCTCATCGAGGCCGGTCGTACGTCGTCATTCTGAATGCCCGCACCGACGACCTCACCGACGAAGAGCGTATGCGTCCCGAGGTCGAGGCGGTGGCGCACCTCGCAATCCATCCATGCCAGCGCCTCCTCGAACACGGGTGCACCCGTCGTGGCCGCTCGCACTGCTCGTCCGTTCAGTGTCGTGCCGTCGTCGACCGCGGGCTTCGAGAACTTCACGAACACGCGGGTGTCACCAGAGTCCCAGAGATTCACCGTGAACGAGCCTCCCTCCGAAATAAGCCGGTGGGTGACCGCGTCATTTTCCACGCCGACACCGATCAGTACCGGCTCCATCGACAGCTGCGTGATCCAACTCGCGGTCATGGCATTGCGCTGCTCGCCCGAGCGAGATCCGATCAACGCCAGCGCGGTTGGGATCTTCCAGGTGACCTTGTTGATGAGCTCATCGCTGAGGGCCATGGTGCGAGGGTAGGCGAACGACTCGGCCCGGCGGTCAAGCCATCGCGGCACTGCGGCGGGGCGGCCGCAAGCGGGCGCGCAGTGCGAACGCGACGATCGCACCGAAGACGAACCCGCCGACGTGGGCGGCCCACGCCACCCCGGAGTTGGGGTTGACGAAGAACTGTTCGATGAACCAGAAGCCCAGCACCCACTTCGCCCGTATGCGGGCGAGAAAGGCGAGGAAGAGCGGCACGATCGTGAGGATCTTTGCGTTCGGGAACAGAACGATGTAGGCGCCCATGACTGCGGCTATCGCACCCGAAGCGCCGACGAGAGGAACCGTCGAATTCTGGTTGAGGAGCACATGGGTCGCGGTCGCCACCGCACCGCCCAGCAGGTAGAAGGCGGCGTAGCCGAGCGGCCGCAGCCGATCTTCGATGTTGTTGCCGAACACCCACAGGAAGAGCATGTTGCCCAGGAGGTGCAGCACACTTCCGTGCAGGAACATCGAGTACAGCACGGCCAGGTAGACGTTCTTGTGCGTCGCAAAACGCGGGCCGACCGGGTTCGCCGTGCACGCCGTGGAGTCGTTGTCGACGAAGGTGGCGCGCACCTCCTCGACCGTCAACGGCCGCCCTTCGGTGAGCTCACAAGGAATAGCGGCATTCCGCAAGTCCCACTCGATCTCTTTGACCTGGGCGTCCGTGGTGCGTTGCGTGAACAACCCCTGACCCACGGGCTGGACAATGAAGTAAATCGCCGCGCAGGCCATGATGATCAGAATCGTGACGAACGGCAGGCGTACCGTCGGGTTGTAGTCCTTGAGCGGGATCACCGCACCACTCTCCCAGTTTCCTGTCACACGTTTGTCCGAGGTGGCACCTTGTGGGTGGTGGGAATCTCATGACCTCGGAGCAGGGACCGCACGAGTTGCTCGTGGCGTCAGCGTCCGATGTCGGTGCGCTCGACGCGCTCTACACGGAATTCGCGCCTGACGTGCTGCGATGGATGCGGGCCCGCGTCGCTGATGCCGACGTCGCGCGTGACCTGATGGCCGAGACGTTCGCCCAGGTGGTGTGCAGTGTCGACCGCTACCGGGGGAGGGACGACGCGTCGGCGTCGGCGTGGGTATGGGCGATTGCCCGCAACCTTCTGCGGCGGTACTACCGGCGCCAACGGGTGGAGGTTTCGGCGCGACAGCGTCTCGGGATGCGGCTACCGACCGAGGCCGAGACACCAGACGAGTGGCGCCGGCTCGACCTCGCGGTGGGCGAGCAACTGCACGCCGCGCTCGACGATCTTCCCGCGCCCACTCGGGACTGCGTGTGGTGGCGAATCGTGGATGAACTCTCGTATCACGAGATCGCGACCAGGCAGGGCTGCTCGGTCACCGCGGCGCGCCAGCGCGTGTCACGAGGAATGCGGAGGTTGGCAGTGGTGATGGGAGGAGCGCGATGAACGAAGGTCAAGATCAGGTGCTCGTGGCTGCCGTCGTGCGCGACGTCTGGCTCGAGCTCAAGCCGGCCGCGCAGCGCCATCTCGTTACGCGGAGCGCTGGTGCCCGCCGGCATCGCGCCCGGCGCGTCACCGGTGTCGTGCTCACGGGTGTGGCGTTGGCGGCAAGTGGTGCGGCGGCCGCTCAGGTTCTCGTCGGCGATGCGGCGCCGCCGGCCGTGCAGGCAAGCCTCGGAGGGGTCGACGAAGGGATGCCCCCCGACCTTCGCCTGAACCCCGATGTCGCCAACGCCCGCTCGGTTGCTGTGGACGGCGACGCGGTGCTTTACGCCGCCGACCTCCCCGGTGGTGGCGTCTGCACTGAGATCGCCACCGCGGGCAAGCCGAATGGTGCGGTCTGCCGCCCATCGACGCAGCCGCCGGCGCCGATCGACGCCACGATCCCCGGAACGCCCGAGGGTGCATCCGGCGTGCCCGTCGTGGTCGGCGGCCGCGTGAACCTTGATGCCGACGCGGTCGCGTTAGTGATCGGCGACGGTCGTCGTCTCGCCGTCACCATGCAGCCCGACGGCTACTACATCGCCGAGCTCGACGCAGCAGACTCGGCCGCGGCCCGCCAAGGCCTGCGCATCGAGGCGACCCGCGACGGGAACCTGGTCGCGTCGCTCGACGTGTCCGATGCGTTCACATCCGAGGTCGGTCACGTCGACCCGATTGGCCTCGAAATGGTGTCGGGTGAAGGCGACCTGACGAAGGTCGTCAGCGTCTACGGCGCCGTGCAGGACGCGACGGCGGTAACCGTCCGCCTCATCTATCCCGACGGCAGCACGGCCGACACACCGATCGGTGCCGATGGCCGTTACGAGCTCACGCTGGCCCCTGACCGGCAGGGCGCGCTGGCCTCGGCGCCCGGCCGTATCGTTGCCGTCGATGCGAGCGGCAAGGAGTTGGCCAGCCGCACCGTCGCCGCGGTGAGCTGGTGGGAGCAGCGCTCTAGGACCGCACAGGGATCTCAACCGTGAAGACGGCACCACCGTCGGGGTGATTGGCCACGATTGCGGTGCCGCCGTGCTGGTGGGCGATCCCGGCCACGATCGACAGGCCGAGGCCCGCACCCGCGCCGACCCGTGCTCGGTCGGCTTGCCAGAAACGGTCGAACACGTGGGCGAGCGCTTCAGGGTCGAGACCCGGTCCGTGGTCACGAACGACGATGGTGGCGTTGCCGTTCGTCAGATGGGCGCCCACCTCAATAGGGGAGCCGCTCGGCGTGTGGTTGAGCGCGTTCGTGACGAGATTGGCGATCGCCTGGCGTAGATGGTCGCGATCACCGGACACGACGACTGGTTCGGGTGCCTCGAGGATGATCGAACGGTCGGCTTCGGTGGCGACGGCGTCGCTGCAGGCGTCGGCGGCGAGGACGGCGAGATCGACCGCACTGCGTTCCGACGGCCGGGTCTCATCGAGGCGGGCAAGAAGCAGAAGGTCCTCGACGAGCGTCTTCATGCGCGCCGATTCCTCCTCGATCCGGCGCGATATCACCATCTGGTCGATGTGTTCGCTGTCGGCACCGAGGCGGAACAGCTCCGCGAAACCCTGAATCGACGTGAGCGGCGTGCGCAGCTCGTGGGAGGCGTCGGCGAGAAATTGGCGAAGCCGTTGTTCGGTCTCCTCGCGCTCGGCGAACGCACCTTCGATCTCGCCGAGCATCGTGTTGAGTGCGAGGCCGAGGTGGCCGACCTCGCTGCGTCCGTCGGCGGGGGTTACACGTTGGGACAAGTCGCCGGCACTGATCGAACGGGCCGACGTCGCCATGTTCTCTAGCGGGCGGAGTCCGCGACGGAGGATGAGCCATGAGCCGGTCGAGAGCAGTACGAGAAGCGTGAGCCCCGCGATGCCCTCGATGAGGACGAGCCGATGGAGCGACGCCGTGACCTCGCTCGTCGGGACCGCGATCACGACGGTGTAGCCCTCGGCCGGGTGGGGTGCGGGACTCGCATACACCCTCCAGTCGCCCGAACCGGTCGTCGACCCGACGGTGAACGGCTTCGTCGATGTGGGCAATACCTCGGGAATCTTGGGGTCGCCGTTCGACGACGTGCGGATAGGCGTGCCCGCCCCGGCACCCGTCGAGTCGCGGAGCTCGGCATAGGTTCCGGGTGCGGCGATCACCGGTCGCGAATCCGGTGACTGATCTCCACCTTTCCCACCGCCGTCCCCCGGGCCGCCCCCGAGCCCGGCGCTATCCATGAGCTGCCGGGCGACCACGGATTGCGAGCTCCTGAGTTGGTCGTCGAGGTGTTGGTACTGCGCCCGGGAGTAGGCGCTATAGGTACCGATGCCGAATACCGCGAGGCCGACGATCAACAGGAGCGAGAGCGCGGCAACGAGGCGGACCCGCAGCGTCATGGTCGCTTCGGGTGTTCAATCGTCATCCTTTTACGCCCATCGTCATGGTGGCCGTGTAGCCGCTTGCGCTCTTGGCGACGACCAACGTCGACTGATCGCCGCCGCCCCTATAGATCGAATCGTCCGCGTTGCGCGTCCCTCGAGCCGAGCGCGAGGAGTACGGCGCTGTGGCCGCGTAGACGGCATCGGTGAGAGTGTCGTCGAAGAAAAGCTGCCCGACGTGGATCACCTTGCCGCTCACGTGCACCTTGATGTGGATGTGGACGGTGCGGCCCTGGTACCAACCCGGGTAGATCGTGGCGAACGCCGCCTTCCCCGACGCGTCGGTGAGTTGCGTGCCACGCAGGAACGTGCCGTCATCGCTCGTCGACCCGCCGGAGTTTGCCGACGCGCTCGCGGAGACGAAGCCTGAGTACAGACCGTTGGCATCGCAGTGCCAGATGTCGATCGCGGCGCCGTTGATGGCGGCGCCGGTGCTCAAGTCGACAACGGAAAGGTTGAGAGCGAGCGGGGCTCCTTCACGGTCTTCGGTGACGTCGGAGCGCACAAGGTTCAAGTCGAGGTAGTACGGGCCCTCCGTCATATCCGGGGCCAGGACGACGGAAGTCGGCGTCGCTGCGGCCGCTGTGGCCGCGCTGCTGGCGGTGCTCGTTACCGGCGTCGTGTTGGTGGTGGTGGCTGCCGTAGTCGGCGTCGTGTTCGTCGCCGCGGCCGTCGCCGAGCTGACGCTCTTGCTGCTGCCGCACGCGGCCAGCAACGCGGTGAGACCCGCGCCGCCAACGACGAGCATGGCTGAGCGGCGGTTCAAAAGCCGTACGTCGTCCGGCGCGGACTCGGCTCGCGGTGTGAGAGGGGCGAGCAGGACGTCGAGATCACTGTCTGGTGCGAGCTGGACGAACGCGACGGTGTCGGCGGGGCTCGTCGACCACTGAACTCGAAGCGCCTTGCGACCGAGGTGGATAGGCACCGGGACTGCTTCCGCGTCTTCGAGCTCGTCGACCGCCCGACACGCGGTGGCCAGGAGGCGGTCGCACGACGCGGCGACGGCGATGGTCAATTGCCAGGGCTTGTCGAAGCGTTCCGTCAAATAGCGATGAGCGCGGCGGACGGATTGATCGAGGTCCCGCTGCTCTTTGGGCACGACGACGACGAGCTCGAACTTGGGGGCGAGAAGAGTTCGTTGCATGGCGTCATGCTTACGCGGATGACTCCGCCTCGTCTCCACGGAACCTTGGAGTTAGCTTGGAAAGTTGCCAACACGGGGGCCCGCCTGACCGGGCGACGTAGCGTGTCGGCGTGAGCAAGCCGTTCGTTCTCGCGGTCGATGACGAGGAGCACATCACCGAACTGCTGGCCATGGGCCTCGGGTTCAACGGATTCGAAGTGGAACGCGCGGCGTCGGGCCGCGAGGCCCTGGCTGCGGTGGAGCGCCGTCGTCCCGACCTCATCGTTTTGGACGTGATGCTCCCCGACCTCGACGGGTTCGCAGTCGCCAGGCGGCTGCGACAGAACGAGGGCGCGGGGACCCGAGTGCCGGTGATCTTCTTGACCGCGCGCGACACGACGGCCGACAAGGTCGAGGGCCTGCGGCTGGGTGTCGACGACTACGTCACCAAGCCGTTTTCCATCGAGGAGCTGATCGAGCGGGTGAAGGCCGTGCTGCGGCGGGCGAGTGGTGCAGGCCCGGGCGAGCACAAGTTGAGCTACCACGACCTCGTCGTCGACGAGGACACCCGCGATGTGTGGCGGGCGGGACAGCTGATCGAGCTCACGCCCACCGAGTACAAACTGCTGCACTACCTGCTCGCCAACGCCCGTCGCGTGCTCACGCGTGACCAGATCTTGGAAGCGGTGTGGGACTACACGTTCGCCGGCAACGCCAGCGTGCTCGAGACCTACATCAGCTACCTCCGCCACAAGCTCGATGGCGAAGGCCCGCCTCTGATTCACACGGTGCGAGGCGTGGGTTACAGCCTCCGCCTTCCGCCTGGCACGGAAACGGCGGGATGACCAAGGCGCTCCCCAGACTGTTCTGAGCTAACGATCGCAGCATGGCTTCATGGAAACGAAGCCTTCTACCCGGGTGCGCCGCAAGCGTCGCCATGCCGCCCGCCGTGCCCGCCGAGTTGCCGGTGCGGCCAGCGCCGCCAGCCTCATGGCATTGGGCGGCTGTATGGCGGCCCAAGCCACCGAGACGACCACGCTGCTCAGCGCCCCGAGCGCGTCGACCGCCACAACGACCGCGGTCGCGACCACTTCAACGACCGCGGAAGCGACCTCCACAACGACCGCGACGACCGCGACGCCAACGGCGGCGACCGCCGCCCCGGTCACTACGACGGCGACAACCGTCTCGACCCCGGTCACCACGACCACCCAAGGGAGCTGAGAGCAATCTCGGCTGGGTACGACGGACGTATAAATGGCGCGATGAAACAGTCGAAGAGCATCTGGAAGTGGATCGTGGGAGCGGTTCTTCTCGCCGCCCTCGCGCTCACCGCCGGACCGTTCATCTACATCCACTTCATTCAGTCCGACGCTCCGTCCGAGCTTGCACTCGCGGACCCTGGAACGGCGACGGGCACTGCGATCCCCATCGACGGCACCTGGCAGCCGACGTCGGAGTCAGTTTTCGGCTACCGGGTGAACGAGGTCCTGGTCGGTCAGAGCACCGAGGCCGCGGGGCGCACGAACAAGGTCACGGGCGAGATCACGCTCGCCGGGACTTCGCTGGTCAGCGGGCAACTGGCAGTGGACATGACGTCGGTGACGAGCGACGAGAGCCGTCGCGATAGCCAGTTCCAGGGGCGCATCATGGATACCGCGAGCTTCCCGACGGCGACCCTGAAGATCGACAAACCGGCCGACTTCGGAACCGTCCCGGCCAACCTCGCGAAGATCACGGTGAACGTGACGGCCGACCTCACGCTCAGGGGGACCACCAAAACGCTCACGGTCGCCCTCACGGCCCGTCGCAACGGGGCCAAGATCGAGGTGAACGGGACCATTCCCGTTGTCTTCGCGGACTGGAACATCCCAAATCCCACCAACAGCCTCGCGAAGACCGAAGACCACGGAGTCCTCGAGTTCGTCGTGGTGTTTTCGAAGGCGTGACGGCCACATCCTGCGAGGCACGAATCCTCGAAACGTCTGGGACGGCCGCGGCGCTCGGTCCTGCCGTTTTCGTTTGGGCTGAATACCGCCACCTTGCGGCCGGATTGCTGGGTTGAACGGGCGGCGCTAGGCGGAGACGGTCAAATCGCGGTCGAGAAGCTGGGGGTTCGACCAGAGGAACTCTTCGAAGCCGGCCGCGTCCGGACTTAGGCGAACGGTATCGGCGACGATCCTCACCCATTCCCTCGTCAGATCGGCCTGCGCGGTGCCGCCCGAGCGGCTGGCCCGCCGGTCGACCGACGCAAGCGCGAGACGCTCCGCCTCCTCGACGTCGTGCGTGCTCGTGAGGATCCAGGCGTAGCGGAGGTTCGACAAGTGGCCCTCTGGCTCCTCGCCGGCGGCCACCGCGCCGAGGAAGTCGTGGTCGGTGAGCGAAGCCATCGTCGGTGTTCGGAGCCGAGTCTGCGGCGGGATCACAATCGTTGAGCGGTGTGATCTGATTACCACATGGACGCACTCGAACTTCACCGCCGCGCCTTGGACCTCGCGGCCAAGGTGGTGGCGGGGGTGAAGCCGGAGCAGATGATGAGCGCGACACCGTGTCCCGACTGGGACGTGCGCGCCGTGATGAACCACATCGTCGGCGGGAACCGGATGTTCGAGGCCTTTGCGCTCGGCGAGGAGCCTCCGCCCCGGGGTGCGGGCATCGACCTCGTGGGGAATGACGCCGCCGGCGCTTACACGACGACCGCGGCCGCCGCGAGAAAGGCATGGCGGACTGACGGCGCGCTCGAGCGCATGATGACCTTGCCGATAGGCACCATGCCCGGAAGTGTCGTGGTGGGTATGCATGCGTTTGATCACTACTTGCACACGTTCGACATCGCCTGTGCCACGGGTCAGCTCGACCAGCTTGACGCCGAGCTGTCGACGATCTTCCTCGAACAGGCCAAGGGCATTCCGGCCGCGTTTCGCGGCCCCGGCATGCCGTTCGGCGTTGACCTCAGCGCCCCCGCTGGCGCGTCGATCCACGAGCAGATGGCGGCGGCCACCGGTCGCAAGATCTGAGAACGCAGTCCTTGCACGAAACCGCCGAAGACCTGGCCGATCTGCAACGGCTGCTCGACGAGAGCGCCGCGTCCGCAGGCGGCCACCTCCATTCGATATTCGACGAAGAACACCGCGTGAGCGCCGAGCAGCTGGTGGGGCTCCTTGCCGGCGTCAACGTGCTCGACGTCGCGACCGTGACGGCACGCGGGGAACCGCGCGTGGCGCCCGTCGACGGTCTCTTCTACCGCGGGCACTGGTGGTTCGGTTCCTCGCCGGAGTCCGCCCGCTTCCGCCATCTCCGCCAACGCCCCGCGGTCAGCGCCTGCCACACGCGTGGCGAGGAGTTCGCGGTGATCGTGCACGGGCGCGCGACCGTGATCGACATCGAAGACGTGGCGCACGCCGCGTTCGTCGACTTCCTGCATGGGATCTACATTCCGCGCTACGGACCCGACTGGCCGGAGTTCATTCGAGGTTGCCCGTACGCGGTGATCGACGCGGCTCAGATGTTCGTGCGCTCCGTGTCACTCGGTTAGGCCGTACCAGGGGCCGACCGCGAGGTCGTCGTCGACAATCGCCTTGTCCTCGGGCTCGGCCACTTCGATGGAGCGGGCCTGGTTCAGGTGTGTACGCGCCTCGTCGAGACGGCCCGCGCACGCGAGCGCCCGCGCCATTCCTTCGTGCGCGTAGACGAGGTCGAAGTCGCCGAGATTCGCGTCGAGGGCAAGGCGCATCGCGACCTCCGCGTGATGCAGCGCGGGTTCGTCGCGGCCCACGAACGAGTAGACGCGGCTGCACAGGTATTCGCCGCGCACCCGGTTGACCACCGTGCCCACAAATCCCCAGTGGTAGTTGGCCGCATGGGCCATGTGCACCATCGTCTCGGTCTCATCGGGAGTGCGGTCGGTGCGTCCGAGCAAGTCGTAGGTGTTGTTGTTGCAATCGATGCCGAGCGAGCGATGCCACTGCTTGTCGGCGTCCTCCGTCGAGCCAAAGGGAGACGCTCCGTCGTCGGCAATCTCACCCAGCGGCTCGCCCGTCTCGAGCAGAGTCTTGAGCCCGTTGAGGATGACGTTCCAACGGTCGGCGGTGAGCAGCCATGTCTTGGGCGAGAACGCGAGATCGCCATGGATGCACGTGAGACGACATACATCGCCGAGCCGCGTGATCTCCCACGTGACTCTGGAGGCAGGCTCGGCGGCCGCGTCCGCGTCGTAGAGCAGACGCAGCGAAAGCACGAGACGCTTGCCCGGTTCGACCTCGAGTACTTCGCCCGCCATGGCGACGGTGCCATCGGGCTCCGCGAGCGAGTACGGCGCGCCCTTTTCCCACGTGCTGTTCGCAATCTTGTCGAAGTAGTAGCGGCGGATGAACTCGGGCTCGGTCAGCGCTTCCCAGATCCGGTCGGGCGTTGCTTTGATATAGGTCTCGAAGATGTGCTTCGGTCGGGCCATTGAGGCTCTCCTTCTAGTTCCTTTTTGAGGTCGACCATTGCCGAGACCCATGGCTCGGCGAACTTGGAGATCCAACGGTCGTGGACCTCACGAATGGGCACCGGGTTCAGGTAGTGGAGTTTCACTCGACCCAACCGGTGGCTGGTCACGAGGTGGGCATCCTCGAGCACAGCGAGATGCTTCATCACACCGAAGCGCGTCATTCCGGGCAGCACTACGCACAGCTCGCCGAGCGTCTGCGCGTCGCGTTCGAAGAGACGGTCGAGCAGATGGCGGCGTCCCGGGTCGGCGAGGGCTCGGAAGACGTCGTCGTCCACCCCGTCATTAAAGGTGACTATTTGGTCACCTGTCAAGATGCGAAAATCGAACATGTCTTTGCAACGCGGGTCACTCGACGCCGATCCGGCGCCCTCTACAGGCGAACGCTTCCGGGAGCTGGCGCGTATGCGCAACGTCATGGTCGAACAGATCATCAGCTCGTCGTCGCCGGATCCCGTGGAATATCTGCAGGTCCAAGACGAATGGGCTGTTGTGCTTGAAGGGGCGGCCGTGCTCGACGTCGACGGGACTGAGGTCAGACTCGGACCCGGCGACTGGGTGCTTCTGCCGGCGGCGACACCCCACCGTGTGCTGATGACGGAAGCGGGCACCCGCTGGCTCGCCGTCCACGTCACCATCTAGGCGCGGCGCGCGTCAGACGGCTAGGTGGAGGGCGCGGAGGCCCCGGATGACGAACGTCGGTTGGTAGCTCGGCTCGGCCGCGAGCTGCAGGAGGGGAAACTCGCGGACCAGGCCGGCCAGCGAGACCTCGAGTTCGAGCCGCGCCAGCGGAGCACCCACACAGAAATGGATGCCTCCTCCGAAGCCGACATGGGCCGTGTCGCCGCGGCCGGCGTCGAAGCGGTCGGGGTCGGCGAAGCGCCGCGGATCGCGATTCGCGGAACCGAACAGCATCGCGACCTCTTGGCCGACCGAAATGGGCTGACCCGCGATCTCCACACCATCTTCGAGTACCCACCGCTCGAAAAGCTGGAGGGGCGCGTCCCAACGAATCATCTCCTCGATGGCCACGCGGGCTGTGACCTCTCCGGCCACGACGCGCCGCCACTCGTCGGGATGGTGCAGAAACGCCCGCATCCCGTTCCCGAGCGTGTTGACCGTCGCCTCGTGCCCGGCGTTCAGCAGCACCATGACCGTCGACGCGATCTCATCGTCGCTTAGGCGGTCGCCGACGTCTTCGACGGTGGCCAGCTCGGCGATCAAGAGGCCATCGGGACGGAGTCGCTTCTCCGCGATGAGCTCGTGGGTGTAGGCGGTGAACTCCGCGGCCGCGGTCGTTGCGGCAACGCGTTGCGCATTGCTCGCCGCGAGCTCGTACATCTTCACGATCGCGTGCGACCAGTCGAGCAAGAGTCTGGTGTCGGCGCGCTCAACGCCGAGCAGCGAACAGATGACGGCCACCGAGTAAGGCTGGGCGTAGTCGGCGATGAGGTCGAACGACCTTCGCTCCGCGCACTCGGCCATGAGGTCGTCGGAGAACGTCTCGACTAGCGGACGCAGTGTCTGCACGGCCTTCGGCGTGAAGACCTTGGCGATCAGGCGCCGGATCCTCGTGTGATCCGGCGGCTCGAGTTGCAGAAGTGACCAGCGCTCGTGCTCCTCAAACGCCGCCCAACGCGGATCGGGCTCGGCGTGGCCGAGTTCTGCCGGCCGGAAACGGTGGGTATAGACGCGCCCGAGGCGGCGATCACGCAGCGTTTCGTGCACGTCGACAAAGCGCGTGATCACCCACTGGTCGGTGCGCTCGTTGAAGAAGATCGGAGTCGCTTCGCGAAGCTCGGCGAGCAGCGGGTACGGGTCGGCTACGAACGCCAGGTCGCCGACGTCGAATCGCGCGATGAGTTCGTCAAGCATCGCGAGACCTCACCCCGCCATACTCACAGGGTCCATACTCAGACAGTGGGGCACCCTTGAAACGCTCACGTCGAGGGGTGGGGCTGGGCCTACTGGTTCTCGCGTCTTGTGGCACCCGGCTACCGGAGTCGTCATTCGACCAGGCCACGATCGCCGTATCGGCTTCGGTCGAGACCACGGCGATGACCGGCAATACGGCCTCGGATGTGGGCGTGACGTCGAGCGAGGTGACCGTCGGTCTCATCGTGAGCAAGACCAGCGTTCTCGGGTCGGAGACGTTTTCGCCCCCGATGTACGGCGCGCGCGCCTACTTCTCGTCACTGAACGACCGAGGCGGCGTGCATGGTCGCTCCGTGCGCGTGATCGTGTGCGACGACGGTGGTACTGGAGCCGGCAACCGGCGTTGCGTGCGCCAGCTGATCGACGAAGACCACGTGTTCGCGTTCGCCGGGAACTCGATCTTCAACTACGCCGGCGCGTCGGACGTCAACGACGCCGGCGTGCCCGATGTCGGAGCTGAGCCGATCGGCAACGCCTACGACCAGTACCGCCACCTGTTCTCGCTCTACGGGACGACCTCGCCCCGCGACGGTCGAATCGGCATCAACGGCAAGCTGTACGGCGGCACCGAGGTGTATCGCTATTTCAAGACCGCGCTGAAGACCCACGTGGCCGGCGTGGTGTCCTACAACCAGGGCGACTCCCAGCGCTTTGCCAACCTCACCGTCGACGGCCTCGAAGTCGAGGGATATCAGGTCCTTCGCGAGCAGGTCGACTTCTCAGTGCCGAACTTCGACGCCGCGGCCCTCGACATGAAAGCGCACCACGTCGACATCGTGTTCGATGCCCTCGACAGCACGGGCAACGTGCGGCTGTGCCGGTCGATGGACGCGGCGCGCTTCACGGTGAAGGCGAAGGTCACCACGGTGCAGAGCTGGAACGAGCTGGTGCGCACGGACTATGCGGACACTCCGACGTGTCGCGACTCGCTGTACGCCACCGGGAACGATCGCAACTACATGGACACTCAGTACCCACCGGTGGCGCAGTTCCGCGACGACATCCACCGGTTCTTTCCTGACCGCGACGACAAGCTGTCGATGTGGGAGCTGGAGGGTTGGGCCTCGGCGCAGTGGCTCCACGACGCGATGACCTCGTGCGGCGCCGCCCTCACGCGTGCCTGCGTTGAGAGCTATCTCAACGCGCCGGGCGACTACGACGGGCACGGGCTCTTGACGCCGCGCAACTTCGTGGTCGATCTGAATCCAGGGGCTCCTCGACGCAATTGCCTAAACGTCGCGCAGTGGCAGAACGACGCGTACGACCGACGCGGCGGCTGGGTCACCCGCACACCCGACATGATGACCACTTGCTTCGATGTACCGAGCGTGGCATACACGCCCTAGCGAAATCAGCCGAGCGCGGGCCCCGTAGTGGCGCCCCGAAGTTCGCTGGCTTCGCCCGCGAAGGCCACGTGGCCGCGGCGCATCACATACACGAAGTCGGCGAGTTCGAGCGCGGCAACTAGGTACTGCTCGACCACGACGATCGCACGCTGCGGAGTGACAAGTGACGCGATCGCGGAATAGAGGCGAGGTTGCACTGTGGGGGAAAGGCCGCGACTGACCTCGTCGAGGAGCACGACGCGACCCGGCCGCAGTACGGCGCGGCACAGGGCGAGCATCTGTTGTTCACCGCCCGACAGTGTCCCCGCTCGTCGGTCGAGCAGGGCTCGCAGCTCGGGGAACGTGGAGAGGACGGGCTCGAGGGCCGCATCGCCGCCGCCGAACAAGGCCAGGTTCTCCCGGACGGTGAGGCTCACAAAGACGTTGTCTTCGTCGGGCACGAACGCCACTCCCGCGATGGCCCGCTGCTGTGCCGTCTGGTTCGTGACGTCGCGCCCCCGCCAACAGACCGTGCCGCTGTTCAGAGGCAACGTGCCCGCGATGGTGCGCAGCAGAGTGGTCTTGCCGGCCCCGTTGCGTCCGACCACCGCTACGACCGCGCCGGCGGGCAGCGCGAGGCTGACCCCGTGGAGCACTTCCACGCTGCCGTAGCCGGCGCGCGCGTTCACGAGTTCGAGCTCGACCGTCATGCCTGCGCTCCCGGTACCGCCGCGCGTACGGTGGCGAGCTCCACAACCTCGTCGGGAGAACCGGAGGCGATCACGCGTCCGGTGGCCATCACGTAGACGAGGTCGGCGATCTCGCGTACGAAAGCGAGGTCGTGCTCGACCAAGAGCATCGTCAACCCGCTCGCGGCCAGTCGTTCGAGCACGGCTCGCAACTCCGCCGTTTCGGCATCGCCCAACCCACTCACGGGTTCGTCGAGCAGAAGGGCAACCGGACGGGCACACAACGCCCGGCCGAGCTCAACGAGGCGAAGCGTTCCCGTCGGCAAGTGCCCCGCGGGCACGCGCCGTACCGACTCGAGGCCAAGCTCCGCGAGCGTGTGCTCGACGATCTCGCGTTCGGCGGCCGCGGCAGGGTCGGGGAGACCGAGGAAGCCACGCAGCGTTCCCGTACGACTGCGGTTCTCGGCGCCGACCCTCAGATTCTCCTCCACAGTCAGAGTCGGGAAGACCGAGCTGTGCTGGAACGTGCGGGCCAGACCAAGGCGGGCACGCGCGTCAGTTGTGAGCGCGGTGATCTCGCGGCCGTCGAGTACCACCACGCCGTGGTCCGGGATCCGAATGCCCGACAGCACGTCGAAGAGCGTGGTCTTGCCTGCGCCGTTCGGGCCGATCACCGCTGTGATGCAGCCGGGTTCGGCGACGATGTCCACGTACTCGAGCGCCACGACCCCGTCGTACTTGTGCACCAGCCGCCGCCCTTCGAGGCGCGCCGCACTCATCGCCCGAGCCGGGCCACGAGACGGCGGCCCGAGGGCGACAGGCGCACCTGGGCCTTGGGCGCCGTGCCGGCAAGGCGCGCTTCGATGCGCCGCAGGCTGTAGAGAAAAGGACCGGGGACCCGGCCGAGGAGCACCGCGCCCGCGCCGACAACGATCGTAGACAGGCCGGGATAGAAGGCGGCGTCAATGCCGACGAGCAACGCCGCGGCGAGAACCGCGCCCGCCGCGCTGTCGATGCCGAACACCACGACCGCCGCGAACCAGATGATGCTCTGGACGGGATCGAACGTAGTCGCGTCGAATGCACGGGCCGATTGCGCGAGGAGCGCGCCTCCGAGCCCGGCGAGGGCGGCGCTGACCGCGAACACCACGATCCGAAGCCGGCGCACGTCGATACCGCTCGCTCGCGCGCCGACCTCGTCATCGCGTATTGCGAGCAGGGCTCGACCGAGTCTCCCCTCATGATGGTTGCGAACGATGAGCAGGGCGACGCCGAGACACGCCAATTCGAAGACGTAGAAGCCGCGCTCGGAGAGGAACGGGGGAGCAATGCGCACATCGCTCACAAACGCGGGCTGTGCGAAGACGAGCCGGCTGACCACGACTCCCACGGCGAACGTGATCAGCGCGAGGAACAGGCCCCTGCGGCGGATCGCCGGCCAACCCGCGAGCAGACCGGCGGGTACGACGAGGAGCGCGGCGATGATGAGCGCGACAACACCGGGCATCGACGGCAGGCCGGGGAATTCACCCGCGGCGACCCTCGCCGCGAACAGTGCGCCGAGGCCTGCGAACCCGGCTTGGCCCAAGGACACCTGGCCGCTGTAGCCGCTCAGGAGCACGATCGACAGCAAGATGATGGCGATGCCGGGAATCTGCTGTGCGGTGCGGAGATCAGGTGCCGCGAACGTGAGTGGGACCACGAGGAGGACGAGCGACGGAAGCCACCAACCTCGCGGGGGCGGAAGGTCACGGCGCACCGCCAGCCGGCGAGGGCTCATGGCCGCGTCGTCCTCGGGGTTGTCGAGGCGCGTGAGCAGAAGGAGGGCGACGAAAAGCGCGACCACGAACAGATTGCTGGTGAGCGCCTCGTCGAGAGGGCGGAGCCGGCCGCCTGGGTGAAACCGCGTGAGCTCGCCCTGCGCGATCCCGAGCGCGAGGGCGGCGGCGATCGCGCGCGCCGGGCTCGCCAGGCGGGCGATGACCACCACCGCCATCGTCTCGAGCACGACGAGCGTGAGGCCGTAGGGATCGAGGCGCAAGGCGGGAGCGAGGAGGATGCCGCTGAGTCCGGCCAACATCGTGCCGACGATCCACGCAACGGCCGAGACGCGATCGACATCGATCGCCGTCAGTTCGGCGAGCTGACGCCGCTCGATCACGGCTCGGGCCATCAATCCGATCCGGGTGCGGCCAACGACGACGAGAGCGACCGCGATCGCGGCAATGACGCCGAGCTCAACGAGCGTGTCGAAGCGGATCGTGGCCCCACCCGGCAGGCGCATGCCGCGCATCGGGACGATGGAAGGGGCATCCAGGTGCGCTTGCCCGCCCCATGCGGCGACGACCGCGCCGACGACCAGAACGAGAACCCCCACCGACGCCACCAGTGATTCGGCGGGTGAGGCATTGCGCCGTTGCAGCGGCCGAAAGACGGCACGGTCGAGCACCAGACCGAACACGGGGCAGAAAACGAAGATGTCGACAAAGGCGGCGACGCCAACCGGCCAATGCCAGACGCGCACGGCCTCCCACATCAGGTATGCGGCGAGCATGGCGATCGCGCCGAACGCGAGGTTGAACACCCCGGTGGCCCGGTACGTGACGAGTAGACCGAGCCCCGCCAGCGCAGCAATCGCACCGATCCCGATGCCCGCCAACGCCAGGTCGACGGTGAGCAACGATCAGCCTGCCGGCTGGCCGACGGTGCAGAGCGGGCAGGGTTCGAGACCGCGCGCCGCGATGTCGTGGGAGTCGACCGTGACGGCGTCGTCCTTCCCGGCGACGAGCACGCAACTTACCTGGTGGTACTTCGTGGCGTCCGGCAACGCGACGAGGCGGTCGTCGGTCGGTGCGGTGGCTGGAGCATCGGTGACCGGCTCGGTCAGCAGCTCGTACAGCGTGCTCACCATCCGCTCGGCGTTCTGGCCCTCGCGTTCTCGCGCCGCGAGCGTCGCCCCGACTATCAACAGCGCGGCACCGGGAATACTCGCGGATGCGAGGTAGGGCACCTGCTCGGCCACCGAACTCTCGCCCGATATTCCGTACCACCCGAGGAACAGCAATGTGGCTCCGGCCGCCGCGATGATGACGCCAAACCACACGCGTGCCGTCGGCTTCCCCATTGCCAACCCGACACTAGGGGGGCGCTACGGCGAAGCGCCGGTTCTCGTGCGTCCGCGGCTGCGAGAATCGGTTCTACCCATGTCCTCGTCTCGCTTCTTCCTGGTCGCCGTCGCCCTCTCGCTCATTGCGGCGTGCGGTGATGGGTCGACGGGCGCCTCCTCGACAACAGCAGCGCCGGTGACGACCGCGCCGACGGCCCAAGTAACGACTGCGCCGACAACCACTGCGCCGTTAACCACCGCGCCGGCTTCCACCACGACCACGATTGACGCGAAGACCGCCATCGCCGCGAACTGGGAGGAGTTCTTCAGCCCCTCAGAGACGGTCCAGCAGCGCGAGGCCCTGCTTGAGAACGGCGCGAGCTACGAGCAGGCGCTTGTCCAGCGATCTCAGGATCCGCGTCAAGCGACCGCGAAGGCCAAGGTCAAGTCGGTCGAGCTGACACCGCCCGATCGCTCCACCGTGACCTACGACGTCTACCTCGGCGACACCGTCGCGCTGCCCGACGCGCAGGGCTTCGCGGTGTTGCAAGACGGTGTCTGGAAGGTGAGCGGTGAGAGTTTCTGCGCGCTCATGACTCTCGCCTCCACCGACCCGGTCCCCGGCTGCAGCTGAGCGTCAGCGCCCGTCGAGCGGTTCGAACGTCACGCCCACGCGTTCAAGCGCGTCGATGAAACCTTGCTCCCATTTACGGGGATCGGCCGGTTCCGAGGAGACGTCTCCCTGCTCGAGCACGCTATGCACGATTGCCACCACCGACGCCGGCTCCGGCGCGGCCAGCCACGCGTTCCCGAGCTCGAGCTCGTGCATCAGGTTCTCGCGACCGTGGCCGGGCACCACGTCGAAGAGCACGAGCGGTCGACCGACGACGCGAGCCTCACGGCAGGTATCACCGGAGCTGGTCAGCACCACATCGCTCGCGGCCATCAGCTCGGCGACGCGCTCGGTGTAGCCGAACGGAATGATGCGCGGATCGGTTTTGGCGGCGGCCTGCAACCGACGCTGAAGTCGTTCGTTCGTGCCCGCCACCACGAGGACGTACACGCCGCTCGCCGCCAGGGCGCGCGCCACGTCGTCGAGCGGACCGATACCCCAGCTGCCCGACATCACCAGCGCGCAGGGGACCCCGAGCGGGATGCCGAGCGCGGCCCGCGCCTCCTCGACAGTGGGGGCGTCGTAGAACGCCGGACGCGCCGGCGCCTCGACCACCTCGACCACCGCGTCGGGTCGGAAGCGGCGGATCGATGCGGCGGCGAGCGAGCTGGTGACGAGGAAAAGGTCGGTATGGTCGTGCACCCAGAGGCGGTGGGCGAACGAGTCGGTCATGAAGACCGCGGTGACGACCTCCGGACGCTCCTGTTTGAGCCGTGAGCCGGCCGCCGCGCCCGTAGCGAACACCGAAAGCACGAGCTCCGGCTCGATGCGATCGACGACCTCCCGAAACCGCGGGTACATGTTGCGCAGCGCGGCGCCGTCGGCTCCCCGACCGAGGCGGGCGCCCGTGCGCAATTGCGAGAAGTGAAACGCGTCGTACACCGGTGGCATCGACAACAGACGGCGGAACACCCACTCGCCGGTCCTGGCCCTCCGCTCGCCGAGGAGCGCAATCGAGTCGACGATCTGCGCCTGGACGCCGCGGCGTCCGAGCGCAACCGCGCATGCCTCGGCGACGGTGTCGTGGCCTTTGCCGAAGCGGCCCGACAACAGCAACGCGGTTTTCGTCACGCCGCATCCATGAGAGCGTCGAGGGTCACCGCTTCGAGGCCACGCGCATGAAGCGCATCCGCAATCGGTCCGAGCGCATCGATCATGCGAGACACCGAACCGGCGGGTGAGAACGCATCGGTGTCGTGAAGCAAGACGATGGCCCCTGGGGCGAGTGCGCGCTCCACCCGCCGGGCGATCGCCGCGGAATCGGCCGGCACCCACTCGCGCCCCCATGCCGACCACAGCGCGAGCCTCAGATGGTGGCGCCGCGCGGCGAGCAGTGTGCCGCTGGTTGTCTGGCCGTAGGGCGGCCGGTACCACGACGGGCGCACGCCGGCGGCGGACAGCGCGGCGAGGGCCGCCTCGAGATCGCGGACAACCCAGCGTGGGGTGTGCACGAAATGGTGCTCGTGGCGGTACCCGTGCGTCTCCACCTGGTGACCGCGGTGTAGGAGCTCTTTGACGAGGTCGGGTTCGAGCGCGGCGAGCTCTCCGACGCAGAAAAACGTCGCGGTGAGATCGAGTTCATCAAGCCGGTCGAGAACAGCGGGTGTGGTAGCCGGCGCAGGCCCGTCGTCGAACGTTAGGGCGACCTTCGCCACCGCGGGCCCCCTCCAACGGCACAACTCTCCGGGCAGGGCGCGCAGCGGCGTCCATTGGCCGAGCGAGACGACGCTCGGCAGCAAATGAGCTGCGCCGGCCGCCGCGGTTACGGCGGTCGCGAGGCCCGCCCGGCTCACCCCGAGACGCCGAGGTCGGCCGAGGCGTCGTCACCCACGAGCGACGGCGAGCGGCCCAGCCGCGCGATCCCCAGCGTCATCAGCCCAATCGCGATCATCACGAGCAGGGCGCGGCCCCCGCTGAGGCGCAGGTGCTCGTGGAAGAGTGCCGCCCCCATGATCGAGCCGGGGATCGGGTCGACGACGGTGATGATGGGTAGCAACAATTTGGGATGCCCAGCCTGATACGCGCTCTGCACGACGAGCATTACCGCGACACCGGTGATGATGAGGGCGTAGGGCTCCCACGAATTCAGCACGGCCCATCCTCGGTCGTCGAGGTGGCCGACGAACGCTTTGGTGACCGTGGCCATGAACGCCTCGCCCGTGCCGGCCGCGATCGCGAGCAGCACGGCGCGCCGAGCACCGCGCGTTCCGAGCGCGACGCCGCCGAGTAGCGCGGTGACGCCGACGACGAGCATCGTGCACACAAACCACGCCGACGGCGAGGCGACGCCGATGCTCGTCTCGCTGGGTTCGGCCGCGATGCCGAAGAGCGTCAGACCCGTCAATACGACCGCGACCGCCATCCAGTCGGCCTGCTGGATTTTGGTGTGATTGAGGGCGGCGGCAACTCCCAGCGCGAACACCAGCGCCAGCGTGAGAATGGGTTGAACCACGACGAGCGAGCCCTGCCGCAGGGCAGCGGCCTGAAGGCCGAAGCCCACAATGTCGGCGAGCAGACCGAGCCGCCAGAGCGGCCGCCGCGCCAGTCCCACGAGCAGGCCAGGCCGGAACGCCTCGCTATCGGGGCGCTCGGACGCCGCCGACTGTTGCAGGGCGACTCCGCAGCCGAAGACGGCCGCGGCCGCGACGGCGAGGATGATGCTGCTCACGGTCGACCGATCCCGGCCTGACGAGCCGACATACCACAAGCGTAGTAGCGGCGTGAGGCACAGACGACCGGCGTTCCCACCGACCGGGGTGGTGTTCCCAAAATGATTTGTTAGTCTTGCTAACTGATGCCGGACACCATCGCGATCGACGAACTGGCGGGCGATCTGCGCCTGGTCATCGGACGCATCGCCCGTCGCTTACGGCAGGACTCATCCGGCGGGCTCTCGCCCTCGCAGCTGTCGGCCCTCAGCACGCTCGGTGATCGGGGCGCGATCCGGCTGTCGGAGCTGGCCGCCGTCGAGCGCGTCTCCCCGCCGACGCTCACCAAGATCGTCGCATCTCTCGAAAGTCAGGGCCTTGTTCGGCGTCAGGGCGACCCCGTCGACCGCCGCGCCAGCCTCGTACGCGCCACCCCAGCCGGCCAGGCCATCCTGCGCCGCATCCGCGGCCAACGCACCGCGATGCTCACCCGACTTCTGGCCGACTTGCCGGCGGCCGATGTCGAGCGTTTACGCGAGGCGCTCCCGGTACTGGTGCAGCTGGCCGAGGCCGACAAGTGAACGAGACGTTTCGCTCGCTCCGAGAATCCCGCAACTTCCGCCGCTACTTCATCGGTCAATCCGTGTCGTTGGCGGGGACGTGGATGCAGTCGGTCGCCCAGGGCTGGCTCGTGCTCAAGCTCACTGGCTCCGTGACCCAGGTGGGCCTCATCGCCGCCGCCCAGACCCTTCCCATCCTCCTCCTCGCGCCATCGGCCGGCCTGTTTATCGATCGCCACGACACCCGTCGTGTGTTGCTGGCGACGCAGGCCACAGCCGGCGCGCTGGCGGGAATCCTCGGGCTGCTCACCGTGACCGGCGCCGTCCACCTGTGGATGGTCTACGTGCTGGCGGGACTGCTCGGCGTCGTGACTGCGGTCGACAACCCCGCTCGCCAGTCGTTCGTCAACGAGCTCGTTGTTCCCGATCTGATCGGCAACGCCGTCACGTTGAACACGATCAACATCAACGCGGCGCGCGTCATCGGTCCTGGACTCGCCGCGGCCGTCATCGCTCTCTTCGGCGTCGGACCGTGTTTCCTGATCAACGCCGCGTCTTACGTCGCGGTCGTGATTGCACTCGCTCGTATGCGGCCATCGGAATTGCTGGCACGCCGCCGCGAGGAACGTCAACACGGACAAGTGCGGGAGGGATTGCGCTACGTGTGGCACACCGACGCGTTGCGAGTGCCCCTCGTGATGATGGCCCTCATCGGAACGCTCACGTACGAGTTCACGGTGAGCTTGCCCGCCATGGCGAAGGTCACGTTCCACGGTTCGGCGTCGACGTTCGGACTAATGACGGGTGCGATGGGCCTAGGCGCCGTGATGGGCGGGCTTTTCACAGCGGGACGGCCCCGCCACGGCCTCGACGTGTTGGTCCGTCAGGCGGCCATCTTCGGCCTCGCGGTTTTGGCGGCCGCCGTGGCCCCCACGCTGTGGCTCGCGATCGTGGCCCTGCTCGTGGTGGGCGCCACCAGCCTGGCGTTCCTCGCACGGGCGAACACCACGATGCAACTGCTCGCCGAACCGACCAAGCGCGGCCGCGTGATGGCGCTCTGGACGGTGGCGTTCCTCGGCACGACGCCGGTCGGGGCTCCGGTGATCGGATTCATCGGCGATCACGCCGGGCCGCGCTGGTCGCTCGTCACGGGTGGTGTTACCGCGCTCGTCGCCGCGGCGTACGGCGCGGTTCGGCGATCCCGCGCCACGACCCAAACGATGATCGACCATGAGGTCGAGATGGCGGGCGCGCTCAGCTGATCGCGGCGATCAACGGTGTGAGCTCGAGCGCCGCCACTGCGCCGATGACGATCGTCGCCGGCGCCTCGATCGGTGTTGCGGCCAACTCCGCGAGCGTGGTGCGGGCGGTGCGTTGTTCGGCCCGCGTGCCCCACGTGACCGCGGCGACGGGGGTCGATGCCGGCAGCCCGCCCGCGATCAAGCGGGCGGCGATCGTGCCCCGTTCGGCCACCCCCATGAGCACGACCAGCGTGCCGCCCACTTGGGCGAGGGCCTCCCAATTGACGGCTTCCTCACCGCGCTGGCGGTGACCGGTGACGACCGTGAACGAAGCCGACACGCCGCGGTGCGTGACGGGTACGCCTGCGGCGGCAGGCACGGCGACCGCCGACGTGATGCCCGGTACCACGGTGAACGCGACACCAGCGTCGAGCAGCGCGAGCGCCTCTTCGCCGCCGCGTCCGAACACGAACGGGTCGCCGCCCTTGAGCCGCACGACTTCGAGACCTTGATGGGCGAGATGCACGAGGAGGGCGTTGATCGTTTCCTGGGGCGTCGGCCGGCCGGGCACCTTGCCGACGTCGATGATCTCGGCATCCGGTCGCGCCAACGAGAGGATCGCTTCATCGGCGAGACGGTCGTGCACGATCACGTCGGCCTTGGCGATGAGGCGGGCTGCTTTCACGGTGAGGAGCTCAGGGTCGCCCGGACCGGCACCCACCAGATGGACGGTCATGACGCCATCTCCGCTTCGATGATCGTGGCCCAGTCGACGCCTTCGGTGCTCGCTCCCGCGGCATGGATCCGCGCGCGGTGTACGGCGAGCGCGGCGGCGACATCGGCCAGCTCCGGGCCGAACTCCTGCTCCAGACGGCCGCGCAACCACGCCGACAGGGCCGGACTGGCCGCCCCCGTCGACGCCGTGAGGAGCACCGATCCGCGTCGGACCACGGCGGGCAGCGTGAACGAGCAACGTTCAGGATCATCGGCGCTGTTCACCCAAACGCCCGCCGCCTCGGCGTCGTCGTAGACCGCTTGGTTCACCGCGCGGTCGTCGGTGGCGGTGACCACGAGCCGGTAATCGGCTGCTTCGCCGCGCCGGTACGCACGCCGCTCGATCGTCACCGATGTGAGGTCGCTGATCGCGGGGTTGACGCGCGGGGCGACGACGGTGACGTCGGCGCCGCAGGCCACGAGAGAAGCCACTTTGCGCGCGGCGACGGCGCCGCCTCCCACGACGAGGCACGCGCGCCCGTTCAGTTCAAGGTTCACGGGGTAGTGCACCGTCATTCCTCCTCAGCGCTTGGGGCGCGGCGTTTGGGGCGTTCGATCACGGGGAGAAGCTCGGCGAGCTTCTCGACGCCGAGCCGGGCACAGAAATCACCGAAGCCCTCGTCGTCGAGTGCCTCGGTGGCGTAGCGCTCGAGGAGCGGCGCAAGGGTCGTGGGCAGGTCCTTCAGTTGCACGTCGGTGGCGAGGCGCTCAGCGAGACGGTCGCCGCCAACGGCGCCGCCGACGTAGACGTCGTAGGTGGTCTTGGTTCGTCCGACGATGCCCACCTCGGCCGTGTAGGGCCGCGCGCACCCGTTCGGGCAACCCGTCATGTTCACGCGGAGGGGTAGGCCGGCGAGCCCGGTCTGCACGAGTACTCCGTGCACGCCGTCGACGACGGCCGGCAGCACCCGTTCGGCCTCGCCGAGCGCCTGCCCGCATGTCGGCAGCGCGGGGCACGCGACCGCGAGGCGGTGCACGGGGCGCAGGGACGACGCGGTGGGCATTGCGTGGCGAGCCAGCACCGCGTCGACCCCGGCGCGATCCTCCTTGGCGATCCCGCAGAGCAGGACGTCTTGGCGGGCCGTGAGACGGAACTCGTTCTCGAACTGCTGCGCGACTTCGCGCAGCGCAGTCCGCTGCCTTTGGCCATCACGGTCGAGAACTCGGCCGCTGTCGACGTGCACGCCGAGGAACCAGCGACCATCGGCTTGCTCGAACCAGCCGAGATGCTCGTCGCTGTCGTCCCAACGCGGAAGCGGTGGCGCATCGGTGAGCACAGAGTCGATGCGCTCGCTCACCGCGGCCCTGAACCACTCCTCGCCCCTGTCGTCGATCGTGTACTTGAGCCGCGCCCGGTGACGGTCGGTGCGATCGCCGTAGTCGCGCTGCACCCCGACGATTGCCTCGGTGACGTCGGCGAGATGTTCCTTTTGGATCCAGCCCAGCTCGGTCGCCAGCCGTGGATAGGTATCTTCCTCACGGGCGTAGCTCATGCCCATCCCGCCCCCCACGAGCACGACGTAGCCGGGTGCGCCGTCGAGCTCGTGGGGGACCAGCCCGACATCTTGGGTGTAGACGTCGATGCAGTTGTCGCCGGGCCACGCCAGGCCGATCTTGAACTTACGGGGGAGGTAGCTGTCGCCGTAGATGGGCTCCTCGGCTGGTGTGACATGTTGCGCGGTGACCGCCTGCTCACCGTCGAGCCAGAGCTCGTAGTAGGCGGGCGTGTGCGGGCGGAAACGCGCCGCGAGTACGCGCGCCGCGTCAAGGATCTCGCCCTGGCGGCGGTCGGCGAGAGGGGCCGGGCAGGCGGTGATGTTGCGCACCACGTCGCCGCACGCACCGAGCGTCGTCACCAAGTGTTGGTTGAGCGTCGCGATGAGGGGACGCAATCCTTGCTTGGCGACGAAGTGGAACTGCACCCCCTGGCGGGTCGTGATGCGCAGCGTCGCGTTCGAAAGTTCGCCGGCTACGCCGTCGAGGGCGAGCCATTGCTGCGCGGTCAGCACGCCGCCGGGGACGCTCGTGCGCACCATGCACGAGTATTGGAGCGGTAGCCGCTTCGCGGCGCGGGCCTTGCGGAGGTCACGGTCGTCTTGCTGGTAGATCCCGTGGAACTTGAGTAGGTGGGTGCTGTCGGCCGCGAATTGGGGTGTCCCGTCGGTGAGCTCATCCGCGAGCGAGCCGCGCAGGTGACGGCTCGATGCCTTCACGACTTCGACGGCGCTGGAAGCTTTCACGACAGCAACCCCCTCCGCCGGCGCACCGCCCGCTCGAGCAGCCCGAAGCCGAACGCGTCGACGACGATGCCGATCACCAGCACAATGAGCATCCACGAGATGAGCCCGACGGTGTCGGCCATCTCGAACTCTTGGTTCAGACGCAGTCCGACGTTGGGTCTGTTGGCGATCATGACGAACAGCTCGCCGGCCATGAGGCTCCGCCAGAGAAACGCCCAACCCTGCTTGAGCCCAGCGAGAAACGCGGGAAGGGCGGCGGGCAGGATCACGTGGCGGTACGAGCTCAGGCCCCGCGCGCCGAGCACGCGTCCGGCGCGCAAGAGGATCGGTGGGATGTGATCGATACCGCTGATCACACCGTTCGCGATCGACGGCGCGGCGCCAAGCACGACAACGAACAAGATGGCCCGGTCGGTCAGCTTGAACAGCAGGATTGACAGCGGGAACCACGCGATCGAGGGCATCGTTTGCAGCCCGGTGATGAACGAACCGACCGCGGATCGCAGGATCCGTGAGCGCGCGACGAGCGCGCCGACGACGACTCCGATCACGAGCGATACGGCAAACCCCACCCCAGCCCGCTGGCCGGTGATGCCTAACGCCCGCCACGTGGTGGCTTTGCCCAACTCATGCCCCAACCGGGGGAGGACGGTGCCGGGGCCGGGCAGTACGTAGTCGGGCTTCCAACGACTCCACACCACCGCCTGCCAGATGCCCAGCCCGAGGACGATCGCCGCGAGCTTCGGCCACGCCGACCGCCAGAGGCGTGCGCGCCTGGGCGGGCCGGCGTCGAACGCGTCGAGAGCGTCGAGACCGGCCACCTCGCCGGCGACGTCGCGCAGTTCACGCTCAGCGATGGCCATGACGGGCGACCTCCTCTCGCAACCGGTCGGTGACCCTCACCGCGAGCGCGGCGACATCGGGCGACTCGATGCGCCGCGGCCTGGAGATGTCGACGGCGAACTCGGCCGCCACCCGTCCGGGCCGGCTCGTGAGCAGAACGATGCGATCGGCGAGCCGGGCCGCCTCGCGCACGTTGTGGGTGACGAAGAGCACCGTCACGCCCGTCTGGCGCCAGATGCGCTCGAGCTCATCGTGGAGAACGTCGCGCGTCATGGCGTCGAGCGCGCCGAACGGCTCGTCCATCAACAAAACGTCGGCGTCCTGGGCCAGCGCGCGTGCGAGAGCCACGCGTTGGCGCATGCCGCCCGAAAGCTCGTGTGGTCGCCGCTCGGCGAACGAGGTGAGATGAACGAGGTCGACGAGCTCGGCCACTCGGGTGGTGCGCGCGGCACGCGGCACCCTGCGTAACTTGAGCGGCAGCTCGATGTTCGCAGCGACTGTCAGCCACGGGAACAACGCCGGCTCCTGGAACATCAGACTCGATCGCCCCGCGACGCTCACGCGACCAACCGTGGGCTCGTCGAGTCCGGCCACGAGGTTCAGGAGCGTGGACTTGCCGCAACCCGAGGCGCCGACCACACACACGAACTCGCCCGGCCGCAGCGACAGGTTGATCCCGTCAAGGGCCGTCAACGTCGTCGCGCCGGTGCGGTAGCGCTTGGCCACCTCGCTTATCGCGACGGAGCCGACCCGAGCGGCGGGGGAAAGGTCGCTCAGGCCGGCGTCGCGACGAGTGATGGTCTCGTCGATGAGTGTCATGGCAGACCGCTCACAGTTGCCTCCCCGGCTGCTTTGAGCACTTCGTTCAGGAGCGTCAGGTCGTAGATGCCCTTGAGGTCGACCTTGTCGAGCAGGCCGACATCGGTCGCCGCGTTCGCGGATGCCTGCAGCGACGACGCGATCGGGTCGTTGGCGAACGTGAGGTTCTTCCACGAGGCGGCGATCAGGGCATCGCTGAGGCGCTTCTGCGTGAGCTTTTCGATTTGGTCGTTCGCGAGCTTCTGCGCCTCTGCGGGATTGGCGTTGACGAAGTCGTTCGCCGCTACTTGCCCTTCGAGCAGGCCCCTGACCACGTCCGGGTGGTCGCTGAGGAACTTCGTGGCCACGACGAGCTGCGTCGTCACGTACTTGCCGTCCGGCCACAGATCGCTCTCGGCGACGAGAACCTTGCCGCCACCGTCTTGTATCAGCCGGGTCGCCCATGGCTCGGGAACCCATGCGCCGTCGATCGCACCGATCTTGAACGCGTCGAGGGTCGCGGCGTTTTCCTGAGGCAGGATGGAGACATCGCCGCCCCCGCTCGTGTCGGTGGTGAGGCCCTGCTTCTTCAACCACGCCCGCAACGCCACGTCTTGTGTGTTGCCGAGTTGCGGCGAAGCCACCTTCTTGCCCTTGAGGTCGGCGGCGCTTTTGATCGTGGGTTTGACGACGAGGAATGCACCCCCGGATGTGGCGCCCGAGACGATCCGCAGCGCTTCGCCATGCGACTTCATGTAGCCGTTGATGGCGGGGTTCGGCCCGACGTAGGTCGCGTCGATGGCGTCGGCGAAGAGGGCCTCGATGGCCTTGCCGCCCGCGTTGAACGTCTGGGTCTTGAGCGTGACGCCGGGCCCGAGCTTGGCGGCGAAGATCCCCTTCTCGACCCCGACGAGCGCGGTGGCGTGAGTGACGTTCGGGAAGTAGCCGAGCCGGAGGGTGACGTTTTCTGAGCCCGAGGCGCCGGCCGTTGATCCGCACGCGGCCAGCACCAAGAGGCCGGCGCCGGCGAGCGGGAGCGGGCGAAAGCGCATCGGTCAGGGTCCTCCTAGGAATGCTGACTAGAGTTGTCGGGAATCGACCCTGCCCCGTCTGAGGGGCGTTCGTCAAGTCATTCACCAAAAAGTTGATCGATTTTGTCGTGATTCCCTAGGATGGCCCGATGACGGCGCCCACCACCGCCTTCCGCCCAGTCGTTGTGGCCGCGTTTTCGGCCCTCGCGCCTGCCCGTACCGTCTGGCTCACCGGCTTGCCGTCGGCCGGCAAAACCACCCTCGCCCTCGGCCTTGCCGAGCGACTGCGCAGCGCCGGACGGCCGGTTGAGGTACTCGACGGAGACCAGGCGCGCGCCGTGCTCACGAACGGCCTCGGCTTCGGTCGGGCCGACCGTGACGAGAACGTGCGCCGCATCGGCTTCGTGGCCGATCTCCTGAGCCGCAACGGTGTCGATGTCGTCTGTTCGGTGATCTCGCCGTTTCGTGCGGCGCGTGACGAGGTCCGCGCCCGCCATCTCGCGTCGACACCCGACGTCCCGGATCGTTTCGTCGAGGTGTGGGTGTCGGCGCCCGTCGAGGTGTGCGCGGCCCGCGATGTGAAGGGCCTCTACGCCAAACAGCGCGCGGGCGAGATCGCGCACCTCACCGGTGTCGACGATCCCTATGAGCCACCCCTCGCGCCCGCGGTGGTGTTGCCTACGCACGAGATCGATCTCGACGGGTGCCTCGACGTGCTGTGGCGGGCGGTGGTGGGGCGATGATCTCGACGTTCGCCGACGAAGAGCTCGCGGCCTTGGCGGTGTCGCTCGAGGACCAGCCCGCCTCCGAGATCGTGCGGTGGGCGGTCTCCACTTTTGGAACCGACCTCTGCCTCACGGCATCGATGGCCGACGCCGTCCTCATCGATGTTGCCACTAAGGTCGATCCCGCCATCGAGGTGGTCTTTCTGGATACGCAGTACCACTTCCCTGAGACGTTGGCGACGGCGGAGCGCGTCCGTTCCCGATACCGGCTAAAGCTCACGGTGCTGACCCCCGACCGCGAGCAAGACGACCTCTGGAGGACCGACACCGACGCCTGCTGCCAAGCGCGCAAGGTCGAGCCGCTCGATCGTCACCTCGCCGGCAAGCGCGCGTGGATCACGGGGCTGCGGCGAGCCGACAGCGAGGAGCGTGCGCACACACCGCTGGTGGAACGCGACCGTCGCGGTCTGGTGAAGGTGAATCCGCTCGCTAGGTGGACCGACGACGACGTGAGCTTGTACATCGCCCGACACGATGTCGTCGTGAATCCGCTGCTGTTCGCAGGGTATGCATCCGTCGGATGCTGGCCCTGCACGCGCGCGATCGCGCCCGGCGAGGACGCCAGGGCGGGGCGTTGGGCGGGTAGTGGCAAGACGGAATGTGGCCTGCACCTTTAGCCGGGAGAACTCATGAGCGCGATCACCCTTGAAAGCAACCGTGATACCCGCGACGGGCCCGCCCGCCGAGGGCTGAGTCACCTCGACGCGCTCGAAGCGCGCTCGATCCACCTCATTCGAGAGGTGGCAGCGGAGCTGCGCAATCCGGTCGTGCTGTTCAGCGGGGGCAAGGACTCTGTAGTCGTGCTTCACCTCGCGGCGAAGGCGTTCCTGCCCAGCCGGTTCCCGTTCCCCGTTATGCACGTCGACACCGGCCACAACTTCCCCGAAGTGCTGGCGTTTCGCGACGAGCATGTAGCCGGTCTCGGTGCCCGCCTCGTCGTGGCCTCGGTTCAGCAGTCGATCGACGACGACCGGGTCGCCGACCCCGGTTCGGGCGCATCCCGCAACCGCTTGCAGTCGGTGACGCTGCTCGATGCCATCGCCGCCAACGGCTTCGACGCCTGCTTCGGCGGTGCCCGCCGCGATGAGGACAAGGCCCGGGCCAAGGAGCGGATGCTGTCGTTTCGAGACGAGTTCGGCCAGTGGGACCCGCGCAACCAACGGCCCGAGCTCTGGCATCTGTACAACGGGCGAATCCGTCCCGGTCAGCACCTCAGAGCGTTCCCGATTTCTGACTGGACGGAGCTTGACGTGTGGCGCTACATCGAGCGCGAGCAGCTCGCGTTGCCGTCGATCTATTTCGCGCACGAGCGTGAGGTCGTCGAACGAGACGCCATGTTGTTGGCCGTGAACGAGTGGGTGCGCCCTCGCCCGCTCGAGACACCGAGGCTCGAGACGGTTCGCTATCGCACCGTCGGCGACGCATCCTGCACGGGAGCGGTCCGCTCCTCGGCCCGGACGGTTTCTGACGTGATCATCGAGATCAGCGCGAGCCGGATCACCGAGCGGGGCGCCACCCGCGCCGACGACCGCTTCTCCGACGCCGCCATGGAAGACCGCAAGCGCGAGGGCTACTTCTAACCATGGCGACGTTGTTGCGCTTCGCAACGATCGGGTCGGTCGACGACGGCAAGAGCACCCTGATAGGGCGTCTCTTGTACGACGCGAAGGGCCTCTTCGACGATCAAGTCGAGGCCGTGGCGGCGACCACGGCCCGGCGGGGCGGCGACGGGCTCGACCTCTCGCTCGTCACCGACGGACTCCGCGCCGAGCGGGAGCAAGGCATCACGATCGATGTCGCCTACCGGTATTTCGCGACACGTCACCGCTCATTCATCATCGGCGATAACCCTGGGCACGCGCAGTACACGAGGAACATGGCAACGGGCGCGTCGACCGCGGATCTCGCGGTTGTGCTCGTCGATGCGCGCACGGGCTTGCTCGAGCAGACCCGACGTCATCTTGCGGTTGCCGCGCTGCTCGGCATCCGTGATCTCGTGCTCGCGGTCAACAAGATGGACCTCGTCGCCTGGTCACCCGACGTGTTCGACGCTGTCGTCACCGAGACTCTGGAGTACGCCGGGCGCCTCGGCATCACCAAGCTCGTGGCCATACCGATTTCGGCGCTCTACGGCGACAACGTGGTCGAACGATCCATGGAGTCGCCGTGGTACGGCGGGCCGACCCTGCTCACTCATCTCGAGGAGGTCGAGCCGTACCCGGGCGACGACTCGGCGTTTCGGATGCCGGTGCAACTCGTGATCCGCACCGAGAGCGAAGGCAGGCCGGTGCGCCGCTACGCGGGACTGGTCGTTGGTGGGAGGGCCGAGGTGGGAGACGCGGTCCAGATATGGCCGGCGGGCACGCGGACCACAATCGCCGGGATCGAGATCGGCACCGAAGCGCCCGAAGCCGTCACGGGGTCGTCGGTTGTTGTGCGTCTCGAAGACGAGCTCGATGTGACACGCGGTGATCTCCTGGCTTCCGTGGATGAGCCGCCAACGGCCACACGCGAACTCGAGGCCGCGGTCTGTTGGTTCGGTGCCAAGCCGCTGCTCCCCGGCGCGCGGGTGCTCGTGAAGCACACGACCCGCACTGAGCGGGCCGTGGTGCGCGCCGTGCTGGGGCGCCGTGATCTCGACTCCCTCGAGGAGACACCGGCCGGCGAACTCGCAAGGAACGACATCGGTACCGTGCGGCTCGCACTCGCTGGACCACTCGTGGTCGACCTGTACGCCGACAATCGGGCAACGGGTGGCTTCATCGTGATCGACGAGGGCACCGACGAAACCCTTGCCGCGGGCATGATCACCGCCGTCTGACGGAGCAGAATGCGCGCATGGCCTCCTACTCACTGAACAAGCCGGCCGTGGCCCATGCACGGAAGCTGATCAATGCCCACAAGTACGTCCTCGACAGTGACTGGGGCGAGGCGCAACCAAAGGCGGCCGGCGAGAACGACTACCTCGAATCACACTCGTGGAAGGAGTACGCGAGCTGGCACCTCGGGCTCACCGAGGGAGCCCACGACGAGACGAAGGCGAGATTCGCGTTCGTCTTCGGAGACTTCAGCCATGTTCATCGCACCGGATTGATCGCGTGCGTCTACCGGGCCTCAGAGTGGCGCCATAAGGAAATCGAGTTGGCGGCCCACCGGCTCTTGCAGCACCTCGACAAGGTGTCAGGCTGAATCGGCGGCGCGCTGCAGTTCGGAAATATCGAGCTTCTTCATGCCGAACATCGCCTTCATCGCCCGCTGCGCCCGCTCGCGGTCGGGGTCGCTGATCAGGTCGTTGAGGACCGTGGGAACGATCTGCCAAGACACGCCGTACTTGTCCTTGAGCCAGCCGCACACGCTTTCCTCGCCGCCCGCGGAGAGCTTTGTCCAGAACTCGTCGACCTCGGCCTGCGAATCGCAGTTCACCTGGAACGAAATCGCCTCGTCGAAAGTGAATTCCGGACCTCCGTTTAACGCGGTGAACGACTGCCCGTCGAGCTCGAAGGACACGACCATGACCATTCCTTCGGGGCGAGGACCGGCCGACCCGTAGCGCGTTACCTCGACGATCCGGGAGTTTTTGAAGATGCCCGTATAGAAGTTCGCCGCGTCCTCTCCCTCGGTGTCGAACCACAGGCATGGGGTGATCTTGTTCAGCGTCGCCATCGTCTTGTCCTTTCGTTCGCAGGGTTTTGCTTTGCTGGGCGGAACTTGCTCAGCCGTGTTGAGACGGCCGCCGGCCCGCGAAGTCATCGGCCGATCAGCGGTAGCCGGTGGTGTCGGCGGGTTTTCCGGCGTCTTGAACCTCGGGCGTCTCTCGCGCGTTCAGCTCCGACCGTCCGACCGGGTCGTTC
>JBDUDK010000154.1:0-17102 GCA_040002995.1 Acidimicrobiales bacterium | reverse complement strand
CTTCTCTACGCGAGCGCCGGGGCGATTGCGTTGAGTCCGGCCACGAGCGCGTCGGCCCCCGCCTCGTCGACCGCCGAGTATGCCGGCCGCACCATGCGGTCAGTAAGTGCTTCGGCACTCGCGTAGTTGGCACGGTCCTCGTCGGTCACCGTGGGCGACTCGTCGCCCCAGCCGAACGCCGCGTAGTCATCGGGCCGTTTCAAATAGTGCGCGACTTGTGGTGTCACGCCGGATGCGATCACGGCCGCGAGGTGCGCGCTACCGCGAAACTCCCTCAACACGGTTATGAGTTGCATCGCCCGAGCGGGGAGATCGTCGGCGAGCGGTTCGGCTGAGACGCCCGCGTAGAGCGCGAGGCCGGCGGGGTCGGCGGCCGTGTTGATCGCGTCCGCCGCCGCGCAGAACGCGTCGAGGTTGGGGATCTCGCGGAGGCGGCGGCGGCCGAAGTCGCGGCAGCAGTCGAGATACAGCCGGCCGGCATCGCGGGGCGCCATCTTCTGACGGGCTGATGTCCATAGCCGTTCGATGACCGCGGGATGGAAGTAGCCGAACGCGCTCGCGATCACCGGGGCTTCGACGTCGCCGAGGACGCCGCCTCGGCCGAGCATGTAAAAGCGGAAGCCGTCGATGCCGTGTTCCTTGCCCTTCGCGACCGTCTCGGGCTGGAAATAGAAGGCCGAGCCCAGCTTGGCGATCGGCGGGCAGGCGGCATGGACCAGGTCGTCGGGGCTCATGGCCGGGAGCGTAGGCAATCACCCGGGCCATGCGATGATCGACGCGTGACCGTGCCGGTCGAGGAACTGATCGCCGAAGGTCGCGCCGCGCTTCGGGCGGGCGACGCCGGGGTCGCCCGTGGCGCGTTCGAGCGCGCGCTGGCCGAGTCGGTAAACGGTGACGTGCTCGAAGGCCTGGCGCGCACCTCCTATCTCGAGCTCGACTTCCCGGAGGCCATCGCCGGCTGGGAGAAGGCGTACGCCGCTCACCGCACCGCCGGTGATCCAGTGGGAGCCGTCCGCGTTGCTCGAACGCTCGCGTGTATGTACGGAACGGTTGTCGGCGACGGGGCCGTCATGAGCGGCTGGATGGCTCGCGCGCAAACGCTGCTCGCCGACGCGGTCGACTCGCCCGAGAGCGGATGGGTGTCGCTCAACCTGGGCATGTTCGAGGGCGACCGCGTGCGAAAAGAGCAGCGCTTTCGCGACGCACTCGAGGTGGCCCGCCGAGTCGGTGATGCCGACTTGGAGTTCGTCACCCTGGCATATCTCGGTGCGAGCCTCGTCCACGCTGACCGCATCGAGGAGGGCATGATGCTCCTCGACGAGGCACTGGCAGCTGTAGCGGGCAGCGAGGTCGACGATTTCTGCGCGCTGGAGGAGATCTTCTGCCAGCTCTTCTCGGCATGCGAGCACGCATGCGATGTGGTGCGGGCTGATTCGTGGATACGGATCGGAGACGCAATCGCCGAACGACGAAAGCTTCCCGCGGTGTCGGCGTTTTGCCGGACGCACTACGGCGGCATCCTGATGACGGCGGGACGGTGGCCCGAGGCCGATGTCGCCCTCACCGACGCCGTGCGGTTGTGGGGACTCGGTCAGCGGACATTGCGCGCCGGTGCGCTCGTGCGGCTGGCTGACCTGCGCGTGCGGCAAGACCGCTTCGAGGAGGCCGAGCAGCTGCTTGTCGGCCTCGATGTCCACGATGATCCTGGTGCGGCGCGTCCGCTCGCGGCGATCCAGCTCGCGCGGGGCGAGACGTCGGTCGCCCGGGACACGCTCGAACGGGCTTTGGCGCAGGTCGACCTGCTCGGAATGGCCGCCGCGCCGCTCCTCGCCCTTCTCGTCGACGTGCAGCTCGCCGCGAACCAGCCCGATGAGGCCCAAGAGACAGTAAAGAGCTTGGCGGAGTGCGCCGCCCGCCACGCGAGCCACCACCTTCTGGCCGCAGCCGCGCTCGCGCGTGGGCGGGTCTGCCTCGCCGCGGGCACCGGCGACCCGCAAGCCTGCCTGCGCGAGGCGCTCGCCGGCTTCGCCCGGGCCCAGATGCCCATGGAAGTGGCTCGATCCCGACTGGAGCTCGCCAACGCGCTGCTCACCACCCATCCTGAGGTGGCGATGGTCGAGGCCCGAGCCGCGCTCGATGCGTTCGAGAAGCTCCAGGCGGCTCGGCACGCCGACGCCGCGGCCGGGGTGCTGCGGTCGCTCGGCGTCAAGGGCTCGACCCCGAAGCGCGTGGGCGGGTTGCTGACCAAGCGCGAGGCCGAGGTGCTCGATCTTCTCGGCCACGGGCTGTCGAACCCCGAGATGTCCGAGCGCCTGTACATCAGCCGCAAGACGGTGGAGCACCACGTCGGCAACATCCTTTCCAAGCTCGGGTTGCGCAGCCGGGCGGAGGCCGCGGCCTACGCCGCCCGGGCGAAACCAGGCGAGATATAGGGGAGCTGCCGGATCCCTCGCCGGTGGGTTTGCCTCATCGTGGAACCATCACCGAGCTGGAGGATTCGACATGGCCAAGGATTACGACGTCATCGTGACGGGAGCGCGCTGCGCCGGCTCTCCGACCGCTATGCTCCTCGCCCGCAAGGGCTACCGGGTGCTGGTGGTCGATCGGGCGTCGTTTCCGAGCGACACGCTGTCGACGCATCTGATCCACGCGCCGGGCGTTGCCGCGCTCAACCGTTGGGGCCTGCTCGACGAGGTGGTCGCGACGGGTTGCCCGCCGATCGACACCTACGCATTCAACTTTGGCCCGTTCACGATCGCCGGCACCCCGCGACCGAGCGATGGCATCTCCACGGCGTACGCGCCGCGGCGAACCGTGCTCGACAAGGTCCTCGTCGACGCAGCCGACCACGCCGGAGCCGAAGTGCGCGAACGCTTCACCGTCGACGACATCGTCTTCGAGGACGGCGCGGTCGTGGGCATCCGCGGTCACGGCAAGGACGGGAAGCCGGTGCTCGAGCGGGCCCGTGTCGTGATCGGCGCCGACGGGCGCAACTCTCATGTCGCCAAGGCCGTCAAGCCCGAGCAGTACAACGAGAAGCCCATGCTTCAGTGGAGCTACTACACGTACTGGAGCGGGCTCCCGGTCGACGGCTTCGAGACCTATATCCGGCCCGATCGCGGCTGGGGCTTTTTCCCAACGAACGACGGGTTGACGCTGCTCATCGTCGGCTGGCCGTACGCGGAGTCGAAGGCCTACAAGGCCGACGCCGAGGCCAACTACCTCAAGACTCTCGAGCTCGTGCCCGAGCTCGCCGAACGCGTTCGCGCCGCAACACGCGTGGAGCGCTTCGCGGGTGGGTCGGTGCCGAACTTCTTCCGCAAGCCGTATGGCCCCGGTTGGGCGCTCGTCGGCGACGCCGGATACAACAAGGACCCGATCACCGCCCAGGGCATCAGCGACGCGTTCAGCGATGCCGAGATGTGCTCCGCCGCTCTGGACCAATCCTTCAGCGGCGAGCGCTCGTTCGAGGACGCCATGTCGGCCTGGCACCGCACACGCGACGCCCACGCGGCGCCGATTTACGAGTTCACCACGCAGCTGGCCACGCTCGAGGCCCCGCCCCCGGAGATGCAGCAGCTCCTCGGCGCGGTACACCGCGACCGCGACGCTATGAACTCGTTCGTGAGCGTGGTCGCCGGAACGGTTTCGCCGGTCGAGTTCTTCGATCCGCAAAACATCGGACGGATCATGAGCGCGGCGCACGCCGCCTAGAACCCGACGGGGCGGGGGATCGACCAGCGCATTACGTTCACGCGATGGCCGATTCCACTCCTCTTTCTGTTCACGAGCCCACCGGCGCGCCGATCGGAGGTGTGGTCGTCGTCCAAGAGGCATTCGGCGTGAACGATCACATCGAGGATGTGGGCCGCCGATTCGCCGAGGAGGGCTACGTCGCCGTCTCACCGCATCTGTTCCATCGATCGGGCGATCCCAAACTCGGTTACGACGACCTCACCCAAGTGCGGCCGCACATGGAAGCACTCACCGCCGAAGGCATCCTCACGGACATCGATGCGGCCTTGGCTCGTCTCGCCGGAGAAGGTCTTCCGGCGCTGCGCATCGGAGTGGTCGGGTTCTGCATGGGTGGCACGGTGGCGCTCATCGCAGCGGTCGAGCGCGAGGTGGGAGCGGCCGTCACGTTCTACGGCGGGGGAGTCAGCCAGGGCCGCTTCGGCTTCCCCCCGCTCGTCGATTTGGCGCCGCGGCTCCGAGCTCCGTGGCTCGGCCTCTACGGAGATCTCGATCAAGGCATCTCGGTCGACGAAGTCGAGGCCCTTCGTGCCGCGGCGGCGACCGCGGCTACGAAGATCGAGGTCGTTCGCTACGCCGACGCCGGGCACGGCTTCCATTGCGATCAGCGCTCCAGCTTTCATGCGGCCAGCGCGAGCGACGCGTGGCAGCGGACGCTCGACTGGTTTGCGCGCTATCTCCCGAAGTCGTGACCGTCGGGGGACTCGACCCGATCGCGGTTGGCTTCAACCGGGTGCACGTGCGGCTCGATGAGCCATTCCTGCCCGACGTCGCCGGGCGCGTCGATGAGGCGCTCGCCGGTTGCGGAGTCCGCCTGACGCCCGACACCGACGTCGCCATCGCCGTCGGGTCGCGGGGGATAACAGATCTCTCGGTGGTGGTCGGTCGCGTCGCGGCATGGGTGGGCGCGCAGGGCGCGCGGCCCTTCTTGGTGTCGGCGATGGGGAGCCACGGCGGGGCCACCGCCGAAGGCCAGCGGGCGGTAATCGAGGGCTACGGACTGACGAAGGCCACGCTGGGCTTCGAGCTCCGATCGAGCATGGAGGTGATCGAGCTTCCCCGCGACGATTGTCCTCTGCCTGTGTTCACCGACGCCGAGGCGTCGCAAGCTTCGGCCACCATCGTCGTAAACCGGGTGAAACCTCATACCGACTTTCACGGGCCCTACGAGAGCGGCCTCGTGAAGATGACCGCGATCGGATTGGGCAACCGGGTGCAGGCCGAGCTGTTGCATGCCCACGGCACCCGCGGCTTGCGGGAGCTCACGCCGCGCGTGGCCCACCAGGTTCTGACGCACGGCAACGTCGCCCTCGGCGTGGCCATCATCGAGAACGCGCTCGAGCAGACGATGGCCGTTGAGGCGGTGCCAGCGGAAAAAATACTGGACGCCGAGCCGCGCCTTCTGGAACTGGCGCGCGCTCACCTGCCCTGCCTGCCCGTCGACGAGCTCGATGTCCTGGTGGTCGACCGCATGGGCAAGGACATCAGCGGCGTGGGCATGGATACCAACGTGATCGGGCGGATCATGATCCATGGCGAACCCGACGCGCCGCGCCCTCGGATCACGATGATCGCGTGTCACGAACTCACCGGGGCCTCACACGGCAACGCGTGCGGGATGGGGCTGGCGGATGTGATCACGAAGGCGTTCGCCGACGCCATAGACAACGAGGTCACGCGCACCAACATCATCACATCGGGCTTCCTGTTGCGGGGCAAGCTTCCCCTCGTGGCCGACGACGATCGCCACGCGTGGGAGCTCTGCTTGCGCGGGGCGGGCGTGGTCGATCCGACCTCCGTCAGGGCGATGCGGATCGTCGACACCCTGCATTGTGCCGACGCGTGGGTGAGCGACGCCCTTTTGCCCGAAGTCGCGAACGATGAGCGCGTCACCGTCGTTCGCCGCGGTCTGCAGCTGCACGACGAAGGCGGCGCACTTACGCCGTTCGAGACGTCGTGATCGAGCTCCTGGTCGCCGCCGACGATCGCACCGGCGCGCTCGAGACCGCCGGTGCCTGCGCGGACGCTGGCTTAGCGGCCGTCGTGGCAGTGGTTTCGTCGTCGGTGTACGAAACCCTCCGATGCCTCGTTGTTGATTTGGGGTCACGACATCTTCAACCGGCACGCGCGGCCGAGCTGGCTGCGGCGATCGAAAGGAGAACGGCCGGATACTTCGCCCACAAGATCGACTCGACGTTGCGCGGTAACTGGGCCTACGAGCTCGTAGCCCGCCAACGCGCCGGCAATCGGAGAATCCTCGTCATTCCCGCCTTCCCGGCAGTGGGCCGCACGTGCGTGGGTGGCCTGGTCTTTGAACAGGAGCTACGGGTGAGCCACGGTGTCGCCGGTCGCGATGCCAGAGCACCCGTGAAATCGAGTCGACCGGCTGCCCACCTTCATACGGCTGGTGCGGCCGCGACAGCAGAGCTCGCGGACTCGGAGGACGTCCGCGCGTGGCTGGGAGGAGAGGGTCCGGCGTTTGCCGTGGGCGACGCTGCTACCGACGCCGATCTCGAACGGTTGGCCACGCTGTGGCATGCCTATCCCGATGTCCTCTTGGCCGGTACGGCCGCGACGATCGGTGCCGCCGCCACCACGATTGCCGGCGTCGGAGTCGTTCCGACGTTGGCCCGCCCTTCTCTCGATGGACCCGTCCTCGTCGTGTGCGGGAGCCTTCATCCCGCGGCGCGCGCCCAGATCGACGCGTTCGTCACTGCCGGCGCTCTCGCCGTGTCAACCGAAGAGGATCCTGGAACGGCGGTGGCCGCGCTGCGCGCCGGCCGTCACGTCGTGCTCGCATCGGGCCGGCCGCATACTGACGCGGTCGCGTCGAGCGATGCGGTGGTGACCTCCGAGCGACTGGCCGCAGTCGTCGCGCAGCTGGCAGCGGCCACTCGTGTTCCCACGATGATCCTCATCGGTGGCGACACGGCCGCGGCCGTGCTCGGTGACGGCCCGGTGGAGGTAGGCGGGACAGTCGCCCCCGGGGTGGCCTGGTGCCGGCCGAGCGGAGACGCCGGACCTTTGGTGCTCACCAAGCCCGGTGGCTTCGGCGGACCCAATGCACTCATCGACCTCCTGGCAGCGAAGATGTCGCCATGAGCAGGGCGCCGATGGCCGTGACAATGGGCGACGCGTCCGGCGTGGGCCCGGAGATCGTGCTGCGAACTGCGAGCGAAGGTCGTCTCGGAGACGAGGTCGTCGTCTACGGCGACGCGTCGATACTCGAGCACGGCGCCGAGCTGCTCGGACTCGATGTCGCCGTGGCGCGCGATCTCAACGTTGTCGACCTTGGCCTCTTACGGGCCAACCAACATCAACCCGGCGAGCTGAGCGCCGCGGCGGGCGCGGCGGCACGGGCCTACGTGGAGCGGGCCACGAACGATGCCCTCGCTGGCACGGTGGCGGGCGTGGTCACGATGCCGATGAACAAGGAGGCGACGCAGCTTTCCGATCCCGCCTTCGTCGGCCACACCGAGTTCATCGCCGCGCTGTGCGGGACGACGCGCGTGACGATGATGCTCACGAACGGACCGCTGGCCGTCACCCACGTGAGCACCCACTGCTCGTTGCGGGAGGCGATCGAGCGCGTCAATGCCGCTCGCGTCCTCGACGTGATCGAGCTGACCCATGAGGCCATCGCACGGTTCCTGCCGAAGCCGCGGATCGCAGTGTGCGGCCTGAATCCGCACGCGGGGGAGCACGGCCTGTTCGGCACCGAGGACATCGACCATGTGGCCCCGGCGATCAAGGAAGCCACCCGCAAGGGCATCGACGCGTCGGGACCGCATCCAGCCGACACCGTCTTCTTCCAGGCGGTGCATCGCCAGGCCTACGACGCCATCGTGTGCATGTATCACGACCAAGGGCACGGACCCATGAAGTTGCTCGCGTTCGAGAACGCGGTGAACGTCACGTTGGGGTTGCCGATCATCCGTACCTCGGTCGATCATGGGACAGCGTTCGACATCGCGTGGCAGGGGAGGGCCTTCACGGGCTCGCTGCACCACGCGCTCGACTACGCATGGAAGCTCGCAGGCAGCAAGGGGGCGCAATGACGGTCGAAACGCTGGCATGGGGGTACGGCCTGATCGAGGGTCCGAGGTACCACCCCGATGGAGGGCTGTTCTTCAGCGATGTTCTCAAGGGCGGGGTCTATCGGCTGGCGCCCGACGGCTCCACGGAGGTGGTCGTGCCCCGCCGCCGTGGTGTGGGAGGGATCGCGCTCCATGCCGATGGGGGTTTGGTTATCTCTGGCCGTAACGTGTGCCACGTGCGCGACGGGCAGACGCGTGTCCTTTTCGAACGAGCCGATATCGGTGGCTTCAACGATCTGTTCACGGACGTTGCCGGACGCATTTACACCGGCTCCATGCGCGACGACCCGTTCCGTATCGAGGGTGGTGAGCGCAAAGCTGGGGAGGCCTACCGCATCAACGCCGAGGGCGACGCCATCGAGTTGTACGCGGGGGTCGGGCTCACGAACGGCATCGGGATATCGCCCGACCGTCGGTCGCTCTATCACGTCGACAGCGTCGCCGGCGTGCTCGTCCACCCGATTGACGAGAGCGGCGAGGTCGACGGCAAACACGGAGAGCTGTTCGCCCGTGTGAGCCCAGGCATTCCCGACGGGCTCGTCGTCGACGAGGACGGTGGTGTGTGGGTGGCGGTCTACGGCGGCGGTTGCGTCACGCGCTTCACGGCCACCGGCGAGCTCGACCGTCAGATGCCTGTGCCGGCGCAAGCGGTAACCAGCCTGTGCTTCGTCGGACCGGATCGCCGCGATCTCGTCGTTGTCACCGCCGACAACACCGAACATCCCGATCGGGGCGGGACGATCTTCCGCATTCCCGCCGACGAGGTCGGGGCCACCGGACTCGCCGCGCCGCTGGCGCGCGTCTAGACACCGTGACGAAGCTTCGCCGCCTCGAAGAGGTCGAGATGCTCGAGCTCGAGGTGCTCCCCGGGTGGGACGCTGCGCCGCGTCAGGTTGGGGAGACGCGGCGGACACGGGCGGAGACGGTGCTCTCGGTGCTCGGGCTGGATGTTCGCTACGGACGACGCACCGTCGTGAGTGACCTCGACCTCTCCGTGCAGCACGGCGAAGTCGTCGCGCTTATCGGCCACAACGGATGTGGCAAGTCGAGCACCCTGAACGCGATCTTCGGGTTGGTAGCTCCCGATTGTGGCGAGGTGCTTGTCAACGGCGTGCCGTTGCTGCCGGACATGGGAGCGGCCGCGGCGGCGGGTGTCGGTCTGGTCCCGGCGACGCGCAACGTGTTCGACGATCTTGCGGTGCGGGAGAACCTGAGGCTGGGCGGCCGCCAGGAACCCGATGTGGCCGAGCTCGAGCGGAGGACAGCCCGGGTACTCGCGCTGTTCCCCGAACTCGAGGCGCGCCTCGACATCGCGGCCGGCAAGTTGAGCGGCGGCGAACAACGCATGGTCGGCCTCGCCATCGCGCTAATGGCGCAGCCACAACTGCTGCTGCTCGACGAGCCGACCCAGGCTCTCAGTCCTTCTGCCGCGAGCCGCGTGCTCAACGCCGTGCGGGCGCTGGCCGATGAGCGGGATACCGCGGTACTGCTGGCCGAGGTGAACGTGGCCTCCGCTCTAAGAATCGCCGACCGCGTGTATGTGATGAACAACGGGGCGATCCGTTCGCAGCACACCGGCGAGGAACTACGCGCCGCCGGACCCCTCGGTTGGTGGCGGCTCTTCTAAGTCCCGCGGCGCTACGCGGACGCGCCGGAATACCGCCGGAGGCCGAGGCGGAAGAACGCCCGGCTGAGCACGAGCAACGCGACCGTGAACGCGGCGGCGACCGCAACGGTGCCGGCCGTGAGTCTCGAGGTGACCGCCTCCGAGGGCGCGGTGACCGCAAACGCCAGTGGCACGAGAAACGTGAGTCCTGCGCGCAGCCACCCCGGATAGATGCCAATGGGGTACTGGCCGGCTCGGTAGACGCCGTCAAAGAGCTCTTGCACCTGTTCCATCCGCACCAGCCAGAACGCGCCGGTCGCCATGATCAGCCAAAAGCAGTAGATCATCGTGGCGCCCAGGACGAGCAGCGTCGCGAACGCGACGGCATCGCCCCAGCCGAGCTGACCATGCAGCTGCACGACGGCCACGATGAGCACGGCAGCACCCACGAGTATGTCCACGGCCTGCCAGATCTGCACCTCCCGAACGCTGACGAGTACCTGCGCGTCGGCTGGCTTTGTGAGCGAGAAGTCGAGCGTGCCCTGATGGATCCCTTCGAGAAGACGTTGCATGTTCGGCTGGATCACGGTGCGAATCAGGCCTCCCATCAACGTGAACACGCCCAGGACGGCGAGCAGTTCCGGGCGCGACCACCCGCCGAGCTCGTCGGTGCGCCCGTACACCAGCGCGAGCACCACCAGACCGGTACCGAGCGTCAAGAGCGACTGCACGAGCTGGAGGAAGAAGTTCACGCGGTACTGCATCTCGTTCATGGCGCCGACCCGTAGGAAGAGCAGGGCCAAGCGTCCCGCGGCGACCGGTCCGTGGATACGGGGAGCCGCGTCGGTCTTCATCCGCCCACCGCCGAGAAGCGGCGAACACCGCGTCGCCACACAATGGCCACAAGCCCGGCGCCGATCGCGATCCACAACGCTTGCATGGCGAGGCCGATGTAGAGATCCCGCGTCAATATGGGTCCGACCAGCGCGGTGATCGGGAAGCCGAAGGTCCAACGAAACGGTAGGAACCACGCGACGTCTTGGGCCCACTGCGGCATCAACGTCATGGGCACGAGACGCCCCGAGAGCAGCATCTCGGCCATGAAATAGGCCTGGTACAAGGCGCCGACGCGGGTGGTCCAGAACGTCACCATGCCCAGCACCCAGAGCAGCATCGACCGGATGAGATAGGCGCCCCAGATGGCGAAGAAGAACACGATAGATTGCGCCACCGTCGGCGAGAGCGAGGGCCGGAACGCCACGATGAGCACGGCGGCGATCGGGAGCCACAGCACGATGACGACGAACTTCATCCCCGCGAAGTCGGCCAGGTCGTAGTGGATGGGATGCACCGGTCGTAGTAGCTGGCCGGAGAGCTGGCCCTCCTTGACGCGCCACTCCCACCCAAACGGCGTGAACACGATGTTCATGTTCCGCACCAACGTCCACACGATGTAGTACGCCGCGAACGTGCCCGGCGTGTAGCCCTCGACCGATCCCCCGTGGCTGCGAGCGATTGTCGACCACACGACGAGGTAGATGACTGGCTCGACGACCATGCCGATCATGTAGAAGTAGTTGGACGCTCGGTATTGAAAATTGTTCGCGATCGATGTCTTGCCGGTCTGCACGTAGAGCGCCTTGTACGACCGCCACCGACTCTCGTCGGGAAGCGCATCGGGCGGGCGTACGGCCGTTTCGGTGATGGTCATGTCAGCCGACACCCTCGGCCGAGCCGTCGGCGAAGACCTGCTCGATGACATCGTCGATCGCGGGATCCTCGATCGTCAGATCGGCCACGGAATACTCGGATAGCAATCGCGCTGTTACTCGGGCCACGTCGGTGCGCGCCACCTTCAAGGTGACGATGTCCTCGCCCGTGTGGCTGGCCTCGCCGAGATGGGAGAGGTCGACGATCTCACCGGCGGCTTCGAACTGCACGGTGATTGTTTTGTGCGAAGCAAAGCGGTCAGACAGGGCCGTGAGGTCGCCGTCGAAGAGGATGCGGCCGTGGTGGATGACGATCACGCGTTTGCACAGCGCCTGCACGTCGGCCATGTAGTGCGACGTGAGCAAGACCGTGGCACCGTAGCGGCGGTTGTACTCAGCCACGAACGAACGAATGCGGCGCTGCATCGTCACATCGAGGCCGAGGGTGGGCTCGTCGAGGAAGAGCACACCGGGCCGGTGCAACAGCGCGTCGGCGATCTCCACCTTCATGCGCTCGCCGAGCGACAGGTTCCGCACCGGTTTGTTGACCAAGTCGCCAAGGTCGAGCAACTCGATCAGTTCGTCGCGCATGACCGTGAACTCGGCGCGGCGAATGCCGTAGACCGCGCGATGCAGCTCAAACGAGTCGAGGGCGGGCAAATCCCACTGGAGTTGGTTGCGATTGCCCATGACGAGGGTGATCCGGCGGAGGAACTCGCGCTCCCGTCGTCGCGGAACATGACCGAGAACCGTGAGGTGACCAGATGTCGGATGCAGGAGCCCGCTCAACATTTTCAGCGTTGTGGTCTTGCCCGCACCGTTCGGACCGAGAAAACCGACTACTTCACCGGCGCCGATTTCGAAGTCGACACTCTCGACGGCCGAGACATCGCGGGTCTGCCGGTGGAGCAGGCTCCGCACCGACGCCTTCAGGCCCGCCTCACGGACAGGCACCGTGAACGTCTTGCTGAGGTCGCGGACGGAGATGACGGTGGACGACTCGATGCCCACAACCTAGGCAGTTGGCCCGTTCAGCCGAGTCCTAGTTCTGCGATGAGTGTCTGTACACGCTGGTCGATCTCGTCGCGAATGCGCCGGACCTGCTCGATGTCCTGGCCGGCCGGATCGTCGAGCTCCCAATCGAGGTACCGCTTGCCGGGATAGAACGGGCACGCGTCACCGCAGCCCATCGTGATGACGACGTCTGACGCTTCGACGGCGGCGTCGGTAAGTCGCTTGGGTGGTGAGGCGTGCGCCGCGAGGTCGATCCCGACCTCGGCCATCGCGGCGACCACGGTCGGGTTGATGGTGTCGGCCGGCGCTGTACCACCGGAGCGCACGACCACTCGATCGTTTGCGTAGCGCGCGAGGAGGGCCGCTGCCATCTGCGAACGTCCCGCGTTGTGGACGCAGACGAACAAGACCTCCGGCACGTTCTCAGGCATTGGCCGTCTCTCGTGGATACAGGACGCGCAATAGCCCAACGGCGAGCGCGGTGCCGACGAGTTGCATCACCACGAACATGGGCGCCGACGACGGCCGGATGCCGCTGAAGCTGTTGGTGAGCATTCGGCCCACTGTCACCGCAGGGTTCGCAAACGACGTGGACGATGTAAACCAGTAGGCGCCGGTGATCCATGCGCCGACCGCGAACGGAACGATGAACGCGCGCTGGCTACGCACGAGACCGAAGATCACCAGGAGCAGTCCCAAGGTGGCCACGACCTCCGAGACCCAAAGCCGGCCACTAGAGCGCGTCGTGGTCGACCATTCGAACGTGCTGTGGTTGAACATCACGTTGGCCACGATCGTGCCTACACAGCTGCCGACGACCTGTGCGATCACGAACCACATCGCGTCGAAGCGGGTGATCACGCCGTCGACGAGAGCTACAAGTGTCACGAACGGGTTGAAGTGCGCGCCGGAGATGGGCGCGAACACCAGGATCAGCACCGCAAGGGCGGTTCCCGTGGCGATCGCGTTTTCGAGGAGTTGGAGGCCGTGGTCGCTCGACAAGCGTTGGGCCATGATCCCCGAGCCGACGACCGCGATGAGGAGAAAGCCCGTCCCCACCGCCTCGGCTACCAACCGGCGCCGGAGCGGCTTGGTCATGCTCAGCAGCAGCGCGCCGTCGTATCGAGCTCTCCGTCGGCCGTGACGCAGCATGTCTCGCCGGTCTCGGGGTCGACGGCGCGGAGCTGGCCGGCAGGCATCTCGATGTGCTCGAGCACCGTGTAGATCTCCCACGGCTCGCCCGACGGCGCGTTCACCCACACCTTGTCCTGGCGGGCGTAGCAACAGGCCACGTCGCCTTCGACCGCGGTCGCCAGCCCGAGGTCGGTGAGGCGCTTCGTCGCGTCGGCCACCTCGTCTGTCGATTCGACTTCGACGCCGAGATGATTGAGCGTGCCCGGGCTGCCCGCCCCTTCGATCAGCACGAGCTTCAAGGGGGGCTGTGCGATCGCGAAGTTGGCGTATCCGGGACGGACCTTGGCCGGTGTCGAGTTGAAGAGCTTGGAGTAGAAGTCGATGGCCGCGTCGAGATCGTCGACGTTCAGGGCCAGTTGCACTCGGGACACGAGATCCTCTTTCCGCTGGGATAGATTGACGAACGTCAATAGGTTAAGCTGATATATCGACAGATGTCAATAGGTGAGGAGGCAGCAGTGAAGAAGGCGGTGGCCGTAGTCGACGACGTCTGTTGCCAGTCCGTGTTGGCCGCGCCGATGTCAGAGCGCGACGCGGGGGAGCTTGCGCACGCGTTCGCCGCGCTCGCCGACCCGGCACGGTTGCGTCTCCTGAGCCTGCTCGCCGCCGCGGAAGGCGGCGAGGTCTGCGCGTGCGATCTCGTCGCGCCGATCGGACGGTCGCAGCCGACTGTCTCGCATCATCTCAAAGTGCTCACCGAGGCCGGCCTCGTGGTCGGCGACAAGCGCGGCCGCTGGGTCTGGTACCGGGTGATCCCCGAACGGCTCGCCGCGCTGCGCGCCGCCCTCGCCTAGCGACGTTGAGGATGGTTGAAGAGATCGTTGAGACCGGGCAGCTTGAACGGGCTGCAAGGTGAAGGAATGGGGTCAACATCGGCCGCGTCTGCGACCATCGCTAACGCTGCTGATGGGTGGCAGCACTACCTCATCGGCACTGGCAGCATCCTTGCCTCGAGATGGTCGTGGCATGTCTGATGGGTGAGTGCGAAGTTGGTACGCAGCATGAGGCTCCGCCCGCGTCGGGCAGGAGAACTTGGCTATCTGTTCCTTTTCACACGCGCTGAGTTACGCAGGCACTGGCGTTCGCTCTTGGTGCTCGCTGTTATCGCAGCGGCGACGGTTGGCACAACAGTGGCCATGCTCGCAAGTGCGGCTCGATCCGAGACGGCGTTTCAGCGTCTGCGCGCGGCGACGCACGCCTCTGACGTTGTCGTCTTCTACCCCAATACACGGAACGATCCAGCCGCTGCTGTCGCCGCCGTCAAGGGAATCGAGGGCGTCGAGGCTGGGGCGGCGGAGGCCGAGCTCTTCCTGCGCCCGGCAGGAACGGCGCTGTTCCCAGATTACAACCTTTACCCGATCGCTCCCCTTGTGCCGCAGAGTGCTGATGCCGTGAACACGCCGGTCATCGTCAAGGGACGTCGGGTCGATCCCCGGCGCGTCGACGAGGTGGCTCTGAGTGAAGCCCTGGCCGCGGAACTCGCGGTAAGGGTAGGCGAGACGATCACGTTGGAGTCGATGACCGCTCATTGGGTAGACCTCGCTAACAACGGCGGAGATCCAGGCCCACCGGACGGACCGCGCGTAAAGGTCAGAGTGGTCGGCCTGACGCGGACGCCGGCTGACTTCGGGCGTCTGAAGGGTGTTATCTACTTGAGCCCCGCGTTCATCGAACGCTACGGCCGACAGCTCGACGTCAGGGCGGCCGTCTACGCCCGGCTTTCGGCCGCGGCGGTGCGCCAAGCTAAGAGCGGCAGTCTGCCCGGACTTCGCGGTATCGAGACGGGAGCTTCTCCGTTCGGCGACGACGCCGCCACCAATGACGGGCTCGCGACCGTCGCCACGGCTCTGCGGTTAGTTGCCGGCGTTGTGGCCTTGGCTGGTGCGACCGCCATCGTTGTGATAATCGCCCGACGTGCGCAACTCGTTCTTCGCGATCGAGCGACGCTGGTCGCCTTGGGGTGGAGCAAACGGCGGCTGGTGGACGCAGCCATCGTCATCTTCGCGCCGTGGATGCTCGCGGGTGTCGGACTTGGTGTCGTCGGGGGCGTGTTCGCGTCGCGTCTCGCCATGGTGAGCCTGGCCCGCAGTGTAGATCCAGCGCCCACGTCCATCGTGATTGATAGCAATCTCGTGGTGGGCGCGATCGTCGTTGGCTTCGCCGTCGGCCTTTGTTTGGTCGTCGTCGGCGCGCGGCGAGCGGTCCAGCCGCCAACATCCAGTTCGCACCGACGTGTTCCCGGCATTCAGTTGGGTCGTCCATTGCCCGCAGTGCTGGGTATCCGTTATGCAGTCTTCGGTGATGCCGGAGGAGCCAGTCGCGGCGCACTCGCGGTCATCGGCGCCGGAGTGGCCGCAGCCGTTGCCGCACTCGCGGTCAGCGCCTCGATCGGCCGCTTGCAAACCGACCCGACGCTCATCGGTCAAGCGCGCGGTCGCGTGATCGACAGCGGTGAATCACTTGATCTCTACGACCGAGTCTTGCCGTTACTGGAGAAAGACAAGCGCGTCGCAATGCTCGCGGGGATCCACGTCATTTTCGGGATCTCAACCGACAAAGGCGATGCGCTTACTGCGCTCGCCTACGACATCAAACGGGGCGACATCGGCGCATCAGTCGTGCGTGGACGGACCGCCCTGTCTCTTGACGAGGTGGCCATGGGACCCGCGACGCTCGAGCACCTCGGAAAGGAAGTCGGCGATGTCGTAACTCTCCGCGGCGGCGACAGAACGGCTTCGTATCGGATCGTGGGCTCGATGCTCTTCCCCGAGGGTGACTTCACTTACGACGACGGTGTCGCTTTCACCGCGATCGGTGCCGAGCGCCTATTCGTCAGCGCCCACGACGCCGGTCAGCTTCACCAGGTCGCCTTCGAGTGGGCCGACGGCGTAGATGCCGACGCCGCCGACAAGCAGCTCGCGGCTCATGGGGCACTGGTGCTCACCAACGATATGGGACTCAAGCCAGCCCCGGTCAAGAACCTAGGGGAGGTCAAAACTATCCCCAGATACGTCGCTATCTTCTTCGGCCTTCTTTGTCTGATAGTGCTCGGTCAACTGCTCGCCTCGAACATGCGCCGTCGCTCCCGCGAGCTCGGAACGCTTCGAGCACTGGGCATGACCGCGTCGGCGAGCTCGTTGATCATCGCCGCGCACGCGCTGACCATCGCCGGGATCGCGGTCGCTGTCGGGCTGCCCCTTGGACTCGTCGCAGGCAACCAGATCTGGACACCAATCGCCAACAGCGCCCACGTCGTCGTGCGCACCGTGGCGCCGTGGTCGTCGATCGCGGTGCTGCTACTTGTGGCCGTGGCCGGTACGGCATTGCTCACGGCAATGCCGGCATGGCGAGCATCGCGGCTACGACCGGCCGAAACGCTGCGCGCCGAGTAACACGCGATACCAAACGCGATGAGTACCGAGTTGCCGTGGCGCGCTGTGAACGGAGGCGTTCAGCCGTTTTCTCCGCACGATTTCTACGCCAACATGGGGTTCGAGTGCGGATGGTCGGTTCCGCCGACCGCGCGGAGGCTCGTGCCGGAGGCGAGATGGCTATCTCCATTCACGGAAGAGGCCTCGCATCCAGCTCGCACGGCGGCTGAAAGATTCGGATCGGCACGTCGACGATCGAGCAGCCGCGCCCACACCAAGGCGTTGTGCGTGGTCGGCGGTCGCGGTCTTTTACTGGCTGGCGGGGCAGGGCTCGAACCTGCGACCTCCTGATCCAAAG
>JBDUDK010000052.1:0-113194 GCA_040002995.1 Acidimicrobiales bacterium | reverse complement strand
GGGTTCGATTCCCGTCCACCTCCGCCATCTGACCGGGTGTTTCGCGTCGGCGGCCGAGGTTGGCGCGATCAGTCCCACTCGTCGGACTCCGCCACGAAGGTGCGCAGAGCGTCGACGTCCATGAGCGTCGTCGAGCGGCGGCTCGTCGCCACCCATCCGCGCGAACGCAGTGCGGTCAAGGCCCGGGTCACCGAGTCCCGGGACGCGCCGATCATGCTGCTGAGTTCCTCCTGCGACAGCGCGATGGCGATCGTGGTTCCCTGCGCGGTCGGACGTCCGTGGCGCTCAGCGAGGTTGAGAAGCAGCGAGCCGAGGCGATGCGGGGTGTCGAGTAAGCCGGCTTCGATCCGCCTGCGATCGGCGACGCGGATGCGGTGGATCAACGTGCGGAGAAGATCGAGCGCGGCGCGGGGGTGGGCTGCGAGGTACTCGAGGAACTGCTCATGGGTGACCACCCGGGTCGTCACCGGCTCGAGGGCGATAACGCTCGCCGAGCGGGCCACACCGTCGAGCGCCTCGAAGTCACCCACGAGGTCGGCAGGGCCGAGGATGGTCAACAGGACGTCGTGCCCCGCGGCCGTGGTAAGGACGACCTTCGCCCAGCCCTCGACGAACAAGTGGACAGTGCGCACCGGGTCCCCTTGGAGCATGAGGAAGGCGCCCTTCCGGTAGCGACGCTCCTGCCCAAGTTCGACCAGGGCTTGGAGGTCACGCGGGTCCCACCGGACGATGCGCTCATCGCGGATCGTCACACCCACCTCGCCACCTCGGCAGCGTATGCCGACTTCGTTGTGCTGCAGACGCCGCACACCCATCGCCGCGAGCGCTGTATCGCCCGGCACTCTCTTCCCGCACCCTACGGGAGTGGGCTGCAAGGGCGGCCCTCCAGACCAGGGAGGCGACATGAATGTTCGCATGACCAAGAACAAGATTCGTACCCTCGCCGCGAGCGCGGTGGTCGTCTGCGGACTGGCGTTGACGCCGGCGATCGGCAGGCCGGACTCTCAGCCGGCGCCGGCCCCGCAGCGGGTGGTGCCCACCGCCGAACGCGACGCCGTAGAAGCGGCGGCTCTCGCCGCCTTCGCGCGGGCGAACCATCTCAGCGGCCTGTCACCTGCCTCGCTGGCGCCGGTGCCGCTTGGGTGCCGCGGGTTGTCGCCCGCCTCCGCGCAGGACTGCCCCGCCGCGGTCTTCGTCACCGCCACCCGCGACGACGTAGATCAAAGGCCGTAGAGGCGCGCGGCATTGCCGCCGAGTATGAGGCGCTTCGTCTCGTCGGTGAGCGCGGGATAGCCGAAGCGCTCCTGGAACTCTTCGCTGATCGCAAAGGCCCGGAATGCATCGATCTGACCCTGCGGTGAGCCGTACCAGATGGAGTCGGTGCCCCAGAGGATGCGTTGAGGTCCGAGGTGAACGAGCAACTTGCCGAGGACATGTGCGGCGTCGTCGAGGCTGCGAGCGAGGTTGAACCACGTGCTGCCGAGTTCGGCGTACACGTTCCCACTTGTGCCGATCCCGGCGGCGTTGAGGCTGGCGAGCAACCGGTCGACGCCTCTTTGCTGGTCTGCAGGCTTGCCGGCGTCGTAGGCGCCCTCGGTCACCCCGGCTTCCCAACCCGAGTGATACACGACAATGGTGGCGTCGGGATGGGCGGCAGCCGCCGGTCCCACGTCGGACGGCGAGGCAGCGGGGTCCTCGTTCGCGATGCCTTTGTGTACGGCGAGGATCGGTCGTCCGAGCGCGACGGCCTGGCTGAGGAGAGCGTGGCCGCGATCGTCGTCGAGGCGGTAGGCGGTCGGCGCGTGCGTGTAGGTCTTCCACGCCGCGACCGGATACGCGGCGGCGTCGGCGGCCATGCCGTCGAGAACGTCCTGCATCGCGCCGGTCGCCGGGAAGACCGGCGCTTGCAGCAACAGGCGACGGTCGCCGCCGATCGACGTCAGGCGGTCGCGGGCGTGATCCATCACGTCGAGAGCGAGCGGCGAGTCGGCCCCGGCGATGGGAAGGCCCGAGAGGACACCGACTCGGGTCGTGCTCTGGCCGAACACGAGGTCGAGGAATACGTCCTCGGCAAAGCATTCCCGCGTTCCGAGTCCGCAGGACGCCTGAGGGAAGCCGTCGCCCAAGCCAGTGTTGCGCGCAGGGTCGAGGAAGTGGAGTTGCACGTCGACGACGAGGTCGTCGCGATCGAGCCCGTTCGACGACTCCTCCGGGTCGATCGTCGTGGTCGTCGACGCGGTCGTCGTATCGGTGGAACCCGGCACGGTGAAGGTGCCGGGCGCCGGCTCACCGCGATTGGCGCGTTGCTCGCTCGTGCACGCTGACAGAGCCGCGAGCACGGCCGCGGATGCCGCGGCCGACTGCAGCAAGTCGCGACGCGAGATTGCTCGACTGCGCGCCAGCCGTTCGATCGCGGCGCGTGCCCGCCGGGCGGCCTCGTTCACAACAGGCGAGAGCGGGAGCGGCTCGTACTCGTCACTCGAGCGCCGCCGTAGATCGAGAGGACGCATACTCCGATTTTCGCGCCGCGTCTTGTGCGGTGGCGCCCGCCCGGCCACCGCGACGGTTTTGACCCTCTGAGGGTGAATTCCGTCAGATCTGGGCGCTTTTCACCCTCTGAGGGTGAAAAGCGTCGGTGGGTCAGTCTTCGAGGATGTCAGCCAGACCACACAGCTCGAGGACATGGCGCGCCCGTCTCGACGAAGCGGCCACGGAAAGCTGTCGCGAGTGCTGTCGCAGGAACTCCCGCGCCCGAACAATTACTCCGACGGTTGACGCGCCCATGAAGTCGACTTGGCTCAGATCGACGACGACATCGGCGTCGTTCATCGCGATCGCCTCGGCCATGAGGTGCCGGAGCGCAAGCGAGGTGGACAGGTCGTGCTCGCCGCTTAGAAACACGAACGTTTGACCGTCTCCGTAGTCCACCCTGAAAAGGCGGGACATCGACCCTGACTCGGCCAGCGCCATCAGCACCTTCCGGTTTCAACCTTCGCGTTGCCAGGGTGGGGGCGGCGCGCCCGAACTCACAGAAGTAAGCCTGACACTTCGGGCTCTCGGCGTGTCACGAACGACACTACGGCCGGCAGAATCCGCGTAACAACGGAAATCCCAAATTTGTGATTAAGCGCGTGACTTTTAGGTAACGCGCTCGCTCAGACTGCGAGTAGGTCACGCGCCCCTGTGTCGCTCGACGGGTGACGCAACTTCGACATGGCGCGCGCCTCGATCTGACGAATGCGCTCTCGAGTGAGATTGAAGTGCTCACCCACTTCCTCGAGCGTGCGGGGTTCACCACGGTCGAGCCCGAAGCGAAGTTTGAGGATCTCGCGCTCGCGCTCGTCGAGCGGAGCCAACAGTCGAGCGATCTCATCGGGGAGGAGCGCTGTCGCGGCCACCTCGAAGGGTGATTCGGCCGAACGATCTTCGACGACGTCGCCCAGTTCAGCGTCGCCGTCCTCTCGCAACGGCTCCGACAGCGAGAGCGGTTCGGCGGCGAACCGAAGGGCCTCGGTGACCTTGTCCTCTGGCATCTCGACTTCGGCAGCCAACTCGGAGAGCGTGGCGGGCCGGCCGAGCTTGAGCTCGAGACGAGCGCGAGCCTTCTGCAACCGGGCCAGCGTGTCGCCGGCATGAACAGGCAGGCGGATCGTCCGGCCGGTGTTCGCGATGCCGCGGGTGATCGCCTGGCGGATCCACCAGGTGGCGTACGTCGAGAACTTGAAGCCCTTGCGCCAGTCGAACTTCTCGACGGCGTGCATCAACCCGAGGTTGCCTTCCTGGATGAGATCGAGAAGAGGCAGGCCAGACGCCTGATACTTCTTGGCGATCGAGACCACGAGACGAAGGTTCGACTGTACGAACGTGCGCTCGGCGTCCTCACCCTCTTTGGAGGTACGGCGCAGTTCACGCTTACGGGCAGCAGTGATGTCCTTGCCGCCCTTGTCGAGGTCGCCGCGCGCGGCGTTGCCGCCCTCGATCGCTTTGGCCAGGCGGACCTCGTCGTCCTTGGTCAGCAACGGGTACTGGCCGATGTCGGTCAGGTAGAGACGGACGAGGTCTTCCTCATCGCGCTCGACACGATCCTTGGCCACGCCCACGCTCCTGCACAGTCAGTGTTGATCGCGCCACACGATCAGCACAATCGTCAAAAGGATACCGACGAGGTCAACCCCTTCCTCGGGGGGTTTCCTGCCACGTTTAGTAGTAGTTCGTTCGCCCTAGGTGTCGGCCTGCGCCCTGCGCAACCTAAGCCACGTTTCCCCGTTTCGGACGCGTGACAAACATCTGGCACCATGCGCCATGGCCGACGAGGTCACCCTGTCGATCGTGACGATGGTGTTCGATGCGGCCGATCCAGCGCCGTTGCTCGGCGTACTCGCGAAGTATGTGGTGCTCACACGCATGGCGCCGGGCTGCCGAAACGTCGACCTCGCGGCGTCCGTGACCATGAACGCCCGCTTCGTGATCGTGGAGAAGTGGGAGTCGCCCGCGGCGCAACGGGCCCATTTCGATGCCGTGGAGACCATCGAGATGGCGGACGCGTGTCGGGGTCTGCTCGTTCGCGCCCCCGCGATCGACCTCCTCGAAGGCATCAGCGCCCACGACCTGAGATAGAGCACGAATCCTAAAGAGTGGCAAGAAATCCCAGCAGGGCCTCGTTGAACTGCTCTGGTGTCTCTTGCTGGACCCAATGCCCCGCGCCGGGGATCAGGACGCTGCCACGCAGGTCGGGCAGGGTGGCACGCATCCGGTCGACGCCACCGGGATCCATGGTGAGCACCATGTCGTCGACCCCGGCGATGAAAAAGCTGGGCATCGATGCCACCGACGACGGGATGGCTCGAACCAACTCGTAGTTCGCATCGAGGTTCCGGTAGTAGCTGAGCGGGCCGAAGAACCCCGAATGGGCGAACTCACTCGCGTAGCGATCGATATCGGCGGAGGAGAGCCAGGCCGGGAGCTCGGCGGGCGGGTCGTCGATCAGGTCAAGCACGCCGGTGCCCACCGCGGGAAGGTCACGGTGGACCGTTTCGGCGCGACCCTGCGATGACCCCGACCATAGGAAGCGGGCCATCGTGCGCCGCGTATCGGCCTCGAGTTCGGCCTCCGGCGGACCGACGTCCTGGAAATAGACGATGTAGAAGAAACGGTCGCCCGCCATGGCCCGCATCAACTGCAGCGGCGGGGCGGGCCAATTCACGAAGGGAACGCTGACCCCGACGACCGCGCTTACCCGCTCGGGATACAAGCGAACGAGGTCCCACGCGATCAGCGCGCCCCAGTCGTGGCCGACAAGTACGCAGGTGTCGTGGCCCGTCTCGTCGAGAAGGCCGAGCAGATCTCCCGCGAGTTGCTCGATGCCGTATGCGTCGACCGAGCGCGGCGCGCTCGAGTGCCCGTATCCCCGTTGATCGGGCGCCAGAACGTGGTAGCCCGCGTCCGCCAACGGCTCCATTTGATGCCGCCACGAATACGCGCCCTCAGGGAAGCCGTGAGAGAGCACGAGGGGCGGAGCACCGACGTCGCCCGACTCGGTGACAACGAGTTCAACACCGTTGACTGCCGCCACGCGGCGCCGGATGCTCACATTGTCACCCGACCGGCGCGGCGGTCGCGATGATCGTCGAGATCTCGGACCAACTGAGGTCGTCTGTCTCCCACAGGCGCTCGAACGCGGCGTCGGCCGCGTCGGTGAAGCCGTGCCGGTTCCGGAAGTGGTAGAGCCACCTCTGTCGTTGCATCGGATAGCCCATGCGGCCGAGGCGGCCGTTGCTGTAGACCTCCCACGCGACGAGCTGGGGCAGCGTGAGCGCGCTGTCCGCAGGGGCATCGTCGAACGCACCGCTCTCGCGGTCGCGGACACGTAGAAGGAGGCGGCCCGTCACGTTCGCGACGTTGTCGGCCAAGAGCGTGCGCAGCACCTTCGGGTTCTCGAAGGCCCCGCTCTCGACGGCGATCGTGATGGGATCCGTACCCTTTATCTCCGAGCGGCCCAGCGGAGTGGTCTCGTCGATGTTAATCGTGACATCGCGAGCCGCCATCCCGAGACGGCCGAGAAGTTCCTCGACGACGCGGACGGCGTCGGCGTGATCGAACTTCACGAAATGGAATTCGGAGGGTGTGACAGTGACGGCCATCGTCAGTGGACATCCTCGGCGAGTGCGTCGACGGTGCGGGCGTGCAAGGCCGCCCGGTTGGCCACGGCCTCGTTCAACGAATCGAGGCTGAGCGCGGCGACTTCGTCGATCTCTTCGGGCGTGAAACCGGCGAGCTCGCGAAAGCGGCGGGCCAAGCCTACGAACGACTCGTTGCTCTCGGAGCGCGTCCCCCCGTAGGAGAACAACTTGTCGACGACCGATTGGAACTCCAACGCCTGCGCGCGGCGCTCCGGATCGTTCTCGGTGAGGCGACGAAGCCAGTCGGAGCCCATCTTCACGTGCGTGACCTCGTCGGCCAGCATCCAGTCCTCGCAGAACGCGAGATACGGATCACCCGCCAGCTCACCGAACTCCTTCATCGTGGTGAACACGTCGATCGCCAAGCCCTCGAGGGCGCGGTTCACGCCGGCGAGGCGCAGCACGGGGTCACTCGAGCACGCCGCTTCGAACAGCACGGTGTTCTCGATGTATTCGCCGATCTCTGTTCCCATCCACTCACCGAGCTTGCACGAGATCTCCACATGGCGGGCCTCGTCCCACGCTTGGCGGGCCATATCGAGCTTCAGCGCGAGCGGAGCGTCGTCACCGGTGGTGAAGTCCCAGCACGTGCGGCCGGCACCTTCGAGCGCCTGCACCTCGCCGACAAAAATCCCGTGCATCAGCCGACGCGCCGAGTCGGTGGCGTCGGGCCGAGCGGGGCTGAGCCGGTTCGAACGCGCGGGCGCGTCGGCAGAACGGCGGCGCGTCGACCGAGGATCGTTCTGCAGTTCGGCCATCGACGCGCGGGTGAAGCGCACGTCGCGAGCAAGGTCCTGCACCGGGAAGAACCTACGCATGTCAGCCCTCCAGTCCGAATCCGATGGAGCCGGGGCCCGTGATGCCTCCCGCAGCCCGCATGATCTTCTCGAGCCGAGCTTGGTGGGACGATGCCCGATCGATCTCTTCATCTGTCTCGATCAACGACTGGATGAGCATCTCGCCATCGCGCCAGTCATCGAACTCGTCGGCCAACGCGAGGCGCAACGAGCGGATGGTCGGTGCGTCGGTGATCGTCGACGTGTTGTTCAGATGAAACGTGTACGCGGCGATCTTGTGCGGAATCAGCACGCGGTACACGCCGACGAGCTTCTCGAGCGTGAGCTCGGGACCCTCGGGCTCGGTCATCGCCTCCACGAACGCCACCATCTCGTCGTTCGGCGCCACGGTCTTGCGCTCGGGGTTCATCTCGCGGAGCTCGGGCAGGCGCTTGTGCCACAACTCTGCGTGCCAGGCGTGCTTGTAGCAGTGCGTGCCCAGGCGCATTTTGACGTCGAGCTCGGGAACGGTGGCGACCCAGCCGCCGAGCGCCTCGAACAGCTTCATCTCGATCCACTTGTAATGACCGACTCGACGGGCCGATTCCTCGACGTCGAACGCGCCGGGCAGTTCGCGCCGGTCCCATGGAGCGAACGGAGCGCGCGGCTTGCGCGGATCGGCCATCTGGAACTCCCCTTGTCAGATCGTTGAGGACGCGGGCGATCGTACCCCTGACTCCCCGGTCAAGAAGCCAGCAGACTCCGACACGATCGCCCCGACCAGGATGAGAGCGGCGCCTGTCAGCTCCAATACGGACAGGTGTCCGCCGGTCGCCACGTCGGCCAACGCCGCGAACACCGGCTCGGTCAGCAGGATCAGCGCGGTGCGCGTCGGCGAGAGATGTCGCGCCGCCCACGTCCACGGCACGAGGGTGCAGCAGGTGACGACGAGCGCGGCGTACACGATCACGAGCCAAGCCCCTGCCGCGCGCGGGAGGCCACCCGTGAACGGGAGAAGCGGCAGAGTCACAACCGCGGTCGTCGCGCAGTGAACAGCATTGAAGCGCCACAAGTCGAAGCGATGGCCGATGCGTCCGACCTGGATGATGTGGTAAGCGAAGACGACCGCGCCCACCAACGTGAACATCTCACCCTTGCCGAAGCCGACGCCGCCACCGGTGAGCAGGGTGAGCCCCGCCACGGCGATGGCAATGGCCAGCACCACTCTCTTCGGGGGCGCGACTCGGGAGATCACGAACGAGATCACCGGCACGATCACGACAAGGAGATACGTGAGGAAGGCCGACGTCGACGGCGTTGTGTGTTGCAGTCCCGTTGACTGCGCCACCATGGCGATGGCGTAGGACAGCCCCGCGCCGACGCCGGCTCTGATGTCGCCGGGAACCGCGGGTCGCCGCCGCGCGATCGGCCAGAACACCACGGCCGCCAACGCAAAACGGAGACCGACATACGGGATCGGATCGACGTGGCGTAACCCGTTTTTCACGACGACGAAGCTGGTGCCGAACAGCACGCCACACAGCACGAGCGCGCCAACCGCGAGCAGCTCCGTCCGGCGAGTTGTCATCGCCGCCGCTTCAGGGCAGGCGGCGGGCGGTCGGACGCTCGGCGAGAAGGTCGTCGGGCAGCACTTCGCCCGTGGCCTCGCACGTCCAGTACGTGCCACCGTCGAGACGGGCGAGCGCGAGTTCCACGTCGGCCAGGTCGGTTTCGATCTGATCGAAGAGCTCCCGGCGAGCGTCGGTGGACATCGGCGTCACGTTACCGACTTCGGCGCTACCGGGAGCGGACGCGCACGGGAGGCGCCGACAGAGCCACGAGTAGGGTGGCCCGATGCCTAGTCCTTGCCCTGCCCCCGACGGCTCCAGCCCCCGCACGACCCGCTTCAGCGAACCGCCCCCGATGTGCATCGACTCGACAAAGCGCTACACCGCGACGATGGAAACCTCGCTCGGCACGCTCGTCATCGCGCTCGACGCGGCCGCGGCACCGGTAACGGTGAACAACTTCGTGTTTCTCGCGAGGTACCACTACTACGACGGCGTCACGTTCCATCGCGTCATCAAGGGTTTCGTGTGCCAGGGCGGCGATCCCGAAGGCACCGGCAGGGGTGGGCCGGGCTACCGCTTCGCTGACGAGTTGCCGAAGGCCAGCCGCTACGAGGTGGGCTCGCTGGCGATGGCCAACGCCGGCCCGAACACCAACGGCAGCCAGTTCTTCATCATCAGCGGCGCCGACGGTTGCCGGCTGCCTCCGCAGTACTCGTTGTTCGGCAAAGTCGTGAAGGGTCTGGAGATCGTCGAAGCGATGCAATCTGTGGCCACCGGCTCAGGCGACAAGCCCCGCGACGACCTCGTGATGAACTCGGTCACTATCACTGAGGACGACTGACCAAGTCGCTGGGGCTGTGACCGACTCGCTCGATTCCTTCGCCGCTCTAGCCGAGGCGCGGCGAACGTCGTTGCTCGTCGATCGTGAACGCGCCGTGCCCGACGAGCTAGCTGACCGCTTGTGTCAGCTGGCGACCCTCGCGCCGAACCACAAGAAGACATGGCCATGGCGGTTCGCGGTCGTGACGAGGCAGGGTCGCCGAACCCTCGGGGAGACGGCCGCTGCCGCGATGGAAACGGCGGGCGTGAACGATGAGGCCAAGCTCGAAAAGACGCGCTCGAAGTACATGCGCGCGCCCACTGTTGTGGTCGTCGGCACCGCGCCAAACGTTGATCCCCACCGCCACCGCGAAGACCGAGACGCCGTCGCCGCGGCGGTGCAGCTCCTGCTCCTCGGCGCCACCGCGGCCGGGCTGTCGTCGTTCTGGTCGAGCTGCCCGTTCGGCGCCAACGACGCCGTCGCCGCGTTCAGCGGATTCGAACCGGGCACCCACGTCACTGCACTCGTGTACCTCGGCTGGCCCGTCGACGACGTTCCGGTGCCCCAACGCGACGCTCCGAAGATCAACCACGTCTCCACCTGATGCGCCGTACCGAGACGCTTTCGATCGAAGAGGCGCGACGCATCGCGCTCGCCGCGCAAGGGTTCGCGTCACCCCGTCCGACGGGGGCGATCGACCGTCGCCACGCCCGCAAGGTCTTCGAGCAAATCGGTGTCATCCAGGTCGACTCGGTGAACGTCCTGGTGCGATCTCAAGAGCTGCCGCTGTTCGCCCGCCTCGGTCCGCACCGTCGCGACCTGCTCCCCTCGATGGTCGATCACGGTGAGCTGTTCGAGTACTGGGGCCACATGGCGTCGCTCATGCCCGTGGAGATGCAGCCGTGGCACCGCTTCAAGATGACCCGTGCCCATCAGTGGACAGGGCTGCGCTTCGACGACAAGCCCGGTTACCTCGACGCCGTGCTGGCCCAGGTTCGCGACCGAGGACCGCTACTCGCGAGTGAGCTCACCGGAGCGGGACGCAAGAACGGCCCGTGGTGGGGCTGGACCGACGGCAAGCGCGCGCTTGAAGCCCTCTTTTGGCAGGGACTGGTTTCAGCGCGCCGTAGGGCGAACACGTTCGAGCGGGAGTACGACCTCACGGAGCGTTTGCTACCCGCGCGGATCCTGGCGCTGCCGACGCCCACCGAAGCCGACTCGAGGCGCTTTCTTCTCGAACGAGGCGCGCGCTACCACGGTGTGGGCACGGCGCGCGATCTCATGGACTACTACCGTCTCAGCATCTCGACGTCACGACCGCACCTGCGCGAGCTCGTGGACGAAGGCGTCCTCGTTCCTGTGCGGGTCGAGGGATGGAAGGAGCAGGCCTACCTTCATGTGCAGGCGCGATTGCCGCGAAGCGTCAACGCGCGCGCGTTGCTCTCGCCGTTCGATCCGGTGGTGTGGGAACGCAAACGGATCGAGCTGTTGTTCGGATTCGACTACCGGATCGAGATCTACACCCCTTCACCAAAGCGACGATTCGGCTACTACGTGCTGCCCTTCCTCCTCGGCGACGAGTTGGTGGCTCGCGTCGACTTGAAGGCCGATCGGCAACGCAGTGCGCTCATTTGCCATGGCGCGTACGGGGAACTCGGGCGCGAACCGTCGTCGATCGCACCCGACCTTCTCGCCGAGTTGCGACTCATGGCGTTCTGGCTCGGTCTGGAACGCGTCGAGATCGGCGCCCGAGGTGACCTGGCGCCTGCCCTCAAGCGGGCGAGCGGAAAGGCGAAGTGAGGGCCCATCGAAGGCTGCGCACCAGGAACTCACCCCCGGGACGCACGAGGGCGGGCTCGAGCGCGCCGAGCACCAGGGGGCGCACCGGCAGCCGCAACATCTCTCGTGCCCACGCCGGGAGCGTCTCGACCGCGGCCGCCGCGAGGAGCGCGTAGAACGGTCGGGCGGGCAACGGGAGCGGAGGGGTCACCAACAAGAACCGAGCGGCTTCGATGGCCTCACGCGTGCCGGTGAGCTCGGGTCGGTACGCGTCGAGTGCATCGGCCAGAGCCACGACATCGGTGGGCGGGTTCAAGACGCCAAGTTCGCGGCCGACGCGCGCCATCTCGGCCACGTAGGCGTCGGCCTGTGCGGCATCGAGCCGGGGACGCCCGTAGCGCTGGTGCGCGATGAGGAAGCTGTCGACCTCGCAGAGGTGCACCCACGCGAGCAGGTGGGGATCGTTGGCCGTGTAGGGGCGACCGTCGGGCGCGGTGCCGACGACGCGCTCGTGGACTCTCCGAACGGTGGCGCACGCCTCGGCGGCTTGCGTGGCCGAGCCGAACGTGGTGCGGGCGAGGAAGGCCGACGTTCGTTGCAACCGGCCCCACGGGTCGTCGCGATAGTCGGAGTGCTGGGCGACACCTGCCATCGCCAGCGGGTGCAGCGACTGGAGGAGCAACGCCCGCAAACCCCCCACGAACGCGGCGACGTCGCTGTGCACAAGCCACGCGGCGCTGCCCTTGCTGACCCAACCGGGCTCGGTTGCCGTTGCCGACTTCAACTCCGAGATGAGCTCCTCGCGCCGGGGGCCGGCGACGCGCGCCCGGACCACACCACCGAGCCAGCTGCGGACGTGGTCGAAGGACATCACCGTTTCATTGTGCCGGGTCGGGAGGCCGATACATCTGCGCCATCAGCCATCGGGCGGTGATGATGCCGCCCCCATGATCGAAATGCAGGCCCTCTTCGCGAAGGATGACCCCGTCAACCTTCTCGACGCAGACCCCGGCCGGGCAGACCCACGCATCGAGGTCGACGAGACGCACGCCGGGGTTGGCCTTGGCGGCGACGAGCGCACGCAGAGCGGTGTTCACGCACGCGCTCCCTTCATCGCCGTTTCGAAGTTGGAAGACGCGGTGGGGTGGCGCGGTGACGACGAAGACCGTCGCCCCGTCTGCTCCCAGATCGGTGATCGCCCGCTCCGTGAGGGCCTGATACCACGCGAGATACACGGGATCACACGCATCGAGCCAAGCGCCGTTCACGAGACGGTCGTCGATCTGGGCGCGTCCGTAGAGCAAGACGACGGCATCGGGCTGGAACGACGCGACCGCTTCAGGCCACCCCCGCACCACCGCCGCGCACACCGTTGGTTCCTTCGCCGGCTTGCGTCCCTTCGGGCGGTACCACGTGTCGCTGTCGTAAGAAAGCGAACAGTAGGGAGCCGCCTTGTCGTCGACCGTGATCGACTGCTCGGTCGCGACGTTCTGCAGCCCTACGGCGAGCGATTGCGCGACAGAGTCACCAACTACCAACACACGTGTCGGCCGATCGACGGGTCTCGTGACCGGGCCGGTGACCGCGATCGTCGCCGCCGTCGTGGTCGTGGTCGTGGAGGCGGCGAGGGAGCTTGCCGTCGGCACGGTCACCGGGGCCGTGGATGTGGTGAGCGGGGGTGCGGCGATCGCGGCGGCCGATGCGGGCGCGACACTCGTGGCGACGAGTGCGGCCACCGCGGCGAATGCGCCCGCCGCCGGCGCGAGCGATTCGCGCCGCCATGCCCGCAGCCCACCGGTACGAAGTGGGCGTTCAATTGCGAAGTAGGACAACGTCGCGAGCGCGAGGGTGCACGCGACCTGCAGGAGGGTGAGCGGCCACCCTGTGATGTGGCAACGCGGGGGCCGCAGGAAAACGATCACGGGCCAGTGCCAGAGATAAACGCCGTAGCTGATCGCGCCAAGCGCGCGCAGCGGCCGCCACGACAGCACCCTTCCCAACAGACCGGGATCCGGTTGCGTTACCGACCAGACGATCGAGGCCGCCGCCACCGAGCACAGGACAAGACCACCCCGGTAGACAAGGTCGCGTTGCCCATCGAGCTCCACCATCGCAAGTGCGATGAGTGTGGTGCCGCCGACCGCGACGCCCTGCCAGGCCCGGCGTGCGACCGTCGATCGGATGGGGCCGTGGCGAGCGGCCACCACCGCGGCCAACGCGCCGAACAACAGAGCAGACGCCCGCGTATCCGTGCCCGCGTACAGGCGGGAAGGGTCGGCGCCTCCGAACGCGAGCGCTAACGCGACGACTACTGACACAAGCGCGCCGGCCACGCATACGACCGCCAGCGCCCGTACCCGCGGACGGGCTGAGCGTCTCCCGAGCACCCCCACCACCACCAGTGGCCACAGCAGATAGAACTGCTCCTCGATCGCCAGGCTCCACGTGTGCTCGAGAGGACTCGGAAGCGCGTACTGCGCCCAATAGCCGCGGTGGCCAGCCACGCTGACCCAGTTCGCGGAATACGTGAGTGTCGACACCACGTCGACGCGTAGCTGGTGCAGCTCGCGTGGCAGCGCGTACCAACGGGCGTAGACGGCGACAGCCGCGAGGACGAAAGCCAGTGCAGGAAGGAGCCGGAGGGCGCGTCGCCGCCAGAAAGCACGCAGAGAAATCGTTCCTTCTGTGGTGCGCTCCTTCAGCAGCAGTCCGGTGATCAAGAAGCCCGAGAGGACAAAGAACATGTCGACACCCAGCCATCCGCCTCGGAGATGGCCGGTGTGGAACGCGACAACCGCCGCCGCAGCGACGCCCCGCAGCCCGTCGAGGGCGGGCATCCGTCGGAGGGCGTGGGCCATGCGGTCACGAGCGTAAGGTCACCAGGGCTGCGATCGAGATCGCACCACTAGGGTTGGCCTTCATGGGCGTTCACGCGGACATTGACGCGGTCGAGTTCTTCTTCGACCCGATGTGCCCGTGGGCCTACCAAACGTCTCGCTGGATCCGAGCGGTGCGCGCCACCACCGGGCTCACCATCGATTGGCGCTTCTTCAGCCTCGAAGAAATTAATAGGGTCGAAGGAAAGAAACACCCATGGGAGCGTGACTTCGCGTACGGCTGGACACCGATGCGGGTAGGAGCATGGCTGCGCCGCATCGACCCCTGGTTGCTCGACTCGTGGTACGAGGTGTGCGGGCGCGCCCTGTTCGACGAGGGCCGTCGTCCGTACGACACCGACGTTCGGGCCGAACTTCTGGCCGAGATTGGTGCTCCCGCGTCGGGGTGGGACGATGCAATCGCCGACCCGACAACGCACGACGACGTGCGCGCCGACCACGAGCGCGCGGTGAACGACTTCGGCGGATTCGGCGTTCCCATCATCGTGTTTCCTTGGGGTGGTGCCGTATTCGGGCCGTGCGCCGCCCCGGCACCCGTGAGTGGAGACGCTGTAGGAGCGCTCTGGGACCTCACCGTGGCGTACGCGAGAGTCGAGCATCTGTACGAGCTGAAAACGCCCAAGACGCTCGCCGCACAGCGCGACATCGCCAAGCTTTTCTCGCCCTACCTGCAAGCTCGGGAGTGGCGCACGATCCAGAACCCCGCACCGTGAAGGAGCCCACCATGGCGGCCTCGCTTCGAGACGACACGATCAGCAAGCTCGAACATGTCTGGTCGTCGTTGTCGGCCCTCGGCGCCTCGCTCACCCCGGACGAGTGGAGTCTGCCCACCGACTGCCCGGGCTGGACGGTGAAGGACCAGTTCTCGCATCTCATCGGCACCGAGCGCAGCCTCGCCGGTCTCGCGCCGACCGATCACGTCGCCACGTTCGGACCTCACGTCCGCAACGAGCTCGGGCAGCGCACCGAGCACGAGGTCGACGCCCGCCGCGATCTGGACGGAGCCGCCGTGCTGGCGGAGTTCGATGGGCTCGTCGCCCTGCGCCGCGCGCAGATCAACGCGTTGACCGACGAGCAGCTCGCCGCGGATTCGTGGACGCCTATCGGGCCGGGCACTCTGCTCGACTTCATGCAGATCCGCATCCTCGACTTCTGGGTGCACGAACAGGACGTGCGCCGCGCCGTCGGTCGCCCGGGCGATCTCGACGGACCCGTCGCCGAGCACACACTCGACCGTCTCCTTCGCGGCCTGTCGATGGTCGTGGGCAAGCGCGTCGCGCCCGCGGAAGGCACATCGATCTCCTTCGAACTCACCGGTCCGGTTCAGCGCGCCCTCACCATCGGCACGGTCGATGGCCGGGCGAAGCCGATCGAGCCACCGTCGGGCGGGTCGACCGCGTCGATCGCGATGGACAGCGAGACCTTCCTCGTGCTCGTGTGCGGACGTCGGACCCCTAAGCAAGTGGCGACCAACGCGCACGTCGCCGGCGATCAGAAACTCGGCGAGAGCGTGCTCGCCAACCTCAACACGATGATCTGAACCGGCTGGGATACCAGTTTGGGCTTACCAGTCGGGGCGCCAGCCCACGCCACTGCGGCCGCCGTCGCTACGGGTCGCGAGTAGCTGGTACACGTTGGTATTGCCGCCCTCGAAGTTGAGCGCCGCCGCGGCCATATACAGACGCCATATGCGGGCCCGCGCGATACCGACCTCGGCGACCGCTTCGTCCCACGACGACTCGAGATTGGCCACCCACGCGCGCAGGGTGAGCGCGTAGTGCTCGCGCAGGCTCTCGCCGTGGCGGAACTCGAGGCCGTTCTCCTGGAGCGCGGAGACAACGGTGCCTACTTCGTGAAGCTCCCCGTCGGGAAACACGTAGCGGTCGATGAATCCGTGACGCGCAAATCGGGAGTGGTTGCCCGGCGGCCGGGTGATTCCGTGGTTGAGAAGCCGGCCGCTGGGACCAAGAAGCTGATGAAGACGGCTGAAGTACACGCCAAGCTGTCCCATCCCGACGTGCTCGAACATGCCGATCGAGCTGATCGCGTCGTAGGGTCCATCGGCGACGTCGCGATAGTCCTGCACTCTGATCTCGACGCGGTCGGCCAGTCCGGCCTCGCTGATTCGCTTGGCCGCGAGGTCGGCCTGGCGGCGCGAGATGGTGATGCCGACCGCCTGCACGTCGTAATGCGCAGCGGCGTGCAACAGCAACGAACCCCAACCGCAGCCGACATCGAGAAGACGCATACCCGGCGCGAGCCCGAGCTTGCGACAAATCAGATCGTGTTTAGCCTCTTGGGCGCGTTCGAGCCCTACGGATGGGTCGGCCCATACCGCGCAGGAGTACGTGAGCGACGGCCCGAGGATCATCCGGTAGAACTCGTTCGACACGTCGTAGTGGTAGGCAACGGCCGCCGCGTCTCGCTGGCGGCTGTGACGGCGTCCGGTTAGGCGCGCCTCCTCCGGCGGCGGCGGGAGGCGATGTAGACCAGCGCGGCCGATGAGTCTGGCGATTCCGGTCCAGAGCTCGAGGTCGGCCTTGACCTTCGGAAGCCGATCCCGCAGGGTCAACACCTCAAAAATGTCGCCCTCCACGTCAAGCGCGCCCGAGACGTAGGCACGCGCGAAGCCGAGTTCCCCCGGCGCGGTCAAGATGCGCTGCAGGGCCTCGGGTGAACGCACCACGAGCTTGGCCGGCGCGTCGGGAGGACCGAGACGAGAACCGTCGTACGCCTCAACCGCAACCGGAAGGTCGGGTCCGAGGAGTTTCGCCAACAGATTGCCGAGAGACCGGGGCGCCGCCATGGCGCGATTCTTCCCCAACTTTTGAGGGCCTCGAACCAACGCTCAGTCGCCGCGTCCGAACTCGCGCCACCACGCAAGGAGCTGGTGGGTCGGTGAATGTAACCTAAATGCAACTCGTAGTCGACGGGCTTCGGTGTCGATGGCGAGATCCTGGTGAACGTAGACCCAACCATTGCCTTCCTCGGGCGTCGTGATCGGCCACATGCGAGGATCGTCGGGGTCGACGTACACCCACTCGCTCTTGCGGGCGGACCGTGAGGCGGGCGCGAGCCGCTCGCCTCGCTGGGCCTGGGAGAGCTGTTCGGAGACTTGGGGCATCGACCTACCGTGCCTACGGGTCTTCATACTCGTCGTCCTCTCGCATGCCGCCCGCATGGAGTGTGCGCGTTAGTTTGCCCCGCCCAGCACCTCCGCGAGGGAATATCACGGGCGGTGCAAAGATGCCGCAGTCGGGCCGCTAGCTCATCGGGTAGAGCAGGGGACTTTTAATCCCAAGGTGCAGGGTTCGAGACCCTGGCGGCCCACCACTTCGCACGCGAATTACCGAAGTATGCGCCGGCCACCCGGCGAATGGCCTTGGCGCGCCGGAAGCGTGGCCCCGGCCTCGGTGACTTCCACCTGGTTGCTCACGTCGGTCACACCCGCGACGTTCCAACAGTCGCGATCGACGGCCTGCTGGGCCAGCCGCGAGCGGACCACGCCCTGCACGATCACGACGCCGCGTTTCACAGAGACCTTCAGATATTCGTCCTTGGTGTACGGGTCGACACGGAGAAGGTCGACGACGGCCCCCTTGATCGAACTATCGGTACGTGTGATCGGCGCCCGACCGGTCAAACGCGATGGCACTTCCCCCCAGTCGTAGTAGTAGCGCGCTTCGGGATGGATCCAAGCCACGTCGATTCCTCCCTTCCCGGAGAGAGCTACGCCCTGTCCGGCGTTTCGCACCTCGCCGCTACCGCGGGCAGGCGCGGCACTCTTTTCAGTACCCGTGGCCGCTGTCGTAAGACATCGGACGGGCCGAATCGCACGAGACACGCACCGTGGCTGGTAAGCGTTGGGCAAAAGTCAGATGACCGCTCCGTGTCAACACCGACGTAGAGAGCGTGACGCGTCCGAACGGCGGTTAAGACCTGGTAAGGCCCGCCTTTTGGCTCACCATGGCGAGTATTTTCTTGTCCTAGCGGGCCCACGGGGGTGATCCGGCTGTCGGCAAGGCGAATCAAGGGTCACTGGCGTAAGCCGCTTTCGCATGCGCGGGGTGCGGACCGCAGCAAACAAAACCACCCGTACCTTCGCGTCGGAGCAAGCGTCGACGAGCAGCGCGACACGGTGGTGACGCTCTCGGGGGAACTCGACCTCCACTCCGGCGCCTGGCTTGCTGCGCAATCCGCAGGATTCGTGCCTCGCCCGTGCGGGGCGGTGCTCGATGTAGCCGGGGTGTCGTTCATTGATGCCTCGGGCCTTCGCTCGTTGATTTCGTTGGTGGGTCGACTCGACAGCGGGCGGCAGTGCGTAGCTCTTCGTTCTCCGAGCCCGGCGTTGACGCGTCTCCTGGAGCTTCTCGACATGCGTGATCGCTTCGTCGTGACGGCCGAGCAGGGCACGCGATGACGGCCACACTCGCGGCGGCCGGCAATGCGTCCTGGCCCGGTGGCTACGTGACAATCGGACTCGTCGTCCTTCTGGCCGCAGTCCTTTTCATCACCCGACCCGAAATGCCGTCCGCGACGGAGACACAGAGCACTCCCCGGCGGCGTTGCTGGTCGCCGCGCCGGCGCATGAGGACCTACCACCGAGCGACCGCGCGGCGTGCATGCGGCCGACTGACCGCGACCGTTCGTGCGCGCCGATCCGCAACCCGATAAGGCGCCTCAGCTGATAGCGCAGCTAGCCGAGCCGGTCAAGCGGTCTCGGGAACCCCGACGGCCAGATTGAGGGCGCTGGCTGTCGCGAGTCCGAGCGCCGCACCACAAATCACGTCGAGCGGGTTGTGGGCGCCGACATACACGCGTGTGACCATCGCCAGACCAACGAGCGCCCACGGAATGATCTTCCAGCGGCCCCGAAGATAGGGCGACACGAGCCCGGCGATCGCGGTCACGAGAACGGCGTGCCCCGACACGAAGCTCTCGCCCGTGAGACTCACCGTGCCCCGTTGGTGAATATCCGGCCCTATGGAGGTGCCCGGTCGGTCGCGACTCACGATCGCCTTAACGGCGCGTTCCAAAAGGAGTTTGGCCGCCGTCGCGATCAGCAGAGCTATCGCCAATCGGAATCTTCGGAAGAGCGTGGCGGCGGCGGCAACGATCGGTCCGACCAAAATGGCTCCGAGTTGCTGCACCGGCCACAGGACCGGATAGAGCGCTCGAGGCAGGTCGTTGATCGCGTGAAAGACGCTTTTCTCGAAGCCCGACACCGAACCGTTGCGCACTGCGATCATGCCGGCCGCCAGGACAACGACGCCGGCCGCGAGCGCAATAGCGTCGTGTCGGCGCCGTACCCAGTGACTGCTCGCGTGGGGTTGCGTGCGGTCCACGCGTACTCTCTCCAACGCCCGGATCTTCATGAGCCCCGCGACCCTATTGGTTGACGCGTGGCCCAGCCGCCCGTCGGCATCAGCTTCCCAGGCTCTCGGCGATGTGAGAGAGTCCCTGAAGGGGCGGTTCGCGCGTGGGAGGGATATGGAGGATGGGCAGTCGGAGATCGATTGTCTCTCTTGCCCTCTCGGTGTGCCTCGTGGTTCTTGCGAGCTGCGGCTCCACGACGAAGAAGCAAACGTCACCCTCCGCGTTGGGCGACAACACGATCACCGTGGCTTCGTTCGACTTCGGCGAGAGCAGGCTGCTCGCCGAGTTGTACAGCCAGGCGTTGGAAAACGACGGCTTCGCGGTGAAGCGAGCGTTCAATCTGGGCCCTCGTGAGTTCGTGTCTCCGGCGCTCACTAGCGGACTCGTCGAGTTCCTCCCCGAGTACGCCGGAACCGCATTGCAGTTCCTGAGCCTCGGTGCCGCCCGTTCGGGGTCCGACGCATCTCTCACGCACGCCGTCCTCGACCGCGCGCTCCGAGACACCTCCCTGCGCGCTCTCGCTGCCGCCCCCGCTCAAAACTCAAATGCATTCGTCGTCACCCGCACGACAGCCATTCGCTACGGCCTGCGCACGCTGAGCGACGCGGCCAAGGTGGGGAATCAGCTCACGTTCGGTGGCCCGCCCGAGTGCTCGACACGCGAGTTCTGCCTCGTGGGCCTCGAGAAGGTCTACGGGTTGAAGTTCCGAGACGTCGTTGCGCTCGATGTGGGCGGTCCCCTCACACAGCAGGCGCTTCGGAGTGGCGGAATCGACGTCGCGCTTCTGTTTTCGACGGACCCGAGCATCACCGATGACCACTTCGTGGTGCTGCAGGACGACCGAGGCCTGCTGGAGGCGGAAAACGTCACACCGATCGTGCGGGCCGAGGTCCTCGAGCGGTGGCCGACGATTTCGCGGACCGTCGACGCGGTTTCCCAACGCCTTACGACCGACGCCCTCCGCGAACTGAACGCGGAGCTGGGGAGCGGAACCACCGATGTCGCGGCGATCGCCGCCGCGTGGCTGAAGGGAACTTCGGGGTGACGACCGAAGCCCGGCCGGCCGCCTCCGGCGACGAGCCGATCGTTGCCGCGCCCACGGTCCCACCGACCGCCCGGCGTACCCGGCGCCGCCGCCGCCCATCGGGCGCGCCACCGCCGCTTCCCAGGAGTATCGGCCTCACCGGTAAGGGCTGGCTCCTCGCTTTGGGCGCCCTCTTGATCTTGGTGATCACGGCCCTCGAGTCGCGGGGCGTGAAGCGCGTCACCGATCGAATCGACGCCGGCCTGCTCCGTGCGATCGCCAACGTTCGCACCGGTTGGCTGAACACGATCATGCGAGCGATCAATCGCGTCGGCTCCGGCTGGGCGGTAACAGTGGTGGCCGGAGGGCTCCTACTGGCCCTGCTCGCGTTCAAGCGATGGCGCCACATCTTCACATTCATCGGCAGCGTCATCGTGCTGGAGTTGATCGGCGAGAAGCTCTACTACAACTTCGGCCGGCCCCGTCCCTACGACGTCACCGTCATCGACAGATGGGTTGGATTCTCACTCCCTTCGCCGCCCGTCGTCGTCCTCACGATGATCGCCGTGGGGATCTGCTACGCGATCGTCGTCTCCGGACGGTCCCGCACGATTGCGAAAGCCGTGGCTTTCAGCGTGGTCGGCGTCTTCTGCCTGTCGCGCCTGTACCTCGGAGTCGACCATCCCTTCGACCAGCTCATCGGCGTGGCGCTTGCCGTGGCCATTCCCTTGAACGCGTTTCGTTTCTTTACGCCGAACGAGGTCTTCCCGGTCGCCTACCGCAGGGGCAAGACCGCCCATCTCGACATCGGGGGCCGTCGCGGCGAGGCGATCCGTCTCGCGGTCGAAGACCAACTCGGGCTCACCGTCGTCGACATCAAACCCGTCGGATTGGCCGGCTCGGGCGGATCGACCCCGCTCCGGCTTCGCGTCGCCGGAGATCCCGACACATATCTGTTCGGGAAGCTCTACGCCATGAACCACGTGCGGGCCGATCGCTGGTACAAGACCGGGCGCACCATCCTCTATGGCCGGCTCGAAGATGAGGCGCCGTTTCAATCGGTACGGCGGCTCGTTCAGTACGAGGACTACACACTCCGGCTGCTGCGCGACAACGGAATACCGACGGCGACGCCGTACGGGATCGTGGAGTTGACTCCCGAACGCGAATACCTCCTCGTCACCGGCTTCTTCGACGGAGCCGTCGAAATAGGCGACGCCGATATCGATGACGCGGTCGTCGACGAAGGATTGGCCCTGATCCGCAAGCTCTGGGACTGCGGCCTGGCGCACCGCGACATCAAGCCCGCCAACCTGTTGGTCAGAGACGGCCATGTGCTGCTCATCGACGTCGCTTTCGTCCAGGTGCGCCCGTCACCGTGGCGAGAGGCGGTGGACCTCGCGAACATGATGCTTGTCCTCGCCGTGCGCACCGACGCCGAGCGCGTGTATCGACGAGCCGTCAACTACTTCAGCCCCGACGAGATCGCCGAAGCATTCGCCGCGGCGCGCGGTGTCGCCAGCCCTACGCAACTGCGCACCGCAATGAAGAAAGACGGTCGTGATCTGGTGGCTCAGTTCCGTGCGCTCGCGCCCGAGCGCCGGCCTATCTCGCTGCAGCGCTGGGGCTTCATGCGCATCGGTCTGGCGCTGGCCCTGCTCTTCGGAGGCTTCCTCGCCCTCCAGGCCACCGCCGGCATCTTCACGTCGGACCTGCAGGTTGCGGGCACACCGAGCTGTGGCACCGACAATCTGATGATCCTCATGGCCCAAGCGGTGCCATCGGCCGAATCGGTGCCGTGCATCTCTTCATTGCCCGCCGGTTGGAAGTTGGGCGGCGTGCAAATCCGCCGAGGACAAGGGCGCTTCTGGCTCGACTCTGACCAGGGCGGAAAGCGCGCCGTTGAGGCGCGCCTGCTCCCGCCCGAAAAGTGTGATCTCTCGGGCGCGACGGAAGTACCGAGCGACGAGGTCGGCACGCGGCGATACGAAAAACCCGAGAAGCTGCCTCCCGACTTGCGGAGCACTCGGTCATACGTGTTTGAAGGCGGCTGCGTTACGTATCAGTTCGAATTCCACGGCAACGCCAGCGCGTCACTTATGTTCGACGCAGACGGCGCGCTCGCGTTCCAACCACGCGCCGCGCTTGTCGAAGAAGTGCAAGATCGTGCCGACCTGCGGCTCTGCGGCGCGGCGGCCCCGCCCTGCCCCGGCGGATCGTGACCGCGAGATGACGGCCACCACGTTCGTCGTCCTCGCCACTTCGGGCGCGGTGGTCACATTTCGGGTTCTCGTCGCCGTGGTTCTTGCCGTGATCACGACGGCCATTTCGCTTCGCCTTCTCGGCCTGCGCCGAGGTTGGGGGACGGCACTGTTCTCTGGGGTTCTCGGGTGGGGCGCGGCGGGTCTGCTCGCGCTTGGGTTGGCGCATTGGGACTGGGGTTCCGACGGTCTTGTCGTCCACACGCTCGCGATCGCCATCCCGACAACGATGGCCGCCGCTGTAGCACTCGATCTCCTCGCTCGACCCGGATCCCTCGCGATCGGCGAACACGCGGGCCTGGTCGTGGCGCCGAGACCACTGCGGGCCCTCCACACCCGGATTGCGGTGCTCCGGCGGTACCGCGAGCTGGTGGCGTTGGTCCGGCGCGAGGGATTCGGGCCGTTCATGTCGGCGTCGGGCCGGGCCGGGCGTTCCGTCGAGGGCGCAGGCATCCGTATCCGCCGCGTCCTCGAAGAAGCCGGCGGCGTCTACATCAAGCTCGGTCAGATCGCCGCCACCCGCATCGACTTCTTGCCCCGCGAGATTTGCGAGGAACTGGCCGAGCTGCAAAACCGTGTCGCGCCGGAGCCCGCCGAGCGCATCCGACCCATGCTCGAAGCCGAGCTCGGCTGTGAAATCGACGAGGTCTTCGCCGAGTTCGACTGGGAGCCGCTCGCCGCTGCCTCCATCGGCCAGACCTACCGCGCCCGACTGCGAACCGGCGAGGCGGTCGTCGTCAAGGTCCAGCGCCCCGACATCGAGCAGACGATGGAGCGCGACCTCGCCGCCCTCGCGCTGCTGGCCGACGTAGCTCAGCGGCGTACGCAGTTCGGCCAGGGCGTGCGGTCTGGGGAAATGCTCGCTCAGTTCGCGCAGGGTCTGCGGGCCGAGCTCGACTTCCGCAGGGAGGCCGACGCCATGACGGAGATGGCGTTGTTGTTGGGTCGGGAATCGTCGGTACGAATCCCGCTCGTCTACCGGCACCTGTGCACCCGGCGATTGCTCGTACAGGAGCGCTTCGAAGGTTTCACCGTCGCCGACACGAGACAACTCGAGGCATCGACAATCGATCGGAAAGCGCTCGCGGAGCAGTTGTTGCGGTCGACCCTTCATCAGGTGCTGAGGGCCGGCTTCTTCCACGCCGACCCCCACCCAGGCAACGTCTTCGCCTTTCCGGACGGGACGCTCGGGCTCATCGACTTCGGCGCGGTGGGCCGCCTCGACCCGATCCAGCAAACCGCGGTCATCGACATCCTCACGGCCATCGTGCAGCGCGATGTCGGCTTGCTCCGCGATGGCATCGAGCGCGTGGCCGACTTCACCGACGCCCCCTCCGCCGAGCGGCTCGAGCGGGCGCTCGCTCGTCTCTTGGCCGATCACGTACGCCCGACGGGCACCATCGAGCCATCAATACTCCAGGATCTCGTCGCGACTCTCGCGCAGTTCGGCGTCCGGCTTCCCACTGACCTGGTGGTGTTGTCGCGTGCCCTCGTGACGCTCGATGGCACCCTGCGGGTGCTCGCGCCCGATCTCTCCCTCGTAGCCGCCGCGACCGAGATGATGCTCTCGACCACGGCGGCGCCCATCGTCGATCGCAATGAGATGATCCGCGACGAACTCCTCGCCGCTCTGCCCCACCTTCGTCGCCTCCCGGAACGAGTCGATCGGATCCTGACCTTGACCGGCCGAGGGGAGCTGCGTCTGCGCAGCATCCTCGACGAAGACGGCCGGCGGATCGTCCGCACGCTCATCAATCGGGTGCTCCTCGCCGCAATCGGTGGCGCGTTCCTCGTCGTCGCGGCGATGCTCCTCGTCGCGTCGGACAAAGGCCCGAAAGTCGCGGGAGAGACGGGACTCTTCGAGATCTTCGGATATGGGGGCCTGCTCGCCGGCACGGTGCTTCTTCTAAGGGTGGTCGCAGCGGTCACCCGGGATGGGACGACATGACCCTGATCTCCGAAGCGACGCCAGAACTAGATCTCCGACCACCCGGCGAGCGTTACTACCGCCATCCGGGCGATGTGGTGCGAGTGGTGCTGTGGGGGCTGCTGACGACACTTCTCGCGCTGTTCATCCAGGTCGCGACGGGCACCAGCGAGGGTGTTACAAGCGATCTCGGCCGCGCCGCCACGGCGGTGCCGCAGGCGGCCCGCGAGCTCCTGCTTGCGCTCTTACAAGTTGCCGCGGTCGCGGCGCCGGTCGTGATCCTCGTCGCGTTGCTCGTGCTGCAGCGGTTCCGGCGTTTTGCGGTCATCGTGCTCGGCGCCGCGGCCGGCGCCGGCCTCTTCGCGGTCCTCGACGCCGTACTCGACCTTCCCGGTCGCATACCCGGCGCGCTCGCCACGGGTACCTGGCTGGCCTCGACCAATTTCCCGTCACTCGCGTACCTCGCCGGCGCCGCGGGGGCCGCGACGGTGGGCAAGCCCTGGCTGTCGCGCTCGTGGCGCCGCGCCAGCGATGTCACGGTGTTTCTCGTGGCGCTGACGATGGCAATTTCCGGGAGTGCCGGTGTGCCGGAACTCCTGCTTGCCGTGTCCTCGGGCGTGGCCATGGGCGCGCTGCTGCTCGTGGTCTTCGGCGCGCCGAACCGCCGGCCTACCCCGGCGGCCATCGCCTCGGCGCTCCGCGAGGCAGGCCTCGATGTCGCGAACCTCACACTTCAGCGCGCGGTAGGCGGGCGGGCCCAGCTGTACCGCGCGACGGCGACCGACGGCGATACAACATTCATCAAGGTCTACGGACGCGACACACGAGACGCCGACCTTCTCTACCGCGGGTACCGCACCCTCCTGCTTCGGGGACCGAACGACGACTGGCCATCCCTCTCACTCGAACACGACGTCGAGCACGAGGCACTGCTGCTCCTGCTCGCCCGCGCTGGTGGCGTCAACAGCCCCGCCATGAAAGTGCTCACCACGCTTCCTGACAGTTCGATGGCGCTCGCGATGCAAGACGTCGGCGGACGTCGGCTCGACACGCTTGCCCCCCAGGAGATCGACGCCAATCTCCTCGACGCGGTCTGGCGGGAAGTGGCGCTCCTGCACCGTGCCCGGCTCGCGCACCGCTCGCTTCGTGCCGCCAACATCCTCGTCAGCGAGGCCCGACCCGTCATCATCGACATGGGTTTCGGAGAGGAATCGACGAGTCCCCGACTGCAGGCGATCGATCGCGCCGAGCTCCTCGCGTCGCTGGCGACGATCGTCGGCGCCGATGCCGTGATCGCCTCGGCTATGAGGCAACTGAGTGCCGACGACCTGGCCGCTGCCGTTCCCTTCCTGCAACCGCTGGCGTTGTCAGCAGGCACGCGCAAGCACATATCGAAGTCGCTTCTCCGCGATCTCCGTGCCGGGATCGCCCAAGCCACGGGCCAGGAGCCCGCTCCCCTCGAGCGCCTCGTGCGCGTCCGGCCCCGCACCGTCTTCACGATCGTGGCCCTTACGGGCGCGTTCTACATCCTGTTGCCACAACTGGCCAACGTCGGCGACAGCTTCCGCGCTCTGCGCCACGCCAGCTGGGTGTGGCTCATCGCCTGTGTCGCGATGTCGGTCCTTACCTACGTCGCTTCGGCCATCGGTATGGCAGGAGGAGTCCCGGAACATCTGCCGTTCGTTCCGAACTTGGAAACGCAACTCGCGTCGTCGTTCGTCAACCGCGTCACGCCGGCCAACGTCGGCGGCATGGCGCTCGGGGTGCGCTTCATGCAAAAGGCCGGAGTCGACCCCGCGGAGGCGGTGACGGGCATGGGCCTGAACGTCGTCGCCGGGGCCATCGTGCATATCGGACTGCTCTTCGTCTTCCTCGCCTGGGCGGGCCAAGGCAACTCGTCAGGCTTCACGATCCCGCACAACAGCAAGGTCTTGGTTGTTGTTGCCGTTGTGCTCGCCGGCCTCGGCATCGTCGCCGCCACCCACAAGGGTCGCCGCCTCATGCGACGACACGTCATCCGCCACGTGAAGACGTCTATTTCGAGCATTGTGAGACTCTCGCGTTCCCCCGCCAAGATCGCCGCGCTGTTCGGTGGATCCCTCGGAGTCACGCTGGCCTACATCGCCGCGCTCGCCGCCGCAGTCGCGGCCTTCCACGGCGGTCCGAGCTTCGCCGAGGTCGGTGCGGTGTACCTCGGGTCGTCGATCATCGCCGCCGCGGCGCCAACTCCTGGCGGACTCGGCGCGATGGAAGCCGCTCTCGTGGCCGGATTCACCGGTGTCGGGATGGATTCGGGCGTGGCGGTTGCGGTCGTCCTCAGCTACCGCCTGGCCACCTACTGGCTACCGGTGTTGCCCGGTTGGATCGCGTTCCACAGGTTGGAGCGACGCAACCTCATCTAGGCGCGCCTCTGGCGCTGCGGCTCACCCTCGGAGGCAATCCTTCGCCGCCGAGCCCGAACGCCCAGCGCGAGAAGACACCGCAGAGCAGCCCAAGTCCGGTGCCGCCGACGACGTCGAGTGGAAGATGGACGCCCCCATACACGCGGGCGAGGGCAACCACGGCCGCAATCACAAACGCCACCGGTCGCCAGCGCGCCGGCAGCGATGGCGCGAGCACGGCCGCCAACGCGAACGCGACTGCGGCGTGCCCCGAGGCGTACCCAAGTCCGCCGACCTTCTCGCGCACATGTACATCGGCCAGAAACGCGCTCGGTCGTCCGCGTGACACAAGCCCCTTTACGCCCTTGGCGCTCCAGTACCCGGCCTGACTCGCCACTAATGCGGCAAGGGTGAGCCTGGTGTCGCGGCTCGCGAGACCAGTCGCGCCCACCACGACAATGGATCCGATGAGGCTTCCCGTCTGCATCGGGAGCCAAACGACCGGCCAAATACCGCCGGGGAGTCCGTTCAGCGCGTCGAAGACGCGCGCCTCCCAGATGGGTACCCGCTCGTCGATCGCGACCGCCATCCAACTCCCCGCGAGGAGCGCGCCCCCACCGACGACGGCAACGACCTCACCGACGCGCGCCCCCCGGCGATTCGCTGCACCCCCCATTCGAGCGACACTAATCGAGCGCGCCCCCGCAGATTCTTGGGCCACGACCCCGTGGCAACGACTCTGACGTCAGGAGGTGCGGGCGTGGGGAATTGCGCGCCATACCCGCTCGGGCGTGCAGGGCATCTCGACGTGACGCACGCCGAGATGGGAGAGTGCGTCGACGACTGCGTTCTGCACGGCGGGTGTCGATCCGACCGATCCGGATTCGCCGATGCCCTTCGCACCGAGTTCGTTCAGCGCGGTGGGCGTCTCGAGGTGGACCGTTTCGAAGCTCGGGAGCTCCGCGGCTGAGATGAACGTGTAGTCAGCCAGGTTGGAGGTGAGCGGGTTGCCGTCGTCGTCGTAGACCACCTCTTCGAACAGCGCCTGGGCCGTGCCTTGGGCCAGTCCACCGTGCACCTGACCCTCGGCCAAGAGCGGGTTCAGGATGCGGCCGGCGTCGTCGACAGCGACAAGACGCACGAGGCGTACGTGGCCCGTCTCCATGTCGACCTCGACGACGGCGAGATGCGCCCCGCACGGAAACGTGCCACCGGCCTGCTGGCTGTCGCCTTCGGCCGCGAGAGGGGTTTCGGCCGCGGAAGCGACGTCGGCCCACGTCCGGCCGAGCGCGGGCGCACCGGCCACGTGGAACGTGCCGCCTTCCAAAACGATGTCGTCCGGATGCGCCTCGAGCAGGTGCGCGGCCACGTCGCGGGCTTGGTCGACGACATGGCCGGCCGCGTTCCAGATCGACGTGCCGCCGAGCTGCAGCGAGCGGGAGCCTCCCGTCATCCCACCCTGGGGAACGAGGTCGGTATCGCCGTGGAGCACTTCGATCTGGTCCATCGGGATGCCAGTGCGCTCACTGATCAGCATCTGCCAGCTCGTGACGTGGCCCTGGCCGTGCGGCGACGTCCCGGTGAGAGCGCGCACACTGCCGTCGGGCTGGATCTCGACCCGTCCGTATTCCGTGCCGCCCTGGAGCGCGGTGATCTCGACGTAGACCGACAAGCCGATGCCGAGTTGGAGTCGATCGCCCGCCAGCCGCCGCCGGCTCTGCTCGGCCCGTAGCTCCGCGTAGCCCGCGGCCTCGAGCACGAGATCGAGCGCGCGCTCGTAGCGACCGCTGTCGTAGACGGTGCCACTCGAATTCGTGAACGGGAACGCGTCCTCCGGCACCAGATTGATCCTGCGCACCTCGGCGGGGTCCATACCGATCTCCGCGGCGAACAGGTCGATGGCGCGCTCGATCGCCGCGGCGGCCTCGGGACGGCCCGCGCCGCGGTAGGCCACCATGGGGACGGTATTGGTAACGACGCTGCGCGTCCGGCACGACGCCCGTTCGATGGCGTAGGTGCCCGTCAGCATCATTTTGGTGAGGAACGGCAAGATCGCCGAAATGCGCGGGTACGCGCCGCTGTCCTGCACGATGTCGAGTTGGTAAGCGAGGACCTTGCCGGCGCGGGTGCCGCCGATCGTGATGTCCTGCAATTGACCGCGCCCGTGGCCGAAGCCGAGCATCGACTCGCTGCGGGTCTCCGTCCACCGAACGGGACGGCCGACGCGGCGGGCCAGCCAGCCGCACAGCATCTCCTCGGGATAGACAAACCCCCGCGCACCGAATCCACCACCGGTATCGGGCGCGATCACCCGCACCATCGCCGGCTCGAGTCCGTAGATCGCGGCGAGGCTGTCGCGCACGGGATGCGCGCCCTGACAGCCGGCCCAGTGCTCGAGGCGACCCTCGTCGGTCCACCTCGCGGCGGCTGCCCGCACCTCGAGCGGGCACGGCGCCACCTTCCGATTGATGATGCGGTGGCGGACGACCACTTCGCAGTCGGAGAGGTCGACCGGCTCGCCGGGGAGCTCGAAGCTGACGTTGGTGCCCGCGTCGGGATGCAGCACGGTGCCACCCTCGAGGGCAGCTTCTACGTCGAGAACGACCGGGAGCGGTTCGTAGTCGACGACCACAAGGGCGGCGGCGTCCTCCCCCTGGTATCGGTCGCTCGTCACGACGACGGCGATCGGCTCACCGACGAACCGCACGACGTCGGTCGCGAGGAACGTGCGGGGCATGGTGGCCGGCAGCATGGCCATGTCGAGTGGGAACAGCCCCAGATCGATGTCGGCGGCCGTGAACACGCCTAGGACGCCCGGCGCGTTCTGCGCTTCGGTCAGGTCGACGTTGGTGACGCGCGCGTGGGCGAATTGCGATCGCACGTAGGTTGCGAATACCGCACCTTCGAGGGCGATGTCGTCGACGTAGACGCCGCCTGACGTGAGGAACTTTGGGTCCTCGCTGCGGACGACCCGGTTGCCCAGGATGCTCGAGGTCGACGTGGTAGCGGTCATTTGGCCGACGCTACCGGCCCCCTGGTCACGACCCCACGTGGGGTGAACAACAATGGTCTGTTGGCGCGGCCCCGCCGGCCACCAAGGAAAGGAGATGCCCTCATGGCTGAGAGCGTCTACAAGATCATCGACCTCGTCGGTACCAGTGACGAATCGTGGGAGAAGGCCGCCGCCGCCGCAGTCGCACGGGCGAGCCAGTCGCTGCGCGACCTCCGCATCGCCGAGGTGAGCGAACTCGATCTTCAGATCGAGGACGGAAAGGTCAAGGCCTACCGCGCCAAGCTGCGCGTCTCGTTCAAATACGAGGGCGGCGACTGACCACTGACGCGTTCTGACGCGCTTTTTCGGCCTCTGGTGTCGGTTTCGCGCGCGAGAACGGTCCGCAGATGCGTTGCGATGAGTGTGCGTTCGTCTACGACGAGCTCGCGGTTCTGGATGTCGCCGCGACCTTGCGATCGGTCGGTCCTCGCTACGAGGGTCGCATAACGGGCGCATCCGACATGGAGATGCGGACGCGCCCACGCGCCGATGTGTGGTCGGTGCTTGAGTACGCGTGCCACGTCAGAGACGTTCTCCGGGTGCAGCGCGATCGCGTCGCGCTTGCGCTCGTTGAGGAGCGACCCGACTTCACGCCGATGGGTCGCGAGGAGCGTGTCGTGAACTACCGGTACAACGAGCAGGACCCCGCGGTCGTGGCCACGCAGATCACGGAGGCGGCGAAGGCACTCGCGTCGGCCTTTGAGGCGCTCAACCCGTCGCAGTGGGAGCGCACCGGCATCCACCACTGGCCCACGACGTCCGAGCGGACGGTCGCGTGGCTCGCCCGCCACACCGTCCACGAATGCGAGCATCATCTTCGCGACATCGACGCCGTCCTCGTCGCCGTCCGGCCGACAACCTGACCGTTCTCGCGCGCGAAACCGACACCACAGACGAAAAAAGCGCGTCAGAACGCCAAGGCCTCGATGACTTCGGCGTTGGGGAGGGCGAGCAGGAGGTCAGGTGGGGCGAGGATCTTGCTGCTCCGGTCGCCGCCGCCGAGCACGATCCGGGGACGCGAGACCACACGGCTGTCGATCCACAGCGGCACCTCGTCGGGGAGGCCGATCGCGGTGACGCCGCCGATCGCCATGCCCGTGAGGGCCATGGTCTGATCGCGGTCCGCGAACGAGGCCTTCTTGACACCAAGGCGCCGACGCACGAGCCCGTTCACATCGAGGCGCGTGGTCGCCAGCACGACGCACGCCACAAACCGCACCGGATCGCTCTTGCCGGCGACCAGGATCGTGTTGGCGGAGTCTTCCATCGCGTAGCCGTAGTGGGCGCAGAACGCCGCGGTGTCGGCCAGTTCGGGATCGCACGCGACGATTTCGTACGGCACCCCCAGCGACGCGAGGACGTCGTGGACGCGTTGCACGCGGCCGCGCTCAGAGTTGCAGCGACTTGATCTCGAGGAACTCCTCGAAACCGTGGCGGCCGTACTCGCGCCCGACGCCCGACTGCTTGTAACCACCGAACGGCGCGTTGGGGTTGAACGCCCCGCCGTTGACCTCGACCTGACCGGTGCGCAACCGCCGCGCGACGCGCTTGGCCCGCTCGGGATCGCCCGACCACACGCCACCCGCGAGGCCGTACACGCTGTCGTTCGCGATGCGGACGGCTTCGTCCTCGTCGCCGTAGGGGATGAGGACGAGCACCGGTCCGAAGATCTCCTCCTGCGCGATGGTCATGTCGGTGCGCACGTCGGAGAACACCGTCGGCCGGACGAAGAAGCCTTTGTCGAGACCCTCCGGAGGCTCGACGCCCCCGGTGAGCAGCGTGGCACCCTCGTCGATGCCCTTGTTGATGTAGGCACGCACGCGATCGCGCTGCACGGCGGAGACGAGTGGTCCAATGCGGGTGCCCTTGGTGAACGGGTCGCCGGGCGTGAACGTCTCGGCCGTGCGCGTGGCGATCTCTTCGGCTTCGGCGAGGCGGCTATGCGGCACGAGCATGCGTGTGAGTGCTGAGCAGGTCTGGCCGGAGTTGAGGTAGCACTTGCCGACGCCGTCGGCGACGGCCTTGGTGAAGTCGGCGTCGTCGAGAATCACGTTGGCGGACTTGCCACCCAACTCGAGCGCGACCTTCTTCACGGTCTGGGCGGCGAGCTCGGCGACGCGCTTTCCGGCGCGAGTGGAACCGGTGAAGCTGACCATGTCGACACCGGGGTGGGCGGCGATCGCCTCGCCCGCGACCGGCCCGGTACCCGTGACGAGATTGAAGACCCCGACCGGCAGGCCGACCTCGTGGATCACCTCCGCGAGGATCATGGCGTTCACCGGCGCGACTTCCGACGGCTTGAGCACAACCGTGCACCCCGCCGCCATGGCGAACGCCACTTTTGCCGCGATCTGGTGCAGCGGATAGTTCCACGGCGTGATGCAACCGACCACGCCGATCGGTTCGCGCAGAACGAGCGAGTTCCCGACTTCCTCCTCGAACGCGAACGTCTCCGCGAGCTGAGCGGCCTGCGCGAAGGAATTCATAGGCAGCCCGACCTGGATCATCTTCGAGAGATTCTTGGGCATGCCGACTTCGTGGCTCACGACGTTGGCGAGCTCGTCCATACGCGCCGCGAGGCCCTCGTTGATGCGCGTCAGGAACTTGGCCCGTTCCTCTGGCGTGGTGGCCGCCCATCCGTCGAACGCGGCGCGGGCCGCCTTTACGGCTCGGTCGACGTCGGTGGCGTCGGAGGCCGGCACACTCGCCATGACCTCCTCGGTGGTCGAGTCGACCACATCAAGTTGGCCGTGGCCGTGTGGGCTCACCCACGCGCCATCGATGTAGATCTTGTCGTAGACCTTCACGGCTACCTCCCAGCGACATCCGGATCGCTGGGAAGTATTGCCGCTCGTTCAGGTCTTGATTACCTCGGCCTCGATCTGGATCTTGATCTTGTCGCCCACCACGACTCCTCCGCCGTCCATCGGCATGCTGATGTCGACGCCAAAGTCCCTGCGGTTGATCTCAGTCTCGGCCGAGAACCCGGCGCGTGTGCCACCCCACGGATCGCCAGCCACGCCGTTGAACTCAAGGGTGAGCTCGACCGGCTTGGTGACACCGTGCAGCGTGAGGTCACCCCTCACGACGTATTCGGATCCCTTGGGGAGGATCTCGGTCGAGGTGAACGTCATCTCCGGGTACTTCTCGACCTCGAGAAAGTCCGCCGTCCGCAGATGGTTGTCGCGGGCCCCATCGCCCGTGGTGATCGACGCGGTGTTGATCACGGCTTCCACCTTCGACCGCAACGGGTCGTCCGCGATGGTGACCGCGCCACCGACGTCGCTGAACCGGCCGCGTACCTTCGTAACCATCAGGTGGCGCACCGAGAACTCGGCCGTGGTGTGGGCCGGATCGATCTTCCAGACGCCGGGGGTGAGACCTTCGATTGTGGTCATGAGAACTCCTTACGCACTTTCGTTCAGGTTTGAACTACTGACACCGCACCTTAGCTGATCGTTTAACTTTGAACAACCTGGAGAAACAGATATCATGCGGACATGGCGGAAGTGCGTTGGCTCACAACAGACGAGCAGCGGTCGTGGCGCGCCTTCATCAGGGGTGCCTCCAAGCTGTTCGATCAGTTGGAGAGCGAGCTGCGGACCGCTTACGGGCTGTCCCGCGACGATTACGAGGTTCTTGTCGCGCTGTCAGAAGGGCCGCCGGAGGGCATCCGGATGAGCGTTCTTGCGGAGAACGCCCTCATGTCGAGAAGCCGGCTCACCTACACGGTCGATCGCATGGAACGCGACCGTCTCCTCGAACGCGTAGCGTGCCCGGAGGACGGTCGAGGGCTGCGCGCCGCGCTCACCCGGAAAGGGCAGAAGCTTTTGGAAGCCGCGGCCGTCACCCATGTGGAGGGCGTGCGCCGCTGGCTCGTCGACGTGCTGAGCGAGCGGGAATTAAAGACGGTTGGCACGGCCTTCGCTCGAGTGCTCGAGCAGGTGCCGGCGGCCAGGGCGCCGGCCGATCTCCTGGGTTGATCAGCTCGGCGTGAGCACCACGTCGAACGGAGCCTCCAAGGTGCCATCGGCCTGTGGTTCGAACTTCACCACGAGCGAGTCGCGCACGCCGAACACCGCATCGGAGTCGAGATAGGCGCCGTCGGCGTCAAAGATGTGGGTGGCGACCGTGTGGTAACCCGGCGCACGCACCATGAGATGTGTGTGGGCCGCCCGGTTTGGATGCCGGTTGTTCGCTTCAAGCAATTGGCCGACTGGTCCGTCATCGGGGATCGAGTACACGACCGGTCGCACGGTCCAGAACGAGTAGCGGCCGTCGGCCGCGGACGTGAAGATGCCACGAAGGTTGTCGGGATCTTGCTTGCCCGGCTCTTGCACCGCGTACATGCCGTGCGTGGCCGTCTGCCACACGTCGATCTCGGCGCCGGGAATGGGGCTCCCATCGGTGGAGCGAATCGCTCCGTGCACATGTAGCCGTTCACCGGGGTCGTCGTTGATCACGATGGACGCGTCGTTGTCGTAGTGCGGCGATCGGGGGACGTAGAAGGGCCCGAGCACCGTGTTCTCGGTGGAGCCCTCCGTGCCCTTGTAGTTGATCATCTCGACGAGGCTCGATACCCCGAGCGTGTCGGACAGCAAGATGAACTCCTGGCGGACGTCGTCACACTTCTGACCGACGGCCGTGAGGAACTTGATGCCCGCGAACCACTCGTCGCGGGTGAGGTGCACTTCGCTCACGAACTCGTGCAGGTGCCGGATGAGGTTGGTGAGCACCTCCTTCATACGGGCGTCGGGACTGTTGTCAAACGTGGCGACGACGACGTCGAGCAGGCGCTCCTCCGCGAATGTGCGGCTCATGCGGTCTCCTTGGTTTCAACATTCTCGATGACTATCGCGATGCCCTGGCCCACGCCGATGCACATCGCGGCGAGGCCGTAGCGGCCGCCCGTGCGCTGCAGATGATGTGTGAGCGTGGTGAGGATGCGAGCACCCGAGCAGCCAAGCGGGTGCCCGATCGCGATGGCCCCACCGTTGCGATTCACGATCGACGCATCGAGCTCCGGCCATTCCGCGATGCAGGCCAGCGACTGGGCCGCGAATGCTTCGTTCAGCTCCATGGCGGCCAGATCACCGAAATCGAGCGCGGCTCTGCGCAACGCGAGCCGGACGGCTTCGACCGGCCCGATGCCGTAGAGGTGTGGCTCGACGCCCACGACGGCCTTGCTCACCACCCGCGCCAACGGTGTGAGGCCCATCGCGTTCAGGGCGCTCTCGCTGGCCAGCAGCACCGCGGCGGCCCCGTCATTCAAAGGAGACGAGTTGCCTGCCGTGACCGTGCCACCCGTTCGAAAGGCGGGCTTCAGCGAGGCCAACCTTTCCATCGTGGTGTCGGGCCGGATGCACTCGTCGCGCGCAAGGGGCGTGCCCGGCACAGACACCGATTCCGCGTCGAAGTGGCCGGCGTCCCAAGCGGCGGCCGCCCTCTGGTGCGAGCCCAGGGCGAACTCGTCCTGCGCGTCGCGACTGATCGAGTACTTCTCGGCCAACACCTCCGCGCCTTCGCCCAGCGAGATGGTCCATTCCGATGGCATCTTTGGATTGAGCATGCGCCAGCCGAGCGTGGTGCTCCACAACTGCTCGGACGTGGTGGCGTAGGCGCGCTCGGGCTTGAGGAGGACCCATGGCGCGCGGCTCATCGATTCCACCCCGCCGCCGATGCACAGATCACCGTCGCCGACGGCAATCGCTCGAGCGGCGCCAATCACCGCTTCCATGCCGGAGCCGCAGAGGCGGTTCACGGTGGTGCCGGGGACGGTCACCGGGAGGCCGGCGAGCAGCACGGCCATGCGCGCCACATCGCGGTTGTCTTCTCCGGCCGCGTTCGCGTCACCAAAGAAGACGTCGTCGATGGTGCCGGGGTCGAGAGACGGATGGCGCTCGACGAGGGCCCTGACTGCGGCAGCCGCCAGATCGTCGGGCCGGATGCCCGCCAACGCGCCGCCGTGGCGGCCTATAGGCGTGCGGGCTGCATCGACGATGAACACGTCACGGGTCACGAAGTTCTCCCTTCACGCCGGCCGCCGGCCCTCGTAGGCGTCCTCGAGCATCGCACGAACGGACGCGACGTTGACCGGACGGGGATTGACCGTGGTGTCGGCCACGGTGCGGGCCGCGGCATCGTCGAGGCCCTCATGCGGCATCGAGAGGGCCTTGAGGCTGCTGGGCGCGCCGATGCTGGCGGCGAGATCGAACAGGGCCCGGGCCGCGCTCACCCCGGCGGGCGCCCCCAGCGCGGTGCCCACCTTGACCATCAGCTCGGGGACCGCGGGCGCGTTGTACGCCACGGCGTGGGGCAGGATCACGGCGTTCACCTCGCCGTGCACGAGGTGGAACGTGCCTCCGAGCACGTGGCAGCACTTGTGGTGGAGCGCGGTTCCCGTGGCGCCGAGCGAGACTCCGGCGAGGTACGCGCCGTACAGCACATCGCTGCGGGCATCGACGTTGGCCGGTTCGCGAACGCACGTCGTGATCGACCGGCCGATCGCGGCGATGCCGTCGAGAGCGAGCAACGTGATCACCGGATTGGCGCCGGCGGCGTAGAGAGCCTCAACACAATGGGCCAGCGCGTTGAACGCGCTCGGCCCCGTGACCGCCGCCGGCAGGCCCACGGTGAGCTCAGGGTCGTAGATGACGATTCGTGGCTGGACGATGGGGTCTTTGCCGGTGGCCTTGCGACTCGTGTCGCCGCCGGAGGGCCCGGTCAGGCCGTAGATCGGTGTCATCTCCGAGCCGGCGTACGTGGTCGGCACGGCCAGCACCGGCACCCCGTGGGTGAGGGCGATGGCCTTCGCCAAACCCGTCGACGATCCTCCACCGATGCACACGATCGAGTCGATCGCCGCGGCGGTTGCTGCCGCGCGCGCCCGCTCGGCCAGCTCGATCGGGACGTGCTGCGCGACCTCATCCCACACGAGCGCGACGCGGTCACCAAGTTGCTCGACCACGGCGTCGGCTATGGCCTTGGCCTCCGCGTCGGTGATCACGAGCACGCGCCGGCCACCGAGCCGGGCGGACTCTTCGCCGACCCGCGCGAGCGACCCTATGCCGAACACGACTCGCCCGGGGTTGGCGTCGTAGGTGAACGGCGCGGTGCTCATGCCGCCTGCAGCGTTCGGAGCGCGATCAGCTCATGCTCCGTGGGGCTCACGGTGGTCGTGACGTTCTTCGAGAACGCAAGAGGCCATCCTGTGCTCGCCGTGGCTTGGTCGCGAGTGACACCGGGATGCATTGCGGTCATCACCAGCTCCGAGTCTCGGGGTTCGAGTATCCCCAGATCGGTGATGACCATCGTTGGTCCGGCCCCGCGAAGCCCGAGGCGCTCGCGGTGGCCCGGCCCGTCGCCGAAGCCGAACGAGGTGCGGAAGTCGCACACATCGACGAACGCCCGCTTGCTTTGACGCATGATCACCATCACGCTCGCGGCCGACGCCGCGATCTCGGGCGCCCCGCCCGCTCCCGGAAGGCGCGTCGCGGGATGCTCGTAGTTGCCGATCACCGTCGAGTTGATGTTTCCGTGCCGGTCGATCTGCGCGCCGCCGAGGAAGCCGACATCGATGCGGCCGGCCTGGAGCCAGTAGGCGAAGATCTCCGGCACCGATACGACGGCATCGGCCGTTTCGGCCAATTCACCGTCGCCGATCGACAGAGGCAACGCGGTCGGCTTGGCGCCGATGCACCCCGACTCGTACACGAGGACGGGGCTCGGATCGTAAAGACGACGCGCGAGGTTCGCGGCAGTCGAGGGCAACCCGATGCCGACGAAGCAGACACCCGAACCGGCGGCGGCGCGCTGGCCAAGGGAGCGGGCGGCGTTCACGATCATGAGCTCGTCGGCGGTGTATCGCGCGGCAGAACCATTGCGGTCAGACACGGCTGGCGTCTCCCAGCCCCGCGGATCGACGGAACTCGGCGAAGTCGGACGTGCCCCGCACGTGCGTATCGATCCACGCGGTGAACGCGGTGAGATCTTTCGAGATGGCATCCCACGCCTTGTAGAACGCGTTGTCACGCGTCGAGTACCCCATGGCGAAGCTCGGGTGAGCCCCGCCGGGAACCTCGCAGACCGCGTCGATGACCCAGTTGGGCAAGACCACAGAGCTCGCCGGAGGATCGAGCTCGTCGACGATCTCCTCCACGGTGACGATCGCCCGTTTCGAAGCGAGGACGGCCTCCTTCTGCACGCCGACGATGCCCCACAGCAAGACGTTCCCCGTGCGATCGGCTTGTTGGGCGTGGATGACGGCGACGTCGGGGTTCAACGCGGGCACGGCCGTGAGGGCTTCGCCGGTGAAGGGGCACGAGATGGGCTTGATCGAGGGCGTGTGCTGCATGAGATCGGTGCCGACATAGCCGCGCAACACGCCGAACGGCAGTCCCGCGGCACCCGCGGCGTAACGGGTCGCCATACCCGCATGGCTGTGTTCTTCTATTTCGAGTGGTTGCGGCGCGCCCGTCTCGACCGCCTCCCGAAAGCGGTGGAGCGAACCGACACCGGGGTTGCCGCCCCACGAGAAGATGAGCTTGTGGACACAGCCGGCCCCGATGAGTTGGTCGTAGATGACGTCGGGGGTCATGCGCGTGACCGTGAGGTCGCGCCGATCCTGGCGGATGACCTCATGTCCGGCCGCAAAGGGAATCAGGTGGGTGAAGCCCTCGAACGCGACGGTGTCGCCGTCGTGAATGATGCCGGCCACCGCCTCGCGAAGCGACGTGACGACGGCGCTCATCTTGGAAGCCGCCCGGCGCCTAGAACTCGACGGGCGCGGTCGGTGCCTTGCCGGACGCGATGAGGGCCGGCAGTTCCGCCGACGCGTTCTCCCACACCAGCAGCATTGATCGCTTCGGTGAGAAGCCCTGATGGCGGATGTCGCCCGGCATGGCGGCGACATCGCCGGCCCGCATCGTCACCTTGGCACGTGCCGCGCCGGTGTCCCGATCCTGCACGTCCCACTTGATCTCGTCGGAGAGCTGAACGAACCATTCGACGCGGTCGTTGCCGTGGATGATCGGCAGGATGTACTCCTCGGTGGTAGGGCAGTACAAGCTGTCCTTGCAGACCGACACCACCGACGGATTCCAGGTGACATCGCTGCGGCTGAGGTAGGCGAACAGGTTGAATGCGCACACCTCGTTCTCGAAGCCGGGCTCGGCTTCAATCTTCGGCACCGTTTGGGGAACGTCGGCGAACATCCGGTTGATCGGATGGGTGGCGTCGGTACGCACCGTCTCGTCGCCGGGCACGCCCACCATGCGACTTGCGGTAACGCGGTGGCGAGTGACCGCGGGTGTGTTGTTCCCGTTCTTCACTCCGAAGGGCTTCCCCGTCTCGGCCGGACTCGCGAACGGATCGAAGTCGGCGTTCGTCCAGTCGTCGAGCATCGCCTTGAACGTTGGCCCGATCACCTCGGCGTCGAAGTTCTCGACGTGATCGAGTTCGGCCTTGCGGTAGGCGTCGTTGTAGCGGCCCGCGAACAAGTCGACGTTGCCGTAGTGATTGACGGTGCCGATCACACCGTCGAAGTTCACGGTGCCGTAGAAGAAATTCCACGCCACGTCGCGCTGCAACGCCCGCAGGAAGCCGTCGATGCTAATGACGTGGCTCCCTGTGGGCCAGGTGATGTGGGCGAAGAATTCATCTCGGCGAAAAGCGAAACCGCCGAGTGTGAATTCTCGGTAGCCGTGCTCGTTCGGAGCGGAACTTTTCACGTCGCTCGTGGTCGTACTCATCGCTTCTTCTCCTCGAGACTCAGGATAGACAGATCTCAGCCCAGCGTTCGATGGTGTCGTCGCCCTTGATGGTCTGCAGCAGAATCACTGAAGGCTCCGCCGCATGAAACTGGTACGCGGCATTGGCGGGCAGCAAGATCATGTGGCCCTGCCCGCCGATCACCCGACCCATCTTCTGGCCGATCGGCTCCCCGGGAAGCGCCACCGAGCCCTCCTTTTTCGGGTCGACCGCGGGCGTCGTGAGCTTCACGAGCCGCACCTCGACCTGGCCGGCCATCACGAGCGCGAACTCGTCGTGGGCGCAGGTGCGCCAGCCGCTAGTGCCGTCGGCGCGAATGGCCTCGAGGACGTATTGCATGTTCTTGCCGACCGCGATCTTCTCGTATGGCTTCGCGTGCGCCGCCACCTCGAAAATGTTGGAGAAGGCATAGCGCCGTGGATCGTCGTCGATGATCTCGATCGTGCCCTTTTCGTACTGCCCCAACGACCCGAACTTCGTGGTGTACGCCACCTCGGCCCCCTTGCTGGTGCGATGTTGCCTGCGCCGTTTGCCTGCCTCGTGATGCTTGATCGTGTACGCCTGTCGAACTACTGTGCGTCCTCAGAACTTTAGTCCGGAGCGTGCAACGGATGTCAACCAGCGGCGTAAGAGACCGTCCCGGTGATTTCGTGCAGTCGCTCGAGCGCGGGCTGTCCGTTCTGCGGGTGTTCTCCGCCGACCACGCCACGCTCACACTGTCCGATGTCGCTCGGCTCGCCGGCCTCACGCGCGCCACGGCGCGCCGCATCCTGCTCACACTCGAATCGCTCGGCTACGTGTCGAGCGACGCCCGTTTGTTCGAGCTCACTCCGAAGGTTCTCGACCTCGGCTACGCCTACGTCTCGTCGCTCAAGGTGGCCGACATCGCGCAGCCCTTCATGGAGGCGCTGTCGGAGCGGGTGCACGAATCCGTGTCGGCCTCCGTCCTCGACGGGCCCGACATCATCTACGTGGCGAGAGTCCCCACGAAGCGCATCATGACCGTGTCGCTCGCAATCGGCTCGCGGCTGCCGGCGGAGATGACGTCAATGGGTCGGGTGTTGTTGAGCGAGTTGCCCGAAGCGCAGCTCGACGCTTTCCTCGACACCGCGCAACTCAGACCCCGCACCGCGTACACGATCACTACGACCGAGGCGCTCCGAGCCGAGATCGGCCGCGTGCGCGAGTCGGGCTGGGCGCTTCTCGACCAAGAGCTCGAGGTCGGCGTACGGTCGGTGGCCACCGCCCTTCGCGACAGCCGCGGCCGAGCCGTCGCCGCGATCAACGTCTCGGGTCACGCGGGGCGGGTGACACTCAAAGAACTGCGAGGGGAGTTTCTCCAACTCCTGCTCGCCACCGCTGCCGACATCAGTGCACAGCTCGCCAAGCGGTGACGTCACTGATCCGGCCGCGACCAGGGCGGAGGGGGCGGCGCCGCGCTGCGGGCGGCATCGGGACGATGGGTCGCCAACGAACCGATGGCCACGGCCGTGAGTTGAGCAATGACATCGTGCACGTCGGGCGCGTCCGGCAAGACGCACCGCACGTCGACGACGCCCTGGTGGGCCAGCGCGATCACGGCGTCCTGACACTGTTCCAACGTGCCGAACAGGCCTCCCTCGCGGGGATCACCGGTGTGGGCGAAGGCAGGGTCTGCGTCGGCGCGCGCCGCCGCCTCGGCCTCGGTCCGACCAATCGAGACGGCCACCGTGCGGGCCCATGGTTCATCGCGCTCGGGCCGTACGAGAACCTTCGCGTGGCTGACCTCAGACGCCATCGCCCTCGCGCGGGCAGGATCGTCGACCCAGACCACGTCGATTCGCGCAAGATCACACATACGGGCCAGGCGACCCGCGGAGTCTTGATCCATTCCCTTCGGCACAATTACGCCGAGGCGCACGAGGCGACCGGGTGCAACGTGGGGCGCCTCCATGCGCGGGCGATTCTCGCATGATCGACGCCGGCGACCGCGTGCTCGATCGGTTGCTCTTGCTCTTCAACCGCCTGCGCGCCGCGGGTGTTCCGGTTGCCATCGTCGAAGTCATCGACGCCGTCGAAGCGCTCCACCATCTCGACGTCGGAGACCGCCGGTTGGTGCGGGCGGCGCTGCGCGCCACGCTCGTCAAGCGCCCGCTCGACGAGGCGGTGTTCGATGACTTGTTCGATCGCGTCTTCGCCGCGGCCCCGTTGCCGGAGCCATTGGATACCGGCGCTGCCGCGACTGGCCCGTCCCCGGGCGCCGATATCGCCGCAGGACCGGCCTCCACGGAGCTGCTCGCCGCTATCGTCGCCGCGCTGCAGGCCGGTGACCTCGACGCGCTTCGAGCGCTGGCCGCCTTGGCCGTGAATGCCTTCGCCGGTCTCGACTCGGGCGACGGAGCGAGCGAGCGGTCGTATCTGTTCCGCGTTTTGCGGGCGCTCGACCTCGCGACCCTGTTGCAGCGGGCGCTACGCGCCGCCAAGTTCGATGCGACCGCCGACCTCACCGCGTTTGAAGAACGGCTGCGCCGCACCGAGATCACCGCCGACGTCGAGGAGTTCCGGCGCCTACTTGCCACCGAGCTACGCAAACGGCTGGTCGAGCTCGGACGGCTCGGCGACGAGAGCCTCGCGCTCGGAAGGCACGGCGACATCGATGTGCTCACCGCCTCGACCACCGAGCTCCTCGCGATGCGCGAGGCGGTACGGCCCCTTGCTCGCGCCCTGTCCGCCCGGATCGCGCGGCGGCGCAAGCTCCGCCGCCGTGGCCGCCTCGATGTCCGGCGTACCGTGCGCCGCTCACTTTCGGTCGGCGGGGTCCCGCTCGATCCGGCGTTCAAGCAACGGAAGTCGTCGAAGCCCGATCTGGTTCTCCTCTGCGACGTGTCGGGTTCGGTAGCTGAGTTCGCGCATTTCACGTTGTCGCTTGTGCACGCGCTGCACGACGAGTTCGCCCGCCTCCGCACCTTCGTCTTCGTCGACGGATTCGCCGAGGTCACCGACCTCTTCACCACCACCGAATACAGCCTCGATCCGCACGGGCTGTTGTCGCAGCCGGGCGTCGTCGAAGGCGACGGCCACAGCGACTACGGCCGGGTCTTTCGCCGCTTCCAGGTTCGAGCCCTCGGCGACGTCGTCGCCCCGACGACCACGATCATCATCACCGGAGACGCCAGGACGAACTTCCGAGACAGCGGGCTCGAGGCGTTCCGCGAGCTCTCCCGCACGGCCAAGCACGTCTATTGGTTCAACCCAGAACCGCGCCAGGACTGGGGCACCGACGATTCTGCGATCGACGACTATGCGCCCGAGTGCAGTGGCGTCTTCGAGGTTCGCACCCTCGCCCAACTGGCCGACGCGGTCGTCGTGATTGCGTGATCGCCAAAACTGGGAGCGCGGCGTGCGAATCTTTCCGTTGCATCACGACAGGGGGGTGAAGATGAGAAATCCATTCAGGATCCTCGCCGCCGAACTGATCGGCACATGCGTGCTGGTGATTGGCGGCCCCGGCAGCGCGATTCTCGCTGGTGACACCATCGGGCGTCTCGGCATCGCGCTGGCGTTCGGCTTCTCGTTGCTCGCCATGGGCTACGCCATCGGTCCGGTCTCGGGCTGCCATATCAATCCGGCGGTGACGATCGGCCTCTGGTTCGCCAAGAAGGTCGAGGGCACCAAGGTTGGCTACTACCTCGTCGGTCAGTTTCTGGGTGCGGCGCTCGGTGGCCTCATCATCTTCGCGATCGCCAAGGGCCAGGATGGGTTCAGCGCGAAGAACCACTTCGCCGCGAACGGGTGGGGCACGAAAGGCGGCACGCCGTTCAACCTCGGCGCCGTCGCGCTCGTCGAGATCGTGTTCACAGCGCTCCTCATCTTCGTCGTCCTCACGACGTTCTCAAAGAGGATGGCGCCAGGAGCCGGGGGCTTGACGATCGGCCTCACGCTCACCCTCATCCACCTGGTGACGATCCCCGTCGACAACACGTCGGTGAATCCGGCCCGCAGCTTCGGCACAGCCATCTTCTCCGGCACTGACGCGCTGTCGCAGCTCTGGGCATTCCTCCTCTTCCCGATTCTGGGTGCCGCGGTGGGCGTGTTGACGTGGGTCGCAGTCGACGACGCCCGTCTCGAGGACACCGTGTTCATGAACGAATCAATGGCCCGCACGCTCGACTCGGTGGCCGACAAGCTCGACGGCGACCCCGATACGTAACGAGCGTCAGAGCGCGAACGCGTCGATCATGGCGGAGACGTCGTCACCCAGCGGATAGAGGATCGGGCACGTGCACCCGTTGGCCACGTACTCCGCGACCTTCTCCCGGCACTCATCCGGAGTCCCCGACGCGGTGATCATCTGCACGATGTCGTCGGGCACCAGCTTGGAGGCCGCCACGACCTGATCGTGCGTGGCCGGCCACGTCAACACCTTACCGATGTCGTCGAGGAGCGACTCGGGCACTCCGGACGCTTTCATGATGTGGGGCTGCTGTCCCAGGTACTGCGTGACGAGCAGGCGTGCGTTGTCGAGGGCACGGGCGCGGTCGCTGTCGAGCGAACAGACAACCAACTGAGGGCGGTCGATGTCGTCGAGGGAGCGCCCCCGCTTCGCCGCGCCCCGTTCAAGTGCCTCCAGCGCCGAGCGGTTATAGCTGGGCGAGACGAGGTAGTTGAGCACCGCACCGTCCGCGATTTCGCCCGTCAGCTCCATCATCTGCAGACCGGTGGCCCCGATATAGATCGGGACCTGCTTCGGCCGGCGCTCCTGGTGCACGTAGTCGAGCTCGACACCGTCGAGGTGCACGTAGCTCCCATCGAATGTCACCGGCCCATCGCAGCGCAGCAGCAAGCGGACCACCTCGACGATCTCGCGCATGACGGTGAGGGGTCTACGGCGTTCGATGCCGACCTTGGCGGCCAGCGGGTCCCACCACGCGCCGATACCAAGGATCACGCGACCGGGCGCCAGGTCATCGAGCGTGGAGAACATCGCGGCGAGCCGGGCGGGGTTCCGCGTCCAGCAGTCGACGACGCCCGATCCGATCTTGATGCGATCGGTGGTGGCGGCGAACGCCGACATCGGCACGATCGCGTCGCGCACGAGGCGGCTGTCGGCCTGCCACACCGCAGCGAAGCCTTTCGCCTCGGCCTCGGCCACGTAGCCCATGGCGTCGCGAATCGGGTGAGCGTCTTGCAGGTACAACGCAACAGGCGGCACGGCCGCCATGCTGCCACTGCGACGCGATCAGCCGGGCCGCCGCGTTTGAACCAGGGAGGGGGCCTCCCGCCGAAGTCCAGTGTTTCCTCAAGAGGCCGGGGAAGGGTTACAGGCGGGCGAAGAGGCGCTGCGCCTGCTCGGCCGCCTTCGCCCGCACCTCATGCCCGTCGACGCGCGTGGGCTGTCCGTCGCGCAGGACCTCGTCGCCGTCGACCACAACCCTGAGCGCGCGGATGGCCGGCGTGTACGCCGCGTGCCACGGTGAGTCGGCGTGCTCGTACGACCACGTAACCGAGTCATCGCGCGCCTCCGGCACGAGTCGGTACCCGTTCGTGAGCCACGTCCACGCGGTCTCGGGCGTCGCGAGTACGTCGGCTTCGCGAGCCCGGGCGAAGGCAAGGCGAAACTCTTCGAGCATGTCGCCCCCGATGCCATCGGTGCCGAGCACCACCGGGTTGTGGCGACGCGCGGGCCAGGCGTAGCCGACGGCGTTGTTCATGTTCGACCTGGGATTGTGGGCGATCGTCCCGGGCAAGTCACGATCAAGATGGACGCAGTGCACGAGCAGCCACGACTCCTGCGCCAGAGGCTCGAGCCGCGCGCCCGCCTCGGCATCGACCTCCCCCTCAGCGACATGGATATGGACCCCGACGCCAAGATCGTTGGCCAGTCCCGCCGCCGCCGCGAGCGTCGCATCGCTACACGTGAACGTGGCGTGCACGCCGACGAAACCCTTTCCTCCCGCGCGCAGGAAGCGTTCGTTCTCGGCGAGACCGCGCCGGGCGCCATCCGCACCGTGACGATCGGTGATGCCGTACGCGCACAACACGTGCACGCCCACTGCGGCACACGCTTCGGCGATTACGTCGAGACTGCCCTCGATGGCCGCCGGGGACTCGTGGTGATCGACGATCGCCGTGGTGCCACATTCGAGGGCCTCGAGTGCGCCGAGCATCGCCGACCAACGAATCATTTCGAGATCAAGGGCGACATCAAGGCGCCACCAGACGCGCTCGAGGATCTCGGCGAACGTCGTGGGTGCCGAGCTGGGTGCGGGCATCCCGCGGGCCAGGGCGGAGTAGAGATGATGGTGCCCGCACACCAGTCCTGAAGTGGTGACGGTCATGTCAAGCGGGGCCGGACGACGGCACCCTTCCGCTCGGTGATGATCTTGTACATCTCCGGGCGCCGGTAACGATCGAAGTCGAACAGCGTGTTCTTGTAATTCGCGCACCGATCGAGGTCGCAGCGGGCGACGATCAACTCGTCGCCGTTTGTCGAGGCCTGGGCGACAATCTGACCGGATGGAGCGATGATGCAACTCCCCGCGAGCAGGTCTACCCCCTCCTCGACGCCCGCCTTCGCGACGCCCACCACCCACGCACCGTTCTGGTACGCCCCGGACTGCATCACAAGAGCGTTGTGAAAGACAGCGAGCGCGTCCTGGCTCGGATCGGGCGCGTAATGGATCGGCGTGTTGTACCCGATGATGATGAGCTCGGCGCCCTGGAGGCCCAGGACTCGATAGGTCTCGGGCCAGCGACGGTCGTTGCAGATCGCCATGCCCACCGTGCCGCCGAACGCGTCCCACACCGCGAAGCTGTCAGGGCCGGGGTCGAAGTAGCGCCGCTCGAGATGCTGGAAGGCCCGCCACGCTTCGTACTCCTCGTGGCCGGGAAGATGAATTTTCCGGTAGCGACCGATCTCGACGCCGTCGGGTCCGACGAGGATCTGGGAGTTGTAGTGATGGCCATCGGGGGTGAGCTCGGCGAACCCGAGCGAAAAGCCCACACCCGCCTGCGCCGCCTCCTCGAAGAGCGGTTTGGTCACGGCCGACGGCATCTCGGTCTCGAAAAACGCGTCGATGTCGCTTTGGGCCTCGAAGAACCAACGGGGGAAGAACGTGGTCAGGGCGAGTTCGGGGAAGACCACGAGATCGCAGGCGTGGCTTTTAGCCTGGCGCAGGAGGGCGATGAGACGATCGACCACCATCTCGCGGGAGTCGCTGCGCTGCACCGGGCCGAGTTGGCCGCCGCCGACCGTGATCACGCGGGTCATGACACCAGTCTCGCGTGTCACCATGGTTGCCCCCATATGGACAAAGAATTCGCTTCGATCGAGACCGAACGGCTGATCCTGCGGCGGCTCGTTCCGAGCGACGCCGACGAAATCGCCGCGTACCGCGCTCGCCCTGAGGTGGCGCGCTTCCAGGGATGGGACGAGGGGTTCTCGATCGGCCGTGCCAACGCGTTGATCAAGGAGATGGCGGCGAGCCACCCCGATACGCCCGGCGCGTGGTACCAACTCGCGATCACGTTGCGCGCCACCGGAGCGGTCATCGGCGACCTCGGCTTCCATCCCGACGCCGACGAGGCTCGAGCTTGTGAGATCGGCTTCACGGTCGCGCCCGAGTACCAGGGCCAGGGCCTGGCCACAGAGGCCGTCGGCGCCCTGATCACGTACCTCTTTGAAAAGCTCAGTAAGCAACGCCTGATTGCGCGGGCCGATGTCGACAACGCAGCCAGTCATCGCGTGCTCGAGGCGCACGGCTTTCGCCGCGAAGGGCACTGCATCGATAGCGCGTGGGCCGCAGGCGAGTGGCGCAGCGAATTTCTCTACGCGCTGCTGGCGCGTCAATGGTCGGCACTCGTCGCGGATCGGATCGACTGGCACGACGACCTCCACTGGGGCGACATCGAGCTCCTCGAGGACCGTCTCTACGAGTTCAATGTGGCGGCCACGGGTTACCGTGACGGGCGGGGGTTCACGGGCTTGATCCACAACGCGCACGGTCGCGTGATCGCCGGCATCAGCGGATTCACCTGGGGTGGCACGGCCAAGATCGTCAACCTCTGGGTCGATCAACCCCGGCGCGGCGAGGGCCTCGGCAGCCGTCTGGTGCTCGTGGCCGAGCAGGTAGCCCGCGACCGCGGATGTGCCAACGTCGTACTCGACACCCACACGTTCCAGGCGCCCGAGCTGTACCGCCGGCTCGGCTACACCGAGGTCGGGCAGTTCGACGACTTCCCGGTGGGCCACGGCCAGGTCATGTTCCAGAAGCGGCTCGCGGAAGAAACCCCCGGCTCATGATCGAGCTCATCGGTCTCGACGGCGACGACACGCTGTGGCGCAACGAGGACTACTTCACCGTCACCCAGGATCGTTTCGGCGAGCTGCTCGGTCCGTATCTACCCACCGGCATCGATGTTCAGCGCGCCCTGGAAACGACCGAGCGCAGCAACCTCGAGGTGTTCGGCTACGGCGCCAAGGGGTTCACGCTGTCGTTGATCGAGACGGCCATCGAACTGACCGACGGTCGGGTACCGGCGGCGGTCATCCAAGACCTGGTGGGATTCGGCCGATGGATCCTGACCCATCCGGTGGAGCTGCTCGAAGGCGTGGCCGACGTCGTGACGGAACTGAGTACCTCGGGCCGCCGCCTGGTAATCGTCACGAAGGGCGACCTCATGCATCAGGAGCACAAGGTGGCCGGGTCGGGCCTCGCCGACCTCTTCGACGCGATCGAGATCGTGAGCGAGAAGGACGAGTTGACCTATCGCCGTCTGCTGGAGCGGGCCCACGTGCCGGCCGATCGCTTCTTGATGGTGGGGAACTCGGTGCGCTCCGACGTTCTGCCGGTGCTCGCCATCGGGGGCCGGGCCGTGCACATCCCGTACCACACGACCTGGGCCCACGAACACGCCGACCACGACGGCTCTGTGCCAACGCTCGCGTCAATTCGTGACCTGCCCGCGTGGCTCGAGGCGCGCTCGCCCATACCCCGCTGATTTCGGGACGGGCGCGAGCGGTGCCACGATGCGCACCATGCCGTCGACGCCGCTCCTCTTCGATCTGTCCGACAAGGTCGCCCTCGTAACGGGCGGGAGTAGGGGCCTCGGGCGCGCCATGGTGTTGGCGTTCGCGCGGGCGGGCGCCGATGTCGTGATCGCGTCGCGCAAACTGGCGTCGTGCGAGGAGACAGCGGCCGAGGTCGCCGCACTCGGGCGCCAGGCCCTTCCCGTCGCCTGCCATGTTGGGAGTTGGACCGACGTCGACGCGCTCACAGAAGCCGCCTACGCGCGATTCGGCCGTATCGACATTCTTGTGAACAACGCGGGGATGTCACCGCTGTACCCGTCCGTCGATCAAGTCACCGAGGCGCTGTACGACAAAGTCCTCGATGTCAACCTCAAAGGACCGTTTCGTCTCATGGCGGCGATTGGCACGCGGATGGCGGCAGGCGCCGGCGGATCGATCATCAACATCTCGAGTGGCGCGGCGACGCGGCCCACACCCGATGTCATTCCGTACGCGGCGGCCAAGGCCGGCCTGAACGCGATGACGCGTGCATTCGCCCATGCGTTCGGTCCGAGTGTCCGCGTCAACTGCATCCAGGCCGGCCCGTTCCTCACCGACATCTCCAAGGCCTGGGACATGGAGGCCTTCACGGCTCGCGCCGAGACGACGATGGCGCTGCGGCGCGGTGGCGAACCCGACGAGATCGTCGGCGCCGCGTTGTACTTTGCGAGCGCAGCGTCAAGCTTCACCACCGGTGCGATCTTGCCCGTCGATGGCGGCACGCCCTGACGCGCGATTGGTGCCTGACCCTCGATTCATGAACAGCCCCTGCCAGACTCTGCTTCGTGGCCAGCATCATCGAGGTGGAGGGCCTGGCCAAGGAGTACCGCAACTGGCGGGGTCGGCGATCGGTAGCGGTGGAATACCTCGATCTCACCGTGCCCGAGGGCGGCGTGTTCGGATTCCTCGGTCCGAACGGCTCGGGCAAGACGACCACCATCCGCTGCCTGCTCGGCCTCGTGCGGCCGACCAAGGGCCGCTGCCGCATCCTCGGGGTCGACTCCAGCCGCACGCTGGCCGACGTGCTGCCCCGCATCGGTTCCGTCGTCGAGACGCCGATGATGTTCCCCACACAGTCAGGTCGTACCAACCTGCGCCTCCTCGGTATGACGCAGGGCATCGGACCATCGGCGGTGACCGACGCGCTCGAGCGGGTCGGCCTCGCCGACAGGGCCGATGATCTCGCCAAGAACTACTCGCTCGGGATGCGCCAGCGCCTCGGCATCGCGGCCGCGTTGCTGCGCGATCCCGCGCTGCTGATTCTCGATGAGCCGGCCAACGGCCTCGACCCCGCCGGTATCCGCGAGATCCGCGAGCTCATCAGGGCGCTGGGCGCCGAGGGCCGGACGGTATTCATTTCGAGCCACATCCTCTCTGAAGTGCAGCAGATGTGTGATCGAGTGGCAATCCTCACGCGTGGTCGTTGCGTGGCGTCGGGAACCGTGCGCGAGGTGCTGTCCGGGCGCGAGCCGACCCGCCTCACGGTTCGGCTCGACGACCTGGCCGCCGGCGCGGCCACGTTGATGGCCGCCGGTTTCTTCGTGGAAAACCGCGGCGACGCGCTCTCGGTCGCCGCGGCCCCGGCCGACGCGGCCCGCGTCACCGAGGTGCTTGGGCGCGAAGGGCTGTGGCTCAGCGAGCTGCGCGCCGACGACGTGAGCCTCGAGGACGTGTTCCTCGAGCTCACGGGCGACCCGACGCCATGAGAATCCTCCGTGTCGAGCTCGTCCGCTGTTTGCACCGCCGTCTGTTGTGGATCCTGGCCTTCGCGGCGGTAATCGGCTGTCTCCTCACACTTGTGCTGACCCTGGTCAACGTCAAAGACACCGACCCGATCAACCTCGTCGACCTGTGGCCGCCGCGTGATCAGGGCGATCCCGTTCTGCTCATCGCCATTACGATCGCCATTCTCGGCGCACTCGTCTTCGGCTCCTCGATGGTCGGGGCGGAGTGGAAGAGCGGCACCGTCCCCACGCTTCTTACGTGGGAGAGTCGCAGGGTTCGTGTCGCGGTCACCAAGATCGCCGCTCCTGCCATCGTGGCCGCGGTGCTGGCGCTCGTGCTCGAAGCGCTGTTTGCCGCGTCGCTCCTGCCCGTCATCGTGTCGAAGGGTTCGACGGCCGGCACCGATTCCAAGTTTTGGCGGGCGCTCAGTGGAGGCACGCTCAGGGGCTCTGCCGTCATCGCGATGGCCGGCGCGCTCGGCGCGCTCATCGCGCTCGTGGCCCGCACTACGAGCGCCGCTACCGGCATCGCCTTTCTTTACCTCAACCTCGTCGAGGGTTTCCTGCGCGGCTTCGTGAAGAGTTCCAGATCATGGCTGCTTACCGACAACGCCGTCGTCTTCCTTACCGGCCATCGCCTGGAACACGGACAGGTCGGTCATTCGACACTGCAGGCCGGGCTCACGTTGGCGGCATACACGATTGGTCTCACGGCCTTGGCCACGTCGGTCTTCAGGCGGCGCGACCTCTGATCAGAGCTTGCGCAGCTGGACCTCTGTGACGGAATGACCTTTACCCTTGCGCAGGATGAGCGACGCCCGTTCTCGAGTCGGCAGGATGTTCTCGGTGAGGTTCTTGCCGTTGATCTCGCGCCAGATGGTCTTCGCGGTGGAGACGGCTTCGTCGTGGGAGAGATGGGCGAAACGATGGAAGTAGGAGTCGTCGCGACGGAACACCGTCTCGCACAGCGTAAGGAAGCGCTCCACGTACCACTGCTCGATGTCGGCTTCGTCGGCATCGACGTAGATCGAAAAATCGAAGAAGTCGCTGACGAACTCGGTGGTGCCCGCGGACACCTGCAGCACGTTGATGCCCTCGAGGATCAAGATGTCCGGACGGCGCACAATCTGCACGTCGGGTAACACGTCGTACACCACGTGGGAGTACAACGGCGCCTCGACCATCGCCTCCCCCGACTTGACGTCGGCCAGGAACGAGATCAGCCGGCGGACGTCGTAGCTCTCGGGAAAGCCCTTGCGGTTCAGAAGACGGCGCGCCTCGAGCGTCTCGTTCGGGAAAAGGAATCCGTCGGTGGTCACGAGGTCGACCTGCGGATGATCGGGCCAGCGCGACAGCAGGGCCTGCAGGATGCGAGCCGTCGTGCTCTTGCCAACCGCGACGCTGCCGGCCATCCCGATCACATACGGCACCTTGGGCGCGAGCCCCCCGACGAACGTGGCCGTCACCTGTTGCAGGTTCTGCGTGCCCGAGACGTAGAGGTTGAGCAGGCGCGACAGGGGTAGGAAAACATCGGCGACATCGTCGAGGCTCACGCGGTCGTTTATGCCCCGGAGGTTCTCGAGGTCGGCTTCCGTGAGGGTGAGCGACGTCGACGCCCGCAATCTGGCCCACTCCGCACGGCTGAACGTCTCGTAGCGGGTCGCAGGCACCGGCCGAGCACCGTAGCGGGCTGCCAGACTCCGACACCTAGTGGACAACGAAACCCGACGGGCCCTGGGCGCCTGGTACACCCCCGCGCCGATCGTTGAGCACGTCCTCGATCAGACGCTCGAGCCCGTGCTCGCGTCGCGGAGGTCGGCCGACGGCCTGCGGGTGCTCGATCCCGCGTGCGGCGACGGTGCCTTCCTCGTTGCGGCGGGGCGTCGCATCCGAGAGCGCTTCGGCATCGATCCGCGTCCCTGCCTGTTCGGAATAGATGTCGACCCGGTAGCGGCGACCGTGGCCGCACAACACGCGACGGTTGTCGAAGGCGACGGGCTCGTGGCCGACCTCGGCGCGCCGTTCGACGTGGTCGTCGGCAATCCCCCGTTCCTCGGCCAGTTGCGCCGGCGCACGGCACGCGCCGAAGCCAAGGGCGATGGCTACGCCGATACCGCCGCGTTGTTCCTCGACCGCGCGATCACGCTGGCCCGGCCGGACGGCGGCCGCATCGGCTTGGTGCTCCCCCAATCGCTGCTGGCCGCCCGCGACGCTCACAAGATTCGGTGCCGCGCCCTCGAGCGATCGGCCTTCCGGTCTCTCTGGTTCGCGCCGGAAATGATGTTCGACGACGCGAGCGTGCACGTCGTGGTGGCCACGTTCGAGAGAGGCGGCCGAGCCATGCCCGTAACCCGCACGTACGGCGCCGCGTTCACCGCCACCGGCTCCATCGAGCCGCCGCTGATCGGACCGTGGTCGACGCTCGTCGCCGACCTGGTCGGTGTGCCCGCCGTCGAGGTGAAGACCAGGAGGGTCCTGGGCGACATCGCCGCCGCCACCGCCGACTTTCGTGATCAGTACTACGGCCTGATCGGCGCAGTGTCCGACGACGGCGACGGGCCTCCGCTCGTCACAAGCGGGCTCATCGATGTCGGGCACAGCGCATGGGGCGACCGGCCGGCCCGCTTCGCGAAGTCCGCCTATCGCGCGCCTCGAGTCACGCTCGATCGCCTGAGTCCGGATCTGCGCCAGTGGGCCACCCGCCGGCTCGTGCCTAAGGTGCTCGTCGCCACGCAGACACCCGTAATCGAGGCGGTCGTCGACGCCAGGGGAGCGTGGCTGCCGTCGGTGCCGGTCATCACGGTTACAGGAGCCGACCCGTGGAGCATTGCCGCGGTGTTGTCGTCTCCCGTGGCGTCGGCGTGGCTCGCCGCGCGCACCCTCGGCACCGGTCTGTCGCCGGCCGTCCTGCGACCGACGGCTCGACTGCTGATGTCACTCCCCTTGCCCGACCGTCCTTGGGACGTAGCGACATTGTTCCTGCGGGATGGCGACGTACTAAGTGCCGCTCACGCCATGGGTGACGCGTACGGAACGCATGACGCCGACGCGTGGTGGCGGGCGCGAGTCCGTTGAACCGCTATTCCTTGGTGAGCACCTCGGCACCGTCGTCGGTGACGAGGATCGTGTGCTCGAACTGCGCAACGCGCTTGCCGTCGGGGGTGACCGCGGTCCAGCCGTCGTGCCAGATCTGGTGCTTCCACGTGCCCGCGGAGATCATCGGCTCAATCGTGAACGTCATACCGGGCCGCATGACCGTGGTCGCGTTGGCGTCGTAGTAGTGCAGGATCTGGAGGTCGGTGTGGAACTGCTCGCCGATGCCGTGGCCGATGAACGCGCGGATCACCTCGAAGCGGTTGCGCTTCGCGTGGTCCTGGATGGCGCGGCCGATGTCGTTCACCGGATGCCCCGGGCGCACCGCCTCGATGCCCCGCCACATGCACTCCTCGGTGACGCTCACGAGCCGTCGTGACTCAGGATCGACGTCGCCCACGAAGAACGTCGCGTTGGTGTCACCGTGCACACCGTTCATGAACAGCGTCACGTCGATATTGACGATGTCGCCGTCGCGGAGCGCGCGGGAATCGGGGATGCCGTGGCAGATCACTTCGTTGACACTCGTGCACACGCTCTTGGGAAAATGGCGGTAGTTGAGCGGGCTCGGATACGCGCCTCGCTCGATCGAGAGTTCGTGGACGTACTCGTCGATCTCGTCGGTGGTGACGCCGACGGCGACCTTGAGTCCCGCCAGTCGCAACACCTCGGCCGCGGCCCGACCAGCGATGCGCATCCGCTCGATCACGTCGGCGGACTTGACCCTGGGCTCGTCCCACGCGACGGGTTCGCCGGTTTCCGAATAATGGGGACGAACTATGCCCTCCGGCACCGACCGCCGGGGACTCACCACCCCGGCCACAACACGTCCCTCGAGCGGCTTGTGACAGCGCTTGTACTTACGGCCGCTCCCGCACCAGCACGGATCGTTCGACTGCAGGACGGTCGGAGAGGTGGCGGTGGTCATGGCGCAACCAGGCTACGGGACGGGCAACGACCTTCACCACCGCGCAGGCACCACCGCGCAGGCACACCACCGCGCAGGTTTCATCAAGAGATCGTCAACGGGCCCTTAAGCGAACGGCCCCGAAAGCCGACCATTAACAGGTGACCGACGTGGCGGCGACGGACGCCTTCGAACAGACCTTCGCCAGTCGTCTCGCGGAGCTACGTGAGGCCCAGACTTCGGCAGAGGCCGCCAACCGCGCGAAGAGCGAATTTCTGGCGAACATGAGCCACGAGATCCGTACGCCGATGAACGGCATCCTCGGCTTGGTCGACCTCTTGCTCCAAACGCCGCTCCTGTCGGAGCAGCGCCGCTACGCCGAGACGATCCGTGAGAGCGGACTCAGCCTCCTCAAGCTCATCAACGACGTCCTCGACTTTTCCAAGATCGAGGCGGGTCGCCTCGAGATGGACACGACCGATGTCGACGTGGTCCGCCTTCTCGACGAGGTCATCGCCGGACTGGCGTCGAGCGCCCGCGCGAAGTGGTTGCTCCTCGAGGCCCACATCGCGCCCGAAGCGCGCACGATCGCCCGCCTCGACCCCACCCGCGTGCGTCAGGTGCTCATCAACCTGATTGGCAACGCGATCAAGTTCACCGAGACCGGCTCCATCACCATCGTCGTCACCAAGCGCTTGATGGCCGAAGGCATCCCGTGTCTTCGTTTCGATGTCATGGACACCGGGGTAGGTATCGATCCGGAAGTGCGCGATCGCATTTGGCAACCGTTCCTGCAGGCCGACCTGTCGACGACGCGCAAGTTCGGCGGTTCCGGGCTGGGCTTGTCGATCTCGAAGCAGCTCGTCGGGATGATGGGCGGCCACATCGACTGCGAGAGCCAGCCCGGCCGCGGCACGACGTTCTGGTTCGAGATTCCGTACGAGGCTATGAAGACCGTCTCGCTCACGGCCCCAAGACCCGACCCCATGGAGATCAGCGCGCCGAGCCGCAACCTGATCTTCCCGGTCGGTGTGTACCGGGTGTTGGTCGCCGAAGACAATCCCGTGAACCAGATGGTCGTGGTGCGCATGCTCGAGCTGTGCGGCGTCGACGTCGACGTGGCCAACAACGGAGTCGAAGCGCTCGAGAAGTTGCAGACGACGAAATATCACCTCGTGCTCATGGACTGCGCCATGCCGGAGATGGACGGCTTCGAGGCCACCAAGCGTCTGCGTCAGCTCGTCAATTCGGTAAGCCCGACATCGGTGCCCGTGGTGGCCGTCACCGCCAACGCCATGGCCGGCGATCGCGAGCGGTGCATCAACGCCGGCATGGACGACTACCTCGCCAAGCCGATCAGCCGGGCCGAGCTCGCCGACAAGTTGCGCTACTGGCTTGGCACGGAGCGAGGCTCACTCGCCCAGAAGCTGATGGCGTAGCTCGCGCTTCAAGATCTTGCCCGCCGGGTTGCGCGGTAGCGGCTCGTCGTAGAACCAGATGCGCACGGGAACCTTGAATGCGGCCAACCGTTCACGGACGTGGGCGCGCAGTTCGTCCTCCGTGGCCGTTTGCAGCGGGGTGACGTGCACGACGGCTCCGACCTCCTCTCCGAGCACTTCGTGAGGGATCCCGATGACGGCGGCGTCGCTCACCGCGGGATGCTCGAAGAGCGCCGCCTCGACTTCGACGCAGTAGACGTTCTCGCCGCCGCGGATGATCATGTCCTTCGCCCGGTCGACGATGTAGACGAAACCCTCCTCGTCGATGCGGGCGATGTCGCCACTGTGCAGCCAGCCGTCTGTGAAGGTGGCTTCGGTCGCCTCCGGCTTGTTGAAGTAGCCCTTCACGACGTTGGGGCCTTTGATCCAGAGCTCTCCGACCTCACCCAGCGCGAGCTCTTGCCCCTCGGGGTCGACGACCTTCACATCGCACACCGCGACGGGCACGCCGACGCTTTGCGGCTTGCGAAGGTAGTCAACGCCCGAGTTCAAGGTCGTGACCGACGAGGTCTCCGTGAGCCCGTAGCCGTTCGACGGTGTGCGACCGGGAAACATCGCCTCGATGCGACGAACGAGTTCCGGCGCCGCGGGCGCGCCGCCGTAACCGATGCTCTTCACCGACGAGATGTCGCGCTTGGCGAAGTCGGGGTGCTCGAGCACTTGCCACACCATGGCGGGCACGCCGCCGAATGTCGTCACCCGTTCACGTTCGATCAACTCGAGCGCCCGCCCCGGTTCCCACTTGTGCATAATCACGATCTCGCCGCCGAACGCGAGGTTGGCCACGAGGATCGAGTGACACCCGGTGGCGTGGAAGAACGGCACGCTGAGGAGGTACACGTTCTGATCGCTCGTGCGGGTGCCCGCGGTCGCCGCGAGACGGGGGTCGTCGGCCGAGCGGGCGGTGGCACGCGACGAGGCGAAGCCGAGCGACCACAGGTTCGTGCAGATGTTGCGCTGGGTGCCGAGCGCGCCCTTCGAGCGTCCGGTGGTGCCCGACGTGTAGAAGATCGTGGCGTCGTCCTCCGGATCAATCTCGGCGGGTGGTAGGTCGACCTCATCTTCCACACGTCCCACGACTTCACCGAAGTGCAGCGCGCCGGCGAGAGCGGCGGCTCGATCGGCGGCTCGGGCGACGATGACCGCCCGAACCTCGGGGAGGTTCGCGAGGTGGGGCTGCAGGCGCTCGAGTCGTTCCTGGTCGACGAAGACGACGGTGGCACCCGAGTCCTCGAGCCCGTACTCGAGTTCAGCGCCCGTCCACCACGCGTTCAGCGGTACGAGCACCGCGCCGACGGAGGCCGCCGCCCAGAACGCGATCGACCACTCCGGGTAGTTGCGCATGGCGATCGCAACCCGGTCGCCCTTGACGACGCGGAAGTCGTTGACGAGCCGGTGGGCCAGCGTCGCGGCCGCCCTGAAGTGAGCGTCGAATGAGAAGTGATCGTCCTCGAAGACCAGGAAGTCTCGGCCGTCGAAGGTGCGGCTGGATTCGAGGACAGCGCGGAGCGACCGGGGGGCCTGCTTCCAGGTGCGGGTCGGGATGCCGCGGATCGCGACCTCCTCCATCTCGAACATCTGGCCGGGGGCGGTGAGGGCCGCGGTGACGTCGGCAATCGAGGGCACAGTCATGCCATCGATTCTTGCGCCGTTTGGCGAACTGTTTGCATTTCGAGAGCACAGGCGCCCTCGAAACGCGAACTGTTCGCGGTTTGGGGCGTTCTCGGGGGTTCTAGAGGCCGGCGAGGACGGGGTCGGAACGACGCTGCGCCAGGCGGCGAGCGGCCTGGCCGGTGCGATCGATCCGCTTGATCAGGGCATCGCGGGCCTTCTCGGCGGGGGCCGACAACCCGGAGAGATCGGCGATCCCCCAGTGCCGCAGGAGAACCGGCACCAGGATCAGGTCGTGGTAGGCGGTGAGGTCGTAGATGCCGGCGCGCGCGATGAGCCCAGCGTGGAAGTCGAAATCGACGATGCCGCGGCCGGGCATCGAGAACGTACGCACGACCTGCTCCGCCGCAATCACCATTTCCGACGGGTCGCGTGCAAACGCCTCCGTCGCCAGGTCTCGGTAGAACAAGAAGTGGAGGTTCTCGTCGGCCGCCACCCGGGCCATCACGTCGTATCCCGCGGTGTCGCCGATGACCTTGCCGGTGTTGCGATGGGCGATACGTGTCGCCAGTTCCTGCAGAGTGAGGTAGATGAGGCCGGCTTGCGGACCACCGGGCCAAGGGGTCTCGCCCCCGGACACCTGGGCCATACGGGCCCGCTCGAGACTCACGGGGTCGATCGCGCGGGTGACGGTCAGGTAGTCGCGAATCACGATGGAGTGGCGGCCCTCCTCGGCGGTCCACCGCCGGGCCCACACCCCCCAGGCCTCGTCGGGCCCGAACATCCGCTCGACGTCGCGGAAGTAGTACGGGAGGTTGTCCTCCGTGAGCAGGTTCACGAACAGGGCGCTGGCCACCGCCGGGCTGAGACTGGCGCCGGCAAGGTCGGCGTCGCGCTCGTCCCACGACGTTCCGGCCACGAAGTCGCGGCCCCGGCTGTAGGGAACCAACTCGTGGGGGAACCACTCTTTCGACGTGGCTAGATGCCGGTCGAGCAGCTTGGCTGCTGTCGGCTCCAGGTCGCGGAGAAGGGAGTCGGCGGCGTGGATCACCGCTTCAGTCTACCTACTGGTCGGTAGGCGCCACCCTCGGGCGTTTAGTTCCGCGGGCTGTTTCGGAGGCGGAATTTTGCCGCTACGAGCAGGCGAAGTCCGGGCGCACGGGACCATGGCCGCGGCACGTAGCCTCGGCGCCCTGTGACCACTGCGCCCCTCTCCCGCGGGCCCGGACCCCTCGACGGGGTCCTGGTGCTCGATTTCTCCCGCGTCCTGTCCGGCCCGCACTGCGCCCGGATGCTCACCGACCTCGGCGCGAACGTCATCAAGATCGAGCCCCCCGAGGGCGACATGACCCGCTTCGCGGTCCCTCGGGTCAACTCGATCGCGAGCTACTTCGCCCAACAGAACGTGGGCAAGCGCAACATCTCCGTCGACCTCCGCCGTCCCGAAGCCGTGGCGCTGCTGCGCCGGCTCGCCAAAAGGGCCGACGTCGTCCTCGAGAATTTCCGGCCGGGCGTGATGGCGCGCATGGGCCTCTCCTACAGCGATCTCGCGGCCGACAACCCCCGCCTGGTCTATGCGGCGATCAGCGGGTACGGCCAGACCGGACCGTGGAACGGGCGCCGTGCCTACGCCCCGGTCGTGGGCGCCGAGAGCGGGTTCACCTACGGCCAGGGGATGGGTCGCGGCGGCCAATTCGCAAACGACGTCTACTCACACGCCGACGTCTACACATCGCTCGAGTGCTGCTCGGCGATCCTCGCCGCCCTGTATCAACGAGAGCAGACCGGGCTCGGCCAGTCGATCGACGTATCGATGTGCGAGACCATGCTCTACGTCAATGAGCATCTGCATTGGGAGCTCTCCGACATACGAGACGATCTCGACGACGAGGTGCCGTCGTTCGCGCCGAGCGACTTCCCGGTGTTGCCGACGGGCGAGGGGCACACGGTGGTCGTATCGGGCCACCCTGCCGCGCGCGGCACGTTCGAGCACTACATCGCCGCCATGGGGCGGCCTGAGCTGGCATCTGACGCACGGTTCGCCACCGTGTCCGCGCGCCGCGCCAACCTCGCCGCGCTCGTCGACGAGATGCGAGTGTGGGCGATGACATTCACCGATCTCGACAAGATCGAGGCCGTCCTCGCCGACAACGGGCTGGCGATGGGTGTGTTGCGTTCGTCGGCGGAAGTAGCCGGTACCGAGTGGGCTCAATCGCGAGACGCGATCGCCGAGATCAGCGACCGCGGCGACGGCACCTTCAGCGTGCCGAACTCGCCGTGGAAGTTCTCCGGTGCGGCGACCGGCGTGCGCGGTGTGCCCGCGTACCGCGGCGAACACAACCGAGAGGTGCTTCATGAGCTCCTCGACTTGAGCGACCGCGAGCTCGACGCGCTCGAAACCACGGGCGTGCTGACCAGCCGAGTGCCCAAACGGACCTGATGCCCCGACGCGGCATCGCACCGATGAAGGCCGTCGGTGGTGAGCTGCCGCGCGAGGAGGAGACCGGTTGGTCGTTCGAGGTCAAGTGGGACGGCTACCGGACGCTCGCGTGGTGCGACGGAGATGGGCTGGGCCTCCAGAGCTCGAACCTCATCGACGTCACGGCGAAATGGCCGGAGCTAGGCGGTCTGGCCACTGCGGTCAACGCCTCGTCGGCCGTCCTCGACGGTGAGGTGGTGGCCCTGGACGAGACGGGCCGGCCGCGCTTCGACCTCCTTCAGCGGAGAGAGGTCGAGGTGAACTACATCGCCTTCGATCTGCTCGTCCTCGAAGGCCATGAGCTCTTCGACCTGCCGTGGACCGACCGGCGACGTCTCCTCGAATCGGTTCTCGATCCGGGCGAGCAGTGGGCGATTTCCACGGTGCACGACGACGGCCCCGCGTTGCTCGAGGTAGCAACGGAGCACGGCCTCGAAGGGGTCATGGCCAAGCGGACCGACAGCACCTATCTGCCCGGAAAACGCTCAAGCGCGTGGCGCAAGGTCAAGGTGCGCGGTCGCCAGGAGTTGGTGATCGGAGGTTGGACCACCGGCGAGGGCGGCCGGGCTCCGCGCTTTGGCGCTGTGCTCGTCGGCTGGTTCGATGACGACGCAACGTTGCACTACGCGGGCTCGGTCGGCAGCGGCTTCGACGAGCGGAAGTTCACGGAACTCGAGCGGCGTTTCGCCGCGCTCGCCCAAGAGGACTGCCCATTCGCCCCGCCTCCGCCGCCCGCGGTGCGCAAGGTCGCGCACTGGGTGCGGCCGGAGCTCGTCGGCGAGATCGCGTTCGCGGAATGGACCAGAGACGGCCTCCTGCGCCAACCGAGCTTTCTTGGGTTGCGTGACGACAAGGACGCCCGTGAAGTCGGCCGGCAGCCCTAATGCTCTAGCGACCGGTATGGCCGAAGCCGCCGCCGCGATTCTCGCCGTCGAGCGCTTCGACTTCTACGAGTTCGACCGCGCCGACCTGCTGGATCACCAGCTGCGCGATCCGATCCCCGCGGTGTACCTCGTACGCGGCCGCGGGGTCGAGGTTGACGAGTAGCACCTTGAGCTCGTCGCGGTATCCGGCGTCGATGAGACCGGGGCTGTTCAACAACGTCACGCCGCAGCGCAACGCCAACCCCGATCGAGGCAGCACGAATCCGGCATAGCCGACGGGTATCGCGACAGCGACACCGGTGGGCACCAGCGCGCGGCCGCCGCCCGCGGCGAGCACAGCGTCCTCGCGAGCAAGCAGATCGAGCCCGGCATCACCGGCGCGCGCGTACGCGGGCAGCGGCAAGTCGGGATCGAGCCGGAAGATCGGCAGTTGAAGCACGGGCGCCGAGCGTAGGGGCGCGTAAGGTCGCCGCCGTGCTCGTGTGGATGGACCTTGAGATGACCGGCCTCAACCCTCACAAAGACGTCATCGTCGAGATCGCCACGCTGGTAACCGATGACGACCTCACGATCCTCGCGGAAGGCCCCGACCTCGTGGTGCACCAATCGCCAGAGGCACTCGCGCTGATGGAGGACTTCGTGCGCGATATGCACACTCGTTCCGGCCTGCTGCCCGCGATCGAAGCGTCGACGATCACGCTCGCCCAGGCCGGTCAGGCCACGCTCGAGTTCATCAAGCAGTACGCCACCATCGAACGCGCTGTGCCCCTGTGCGGAAACTCGATCGGGACCGACCGCCGGTTCCTCGACGCCTACCTACCCGAGATCGAGAACTGGCTGCACTACCGGTCGGTCGACGTGTCGACGATCAAGGAACTCGTGCGCCGCTGGTATCCGAAAGTTCGCGCCGCCCGGCCGCAGAAGGCCGGCAGTCACCGAGCCCTCGACGACATCAGGGAGAGCATCGAGGAGCTGCGCTTCTACCGCGAGCACATCTTCGTTCCCAGCTCGAACGGGACTCCGGCGACCTCCGCCCCGTAACCTCAGGGCCATGGACAAGCCGAAGCGCCAAGAACAAGAACCCGCCTCGGCCGAGATCACCGAGGTGGCACCCGGAGTGCTACGCCTCCAACTGCCGATCGAGATGCCCGGACTCGGGCATGTCAACTGCTACGCGCTCGAAGATGAACGGGGTTTCGCCCTCGTCGATCCCGGCCTCCCGGGGCCCAAGCCGTGGAAGGCGATGCTCGGGCGCCTACGCGACGCCGGCGTCGCGCTGAAACGCGTGCACACCGTCGTGGTCACGCATAGCCATCCCGATCACTACGGCGGCTCGGGTCGCCTCCGTCACGAGACGGGCGCCGAGATCGTCACGCACCGAACGTTTCGGACGTGGTGGGATCCGGCGCGCGACGACGACACCTCCGACGACCTCACGACGAACGAGGAACCGGCCCCCCCTACTCGGCCGCCGTGGGACCGTCCCACACCTTGGGGCGGCGCGCCGTACCGGCCGCATCTCCGCTCGGGAAGTGGTTCACGGCTGCGGCGCTCGATGGAAGGCGTGTTCGCCACGCCGAGGCCGTCGCGGCGCGTCGACGACGCGGAGATCATCATGCTCGCCCGCCGCGAGTGGGTCGCCGTCCATACGCCCGGCCACACTCCCGATCACCTCTGCCTGCTCGATCCCACCGAAGGCGTCCTGCTGTCGGGCGACCACGTGCTACCCACCATCACGCCCCACATCTCGGGTTTGAGCGCGGGCGAAGATCCGCTCGCGGAGTTCTTTGGCTCCCTCGAGCGGATGATCGAGCTACCGGGCGTACGCCTCGCGCTGCCCGCGCACGGGCATCCGTTCACCGATCTCGCCGGCCGCGCCAAGGCCATCCGCCACCATCACGAGGAGCGACTCGACAAGCTGCGGTCGGCGTCACAGGAACTCGACCGGCCCGCCACCGTCGAGGAGCTCTCCCATCATCTGTTTTCTCGGCGTTCGTGGGGCTCGATGGCCGAGAGCGAAACCTATGCGCACCTCGAGCACCTGCGCCTCGCCGGTCAGGCCGCGCGCCGCGACGACGAGAGTGGGATGCTCTACACCGTCACCCGGTGATTGGTCCAAGAATTGTCGCGAGATCGAAGTTGGCGCCGCAGACAATGGCCGCCACTCGTTCGCCCGGCTCGGGCCGGTAGGCCCCGCTCATGAGCGCGGCATAGGCCGCCGCACCGCCGGGTTCGATCATGAGGCGGAGGTCCTCCCAGAAGGTGCGCTGAGCCTGGCGGATGTCGTCGTCAGTTACCAGCACCGAATCGTGGACAAACGCTCGCGCCACCGCGAACGGAACGGCGCCGATGCGTTTGGCGCCGAGCGAGTCGGCCGCGATGCTCGGGCCGACCGTGACATCGGTGGCTTCTCCGGCGGCGAGCGCAGTGTGCATGGCCGGCACCAGCTCGGGCTCGACGGCCACCACCTTGATCCGGCCCGCATACCACGCGGCGACCCCTGCGCAGAGGCCCCCGCCCCCGACCGCGACGAGCACCGTGTCGAGGTCGGGCGCATCGGCATCAAGCTCGCAGCCGACGGTGCCCGCGCCCGCCACGGTATCGACGTGGTCGTAGGGATGCACGAGTAGCGCCCCGCTTTCGGCTTGGCGGATGTCGCACGCGCGTTGCGCGTCGTCGTAGACGTCGCCGTCCACGATCACATCAGCGCCGTACGAGCGGATGCGCGCGATCTTGGAACTCGGGCTCGACCGCGGCACGAAGATCTCGGCACGGTGGCCGAGCCGGCGCGCCGCGAACGCCACGGCGGCACCGTGATTGCCACCCGATGCGGCCACCAGGCCGGCGGGCGGCACGTCGGTCGACAGCAATCGGTTGAAGGCGCCGCGCGCCTTGAATGAGCCCGTGTGCTGCAGTTGCTCGAGTTTGAGCGTGACGCCCTCGTAGTCGATGACCGGCGTGCGGCGCACGTAACCGGAAATGCGATGGGCCGCCTTGATGATGTCTTCGGGCTCAACGGGAACGGTCACGGTAACGACTCCACTACGACAGAAGAGTGGACGCCCGCTTCTTCGCTCACGAGCCACGCGCGCAGCTGAACGCCGTCGACAACGACCAGACCGAGTTCGTGGCCAACCTCAATCGGCGCGCGATATTCGAGTTCCGCGCGCATTGGTGCCCGACGGTCGCGATGCACCGCGAGGAGTTCCTCGACCGGCGCCCAATACGCGGCATTGTTCACGTGACCGAGCAGATCGAAGTCAGCGAAACGCACGGGCCAGCGCTTCGACTCGGCACCGCCCGGTGGGTTGGGGTGGACCAGTCGAGAGCGCACGGCGCGCCCGCCCGCGGCCTCGCCGTACACGCCTTCGAATTCGATCGGCAGGCGTTTGGGCGTCATCGTGTCGAGATCGAGATGCACCCAGACAGTCGCGGCATTCATCACCGCACCGCGATCTCCAACGGCCGAGACACGGCGCTCGGCCCAACGACTCCCGATGCCGCTGCAGAACGTCGTGAGTTCCAACACCTCGCCGAAGATTGCGAACTGGCGGACTTCGACGGCCATGCGGCGCACGACCCATGCCATCGGATCGGGAATTCCGGAGTCACGCGCATCGTCATTGGAGACGTCTTGGAGGTAGCGCGCGAAGGCGTCGAGACGGAGCCGCCCGCCAGGGCTGACATCAGCCAGGCGCACTTCCTGACCACGCCGGAACACTCGCCCGCTGTCCGGCACGGGCACCATCGCGTCCTCGACGTCTCTCCTATCCATCCGTCGGCACCCTACGCGGGAGCGGGGTGTGACGGGTTCGACGCGATAAATGGTTGACGTCATGGCCCGAAATGTGGTGCACTCACGGCGCTCTCTGTCGTGCCGACAGATGGCGTGAAGGAGAAACGAGTCCGAATGATGCGCACGAACATCGCTCCGAATCCGGCCATCGTGGCCGGCGCGGCGCGTCCGTGCGCGTTTAGCGCCGGCTACGCGTGGCGGTCCGACTCGGTATCCCTTATGGGAGCCAAGCAGGACCACACCATGACCGCCCCGGCCCGACGGCCCCGGGAGATCCCGACGTAAGCAGCAACCAGCGTCGAGGAAGCCCCAGGCCGTCGGGATCACATCCCGGCGGCCTTTCTGGTTTTCCCCGTACGCCCGACCCTTCCTCAAGGAGAAAGTCATGCTCGCCTTCACCAATCCAGTCGAGATCTCCCAGAAGCCCCGTGGCTGGCGGGCGCAGGCCCGTTGCAACGACGGTGCGGCCACCGCCACCAGGCTCTTCTTTTCCGATGACCTGCTCGACATCGCGCGGGCCAAGGCCATTTGCGCGAAGTGCACGGTGTCGGCCCAGTGCCTCGAGGCCGCGCTCGAAGAGGGCGAGCCCTGGGGTGTCTGGGGCGGAGAGCTGATCTCGAACGGCCACATCGTCGTGCACAAGCGCAGACGCGGCCGTCCACCCAGACATCCACGTCCCGAGCCATTGATCGACGAGCTCGGGTTCGTGGAGGCCCGCACGGCATAGCGGCCATGACAGCACCGAGTCCCTAACGGTTCGCCGACCAGGTGGACCGGGGTGACGCCCATGGCACCGCGTGGCCCCCTTACGCGGCGTCGTGATGAGCGAACCCCGGTCCGCCCGGCGGCCCCACCGGGGGTGCCGATACCGTTGCCGCTGTGCGCGCGTCACACGGGCGGTCGGTCCGCGGAATCGTCATGGCTGTCTGTCTCATAGCGACTGCGCTCGCCGCGTGCACGAGCGATGGAACCGTGCGTATCGACGCGCCGATCACGGCTCCGAAGCCCGTCAAAACGGGGGAGAAGGTCCCGCGAGACGCGACATTCGAACGCTTCACCGGTGGCGACGGCCGGTTCACCGACTACGCGGGCAAACCACTCGTCATCAATTTCTGGCAGACGACGTGCGCACCGTGCCTGAAGGAGATGCCGGCGTTCGAGCGAGCCCATCAGGCTCTCGGCGCCAAGGTGCAGTTCCTCGGCATCGACGTGAACGACACACTCAGCAGCGGCAAGGACTACGCCCGCAAGGTCGGCGTCACCTACGACCTCGTACGCGACCCGCGTGCGGAGCTGCTGTCGGCGCTCGGTGGCGTCGTCCTGCCCACCACCGTCCTCGTAGGCGCCGACGGTACGGTGCTGTCGGTGCACGCCTCCGCGCTCAGCGAGAACGAGCTCACTAGCGCGATCACCAAAGCGTTCGGATGATCGACGGCAAGTTCGCGCTCGCGTTCACCACGGGAATGGTCGCCACGGTGAATCCGTGCGGGTTCGTCATGTTGCCCGCGTACTTGTCGTTCTTTCTCGGTACCGAGGACGGGATCGAGAGGCGCAGTACCGCCGATGGCATCGCGCGCGCCATAAAAGTCAGCGCGGTCATGGCCCTCGGATTTCTGTCGGTATTCATGCTCGTTGGCGTGGTCTTCAAGGCGAGCTCGTCAACAATCGCGAAGTATGCGAAGTGGCCCACGATCGGCATCGGTCTGTTGCTCATCGCGGTGGGTATCGCCATGGTGTCGGGGTGGCACCTGCCGTGGTCAACACCGCGCCTCGACAAAGGGGGCAAGGACCGCTCGATCCGCTCGCTCTTTCTCTTCGGCGTTTCGTACGCGATCGCGAACATCTCGTGCGGGATCGCGGTATTCGTCGGCTTGGTATCGAGCACGCTCACGCGGTCCGGTTTCGTGTCGGGCGTGACCATCTTCTTGTTCTTCGGGCTGGGCATGGCCCTGGTGATCGGCGCGCTTACGGTGAGCCTGGCCCTCGCCACCGACGGCCTACTGCGGCGACTCCGATGGCTGATGACCAGAGTCGACCGGATCGCAGGCGGTTTCCTCATCGTCGTTGGTGCCTACCTCGTGTACTACTGGCTGTTCAACATCACCACCGACTACGGGACGAAATCAGACACCGGCGGTGAGCTGGCCAATCGGGTCGAGGGTTGGGCCAACAGCATCACCAGCTGGATCACTGAAACAGGCGCGGTGACGCTCGGCCTCGCGCTCGGCGCGGTGGTCGCCACCGCGTTGGCCTTCGTGGTGCTGCGCCGCCGGCGGCCCGCCTGATGTTCGACGCCCTGCTCGCCCATCCTGGTGTCACCGAGCACTGCGAGTTGCGCTCAACGTTTGGGATCATGGCCTTCCACGGCGGCAACCTCGAGGAGATGACCGACGTGATCGCGGCCGCCTCGGCCGAACGGGCGGGCGCGTCGTATTACGGCGTCGTCCAACCGTCCGATCTGCGGTGGCACGTCCCTTCCACCGACGTCCGCCCCGAGCACTCGCCGCGACTCGCCGCGTTCCTCGACCATGTCGACATCGTGATCACCGTGCACGGGTACGGCCGGGCCGGAATGTGGACGTCGCTTCTCCTCGGGGGCTCGAATCGCGCGCTGGCTGACACCCTCGGGGTGTCGTTGCGGCGCGCCCTGCCCGCCTACGAGGTGGTCACCGATATCGAGTCGATCCCGCGTGATCTCCGAGGTCTCCACCCCGACAACCCGGTGAACCGGCCCCGACTCGGCGGCGTCCAGCTGGAACTGCCCCCTCGGGTGCGAGGCACGACGCCGCTGTGGGCCGACTGGGAGGGTCCCGGACTCAACCCGCATACCGAGGCACTCGTCGGCGCGCTCACTGAGGTAGCCGCCGCGTTTATGGGCTGAGGCGCGCGATCCTCCATGTCCCCGCGGCGACCCGCGTGTAGAGCACCCGATCGTGCAGGCGGTTCGGCCGTCCCTGCCAGAACTCCACCGCGATGGGCACGAGTCGCCAACCGCCCCAATGCGGTGGGCGGGGCACGGCCGTGCCGTCGTAGCGCGCCTCGATAGTGGCCACCTGCTCTTCGAGCCACTCGCGGCCGGAAATCTCCTCACTCTGGGGCGACGCCCATGCACCCACCTGGGCGCCTCTCGGCCGGGAGGCGAAGTAGGCGTCGGCTTCTTCAGGCGACCCCGCGATGACGTGACCGCGCACCCGCACCTGCCGGTGCAGTTCGAGCCACCCGAAGGTGAGCGCGGCCTGCGGAGCCTGCGCCAACTCCTGACTCTTGGCGCTCTTGAGGTTTGTGTAGAACGTGAAGCCGCGCTCGTCGACTTCGCGCACGAGCACGAAGCGGGCATCGGCATGGCCGTCGGCATCGACGCTACTCAGCACCATGGCGTTCGGCTCGTAGGCCCCGGCGGCCACGGCGTCCTCATACCAGCGCAGCCACTGCTCGACGGGATTGGCCAAGACGTCGGCGACGTCGAGACCGGCGGATTCGTACTCCGTACGCAGATCGGCTATCCCCATCGCCCCAGCTTCTCGCATTATTCGGCCGGTATGACGCGTGCGCCCCGCGTGTACGGCCACAGCGCTTCCGGGATCGCCACCGAGCCGTCGGCCTGGCGATTGGTCTCGACGATGGCCGCCCACACTCTCGGCACCGCGAGCGCGGAGCCGTTCAGCGTGTGGGCGATGTCGGTGCCTTTGCCCTGGCTCGGCCGGTAACGGATGTTCGCCCGACGGGCTTGGTAGTCACTGAACCAACTCACCGAGCTGACTTCGAGCCACATCGCGCTGCCAGGGGCATAGACCTCGATGTCGATGCTGCGGTGGTGGCTTTGACCGAGGTCGCCCGTGCAAATCTCGACCACTCGGGACGCGAGCCCGAGCGCGGCGACGGTGCTCTCGGCCCGCGCCACGAACTCTTCGAGGAGCGCGGGAGCTTGCTGCGGTGTCGATACCGCGAAGATCTCGACCTTGTCGAACTCGTGGTTGCGGAGCATGCCCCGCGTGTCGCGCCCGGCGGATCCGGACTCGCGCCGGAAGCAGGGCGTGTAGGCCATCAGGCGCAGCGGGAGGCCGCCCTCTTCGAGGATCTCGTCGCGCGCCACCGACGTGAGCGGAGCCTCGGCCGTCGGGATGGCCCACAGGTCGTCGCGTTCGAGGTGATAGGCGTCGTCGGCGAACTTCGGCAGCTGCCCTGTGGCCGTGAGCGTGGCGGTGGTGACGAGCGAAGGCGGCCGGATCTCTTCAAACGCATCGGCATGACGATCGAGCGCGAACTGACACATCGCTCGAGACATCGTTGCGCCGAGTCCGCGGAGCATGGTGAACATCGAGCCGGAGATCTTCGTGGCTCGTTCGAGATCCAAAATGCCAAGGGCGGCGCCGACTTCCCAATGGGGAACACGCTGATACTCCGCGTAGCTGGAAGGGTCGGGCGCGTCTACGCGCCGCACCACGTTGTCGTCGGGGCCCGTTCCATCGGGCGCCAGATCACTCGGAAGATTCGGGATCCGCAGCAGCAGATCGCGCACCCGCTCCGCCACCGCTGCGGCCTCGGCCGCGACAGTGCGTTCGGTGTCACCCACCACGCGGCTCTCGTCCATGAGCGCCTTAACGGCTTCGCCTTCCCCCGCCCGGCGCAGGCCGGCGATCTGCTTGGAAATCTCGTTGACCCTCTTGCGGGCATCGTCGCGCCGGGCCACCAGATCGCGCTCACGCGCGTCGAGGGCAGCCGCTTCGTCGAGTTGGATGAGCAACTCGGGATCGTGGCGCCGGGCCATCGCGGCCTTGGTCGCCTCGAGGTCGTTGCGCAACCTCCTCACGTCGAGCATGGGCGGGCAGGGTAATCGGCAAGGCCCTTGGCTACCGTGGCCAATCGTGCCCGCGGTCGAAGTCGAGCAGCTCGTGGTGCGCTACGGCGATGTCGTGGCCGTCGATGAGCTCTCACTGACGGCACGCGCGGGAGAGGTCACCACGATTCTGGGACCGAATGGCGCGGGCAAGACGTCGACCATAGAGACACTCGAGGGTTATCGGCGTCCGACGCAAGGCAGCGTGCGGGTGCTGGGACTCGATCCAATCGCCGATCACCACGCGCTCACCGCCCGGATGGGCGTGATGCTCCAGCGCGGCGGTATTTATCCCGGCATCCGGGTGGGCGAGGCAGCGCGACTGTTCTGCGCTCTGTACGACCACCGTCGCGCCGCCGACGAGTTGCTCGAACTCGTTGGCCTCTCCGACAAGTCGGGTCGCACCTGGAAGCAACTGTCCGGCGGGGAGCAACAGCGACTGTCGCTCGCGCTCGCGCTAGCCGGATGTCCCGACGTCGCCTTCCTCGACGAGCCCACCGCCGGTCTCGACGTGAGCGGCCGTCAGGTTGTGCGACGAGTGGTGCGGGCCCTCGCCGACGAAGGCACGGCCGTCGTCCTCACCACGCACGAACTCGACGAGGCCGAACGGCTCTCCGACCGCGTTCTCATCGTCGACCATGGCCGGCTGGTCGCGGAGGGAACCACGGCCGAGCTGATGGCCAAGGGCGCGGGTCACGAGATCCGGTTCGGCGCGCCCGCGGGTATCGACATCACCACGCTCGGGGCGCGCCTCGGCGGCGCCGTCGTGGAAGCGAGTGCCGGCGAGTACGTCGCCGCGGTGGCCGCCACCCCCGAGAACGTGGCGGCGCTGACGGCGTGGCTCGCGGAGAACCAACTGCCCCTCGCCGATTTGCGCGCCGGACGTCAACGCCTCGAGGACGTCTTCCTTCGCCTCACGACCGAGGGGACCGAAAGTTCGCTACCAACGTCTCGGCGGCGACGGTGAACAAGCTGCTCGCCCAGACCCGCGTGGAGGTGACGCTTACCGCCCGCCGGGGCGAGAGCCTTCTGCTCACGTTGGGCATCCCGGTGCTGTTGCTCGTGTTCTTCAGCCTCGTCGACGTGCTGCCCACCGGCACGGCCAAGGGCATCGACTTCCTCGCGCCGGGCATCCTCGCTCTCGCCGTCATGTCGACCGCGATGGTGGGGCTCGGCATCGCCACCGGATTCGAACGCAGCTACGGCGTGCTCAAACGGCTCGGCGCCACCCCACTCGGGCGCCCGCGTCTCGTCGCGGCCAAGGTCGCGTCCGTGCTGGCCATCGAGCTCGGGCAATTCGCCGTGCTGATCCCGGTCGCCTTCGCGCTCGGATGGCACGCCGGGTCGGGCTGGCCGGCGTCGCTCGGCGCGGTGCTCTTGGGCACCGCCGCGTTCGCGGGCGTCGGTTTGCTGATGGCGGGACGGCTCCGCGGCGAGGTCAACCTGGCCGCGGCGAACGGGCTCTACCTCGTGCTTCTGCTGGTCGGGGGCATGGTGATCCCGCTCACCAAATTGCCCAGTGGCCTACGGAGCGTGGCGCGCGCCCTGCCCTCGGGCGCGCTGAGCGATGCCCTCCACGGGGCGCTCACGAAGGGGCTGTCGGTGCCCGCGCGTGCGTGGGTCGTGCTCGTGGTGTGGGCCGTCATCGCGCCGGCGGCCGCCGCGGCGACCTTCCGTTGGGAGTAGCTACTTCGGCTCGGATGGCGCCGGCACGGTGTCGAACGCGCGCGTGACCTCGTCGTAGGTGAGCGTCACCTCGTCGTTGCCGACGACCTCGGCGTCCGGGATCCGGCGCCGGTAGCTGTTGTCGGCCTCCCAGTTCTTGGCAAACCGCGTGAAGAACAACACCACGATGATCGTCCACAAGAAAACGGAGCCGCCGACCTTCATGATCGCGCCGGCTAGTTGCTGGTCGTCGGTTACAGAAAGGCTGAACACTCGCACCGGCGCCTTCGTGTAGCTCTTGTAGACGGCCCCCTCGGCAAACGTCAACCAACCGGCCGGGACGGTGGGCACGATCGACTGGGCGAACAGATAGATCATCTTCCCGGCGGCCGTCATGCGGAGTTCCGGAAGCGGGCCACACAGAGGCATCCACATACAGAGAGCCGACACGACGAGCAGCGCGTGCAGGCCGTAGTGCAAGGGCCCGCTCGCGACCGAATGGTTCACGACGGCAGGCACGTGTGTGACCATCACCACGAGGTTGAACAGCACGGCCGCTACAACCGGACGAGTGAGCCAACGCATGGCGGTGTACGTGCGACCCTCGCCGACGAGCAGACGAGCCATCCACTCGGGTATGGCCAACAGCAGCAATGGCGGCATGAAGTAGGCGAAAATCATGTGCTGGAGCATGTGCACGCTGTAGAGGTAGCGCTCGCCCACGTCGTGCATCGGCCAGTCGCTCGCCACCCAGAGAAGGGCGATGCCCGCCATCGCGCACGCGACGTTCCTTCGCGTCACGATCGGATGCCCGGCGGGGACCGCCTGTGGGCCGACCCTGCGCACCATATAGACGTAACCCGCGATCAGGCCGCCGACGAGGAGCCAAACCTCCGGGTGCGGCTGGAAGGCCCAGGCGTTTACGACGGCGAGCACCCGATGTCTCGGTTCACGACGACCAGAACTGGAACGTGCTGAGCGCGGCGATGTACACGAGAAGGGCGAGGATGAGACCCGTCCAGAACAGTCGCCCGAAGATCGGCGAATCGAACCGCAGGTGCATGAAGAACAACACGACCATCACAAACTTCACCGCCATCAAGATGAGCAGCACGGGCAACTGGAACCCGCCGAAGTTGGCGAAGTAGGTCGATACCTCGAGCCCGGTCATCGCCGCGAGGGCGAGCGCGATCTTCACGTAGAAGATGTCGTGGGGGTGCGGGCGTTCCCCCGTGTGCACCTCGGGGATGGAGTCGGTCTCCGCGGCGGCGGTGCTCACAAGCGTCTCCTCAGGCCGGCAACAGGTAGACGAGGGTGAAGATCACGATCCACACGATGTCGACGAAGTGCCAGTACAGGCCGATGATCTCGATGGTCTCCGCGCGGTCGGGGCCGATGTCGCCCTTCATCGTGCCGACGTAAAGCGACAACAACATGATGATGCCGACCGTTACGTGGGCGCCGTGAAAGCCGGTGAGTGTGTAAAAGCTCGAGCCGAACAGGTTCGTGGTGTAGCCGAGGCCTCCGCGGTAGAACGCGGTGAACTCATAGACCTGGCCGCCGACGAAGGTGGCGCCGAGCAGGGCCGTGGTCATGAGCCACACACGAGAGCTCCGCCAGTCGCCGCGGGCCGACGATGTCACGGCGAGCACCATCGTGAGTGAGCTCATGAGCAACACGAACGAGCTGATCGACGTGAACGGGATATCGAACACGTCGCGCCCGCTCGGTCCTCCGTTCGTGCGGCCGCGGTAGAGCATGTAGGTGGAGATGAGGCCGCCAAACAGCAGGCAGTCAGAGCCGAGGAACAACCACATCGCGAGTTTCGTGTGCGACAGCCCGGTGGAGGTGTGGTGCACCACCGGCGCGTGCACGGTGGTGTCAGCCAACGGTGGCCACCTCCGTGCTGGCCGGCCCCTCCGGGTCATGGTGTTGATCGGGCAGCTCAGGGGCGGTAGCCGGTTCCAGCGCCCACGCGTAGAGACCGAGCAACACGGTGAGCCCACCGACCACCGAGAACCAGCGGCTGAAGATCAGGCCGGCGGCCACGACGGGCAGTCCGAACGCCACGACGATCGGCCAATACGACGGTGACGGCATGTGGATGTGCTCGTCGATCACCCGCTTTTCATAGAGCTCTTCGGCCGTGGCCACCTTCTTCAGCTCGCCTGCTTCGTCCTCCTCGTACTTGCGGTGGAAGAACTCGTCGATCGAATGCACCGTGGGGGTGGAGTCGTAGTTGTGGGGAGGCGGTGGGTTGGACGAGAGCCACTCGAGCGAACGCGCGTCCCACGGGTCGAGAGCAGCCTTGGGCCCCTTGCGACTCTTGATGGCGTTGATGACGAACAACCCGACCCCAGAGGCGATCGTGAACGCCCCGATCGTCTCGATGACGTTCCACATGTCGAAGCCCAGGCCGGTGGCGTAGTGGTACTGGCGCCGAGGTTGGCCCTGCAATCCGACGATGTGCATCGGTCCGAACGTGAGGTTTAGGCCGATGAGCATCAGCCAGAACGTGATCTTGCCGAGACGCTCGTCGAGCATGCGGCCAAACACCTTCGGCCACCAGTAGAAGAAGCCGGCGAACAGGCCGAGGACGGCGCCGCCGAACAGCACGTAGTGGAAGTGGGCGACGATGTAATAGGTGTCGGTCTGCTGCGTATCGGAGGGTGAGATGGCGTGAGTGACTCCCGACAGGCCGCCTATCGTGAACATCACCACGAGGCCGATCGCGAAATGCATCGCCGTCGTGAACTGCAACTTGCCGCCCCACATCGTGGCCAGCCAGTTGATGATCTTCACGCCGGTGGGAACCGCGATGAACATCGTGGTCGCCGAGAAGACCGCAACGGAGATCGGCCCGATGCCCGAGGCGAACATGTGGTGCGCCCAGACCCCCCACCCCATGAAGCCGATGGCCACACCGGAGAACACCACGAACGGATACCCGAACAGCGGTTTTTTCGAGAAGACCGGCAGCACCTCCGACACGATGCCGAAGCTGGGCAAGATCAGGACGTACACCTCCGGGTGGCCAAATAACCAGAACAGGTGCTGCCAAAGGAGCGGATCACCACCCGACCCCGGATCGAAGAACCTGGCGCCGAACTGCCTCCAGAACAGAAGCAGGAACAGCGCGACCGAGATCACCGGGATGGCGAACACGAGCAGAAACTGGACGACCAAGACCATCCACGTGAAGATCGGCATCTTCATGAGGGTCATACCCGGCGCGCGCATGTTGAGGATCGTCACGATCAGGTTGATGGCACCCGTAAGCGAGGCGATACCGGTGATCTGGAGCCCGAGCGCGTAGAAGTCCATGCCGTGGCTGCTCGAGAACAACGAGCCGGTATTCGGCGCGTAGGCGAACCAACCCCCGTCGGGGGCACCGCCGAAGAACCACGACAGATAGAGGAAGCAGCCACCGAAGAGGAAACACCAGAACCCGAACGCGTTCAGGCGCGGGAACGCGACATCGCGGGCGCCGATCTGCAAGGGCACCATGTAGTTGCCGAACGCTGCGGCCATCGGCATCACGAACAGGAAGATCATCGTGGTGCCGTGCATCGTGAACATTTCGTTGTAGGTGTGGGCACCCAGGATCTTGCCGTTGGGTTGCGCCAACTGCAGACGGATCAGCAGCGCCTCGACCCCACCCACGAGGAAGAAGAACAGCGCCGATACCCCGTACAGGATCCCGATCTTCTTGTGGTCGATGGTGGTGACCCAGCTCTTCCAACCCGTCTCCGAAGTCGGTCGCGCGAAGACGCCGGCGGCCGCCCTCGGCGTGACGCCACCAGCGGGCGCCAGCTCCAGCGACGGCTTCCTCTCAATGATGGCCATAGAGCTCGTCTCCTACTTCAACGTCGAGAGGTAGGCGATCAGATCATCGATCTGGCTCTCGGTGAGTCCGAGGTTGGGCATGCCTCGGCGCTCGTCGGGTGCCATGGGTTTGCGGCTGCTGGGGTTGCGCAGCCAGGCCTCGAGGTCAGGGCGGTTCAGCGGCTTCGCCGGATCGCCGTCGACATGGAGATCGTAAGTACCGCCCGCGAAAACGCCGCGGCTCATCAGGTGCGTGAGGTTCGGTGCCACCCCCGATACCAACGAGACCGAGGCGTCGACCGGCGCGAACTGCACGGTCTTGCCCGCCGCGTCGACATACGAACCGTTGATCTGGTGGCAGCTCGAACATCTCTGCGCGAACGACTGGGCGCCCCGCACGGCCGCCGCATCGGTGGGGGCGGCCGCAGGCTTGAGTTGGTTGGCCGCCCACGTCGCGAAGTCGGCTTCCGAAAGCACGATGACGCGCTCGCGCATGTTGGCGTGTGACAGGCCGCAGAACTCGGTGCACTGACCCATGTAGACGCCCGGCGTGTCGGCCTCGATGTTCATCGGCTGGGTGCGACCGGGAACGGCGTCGCGCTTGCCGTTGAGGCGGGGAAGCCAATAGGAGTGCACGACATCGCGCGAAGAGATCTTCAACTGGATCTCGGTCTTGGCCGGAATAACGAGATCGGTAGCGGTGACGATGCCTGCGTAGGGACCCGTGTAGTCGTACTCCCACCACCACTGCTGGCCGTAGACCTCGATGACCATCGGGGACTTAGCCGTCTTGTTCACGCTGATCACCGTGGTCACGGTGAAGTACGCCATCACAGTCAGCAGCACCGCGGGTGCCGCGGTCCACATGATCTCGAGCGGTGTGTTGCCGTGGAGTTGACGCGGCACTCGCTCGTCGCCCGCGCGAGCGCGGTACTTGAAGATGATGTAGACCACCACGCCGAACACCAACAAGCCCACGACACCGGCGATGTAGAACCACGGCCGGGCCAGATTGTCGATCTTTTGCGCGTACTTTCCTTCGGGCCGGAAGGTCGACTCGGGCCCCTTGTTCGCGCAGCCCGCCAGCACCAGACCGAGCAGGGCGACACCGGCGACGGCGACGCGGCGGGGACGGGAGCGCACGGGTTCGATGGTAGGCGCAGCATGGCGCCGAGCCCGAAACCCTGATGTCATCACGGCGCCGTCAACGTGCCGCTGACGGAGGTTCCGTTTTCGAATTGCGCCGTGTACGGGTAGGCGCCCGATCGAGTGAGCCGGATCGTCAGCAAACCGGTCTTACCCGGCTTGATTGGTTTCGTGCTGAATACCGTGCCCTTGCTGGCTCCCGTGGCGTCCTTGTAACGACCATCCACGACGAACGTGGCGGGCTCCGACGCGTTGTTGTGCACCAAGATGTTCGCGGTCGCCGCCTTCCCGACCTGAAGTTTGTTCACGTTGAATCCGCCGTCGGACAACGTCAGCGTGGCGAACGTATTCGCTGGGTCGGAGACCGCATTCGGGGCCGCCTCCGCCCGCTCCTCGTCGAAGTTGCGCTCGCCGTTGACGGCCGAGACGATGCCGGCCACGAGCAGGCCCGCGGCGCCGAGAGCGAGGATCGATGACACGACACGACGCCCGAGCTGCGGCCGCAGCGCCACGAGCACACCGGCGCCCAGTACCAAGACACCGATTCCGGTGAACGCGATGAACGAGCCGTTTCTCGAGATAGCGAGCATGACGCGTGAGAAGCCGTAGATGACCAGGCCGGCGACGAGCAATCCGGCGAGGGGGAACTCGATCGGATGCAGGAAGCGGGCGCGCAGGGAGCGGTTGTATTCAGGATCGGCCGACGCGCGGTCGGCCCAGGCCGCCACCATCCACTCGATGATCGCGGCGACCAAAACGATGATGCCGCCCACGAAATACCGTGAGTCGGTCACGACACCGACGGCGATGAGGCCGAGACCGAACGCGACCACGAGAGGCCACGGGGTCGGGGCCACACCATTGCCGCCCGCCGTGCCTTCGGCGTCAGCCGCTGAGACCGCCTCGACCGCGCCCGTCTCGACCGCCCCATCGCGAAATGCCACGACGATCACACCGAGAAACGCCGTCGTCGCCGCCAAAGACACGAGGACGAAGACAGCGAACAGCCACGACTCGTGCTCGCTCCCGATCGCGAACACGAGTGCGGACGCGAGCGCCAGTGCCGCATATCCGAAGAACAGCTTCGATCCGGTGGTGAACATCAATCGCCTTACTTGTTCACGTAGACGACGAACCACACCGCGACGGTCGCGGCGGCAAGGAAATACCAGTACAGCGTGAGGGCCATGAGGCCTTCGGAGTCCTTCGGCGTCGAATGGCCCCCGAGGGTACGAAACACCACCACGGCGGTGAAGACGATGCCCGTGAGCAATGCAGCAAACAGCGTGCCTGTAGTCGAATAGAAGTAGAGCGGGAACGGCTGCCCGGCCGGTTTGAGCAGGCCGACCTTCATTTGGCGCCAGATGTAGACCTGAGCGTTGAGGACCGCGATACCGAAGATCGCCAGTGCCGCAAGGGCGACGTAGGCGTCAGTACGAGCACCCCTCCGGACGGCATAGACGGCCCAGCTGGCAACGATGACCGCGCCGATCATGGTGATCACCAAGATGTTGGCCGCGATCTCGGGCACCTGTACGCCACGCGGGAACCACGCGGCGGTGGTGCCCCCCGCCGTCTCTCGGGCCTGCAGATAGATCGCGAGCAGGCCCGTGAACAACATCGACCCGGCGGCGCAAACGAGTGCGGTTCCTACCAGCAACAGCCGCGGCCGAGGCGGCGCAGGCGCCGGGGGCAGCGCGAGCATCACGAGCCCTCCTGTTGGTCGAGCAGAGGCCGTTCAGACTCCACAACGCCGATCGGCTGGCTGAAGTTCGCGGGTGGCGGCGGTGATGTCGTGGCCCATTCGAGGGTGTGGCCGCCCCATGGGTCGGCACCGCTTTCGTCCCCGCGACGGGCGCCGTTCAGAATGACCGCGGCGACGCCGAGCACGACGAGGGCCAAGACAACCGCCCCGATACCCGACACCAGGTTGAGCGGTTCGTTGCCGGTGGTGAAATCGACCGTGGCCAGCGGCTGGTGGATGATGCCGTTGATCACCTGGGGAAGCGCGAAGGCGGCGAGCGCCACGAACCCGAGCAGGCCAAGCCCCAGCAGGCGGCGGTCGGCGACCAGCCGGCCCGACATCTTGGGCGCCCAGTACGTCAGCGCGCCGAGTCCGGCGAGCAGGCCCCCGAAAACCACGTAGTCGAAATGGGCCTCCTCCCAGACTGTGTTGACGAGGTGCAGCTTCGGAAAGAAGGTGAAGGCGCCCATGGCCGTGCCCGCCAGGTACATCACCGCCGCGGTCAGGCCAAAGACGAGCGGCGCGGCGAGCTTGGGTCGGTGGGCGCGCAGTGTGAGCGCACACACCCCCAGCACGAGAAGGGGCGGGACGGGAGCGGCCAAGCTCATGATGATGTTCAGCGCCTGATGGCTGTAGCCGGCGGCGAACTGGGCCTGGGTGAACGCCCCGAAGCCGAGAAGCCCCGCGAGACCGATCGCAAAGAGCACGACTGAATGCATCGCGAGGCGAGCCCGCGCGAAGACCGGCACCACCTCGGCGACGAACCCCAGTACGGGGACGGCGTAAAGGTAGGTCTGCGGCTGACGCGTGGCCCACGCAATGTAGGCACCCATACCGAAGTTGCCGCCGAATGCGGATCGTGCGTAGCGATGATCGACGTACAGATAGATGAGGTTCGCCAGCAGGACGGGCACTGTCAGCAGCAACATGACGGCCTGCACGAGCGAGGCCCACGTAAACGCCGGCACCATCTCGAGGCGCATGCCGGGAGCGCGCAGAACGAGCACGGTGCTCGCCACGCAGACCGCCGCGGTCAAGAGACCGAGCAGCACCAGGCCATAGGCGAGGGTGAACAGATCGACCGCCGATTCCTTGCCGCCGCCGGGCCCACCGTTGGCCGCGTACGCCACGATTAACATTCCCGAACCGATGAGCCACACCCAGAACGACGCGGCCGCGGCGCGGGGATAGGCGATGGTCCGGGCCCCGACCTGCAGCGGCACGACGTAGACCGCGATGCCGATGAGGAGCGGTACGACACCCAGGAACACCGCGCCGATACTCGAAAGCGAAAACAGCTGACCAATAGAGTCGGCCCTTAGGAACGTGCCGCTGGTCGAGGCGCGCTCGAAGCCGAGCAGGCACGAGATCACCAGCGCGCCCGCGATGAACGCCAGGGACGCCGCGATGTACAACCGGCCGATGCGCTTGTGATCGCCCGTCGTCACCCACCCGACGACCACGCCCCGAGGGTCGGTCGTGCTGTCGCCAGCGTCGGCCGTCTCTGGTCTTGTCTCGGTGATGGTCATGGGCGCACCAACAGGGTTGCGGCGGACGCGGGCGACGAGGAGACGGTCGGATGTCGCCGCGGACTCTACACAGCCGTCGCGCGGCGCCACGAAGTTCGTCGCGGCAGCAGGCGCAGGGTCATGCGCGGAGCAGGACGTCGACCGCCATGGCAACAAAGAGGAGCGTGACGTAGGTGATCGAGTAGCTGAAGAGCCTCATCGACCGGGCCACGTCGGGCCGACGCTTCAGGTCGACCCCGAGGAGCAGGAATACGCCGCCGCACACCGCCGCGACCGCGATGTAGAGCGCCCCGAGGTCGGCCACCGGCGCGAGGACGAGCGACAGCGCCACCAAGACCGCGGTGTAGGCAAGCATCTGGCGCGCCGTCTCCGACACCGGCGCCACCGCCGGGAGCATCGGGATGCCTGCAGACCGGTACTCGTCGGCGTACTTGATGGCGAGCGCCCAGAAATGGGGTGGCGTCCACACGAAAATCATGGCGAACAGGATCCAGGGCGCCCAGCCGAGCGAACCGGTGACCGCTGCCCATCCCACAAGCACGGGTACCGCGCCGGCTGCGCCGCCGATCACGATGTTCTGGCGCGACGTGCGCTTGAGCCACAGGGTGTAGACGAAGACGTAGAACGCGGTGGCCGACAGTGCCAGCACCGCCGACAACAGGTTGACGCCGATCGCGAGCACCGCGAAGGCCGCCACCTCGAGGCCAACGGCAAAGGCGAACGCGGCCCGCGGCGTGATCTCACCAGTGACGAGGGGGCGATTGCGGGTGCGTTGCATCAGCCGGTCGATGTCTCGGTCGGCCACCATGTTGAAGGCGTTGGCTCCGCCCGCCGCGAGCGTGCCCCCGACGAGAGTGAGCGCGACGAGCGACCAGCGCGGCCACCCACCGCGGGCGACCACCATTGTTGGAACGGTGGTGACGAGCAACAACTCGATGATCCGGGGCTTGGTGAGCGCGATGTACGCGCCAGCGCGCGAGCGGGCGGGGCGGGTGCGGTCGCCATGACCCCACGCCAGGCGCGACGGCACGAGGGGTCGGCTGGCGGTGGCCATACGCGGGCGAGCCTACGACCCACCGCCGAGGCGTAACCAACTGGCTCAATCCTCGGGGTCGTGGCGGGGTCTGGGACAATTCGCCAATGTCGACCGCACCAGCTCAGGTGGAGAAGCCGGTCGACGAGAACGCGCTGGAGCCTGACCGTCCGTGGGTCGTGATCGTGTGGAACGACCCGATCAATCTGATGTCGTACGTGACGTGGGTGTTCCAGAAGCTGTTCGGCTACAGCCTGGAGAAGGCCACCTCACTGATGCTCGATGTGCACCACAAGGGACGGGCCGTGGTTTCGAACGGCACGCGCGAAAAGGCCGAGCTCGATGTCTTCCGGCTCCACGAGTACCGGTTGTGGGCCACGATGGAGCAGGACGTCTGAGTGGCCCGCCGGCGTGTCGAGAGGGCTCGGAACGGATCGTTTCGGTTGCATCTCCCTGTCGAGGAGCGCGCGGTCCTGCGGTCGGTTGTCGGGCAGCTGCGCGAGCTCGTCGTGGACGACGCCGACGCCGACCTGCGCCGCCTCTACCCGACGGCCTACGCAAACGACCCGGCGGCCGACGCCGAGTTTCGTGCGTTCGTGCACGACGACCTCGTTGCCCGGCGGCTAGAGGCGATCGACACCGTCACCGCCACCATCGACGAGGAGCACCTCGACGAGGATCAGCTCGGCGCGTGGATGGGAGTGGTCAACGATCTGCGACTCGTGCTCGGCACACGACTCGACATCAGTGAAGAGCTCGATCTCAACGCCGTCGCCGACGATGACCCGGAGGTGGCGACGTTCGCCCTCTACAGCTATCTCAGCTGGCTCCTGGAGCAGATGGTCGAGGCGATCAATCCACGGTAGGGAAAAAGAATGCACCCGCAGTACCAGGACCAGTGTGCACGCCCACGCTCGGTCCGATGCGGTAACGCAGCACTTCATGCACCTCAACCGCGTTGGTGAGGGCGGCCTCGAGCGCGTCGGAGAGCGGCGCACCCTCCCGATCGGCCACACCTATTGCCACCTTCAGGCCCGTGCCCCAGGCGCGCACGTACGAAGCCATTACCGCCGTGGCCGCGACGAGGTCGGAGGCGGTGGCAATCACCGTCACCTTTCCCTCGACAAGCGACAGCACCGGCACGGTGTCGGTCGACGGAGAGCGGGTGGGGTCGAGGCGCCCACCCTGGCGGACGAGATCGAGCGCGCCGACGACGAACACGTTGCCGATCGTGCGGGCCAGCGTCTGGGCAACCTCGATTGACTCGCGAACCGTCGCGCCGTCGACGAGCGCCTCGGCGGCCTCCCAAACGCAGCACCCGACGCCGAAGCTGGCGGTGCCGGAGTCGACGAGATGCACATTGACCGGCGCTTCTCCGGCCGCGAGCCGCGCGCTGTTCAAGGTGCCGGACACGGTTGCACTGACGTGGATGCTGATGATCTCGGACGCGCCACGATCGACGAGTCGCCGGTACGCCTCGGCGAACCGGCCTGGGCTCGGTTGGGCCGTGGATACCTGCGGAGTCGCGCCGCCGGCAAAACGCGCGTAGAACGCGTCCGCGTCGAGGTCGACGCCCTCCGCATACTCGATGCCGTCGATAGTGACGGTGATCGGGACCACCTCGATCGCGTAGCGATCGACAAGCGAAGGAGGGAGCTGCGCGTTGGAGTCGGTGCAGATTCCGATCATGCCGACATCTTCGTGGCGGGAGCGCGGCTGGTGGCGAACCGGTAGAGCACAACGGCGCTGCTCGCGGCCGCCGCGACGGGAAGGGCCGCGGTGGGCTTTGGTCCCCACCAGTTGGGCCAGCCCCTGCGCCACCACAGCACCGCGCCGCCGACCCAACACACGGAAGCGACCAGGGTCGCCGCGGCCGCCTGCCGCTTCCACCGCGCCGACGTGGTCGTCGCGGCGGCGACGGCGAAATCGATCGGCGTGTAAGGCGGAAACGTCGCGAGGCACTGACCCACGCTTGTCGCGACACCTTTGCCGCCCCGAAACCCGTTCCACATCGGAAAGCAATGGCCGACCACCGCCGCGGTGCCACCGACATGGGCGCCGACCTCACCGGTGATCATCCGGCCCGCGAGGCATGCCGCCACGCCCTTGCCGATGTCGGCCGCCATCACGCTGTACCCCCACGCCGGACCGAGGATCCTGATCGCGTTCGCCGCGCCGGGATTGCCACTGCCCTCCGAGCGAAGATCGGTCGTGCCACCCGACGCCAGCCGCGCGGCAATGTCGGCCGAAGGGATCGTGCCCGCCAAATAGCCGACCGCCGCCGCCGCGATGTGCCGAGGGAGCCCCATCAGCGAACCCTACGCGTCGCCCCTCACGTACTGTCGGTCGAGATGCAGGGCGTTCGGCACCTCGCGATCGGCAGCGGCATCACGCTCCATGCTTATGAGTGGGCGTATGACTGGGAGGGCACCGGCCGGCCGATGCTCCTTGTCCACGGGCTGGCCTCCAACGCCCGTATGTGGGACGGCGTCGCCCAGGAGCTCTCCGCTCGCGGGCACCGGGTCGTGGCCGTCGACCTCCGTGGCCACGGTCAGTCGACAAAAGCGGGCGTCGGGTACGACTTCATCACCATCACCGACGATCTCCGCGCGGTGGTCGAGTCCCTGGGAGGCGAGCAGCCCGTGGTGGCCGGCCAGTCATGGGGGGGCAACGCCGTCATCGAGCTCGCGGCCCGCTTCCCCGGACTGACGCACGCCGTGGCGTGCGTCGACGGAGGCTTCATCGAACTCGCCGACGAGTTCCGAACATGGGAGGAATGCGCCGAACGGCTGGCTCCCCCGCATCTCGAAGGCATGCCCGCGTCGCGCCTCGAGGCCGCGATGCGAGCCACACACCGCGACTGGTCGGATACGGCCATCGAGGGAATGGTCGCGAACTTCGAAGTGCGAGACGACGGCACCGTGCGGCCGTGGCTCAGCCGCGCCCATCACATGACGATTCTCCGCGCGCTCTGGGAACACCACCCGCGCGATCTCTATCCGCTGATTGCCGAACCGGTACTGATGATCGCGGCGAAAACCACAGAAGCGCGACCGGGTAAGGAGGCCGCCATCGAGCTCGCCATGACACTCCTTCGCCGGGGCTCGGCCCTGTGGATCGCGGGTGACCACGACCTCCACGCGCAGCACCCGATCGCCATCGCCGACGCGTTGGGAGCGCTCGCATGACTCGGGTCCTCACGATCATGGGTTCGGGCGAAACGGCGCCAACGATGGTGAAGGTGCATCGCATGCTCCTCGAGCGCGTGGGTGCGCCCGCTGTCCTGCTCGACACTCCCTACGGATTCCAGGAAAACGCCGATGACATCTCCGCGCGGGCGCAGGAGTACTTCGCACAGAGCGTCGGGCATCCAATCGCGGTGGCGAGCTTTCCGGCGGCCGATGTCGATGCCGTCACCCACGACCGCGCGATGGCCCGCATCGCGGCCGCCGCGTACGTGTTCGCCGGCCCCGGCAGCCCCACCTACGCCCTCCGTCAATGGGTGGGCACCCCGCTGCCCAGCCTCCTCGCCGGCAAGCTCAACGACCGAGGAGCCGTCACGTTCGCGAGTGCGGCCGCGCTCACACTCGGCATCGCCACCGTTCCCGTCTACGAGATCTACAAGGCGGGCGAGACACCCGACTGGCGCGAGGGTCTGAACCTGCTCGAAGCCGCGACCGGTCTGCGCGCCGCAGTGATCCCCCACTACGACAACGCGGAGGGCGGCCACCACGACACCCGCTACTGCTATCTCGGTGAACGCCGGCTCGCCGCGCTCGAGCCGGACCTGCCGCCCGGCGCGTTCGTGCTCGGCGTTGACGAGCACACGGGCTTGGTGCTCGACCTCGATGAGGGGCGCGCCTCCATCGTGGGCAACGGCGTGGTCACGGTGCGAGTCGCCGGCCACTCGACCACATTCGCCAGCGGCGAGGTCGTGGCATTCGACGCGTTGGAGACCGCCGCGCGTGGCGAACCGATCGTCCGCAGCCCACGAGCTCGCGAGCCGGCGGGGGCGGCGCAAACCGCACGTTCGCCGTTGCTCGACGATGCGGCGCGTCTCGAAACGGATTTCACTGGTGCGCTGGCGCGGCGCGATGTCACCGGCGCGGTGAACGCGGTCCTGGAACTCGACCGCATCATCGTGGAATGGTCGGCGGACACGCTGCAGTCCGATGAGCCCGACCGGGCGCGCGCCACGCTGCGATCGATGATCGTGCGCCTCGGTGAGCTGGCCGAGCTCGGCGCCCGCGATCCGCGTGCACTCCTCGCCCCCTTCGTCGACGCCCTGCTCGACCTCCGCGACAGGGCACGGGCCGGCAAAGACTTCACGCTGGCTGACACGGTCCGGGAGCGCCTGGAAGCCGCGGGAATCGAGGTGCGAGACACTCCCGAGGGCGTCACGTGGGAGCCCCGCGCGTAGCGGATCTCGCTGGATGGGGCCCAAAGCGTCGCTGCTACAGTGCACCGGCTCAACTCCAACGAGGCCGGGCCCCCATCGTCTAGTGGCCTAGGACACCACCCTTTCAAGGTGGCGGCACGGGTTCGAATCCCGTTGGGGGTGCGCAGAGCCACGGTCCCGTGGTGCAGTCTGGAGTGCACGCCGGCCTGTCAAGCCGGAGGTCGCGGGTTCGAATCCCGTCGGGACCGCCAAGGTCGGGTAGCTCAGTTGGCAGAGCACGCGCCTGAAAAGCGCGGGGTCACCGGATCGACGCCGGTCCCGACCACCAGAAGAGGCGCTGCGGACGTGGTCCGGTGGTGGCCCGATACGACCTGTTCCTCAGGTTCGGAACTGCCGTGCCGAAAAAACCCCTATGGGTCGCGACGGGGCGGATCGCGAGCGGGCGAGCAGTCGGCGACTACTTAGTGCTGCCTCAGTGACCCTGCTCGTGCTACTGGCCCCCTTCGTCGTGCTCATCAGGACGACCAATGGGGCGGCCGAGGCCGCGTTGAGCGAACGGTTCGAGACCCGAGCGACGCTGACCGCTTCCTTCACCCGCGCCTACATCGACGACATCGCGGCGCGGGAGCAAGCACAAGCCCATCGGCTCCTTGTAGGGCCTCAGCCTGCCCAGGCGGACTTCGACCAGGTCGTCCAGTCGCTCGGCCTCGAGGCGGCAGTGCTGCTCGACGACAAGGGACGCCTCCTGCAGGTCTGGCCGAGCCGGCCTGAGCTGATCGGCCAAGACATGACCGTCAAATACGCCCACCTTCGCAGCGCGGTCGCGGGCCAGATCTCGGTGTCGGAGATGGTGCCATCGGCGGCGGAGGGTGTCCCGGTCACCGCGGTCGCCGTCCCGTTCGAGAGCGTCTCGGGGCGGCGTGTTTTCAGCGGCGCATTCGCGCCGGCGACGACGCCGCTGGGCGCCTACTTCGCGTCGGTCAACCCCATCACCGGTGGCGACGGGTTCCTCGTCGACGGCTCCGGTGATGTGCTCGCCAACGGCGGGCGGACCGATCAATTTTCCGCGGCGCTCGGAACGCTGTCCAGCGGCGTCAATGAGATCGACACTGGGAGGGGACGAATCACTGCTGCTGTCGCGCAGGTTGCAGGCACGCCGTGGCGGGTCGTGCTCACCGCACCGACCGCCGAGCTGTACGCCCCGGTGCGTAGAGGGCGGTGGGCGCCTTGGGCGTTGCTGGGGGCGCTCGCCGTGTGCGGCGTTCTGGTCGTGCTGCTCGTAGTCCGGCTGGGGCGGGCGCGCGTCGACGCCGGTCGAAGTGCACGCACCGACGCGCTCACCGGGCTGCCGAACCGCCGGGCCATGGACGAGATGCTCGAACGGGCGGCCGGGCACTCAGCCCGCCATCGCGAGCCCTTAGCCGCCCTGATGATCGACCTCGACCATTTCAAGGCGATCAATGACCACCATGGTCATCACGTCGGCGACGCCGTCCTCCAGGCATCTGCAAGGGCGTTGCGATCCGCGAGTCGTGTCGGTGACATTGTTGCCCGCTGGGGTGGTGAGGAGTTCCTCGTCTTGCTCCCGGCGACGGGCATCGACGGGGCCGTGCGGGCCGCGGAGCGTCTGCGCGCAGCCGTTGCCGAGATCCGAGTCGCCGTCCCGAGCCAATCGATCGATATAACCACCAGTGTGGGCGTCGCGCTGCTGAGCCACAGCGGCGATGTCAATGCGCTGCTGCGCGCCGCGGACGCTGCGCTGTATCTGGCGAAGGAGGACGGACGCAACGCCATCGTGGTGTCGCCATCGCAGGAAACGACGTCGACGCACATCGATCTCGACGTCGAGGCGACAGCACCGTCAGCACGGTAACCCCGGCGCTGCGGCACGTACGCGAGGGTCGAGTCGCAACGCCCGGACCTGGAGCGCGCCTGGCACGGATGCGCCTTCGACGTTTGGCCCAGGGATCCGGCCATCGCGTGGCGGTATTTCTGGTCGGAAGGTGAACGCGCTGGGCCGCGGCAGCGGTGTACTAGACCGAGCTCGATGCACCTGCGATCGCCGGTTGGTCTCGGCACCGCCCCGCTGTCGTCGCGGCGCGACGGTCCGCTGTGGTGGGGACCTCAAGACGATGGGCTGTCGATCGCCACGATCGAGGCCGCGCTCGAGGCGGGCATCGACTGGATCGATACGGCTCCGTTCTACGGATGGGGCCTCGCCGAGGAACTCGTTGGGCAGGCGCTCTCGGGCCGAGCCCCGGTGACGGTTCTGACCAAGTGCGGCACACAACGGGGACCTGACGGACGCGCGTTTGAGGACGCGTCGCCCGCGCGTGTCCGCGATGGCGTGCGGGCGAGTCTCGAACGTCTCCGCATGGACCACGTCGACGTGGTGCAAGTGCACGATCCCGACCGCGCGACCCCCATCGAGGCGACATGGGAAGCGTTGATGCACCTCGTGGCCGATGGCGTCGTAGGCGGCGCGGGCTTGTCCAACCACCCGGTCGCCTTGATGGAGAGGGCGCGTGCCGTGGGACCGGTGACGGTCGTGCAGCACCGGTACTCGCTGTTGTCCCGCGACGCTGAACGCGATGGAGTCCTGGCGTGGTGCAGGGCGCACCGGGTGCCCTTTCTGGCCTGGTCGCCGCTCGCCAGCGGCTTTCTCGCCGAGGGCTTCGACCTCGCGGCGCTCGACCCAACCGACCTGCGCCGAGGCCTCATCTGGGCTCAGACCGCCAGCCAAGAGCGCCTAGCCCGAACAAGGCGAGCGCTCACCGACGTCGCCCGGGAGCTAGGTACGACGATGACGTCGGTGGCGCTCGGGTGGGTCGTCGCCCAGCCCGGCGTGGCGGCGATCGTCGGGGCCCGCACTCCGGTGGAGGCCGCGGCGGCCGCCTCCGTTGCGGATCTCGATCAGTCAGCACTCGACCGTCTCGACGGAGCATCGGCGCCCTGACCTGGGCCGGAGCGTCAACCTGGAACCTCTTCGGCCGAAATTTCGCGGTGGCAAATTCGACCGGCCGTGAGCCGTTCGGTTGGGCCGTAGTGGACTCGCTTCCTCCGCGATCGCCGTTCTCGACGTAGGCGGCGTGATTCGGGCGGTGAACCGGCACTGGCTCGCGATGGGTACGGCCGAGGGTGGCGCCCTGATGCAGGCGCGCCTGGGAACTGACTACATCGCGGCCTGTCGCGGCGTAACGGGAAGCGTCGCGAACCAAGGCGCGAATGTGGCCCACACGGTGGAGGCGGTGCTCACAATGTGCTCCGAGACCGACCAGGTTGATTACTCGGACGGCGACCGGTGGTTCATTCTTCGAGTCGTCGCGAGCACGGACCGCGAGGGTCAAGGTTGTGTGTGGTCGTCACCCACATCGACATCACGCCGTGCAAGACAACGGAACTCGTCCTAACCGCGAGTGCGGCCCGCTATCGCGAGATCGTCGAGCTCACCGACGAAGCATCTGGATGATCGACGCGAACTCGGTGACGACGTTCGTGAACGGACGTATGGCTCATGGGTTACCGCGTCGACGAGATGATCGGCGTACCACTTTTCGAGTTCATACAAGCCGACGCCAGAGAACTCGCTGACGACAAGATCGAACGGCGGCGCCAAGGTATCGCCGAGACGCACGAGTTCTCGTTCTCTTGCGCAGGGAGTGAACGATCGGGGTGGCCATGTCGCGGGCGACGCGTATCTGCGCGACATGGCAGCGGCCTGGAGCCGCCTGCTGCGGGGCACTGATCTTCTTGCCCGGCTTGGTGGGGACGAGTTCGGTCTCCTCCTCACCGTCCGTGACAAAAGGACCGCCGAGGAAGCCATTGACCGGCTGCGCACCGCGCGCCCGCTCGGACTGAGCTGCTCGGCTGGTATCGCGACGGGGACACCGTTCGAACCGGTCGAACATTTGGTCGTCCGCGCCGACCGCGCCCTCTACGCGGCGAAAGCCAGTGGTCGCAGCACGACCCGAACCGCCAACTGACGCACGGGCTGGCGGGGCAATCGCCTGGTTGAGCAAGTATTCGGCAAATCCGATCGTGAAGGTCTTCATGTCGGAACGGCTCCGTGATCGGATGTCACGCAGGGGTTGTACTGATCACGGCAAGGGGGCCGAGATGGCAGACGTTACGCACCGCATCAGCAGGCGCGCGTTTCTTGGGATGACCGCCGCAGGCGGCGCGGCGCTCTCGACGGGGGCTCTTCCATCGCTCGTGCGATCAGCCGCCGCGAGCAGCGCCACCGCCGCCGGCGCCGATGAGCAACTCTGGTTGGAGGCGTCGATCCCTCGCCTTCAGAAACTCATGCGGTCGCGTCGACTGACGAGCCAAGAGCTGACCGCGGGTTACCTGGCAAGGATCGACCGGCTGAACCCGCTGCTCCACGCCGTGATCGAAACAAATCCCGACGCCCTTGCCATTGCGAGGCGTCGCGACGCTGAACGCCGTGCCGGCCACATACGCGGGCCCCTCCATGGCATCCCAGTCCTGGTGAAGGACAACATCGCCACCCGCGACCGCATGGAGACGACGGCGGGATCGCTCGCGCTCGTAGGCAGCAGAGTGCCCGCCGACGCCGCTGTCGTCGCGCGTCTTCGTGCCGCAGGGGCGGTGATCTTAGGCAAGGCGAACCTGTCGGAATGGGCCAACTTCCGCGGCTTCGCGCCCTTCAACGGTTGGAGCGCGCGCGGCGGATTCACCCGCAATCCCTATGTCCTCGATTTCGACCCGTGCGGATCGAGCTCGGGCTCCGCGGTCGCCGCGGCCGCGAACTTGTGCTCGGTCGCGGTCGGCACTGAGACCGACGGGTCGATCACCTGCCCGTCTGGCAACAACCTCATCGTCGGCCTGAAGCCCACACTCGGGCTGGTACCGCCCGACGGCATCATCCCGATCGCGCACAGCCAGGACACCGCCGGCCCCATGACCCGCACCGTCACCGACGCCGCCATCTTGTTCGCGGTGCTGTCGGGCCAGCGAGGCAGCGACGAACACGGCGACGATGATCACGGGGACGATGATCACGAGAACGGTCGGTTCGGCGGCCTCCGCAAGGGCGCTCTCCGAGGCGCCCGAATCGGCGTCGACCGGCGTTATTTCACGGCCACCTACGGCGGCGTACCTGAGATCAACGCCGTCGTGGAGGAGGCGCTCGCCGCGATGGAGTCCCTCGGCGCCACGGTCATCGACACCGATACCGGCGACCAGTTCCTGTACTTCGACGCAGAGTTCACCGTGCTGCTGTACGAGTTCAAGGTGCAGGTCGCGGAGTACCTCGCCGGTCTGCAGGACACGTCGATGCGGACGCTCGCCGATCTCATCGCGTTCAATCAGGCTCAGTGCGGCGCGGAGATGAAGTACTTCGGCCAGGAAATCTTTGAAATGGCCGAGGCGACGAGCGGAGATCTGACCGATGCGGCATACCTCGACGCTCGCGCGCTGTGCCTCGACCTGACCCGCGCGGGAGGCATCGACGGCGCACTCGCGCGCGACCGGCTCGACGCGATCGTGGCCCCGAGCTATAGCTACGCAACGTCGCCCGCGGCGGTCGCCGGCTATCCCGACATCGCCGTGCCCGTCGGGTTGACGGCGACGGGTAAGCCCGCGGGGATTTGGATGTACTCGACAGCTCGGACGGAGAAGCGCCTTCTCGCGTTCGCGTACGACCTCGAGCAAGAGATGGAACCCCGCACGCAGCCCGGGTACCTCAACGCGGTACCGCCGGAGCCACCTGACGCGGGGATTTGCTCGGCCGCGCCGGCTACAGCCGCGTTCGGCACAGCCGATGTTGCTGCGTCCTCAGCCAGCAGGCCCCGACGGCCGGCGCTGTAGGCCAACTTCGTCGCCCAGCGCTGCGCTGGCCAGCGCGAACGCGTGGTTCGCCGCGGGCACGCCGCAGTAGACCGCGGTCTGAAGCAGGATCTCCGCGATCTCGTCGACGCTGACGCCGTTGCGACGGGCCGCTTTGAGGTGCAACGTGAGTTCCTCATCGCGCCCGAGCGCCACCAGCATCGCGATGGTTATGGCACTACGGGTGCGGCGGTCGAGCCCAGGCCGGGCCCAGATACCGCCCCATGCGTAGCTCGTGATGAACGACTGGAAGTCTTCGGTGAACTCCGTCGTGCGGGCACGGGCGCGAGCAACATGCTCATCGCCGAGCACCTCGCGACGCACCCGCTGTCCCCGGCTTTGAGGATCGTCGAGGACGGCGTCCTCCGGCGTGAGGTGGGCGACGATCGCCCGGTTGAACGTGTCGGGCTGCTCGACGTTCGCGAGATGGGCGGCGTCGGGTAGCACGAGGAGGCGAGCGCCCGATATCGCGGCGCAGATGGTGCGCCCGTGTTCGGGCGGCGTCGCCGGATCGAGCTCGGCGGACAGCACGAGGGTGGGTGCCGAAATCGAGGGGAGCCGGTCGAGAAGATTCATCGCGCCGATCGCCTCGCAGCACAACGCGTAGCCCTCCGCATCGGTGCCGGCCAGCATGGTTCGAATGCCGTCAACGGTCGACGTATCGGCCGCGGCGAACGCGGGACTGAACCAGCGGGCGCACACGGCGTCGATCACCGCGGCCATGCCGCCCGCCCGGACGAGCGCAGCCCGTTCTTGCCACAGCTCTGGCGGGCCGAGCCGGGCCGACGTGCAGCAGGCCACGAAGCGGTCGATGCGCTCCGGCGCGTGTGACGCGAGGGCCATGCCCACCATGCCCCCGAGCGACAGCCCACAAAACGACACCCGTTCGATGTGGTGATGATCGAGCAAAGTGACGACATCGCGGGCCAAGTCGTCGATGGAGTAGGGGCCCGGCGCGACGGGCGTCTGACCGTGACCGCGTTGGTCGTAACGCAACACTCGGTGCCGGCGCGTCAGCACGGCCATCTGTGGGTCCCACATGTGGAGATCGGTGCCGAGAGAGTTCGACAACACGAGCACAGGTGCGTCGTCCGGGCCGTCGAAACGATGTTGGGGCAGGACCGTCATCGACGTTCCCTCCACGAAACGCCACGAGCCAGCGCCCGATCGATGAACACGTCGACGGAGCCGAGCGTGGCCGACGGGTCGAGCGCGGCAACGAGCCGATCACGATCAAAGTGTTCGGCGACGGCTGCATCGGCGAACAGAGTGTCGATCATTTCGTCCACGGACGCGTGGACGACGCACGCGGAGGTCACTTCGTGCGCGCGTGTGCGACCGAGCACAGGCGTGAGGACGGCCGCCACCTGCTCGGCCGCCCAGCCAACGGTGAGCCGCAGGTTCGCGGCCATCTTGTCCTCGTCGACCTCGAGGCCGGTGAGCGCATCGCCCAAGGCGGCCACCGCCGAGGCCGCATGACCGAACAGCTCACAGACCATCGACGCCTCCGCCTGGAATGCACCGGCGGCCCGCTCGTGCTCGTGGTCGAGGGCGTTGACGAGAGCACCAGCGAGGGGCGCGGCGCGCCGGGCGGCCGTGAGCGCGTTGATGGCACCGACGGGGTTGCGCTTGTTCGGCAGCGCCGATGAGACGCCGCGCCCCTCTTCGGCTCGTTCGGCGATCTCGGCGACCTCGCCCTGGGCCAGCAGCACCAGATCGCCGGCGACCTTGCTGACGCTCCCCGCCACCAGACCGAGCGCGGCACCGAGGCGCGCGACGGGGGCTCGCATTGCGTGCCACGGGATCACCGGTTCGGGCAGACCGAGTTCGGCCGCGAACTCGCGCAGCACGTCTGCTGCCGCGGTCCCGAGCACCCCCAATGTGCCCACCGACCCACCCAGTTGGGCTGGGAAGGTGCCGGTTACCCGCTGAAGATCCTCGGCCGCGTCGATGAGGCCCACAAGCCATCCCGCCGCCTTCAAGCCAAACGTTGTCGGTGCCGCGTGTTGCATGAGCGTCCGGCCGACGATGGTTGTCGCCCGGTAGCGATCGGCGAGCACACCGAGTTGGTCGACGACGCCGTCGAGGTCATCGAGGAGTACGCGGCTCGCCCGGCGGGCCACAAGCGCCAGCGCGCTGTCGATGATGTCCTGACTGGTGGCACCCCAGTGCACCCAACTACCGCCGCTCTTGGTCAGCGCCCGGACGAGCGGGATCACCGGTGTGCCGGCACGCGCCCCGTCGGCTTGCAGCGTGCTCGCGTCGAGCGGGAACACACGTACTGCCTCGCTCACGGCCACCGCTGTGCCCGCCGGGACCACCCCCACCCGCTCCTCAGCGACGGCCAGCGCCCGCTCGACCTCGAGCATCGCGGCAATCCACGCGTTAGCGTCGGTGGCCGCGGTCATGGCGGGCGTGCTGCCCGGAAAGAGGCCCTCAGAGGGCAAAGAACACCGTCTCCCGCTCGCCTTGCAGACAGATATCGAATCGGAGGCCGTCGCTACCCGAGGCCGCGATGAGCGTGGCACGCCGGTCGGGCGCCACGGCGGCCAGGACGGGATCGGTGGCGTTGGCCGCCTGGTCGGGGAAGTAGCAACGCGTAACGAGCCGACCCAGAAGCCCTCGCGCGAAAACGGAGACGGCGAAGTACTGCGCGTCGTCGACCGGCGCCGGCTTGGCCACTACGAAGGAGAAACCGCCGTCGCTCTCGCTGTGGCAGCGGGCGAAGTGGTGGCCGTCCCACAATTCGACGAGCGCGTCATTCACACCGTCGCCGGCGCCATCGAGCACCCGGCCGGAGAGCACGGTCGCGCCTGGGTGATCCTCGCCAACTATCCGCGCCGGCCCCGCCGATCCGAGAGTGAGGTGAAAGAAGGGACCGATCGTCTGCGAGGGGGTCGGGGCGGCCACGTCAGTTCTCCAACGGCGTCGGCGCGTAGCCGCCGAGGACGATGTCCCACCGAAAGCCGAGAGCCCAGTCGGGTTTGGTCACATCGAGATCGAACGCCGCCACCAGGAGAGGCCTCCCGGCGAGCGGAACGGACTGAAAGATCGGGTCATGGTCCATGAGCGGATCGCCTGGGAAATACATCTGGGTGATGAGGCGCTGCGTGAACGCCCGCCCGAAGAGCGAGAAGTGGATATGCGCCGGGCGCCACGCGTTCTGGTGATTTCCCCATGGGTAGGCGCCGGGCTTGATCGTGACGAAGCGGTAGTTGCCGCCGCCATCGGTCATACAGCGGCCGGCGCCGACGAAGCCCGGATCGAGTGGCGCGGTGTGCACGTCGACGGGATGGGCGTAGCGACCCGCGGCATTGGCATGCCATACCTCCACGAGCGTGCCGGCCACCGGACGACCGTCGCGGTCGACGATTCGCCCTTCCACCACGATGCGTTCGCCGATCGGCGCGCGGTCGGTTTGGCGGGTGAGGTCGTACTCGAGCGGATCGACGGAGCTGTCACCGAACACAGGTCCGCTTCGTTCGGCGCGGCCGGGTTCCAGCACGATGGGGAGCAGACTGGGCGCGCGCAAGATGCTCGAGCGATAGTCCGGATACGCGAGCGGCGGGTCGAGCGACACCGTGGCCTCGTTCTCCGTCTTGCTCATCGTAGGAAATCCTCGCACAGCCGCCGCCGACAAGAAGCCGGGTGTCGGTCAGTCCGTCACGCTGAACACGACCTCACCGAGTTCGTCGAACAAAGCAACCAAACTGTCACCCGCCTTGAACGGGATGGCTTTGATAAACGAACCGGAGAGCACGACGTGACCGGCCTCGAGGGGCACCTCGAACTCGTGAAGCTTGCACGCCAACCAGGCGACTGCGTTGATGGGGTTACCCATCACCGCCCGCGCGACGCCACTCTCTTCGATCTCGCCGTTCTTGCTGAGGCTCGCACCCATACGACGGATGTCGATATCGGTGAGCCTGCGCGGATTGCCGCCCAGGATGACGAAACCGCACGACGCGGCGTCGGCGATGCTGTCCACCAGCGTGCCGCGCACGTTGAAACGGCTGTCGACGATCTCGATCGCGGGGACGATGAAGTCGGTCGCGCGGATGACCTCGGCGGCATTGATCATCGGACCGGCGAGCGGCTCGCGCAAGACGAACGCCAACTCGACTTCGACGAGCGGTCGGTTCATGCGGCTCATCGAAATCGCACTGCCTTCGGCGACGAACCAATCATCGAAGAGCGTTCCGTAGTCGGGTTCGGTTGCCCCAGTGAGTGAACGCATCGCTTTGGATGTGAGTCCGATCTTGTGGCCCTTGATGCTGCGCCCCGCGGCCACTTTCATCTCGGCCACCAATATCGAGATGCGGTAGGCGTCCTCCACATCGGCACCGGGATAGGTGGTCGAGATCGGATCGATGGGAGCGTGGTCGCGCTCCGCTGCGATCAGGGACTGGGCCGCATCGCGGCGCTGCTTGTCGGTCAACATGCGCTAAGTGAAGCACTCCTACGAGGACGCTCGTTAGAGTCACCAGGCAATGCCCCGCCAATCGATCGACATCGAAGGCTTTGGTCACGTCAACCCGATCCCCGCGGCCACGCGCATCGGGCCGCTCGTGGTCTCGAGCATCATCTCGCCGTTCAATCCCGGCGCAAGGGAGATACCGGAAGCGGTCGACGACCAGATCGCGAACTTGTTCCACCACGTCGGCGCCATGCTCACGACGGCGGGAGCCGACTGGACCAACGTGGCGAAGATGATCTTCTACGTGAGAGATCTGGCCACCCGCGAACGCCTGAACGCACCGTGGGCCGAAAGATTTCCTGATCCAGCATCGCGTCCCGCCCGCCACACGCAACAGGTGCCCCTCGCGGACAACGTGCACGTCGCATGCGACTTCTTGGCCTACGTAGAGTCGTAGCCAAGCGTGCGCGTTAGGGGCGTTTGTTCCGCTCGGCGCGCCACGCGTCGAATTCGGCGCGGCGCTCCTTCGCCAGAGGAAACACTCCGATAGAGCTCTCCCCTTCCGCAACCCGCTCTAACGCGAACGTCTCCTCCGCCTCCTGCTGTGCCGCATCGCGAGCGACCTCATGTACGAGTGCGGCTGGGATCACCATCACGCCTTCGCCGTCGCCGACCATGATGTCGCCGGGCATCACGAGTACACCGGCGCACGCCACGGGCACGTCGTTGTCGAGTGGCAGGTGCAGCCGTCCTAGCGTGGCGGCGTGTGACGCGCGGTGGTACACCGCGATATCGATCGCGGTGATACCCGGTGTGTCGCGTAAGGCGCCATCGGTGACGATGCCGGCTCCTCCCCGCTTGAGAATCCGCATCGTGAAGATGTCGCCGATCGTGGCCGCATCTGTCTCATTGCGGGCCTCGATGACCAGAACATCGTCGGGATCGATGCTCTCCACCGCTCGCCGCTGCGCGCTTGCTATGCCCCCGAGCACGGGCTGGAGGTCTTCTCGCAACGGCACGTAGCGCAGGGTTCGGGCGTAGCCGAGGAGGCGGAGGTCGGGCCGTGTCGGACGCAGGCCCGAGAGAAACGTGCTGCGAATCCCTCGGCGTTGGAGCTGGGCGGTGAGGGTCGCGGTCGAGGTGGTCGAGAGCTGCGCGCGTAGCTCCTCGGTGAGCTCGACCGGCCGGAGCAGGGCATCCATCAAATTTCCTCATTTTGCAGATACAGGCGGCTCAGTCTGCCGCGCTCGCCGCCGTGGTGCGCGACGATGGCGGGGTGGGCGAGCTAGAAGAACTGCCGCTCTATGTGCCAGACGACAAGAGCCGGCTCCGTGCAACGGGCAAAGGGCGCGTAGCGACCCGGGCAATAAGGCCCCGGCTCCACGCAACGCGGGGAGCGCACCACACCACACCCCGGCTCGTCGTGTACGCCGACCACAGCGCCGCCGCGCACCACCTCGAGCAGCCGCCCACGAACATCGGTGCAGCACCCGAGCAGCAGATCGGTCACCTCTCGAACTTCGCGTTCCTGCGCCAGGTTTGGGTGCCGCCCGACGAGGCCGTCGCCGCGTTCGACAGGTGGCGCGCTCGCACACCAATCGTGCGAGCCCCCCGCAGCCGGCTCTCGTTCGGTTCTGATCTCAAGCTCACGCGGCCGCCCGTGGCCGTCTTGGGGGCTGAGCCGCTGCGCGCCCTGTCGGGCCGGCTCCACGTTGCACACTGGCCCCACGACGTACCCGTCGAGATGTACTTGTTGCCGTGGAACGCGTTCCGGACCGTGGTCGATCTCCGTCCTCGCGGGCGCAGGTGGCCCGCGATCGGAGTGCCCTCGGGGGCCTACTTCTCCGCCGGGCACGCCGTTCTCGACGTGGTCGTCGCCCATCTCGCCGACCGGTGAGTCAGGTGAGCGCGCTCAGTCCACCGTCGACCACCACGCTCTGACCCGTGATGTAGCTCGCTTCGGTCGACAGCAGGAAGATCGTCGCGTATGCGACCTCCCAACCCGTTCCCTGACGGCCGAGCGGGATGCGCGTCCTTGCCCGCGACGGCCGGCCCGCTGATGCGAAACGACCCATCGGCGTGTCGATGAGACCCGGCACGACGACGTTCGCACGAATGCCCCGGCGCGCCCCTTCTAGTGCGACGTGACGGGACAGACCGAAAAGTCCGGCCTTCGACGCGTCGTACGCCGGCAGTTGGCTCCCCGGCTGCAGACCCGCCACCGAGCTGATGAACACAACCGCCCCGCCCGGCTCCATGCGCGGCAGCGCGGAGCGGGCGACGAGGAAGTGCGCGCGGAGGTTCACCGCGAACGTGAGATCCCACGCCTCGACGGTGGTTCCTTCGAGTGTCATGCCGTGGCCGATGCCGACGTTCAGCACGAGACCGTCGAGTCCACCCATCACGGAAATCGCGTGGTCGACGATCTGCGCGCACGCGTCGGGCCGAGCGACGTCGCCCACCACAACACCCGCTCGTCCTCCTTCCGCGCTGATGACGTCGGCGGTGGCCTGCGCCGCCCCCTCGACGCGATCGGCGCACGCGACCGTTGCTCCTTCGCGAGCGGCGAGCACCGAGATCGCCCTTCCGTTGCCGACGGGCGCGTCGGCATCGTCGGTGTGACGCGTGCCCGCGCCGACGACGAGCACCCGTCGCCCGCGCAGACGGCCCCTTCCTTCCGCCGCCCCCGCGGCCTCGGTGGATAGGGCGGGCAAGTCTTCGCGCTCGGAACCGTTCACGGCTGCCTCCTAGATCTTGCCGCCGCCGTCGACGACGAGCGCCTGCCCGGTGACATAGCTGCTGGCTGCGCTGGCGAGAAACGCGATGGCCCCATCCAACTCGTCCTCGCGTGCCACGCGCTGCAACGGCACACCCTTCTCGAACCGAGTACGCAGCTCGTCGCTGTTGACGAGGTCGGCGGTCATCTCGCTCGGGAACATGCCCGGGCACAGCGCGTTCACGCGGATGCCGTAGCGAGCCCACTGCAACGCCAGCTCGCGCGTAAGGCCGACGAGACCGGTCTTCGAGGCGACGTAACCGGCCTGGGGCAAGAACGCGGTGGATGAGAACGCGGCGGCCGACGCGACGTTGACGATGCTCCCGGGGCGCTTCTCGCCGCGCAGGTGCTCGGCGGCCGCCTGGGCCAGCTCAAAAGGCGCGACGAGGTCGACGGTGATCACCTCGGCGAACCGCTCGACGGACTCCCGCAAGGCCGGAACCACCGTCGTGATACCCGCGTTCGCGATCACGACGTCGACCCGACCGTGCGCAGCGATCACCGCCTGCACGAGAGCCGCCGACGCTCCCGCCTCGCTCACGTCGCATGTGACCGCGTGGCCACGCTGGAGCGTCGCCGCGACGGCCTCGATGCGATCTGTGCGCCTGGCGGACACGACGACGGTGGCACCGAGCGCGTCGAGCACCCGCGCCGCGCGGGCCCCGATGCCCGAACTGGCACCCGTGACGATGGCGACCTGGCCGTCGAGACGGAACGGGGCGAGCGGGTCGAAACCCACGCTTGTGTTCTCATTCGCAGAGGACAACACGCACACACCTTTCGAACCCGGCTCATGATGATGAATCTGATAAGTATTGGCTCTCGGCCGCCCGTTCGTCATCCGCACACAGTCGAGGCGCGCTCGGAGACGTTGATTTGCAAAACTGTTATCGTGCCGACGTCCTGCGAGGCGACGACGGACAGGGGTTCGCATGGGTGTCTTGGACGATGTCCGCTTCAACTTTTTTCATTTCTTTCCGTACGTGCCATTGCCCGCCGACCACAAGAAGTACGCGTCGCTCTGGGTCGATTTTTCGAACTCTCACTACGACCCGGCGGTCGGCCATGAGCTGTACCAGCGCTACATAGGCGAGCTCGTGCGCGCCGACAAACTCGGGTTCGACGGTATGGCGATAAACGAGCATCACAACACCGCGTACTCGATGAACGCGGCACCGAACCTCACCGCGGCGGCGCTGATCCCGCAGACCAGCCGGGCAAACATCTGCGTGTACGGAACGCCGCCCAACCTCGGCTATCCGAACCGACTCGCCGAGGAGTACGCGATGCTCGACGTCATGTCGAATGGGCGTCTCGAGATCGCGCTTCCGCTCGGCACCGGCATGGAGTACTGGGCCAACTCGGTCAACCCCGCCACCGCCCGTGCCCGTTTTCGCGAGTCGATCGACGTGATGCTGCAGTGCTGGACGGAGGATGGTCCGACGCAGTTCTCGGGCGAGTTCTACCACTACCGGTACTTGAACCCTTGGCCGCGCACGATGCAGAAGCCCTACCCCAAGATCTACATCGTCGGAACGGGGTCACCGGAGACGATCGAACTCGCGGCCAAGTACGGCTTTGGCTACTCCGTCGTCTTCATTCCCACCAAGCTGCAGCTCCAGGTGTTCGACCTCTACCGCGAGCGAATGGCTCACTACGGCCACGACTCGACGCCCAACGATCTCATCATCTTGCCGATGATCTATGTGGCAGAGACCGATAAGCAGGCGGAGGCCGAGTTCCGAGAGCACGTCTTGTACTTCTTCGAAGACGCCCTCCGCACGACGCCGCGATACCTGAACCCTCCCGGCTATGTGACCGTCGCAGAGTTCCGCAAGCGCCTCTCAGGAGCCAACGTGCACGGCGAAGCGAACTGGGAAGACCTCTTGGCGTACAACCGGATAGTGGCGGGCTCGCCGGAGACCGTCGCGGAGAAGATCGCCATGTGGCTCGAAGAGGCGGGCGCGTCGAAGGTGAACGCGATCTTGCAGCTCGGCGACATGCCGGCGTGGAAGACCGAGAAGAGCATGACGCTGTTCGCAGAGGAAGTCATGCCTCGGCTGCGCACCAAGACAAAGGTGGCGCGCTGATGGCTGCTCTCACTCTTGAGCGACGTGAGCTCCAGGTCAACGGCGTATCCACCGTCGTGCTGGAGGCCGGACCGCCGACGGCGCCACCTCTCGTGTTCTTCCACGGTGCGGGCACCTTCCACGGATGGGACTTCGCGGCGCCGTGGACGCAGCGGTTCCGCGTGCTCATCCCGTTCCATCCGGGCTTCGGTGAGTCGGGCGACGACGAGGGCCTTCGCGAAGTGCACGACTTCGTGTTGCACTACACCGACCTGTTCGATCAACTCGATCTCCGCCGCGACGTGAGTCTCGTCGGGTTCAGCCTCGGCGGTTTGCTGGCGGCGCGTTTCGCCATCGAGCAGAAGCACCGCTTGCGCAAGCTGGTTCTCGTGGCCCCGGCGGGCTTGCGCGATCTGGAAAACCCCGGACCGGATCTCTTCCGGATTCTTCCGGAAGACCTTCCCGCAATGTTGGTCCACGACCTCGCCACGATCCTCCCGTACCTGCCGGCCGACCCTCACGACATCGACTTCACGGTCGCCCGTTACCGCGAGATGCGCACGACGGCGATCGTGTTGTGGGAGCACCCCTTCGACCGGGTCCTCGACCGGTGGCTCGGGCGCGTCGACGTGCCGACGCTGTTGGTGTGGGGCGACGACGACAAGCTGATTCCGCCGGGCCAGGCCGAGACCTGGGCGAAGTTGTTACCCAACGCCACCGTGCGCGTGTTCCCGCGTGCGGGCCATCTGGTGCTCGACGAGTCCTCGGAGGCGGCGGCCGCCGTCGCCGAGTTCTGCGCCTGACGCTCTGAACACCGCCATCACACGGCGGTAACGTCTCGCATGCGCTGGGACGGGGCCGTGGTGTTCGTTACCGGTGCGTCCGGGGGCGTCGGCCGGGCGGTTGCGGTCTCCGTGGCGCGACGCGGTGCGCGGGTGGGACTGGTGGCCCGATCCGCATCGGGTCTCGCCGAGACGCTCGCCGCGATCGGTGGGCACGGCGCGTGCGCGTCGGCCGACGTCGGCGATGCCCGCCAAGTGGCCGATGCGATGGCCGCGCTCACCGAGGAACTCGGCCCTCCCGCGGTGCTCGTCTGCAACGCGGGGATCGGCGCCTACGGGTCATGGCGCTCGACGCCGCTCGACGTCTTCGAAGCGACGATGCGCACGAACTATTTCGGCGCGCTCCACGCGGTGCACGCGGTGGCCGGCGGGATGGTCGAACGCGGTCACGGCTACATCGTGGTGGTCGGGTCGATCGCCGGTCACGTGGGCGTACCTCTCGAGGCGGCCTACTCGGCCAGCAAGTTCGCGGTATCCGGGCTCGTAGAGGCGCTCGCGGTCGAGTTGGCGCCCCGCGGCGTGGGGATGACGCTGGTCAGTCCCGGTCCGATCGACTCGGGGTTTTTCGATGCGCGCGGCGAGCCGTACCGCCGGCGCTCCCCCCGACCAATGCCGCCGGCGCGAATCGCCGAAGCCATCGTGCACGCCGTCGAACACCGCCGGGCCGAAGTGGTGCTGCCGCGCCGGCTTCGGGTGGCGATGGTGGTGCGGGCCCTGTCGCCCTCGCTCTACCGACGGGGGGCGGCGCGCGCTCTCGCCGGAGAATTGCGCTCTTCCATCGGCTCTTCGGACGCGGCACGATAAAGAGATGGTGACCGGGGCGCGCCAGACCGAACCTGAGGACACGACGTTCACGCTGAGCGAGCTCCTGAAGCGCAGCGGCGTGGCGGCCCCGACCGTGCACCAGTACCGGCGCATGGGCCTGTTGCCCGACCCTGCTCGGCCCGTCTCCAATCGGTTCCTCTACGACTCGCGCCACGTGAAGGCACTCCTGTTGATCCGCGAGTTGCGCGATCGTAGAAATCTCTCGCTCGACACGATCGGGCAGCTGCTACCCGGGCTCCTCGACGAATGCGACGGCGCCATCGGTACCGACCAGTGGGACGAGGTCGTGGCCACACGGCTGCGGGAGGTCGATCCGTCGCGCCCACCCGCACGTCTCCTGGCGGCGGCGCGAGACGCGTTCGCTCAACACGGCTACGACGAGGTCAGCGTGGGCGACATCTGCCTCGCGGCGGGGATGGCCAAGGGTTCCTTTTACCGCTACTTCGCATCGAAGGAAGAGGTTTTCTTGGCCGCGGCCCGGTCGGTGGTCGATGTCGTGGGTGAGGCCCTCGACACCCGCGGCGGCCGTGTGGGCGAGGACCAGGCGATCGAGGAACTCGGCAACTTGCTCGCGGGGCTCGTGCCGTTGTTTCTCGAGGTTGTGTTGCGCGCGCTGCATGGGCAGCCGGGCCACGCCGACGTGGTGTCGGAAATCATCTCCGGCATCGGCGACCACGCGGCTCGTCGCGCGGGCATCAGCCCGAACGCCGTCGAGGACGAAGGCTCCCGTTTGACCGAGGCCGCCCTCGCGAAATTCTTGCGCGCGAGGTTCGAGCCCTCACCTTCTTGACAGGGCCGATCCCCCGCATATGTAATAGAAGTGACCAGTCGGTCACCAGGTGTAGACATAGGGGGGAGTCGCGTGGAGGTCTTGGGCGCGCGCGTCACCGCAGCGAGCCAGGGGAACGTGGAGGGGCCGCGCGACGCCGTTTCGAACCCGGTTTTGGCGAAGGCTCGCGACGAAAACTTCAGCGTGGCGCCCCTTTTCTTGCCCCGGCCGATCCGCGCGCAGATGCTCGCCCTCTACGGCTTCGCTCGCTTCGTTGACGATCTCGGCGACGAGGCCGACGGCGACCGGCTGGCCCTCCTCGACTGGGCTGAGGCCGAACTCGACCGTGCAGCCGCCGGCCACGCGACGCATCCGATCTTCCGGCGCCTGACGCCGACGATTCAGACGTGCCGCCTCGATCTTCAACCGTTTCGCGATCTCATCCAGGCGAACCGCATCGACCAAACCGTCCACGCGTACCAGACCTTCGACGACCTACTCGGCTACTGCGCGTTGTCCGCCAATCCCGTTGGCCGGCTCGTGCTGGCCCTCCTCGACATGGCGACACCGGAGCGCGTCCGGTGGTCCGACGATGTGTGCAGCGCCCTCCAGGTCGCCGAGCACTGTCAAGACGTTGCGGAGGATGCGGCGCAGGGCCGGGTGTACTTGCCCGCAGCCGACCTCGCGTACTTCGGCTGTGACCCCGCTGACCTGAACGCGCCTGTTGCGTCCTCCGCATTGCGTGGGGTGCTGCGCCTGGAGGTCGGCCGGGCACGTGGGCTGCTGGCCTCGTCGGTACCGCTCGCCGCGAGCCTGCACGGTCGCGCTCGGTTACTGATCGCCGGCTTCGCCGCGGGCGGAGGGGCCGCGCTCGACGCGATCGAAGGGAACGAGTTCAACGTCATGGCCAGACCGTGCCCGCCCAGCAGAGCCCGCACGGTCACCCGGACGTTGCGCCTGCTGATGGCGGCTAGGGAAGCGAGACCCCGCTGATGGATCTCGACATCGCCTACGAGCGCTGTGCGGAGATCACGTCACGCGAAGCGAAGAATTTCGCGTACGGGATCAAGCTGTTGCCGGCGCCGAAGCGGCGGGCGATGTGCGCCGTCTACGCCATGGCCCGCCGGATCGACGACATCGGCGACGGCGACCTCCGGGCCGCCGAGAAGCTGACGGCGTTGGCCAAGGTGCGCAAGGACATCGGCGCCCTTTCCGCCGCGATCGACGAGGATCCGGTTCTGGTGGCCCTCGCCGACGCCACCCGGCAGTACGACCTTCCACTCGACGAATTCGATCTCTTGATTCAAGGGTGTGAGATGGACGTCAACGGCGTCCGCTACGAGACGTTCGACGATCTCGTCTCGTACTGCCGCAGGGTCGCCGGCTCGGTCGGTAAGCTCTCGCTATCGATCTTCGGCACCCGGTACCCGGAGTCGGCCGGGTTGCGGGCCGAGGCGCTCGGCGTTGCGCTTCAGGTCACGAACATCTTGCGCGACGTGGTCGAGGACCGCGGCATGAACCGCGTGTACCTGCCCCTTGAAGAGGCTCGTCGTTTCGGGTGCGAAGCCAATCTGTCGGGACCGCCCGATGCGGTCGCCGCGCTCATTGCGGACCAGATCCCGCGAGTCGAGCAGTGGTTCGCCAGCGGCCTTGAACTTCTGCCGCTGCTCGATCGGCGCAGCCGGGCATGCGTCTCCGCGATGGCGGGCATCTACCACCGCCTCTTGCACCTGATCGAGCGCGACCCTGGCGCCGTCCTTCGGGGCCGCTTGTCGTTGGCGACGAAGGAAAAGCTGTGGGTGGCCGCTCGCAGCCTGGCGGGGATGAAGGTCTGACCATGCCAAGGCCACGCGTCGTCGTCGTGGGTGGCGGGCTGGCGGGCGTTGCCGCCGCGCTCGACGCGGTCGACTCTGGCGCGGCCGTGACACTCATCGAGAGGCGCACCCATTTGGGCGGCCTGACCTGGTCGTTTCGTCACAACGGACTCTGGTTCGACAACGGGCAACACGTCTTCATGCGGTGCTGTGTCGCCTATCAGGGCTTCCTCGAACGCATCGCCGCGTCTGATCGCGTGTATGTGCAGCCGAGACTCGACGTCGCCGTAGTCGCGCCCGGCGGGCGCCAGGAGAACATCCGCCGCTCGGGCCTTCCCGCGCCATTGCACCTCGGCCGCTCTCTCGCGCGCTACGGGCATCTCTCGGTACGGGAGCGCCTACGGTTGGGACGCGCGGTCGCCGCCTTACGGCGTGTCGACCCCGACGCGGCCGCCTCCGACGACGTCACCTTCGGCCAATGGCTGCGCGCCCACGGCCAGAACACCGAGGCCATCGAGAATCTCTGGGACCTCATCACGCGACCGACGCTGAATGTGGGAGCCGACCGCGCGTCGTTGGGCTTGGCTGCGTTCGTGTTTCGCACCGGACTGCTCGAGCACACCGACGCCGCCGACATCGGTTGGTCGTTGGTGCCACTGGGCGAACTGCACGGCGACTCGTCGGCCCGCGCGCTCGCCGCCGCCGGTGTCGACGTGGTCCTCGACACACGCGTCGAGCGGATCGAACCGGGTCCTATCGTGGTCGCCGGTCCGAACCGTCAGACACGTGCCGTGCCCGACGAGCGCATCGACGCCGATGCGGTCATCGTGGCGCTGCCACACGACACCACGGCCCGCCTGCTCCCCGACGGGGCGTTGCTGCAGCACGCGCGCCTTCTCGAGATGGGCATGTCTCCCATCGTCAACGTGCATCTCGTCTTCGACCGGCACCTCACCGATCTTCCGTTCGCCGCGGCGGTCGGCTCGCCTGTCGAGTACGTGTTCGACCGTACAGAGGCCTCGGGTCTCAGCTCCGGCCAGTACCTGGCCGTCTCGCTTTCGGCCGCGGATGCCCACATGGGCACGCGTCCCGATGCGCTCATACGCGCGATGGCCAGCGCGCTGGGCGAGCTGTTCCCTCACGCCGCACGCGCATCGCTCGTCGACGGCCTCGTCACCCGCGAGCGCAACGCCACGTTTGCCGCGGTGCCGGGAACCCGGGCGTTGCGCCCGCAACCCGACACGAGAGAGCCCGGCGTGTTCGTCGCCGGAGCATGGACCGACACCGGCTGGCCGGCCACCATGGAAGGCGCGGTGCGCAGCGGCACCGCGGCCGCTCGTGCCGCGCTGGCCCACCTCGTCCCCAATCGACACATTGTCGAGGAGGTCGCATCGTGATCAAGACACTGCCCGCCGCACTGGATCGCGCTCGCACCACCGTCACACCGGCGCTGCGCGATGCCGTCTCTCGCCTGGCCCCCGTCGTCCGCGGGCCCGCCGAGTACCACCTGGGTTTTGTCGACGCCGAAGGCCGGCCCGTAGCGGGCGGCGGCAAGCACGTGCGCGCCGCGTTGTCGCTGCTCGGCGCCTCGGCCTGCGGGGCCGACGAGGCGGTCGGCATACCCGGTGCAGTCGCCATCGAGCTTGTGCACAACTTCTCCCTCGTGCACGACGACATCATCGACAACGATCGAGAGCGACGTCATCGACCGACCGTCTGGGCGCTCTTCGGTGTCGGGCCGGCGATCGTCACCGGCGACGCGCTGAACATGCTCGGTGTTCAGGTCCTCATGCAGGCACCGCCACCTCATGGCCCACGCGCGGCGAGCGCGCTCGTCGACGCGACCGCCGACATGATCGCCGGTGAAGCCGAGGACATCGCGCTCGAAACGCGATCCGAGGTCACACTGGTCGACTGCCTCGAAATGACCCGCGCCAAGACCGGTGCCCTCCTGCGCTGCGCGGCCCAACTGGGGGCCATCCTCGCCGGAGCACCTGCCGAGCGCGTCACCGCACTTGGTGACTTCGGGAACCATCTCGGACTGGCTTTCCAAGCGGTCGACGATCTGCTCGGCATCTGGGGTGACCCCGCCGTCACCGGCAAGCCCGTGTTCAGCGATCTTCGGCAACGCAAGAAGACGATCCCCATCACGGCCGCGCTCGGCAACAGCAACGGTCAGGCCGAGAAGATGCACGCGTTGCTGGAAGCGAGCGGTCAGTCGGAGGCCGACGCGGCACGGGCCGCGGAGCTCATCGAGGCGCTGGGCGGCCGCAACGTCACCGAGGAGCTCGCCGATCGTCATTACCGCGCCGCGCTGCTCGCCCTGAAGAGGGCGCAACCGGCTGAACCCGCCGCCGCCGAGCTCATTGAACTCGCGCGTTTCGTCGTAGATCGCGATCGATGACCACCGTCAACACGTCCGCGCCGCCGGCCATCGACGTCGTGCTCCAGCGCGGCTGCGAGGCCTTGTTGCGCACGCAGCATCCCGACGGCTGGTGGAAGGGGATTCTCGACACCAACGTCACCATGGACGCCGAAGACCTGATGCTGCGCCACGTGCTCGGTGTCCTCACGCCGGCTCAGCTCGCCGGAAGCGGCGCGTGGGTCCGGTCGCAGCAGCGGGCCGACGGCACATGGGCCACGTTCCACGGCGGTCCCGGCGATCTGTCGACCACGGTCGAGGCGTACGTCGCCCTGCGCCTCGCCGGTGATTCCGACACCGCGGAGCACATGCGTTCCGCTGCCGCATTCATACGCGAACAGGGCGGCCTCGATAAGGCGCGCGTGTTCACTCGCTTCTGGCTGGCGTTGTGCGGTGCGTGGTCCTGGGACGAACTTCCGGCCCTCCCACCCGAAGTGATCCTCCTGCCGCCGTGGTTCCCGCTGAACATCTACGACTTCGCGTGCTGGGCCCGCCAGACCATCGTGCCGCTCACCGTCGTGGCGTCCAAGCGCCCCGTGCAGCCATTGCCGTTCACGCTCGACGAACTTCGCGTCGCCGCGGTGACGCCTGCGGCCCAGCCATCGCTGCGCACGACAAAGGGCAAGCTGCTGCTCCTCGACCGCGTCCTTCGGCGCTACGAGCGGAGGCCACTCAAATTCTTACGCCGTCGGGCGTGGGCCAAGGCAGAACGGTGGGTGATCGAACGCCAGGAGGCCGACGGAAGCTGGGGCGGCATCCAACCGCCGTGGGTGTACAGCATCCTGGCTCTCCACCTGCTCGGCTACTCGCTCGATCATCCCGTGCTCATGGCCGCGTTCGACGGACTCGATCGCTTCACCGTCATCGAGCACGGCACGCGTCGACTCGAGGCGTGCCAGTCGCCCGTGTGGGACACGGCCTTCGCGGTCATCGCGCTCTCCGATGCCGGCTACGACGCCGACCACCCTGCTCTGCTGCGAGCGGGGCGTTGGCTCAACGGCGAGGAGATCACCAAGATCGGCGACTGGGCGGTCCGCCGGCCGGGCGTGGCCGCAGGCGGCTGGGCCTTCGAGTTCGAGAACGACAACTACCCCGATATCGACGACACCTGCGAAGTCGTGCTCGCGCTGAAGCGCATCGACCATCCGGGTGTGTCATCAGATGCCAAAGCCGCGATCGATCGCGCCGTCGCGTGGGTGGTGGCCATGCAGTGCCGCGACGGTGGCTGGGCCGCGTTCGACGCCGACAACACCCGCCAGCTTTGTCGCGAACTCCCGTTCTGCGATTTCGGCGCCGTGATCGATCCGCCGAGCGCCGACGTCACCGCGCACGCGGTCGAGATGCTGGCCGCGCTCGGTGAGCGGGGCGAACCATTCCGTCGCGGCCTCGATTGGCTGTGGGCGGCGCAAGAACCCGACGGCTCCTGGTTCGGTCGCTGGGGTGCCAATCACGTCTACGGAACCGGTCACGTAGTGCCCGCGCTGGCGGCCGCGGGCGTCCCCTCCACCGATCCCCGACTTCGGCGCGCGATGGAATGGCTACGCCGGCATCAAAACACCGACGGCGGCTGGGGCGAAGACCTTCGCTCGTACCGCGATTCCGCATGGATCGGCCGGGGCGATTCGACTGCCTCGCAGACGGCTTGGGCCTTGCTGGCGCTTCTCGCCGCGGCGGAGCCGAGCGCTGAGAACAACTCCTGTCTCGAGCGGGGCCTGGCGTTCCTCGCGGGCACGCAACGGCCTGACGGCACATGGGACGAGCCCCTCTACACGGGCACCGGCTTTCCGGGCGATTTCTACATCAACTACCACCTCTACCGGCAGGTGTTCCCGCTCATGGCGTTGGGGCGGGCGTGGAAGCTGAGGTCGGCCGATGCCTGAGCGCCTGGTCGTCGTCACCGCCCTCGGGGTCGAAGCTCGTGCGGTCCGTCGCGGGCTGGGCGATGCCACGCTTCGCGTCTGCGGCATGGGACCCCGGCGGGCCACTCACTTCGGCCGCGGACTACGCACCGAAGCGGCTATCGCCGTCGTGGGATTCGCGGGATCGCTGACATCGACGCTGCGCCCGGGTCAGGTGGTGGTGGCCACGCGCGTCATAAACGGTGACACGACTGTCGAGCTGCCGAGCGCGTCACTCGTCGCTGCGCATCTGCGCCAGCTTGGCATCGATGTCGTCACCGGTTCGATCGTCTCGACGCCGTCGATTGTGCGGGGCTCGGCGCGCGGCGAATTGCACGAAACAACCGGAGCGATAGCGGTCGACAACGAATCGGCGTTTCTGCTCGCCGAGTGGCGCGATGTCGACCGTCGCCGTCTGGCCGTGGTGCGGGTCATCTCCGATTCGCCGGACCACGAGCTGTTTTCGCCGGGAACGATCGCGCGCGGCGTACGCGGCGCTCGCGTGCTGCGCCGGATCGGGCCCGCGCTCACCGCGTGGGCCGGCGCGCTCGGCCCCCGGCGCGTGGTGCTCGCCGGTCCCCGCTCGTTCTGCGCGGGTGTGGAACGCGCCATCGACATCGTGCGCCGGGCGATCGACCGGTTCGGCGCACCGGTCTACGTACGGCGCCAGATCGTCCACAACAGCCACGTCGTGCACGACCTCGAGACGGCGGGAGCGGTCTTCGTGCAGGAACTCGATGAGGTTCCGGAGGGCGCCACTGTCGTGCTCGCGGCCCACGGCGTCGCTCCGGAGGTGCGCCGCGACGCCGAGAGCCGCAACCTGCGCGTGGTCGACGCCACGTGTCCGCTCGTGGCCAAGGTCCACACCGAGGCTCGGCGATACGCCCGTGACGGCTTCAGCATCGTGCTCGTCGGCCACGTCGACCACGAGGAAGTGATCGGCACGCTGGGCGAGGCGCCCGACCGCATCGTCGTCGTGGAGGGGGCCGACGACGTCGACGCCCTACAGCTGCCAGATGCCACTCCGGTGGCGTTCCTGACGCAGACCACGCTCGCCCTCGACGACACCGCCTCGGTGGTGGGCGCACTCAAAGCCCGTTTCCCCGATGCGGTCGGCCCCCGTGGTGACGACATCTGCTACGCGAGTCAGAACCGCCAGCAAGCGGTACGCGCCATCGCAGAGGAATGTGACGTCGTCCTCGTACTGGGGTCGGCCAACTCCTCCAACTCGAAGCGGCTCGTCGAGGTGGCGCGACGCGCGGGGTGCGATGCGCATTTGATCGAGAACGACACCGAGATCGATCTGAGGTGGTTCGACGGCGCAAGGACGATCGGCGTGAGCGCAGGTGCTTCGGCCCCCGAGTTCCTCGTCACAGGAGTCGTCGATGCCCTGGCCCGCCTCGGTCCCGTTGAGGTCACCGAGCACACCGTTGTCGTCGAGAACGTCCGTTTCAACCTGCCTGCCGAGGTGCGCTGATGGCTATCCCGCTCCGCCAGAATCTCGCCGTCGCCCGCTATCTCGCGCGTCAAAAGCGCGCCAAGCGCGACAAGTTCCCTCTACTAGTCGAGATCGAACCCCTCTTCGCGTGCAATCTCGATTGTCCCGGTTGCGGCAAGATCCAACACCCCACCGAGATCCTGCGCAAGCGCCTCTCCGTCGACGACATCCTCAAGGCGATGGATGACTGCGGCGCACCGATGTGCTCGATTGCCGGCGGCGAGCCTTTGCTTCACCCCGATATCGAAGAGATCGTCGCGCGACTGGTCGAGCGCAAGATCTTTGTCTTCCTGTGCACGAACGCGGTGCTGCTGCGCCGCCGGATCGATCGGTTCACGCCTTCGCCTTATTTCTCGTGGGTGATGCACCTCGACGGCATGCGCGAACGGCACGACCTGGCGGTCAACCGTGAGGGCGTGTTCGACGAAGTCGTCGCCGCCATCCGCGAAGTCAAGAGCCGAGGGTTCCGAGTCACCACCAACTCGACGTTCTTCAATACCGATTCACCCAAAACCGTGCGCGATGTCCTCGACTTTCTCAACGACGAGCTGAAAGTCGACGCGATGATGATCTCGCCCGGCTACGCGTACGAAAAGGCGCCAGACCAGGAGCATTTCCTCGGCGTCGATCAAACCCGCCAGATGTTCCGGACAGCGTTCGCCGACGGTCACCGACGCCGGTGGCGGCTGAACCACACGCCACTCTTCCTCGACTTCCTCGAAGGCAAGGTCGACTACGACTGCACCGCGTGGGCCATCCCGTCGTACTCGGTGTTCGGCTGGCAACGGCCCTGCTATCTCATGGCCGACGGCTACGCCGAGTCGTACCGCGAGCTGGTCGAGACAACCGACTGGGATAGCTACGGACGCGGGCGCGATCCGCGTTGTGAGAACTGCATGGCGCACTGCGGCTATGAGCCCACGGCGGTGATCGCCACCACCCGGTCACTACGAGAGTCGCTTCGCGCGGCCATGAGCATCCGCTAGCCGATGAGCGCCACCGCATTGATCGGCCCTGGCCTGCTCGAGACCATTCGCGAGCCAGAGGACCTACGCGCGTTGAGCTACTCGCAACTTGATTCGCTCGCCGGCGAGATGCGCGGCTTTCTCGTCGACTCAGTCGCCGCTACCGGCGGCCACCTCGGAAGCAATCTTGGCGTGGTCGAACTGACGCTCGCCCTGCACCGAGTGTTCGCATCGCCATCCGACGCGCTCGTCTGGGACACCGGCCATCAGGCATATGTCCACAAGATGATCACCGGCCGCGCGCCCTTGTTCAGCGGCCTACGCCAACCACACGGCCTATCCGGCTATCCGAATCGCGCCGAGTCCTCCCACGACCTGGTGGAGAACAGCCACGCCTCGACCGCGCTGTCCTACGCGCACGGGTTGGCCACCGCCCGCGATTTGCGAGGCGGCCCGGACCACGTCGTCGCCATCATCGGCGACGGGGCTCTGACCGGTGGCTTGGCGTTCGAGGGCCTCAACAACCTCGGCACCACTGGTCGACGCGTCATCGTCGTGCTCAACGACAATGGTCGTTCATACGCGCCAACCCGTTCGCGGCTGTCGACGGCGCTGAGTGGAGACTGTCCCGCGCCATTCTTCGAGGCGCTCGGCTTCTCCTACATCGGTCCGGTCGACGGTCATCACATCGAGTCCGCCGAACGAGCTCTGCGGGCAGCGGCGCGCGACTCGGGCCCCGTGGTTGTCCATGTCATCACGCGCAAGGGTCGAGGCTACGAGCCGGCGGAGCGCGACCTCGAGAAATGCCTCCACGACACCGCTCCGTTCGACCCGGCCACGGGCGTGCGCAATGGGCGGGCGGCGAGCTCCTATACCGACGCGTTCAGCGAGGCACTCGTACGCATCGCGGCCGACCGTCCCGAAGTGGTCGCCATCACTGCCGCCATGCCAGGATCGACCGGACTGCTGGCGTTCCAGGCCCGCTATCCCGACCGCTTTTTCGATGTGGGCATCGCCGAACAACATGCAGTCACGATGGCCGCCGGCATGGCGATGGGAGGCCTTCGTCCCGTCGTCGCCATCTATGCCACGTTTCTTAACCGCGCATGGGACCAGGTGTACTACGACGTCGGGCTGCACCAGCTGCCCGTGATCTTCTGCCTCGATCGTGCCGGTATCACGGGCGACGACGGTCCGAGTCATCACGGTCTGGTCGATCTGGCGCTCCTCACGAAGGTGCCCGGCATGACGGTGCTCGCCCCTTCGTCGTACGAGGACATCGGCGACATGCTCGAGTTCGCGCTGCGCCAGTCCGGACCGGTTGCCATCCGCTGGCCCAAGACCGCGGCCCGACATCGCGAACGACCGTTCCCGGTTGGTTCCGTACACGCGCGGCGCACTCGAATCGGTCGCGACGTGTGTTTCCTGGGCGTGGGCAAGCTCGTCGCCGCGTGCGAGGACGCAGCCGATCTTCTTTCCGCGCGGGGCATCGCCGCCACGGTGTGGGATGTGCAGTCGGCCATGCCCCTCGACGAGTCGATGATTCGTGATGCCCTCTTAGCCTCGGTCGTGGTCACGGCCGAAGATGGCGTCGTCGAGGGTGGCGTAGGCGCGTACGCCACCGCCGCGCTCCACCGCGCCGCGATCTGCACCGGATCCGACGTTCCCCGTGTCGCGGTACGCGGTACCCCTGTCGCCTACCTCGCGCAGGGCAAGCCCGACGACATGCTGCGCGCGCTCGGACTAGATGCGAACGCTCTCGCCGCCCTCGCCGAAGACCTCTACCTAGCGCCCCGCGCCTCTGCGTAACCCGTCGATGAAGAAGCTGGCGAGCTGTGATCCGATTCTCAGCGGTGACGAGCGGCCGAGCGGGGGAACCACCGGATCGTCGGCAAGACGGCGTCGAACATCGCCCGCCCCGCCACATCCGCGTCGAGGTGGTCGCGAAACGCTCCCTGCTCGACGCCCTTGCGCACGACCGAGATCCATAGCCGCTTCGTGTCCTGGCGGTGCTTCTCGAT
>JBDUDK010000071.1:0-49469 GCA_040002995.1 Acidimicrobiales bacterium | reverse complement strand
TTCGTCTGCTACGACCTGCGCTTCGCCGACGAGTTCTGGGCGCTCGCCCACGACACCGACTGCTATCTCATCGTGGCCAACTGGCCCGAGAGCCGGCGCCACCACTGGCAAAGCCTGCTCGTCGCGCGGGCGATCGAGAACCAGGCCTACGTCGTCGGGGTCAACCGTGTCGGTGAGGGCGGCCGCCTCGGGTACTCCGGCGACAGCCGCATCATCGATCCGCTCGGCGAGGTGATCGCAGGAGGGGCCCGCACCGAGGCCACGCTCATCGCGGAGGTCGACCCCGCGATGGTGCGCGATGTGCGCGCCCGCTTCCCGTTTCTTCAAGACCGCCGCTGAGGTGGTTTACAGCGTGTTGAGTGTCGCAACCGCGCGCGCCAAACCCCAACTGTCGCCGACCGCGCGCGCCACCTCGGCAGCCTCGGCGAGAAGGGTCGCGCCTTCATTGGTGTGACCGGCCTCAACGGCTAGCTCACCGAGTGCGCAAGTGACCGCGGAGAGATAAGCGCCCGGCACAGAACCGGTGCTCCCAACGCGGCGAGCCTCCTCGAGTGCAGATGCCGCTGACGTCGCGTTCCCGACCGCCCTGTCGACGGCCGCAACCGCCTCGAGCGCGCACACGATCAGCAATGGCCCCTCAAGCAGACGCGCGAGAGCGAGGCTCTCCTCCGCCTGGGCGCGCGCGCTCTCGACGTCTCCAAGTTGCACCGACGCCGTCGCCAGCAGCCATAGGAAGTAGGAGGTGAACCACGCATCGCCAAGCGATCTGCAGATTTCGAGTCCCTCCCCCGCAGCGTCGCGAAGCGTGGCGAGATCGTCGAGGCGACTCGCGGTCAGCGCGATACCGAACAGAGCCATGCGCGTGCCTTGCGCGTCTTGCGCGTCGCGGGCGATGGCCAACGCCTCCCCGGAGATCTTCTCGGCCAGCTCTAGTTCGCCAACCAACGGAAGGATCGAGCCGAGCGTGCCCAACGCGTCGGCCAGGCACCATCTGTCGTCGATCGCGCGGGCGTCCGCAACACTCTCCTCGAGTAGCCGCCGAGCACACGTCAAGTCGTTGCGGAAGAACGCGAGCAGTCCGAGCAAGTCGAGACACCTCGCGACCAGGGAACGATCGGCCGCTTGCCGGGCGAGCTCGAGTGCTTCGTCGAGCAGCGACTGTGCTGAGTCACCCTCGCCCAGCACGGAGGCCAACAACCCTGCCGACCACAGCGCTTTGGCGCGAACCGCACTGGGAGCCGTCGCAATCGACAGCAGCTTTGTCGTCTGATCGAGTCCCTCTCGATAGGGGCGACACGTAAACCAAACTTGAGCGAGCGCACCGGCCAATCGCAGCCCGCGTTCGCCTCGCTCGGGCCGCTCGCTCGACCACTTGAGGGCGGCGCGAAAGTTGTCGAGGTCGGCGGCGAGCCGTTCAAACGCTTCGCGCTGCCGGGGCCCGTACAGCTGAGCCTCAGTCCGCTCCGCGAGTTCAACGTAGTGGTCGCAGTGCGCCATGCGAGTGGCCTCGAGCTCGCCTTCCAAAGGTAGGAGTTGCTCCGCGGCGTAGTGACGGACGGTCTCCAGGAGGCGAAAGCGTGTGCTCCCAGACGCCTCGTCGCGCTGCAGGAGACTTTTGGCGTTCAACGCGATGACATAGTCGTCGACTTCTGAGACGCCTATCGGGTCGCGGCCACACACGTCCTCAGCTGCGTCCGTGTCGAAGGTTCCCGCGAACACGGAGCATCGAGCAAGTACCCGCTGCTCGGCTGTCGACAGTAGGTCGTATGACCAATCGATCAGCGCCCGCAGAGTCCTCTGGCGCGGTTGCGCGGTGCGACTGCCGTGAGTGAGCAGGCGGAAGCGTTCGTCGAGACGATCTCTCAGCTCCTCGAGCGTCAGGGAGCCCGCCCGCCCCGCGACGAGCTCGAGCGCGAGCGGGATGCCGTCGAGCCGTCGACAAATGTCGGCGACGGCGACCGCGTTTGTTCCGTCGACCGCGAAGCGCGGCTGCTGCATGCTGATGCGATCCACGAGTAGCTGGACTGATTCGAACCCGACCAACCGAGCCGGATCGCGTTCACCAGGCTCTGGCACCGTCAGAGACCGAAGCCAGTACACAGCCTCACCGTCGACGCTGAGCGGCTCACGGCTCGTTGCGAGAACCGTGACACCGGCGCACGAACGGAGAACTTGGTACACGAGCGCCGCGCAAGCTTCGAGCAGGTGCTCACAGTTATCGAGCACCAGGACGAGCTGGCGGTCGTGCAGCGCTTTGGCCAACTCACCGGCCAGGTCTCGTGCGCCTTCGGACCGCACGTCGAGTGCCGTGGCGATGGCGGACGCCAACAGCTCGGGATCGCGAAGCGACGCCAGCTCGACAAACCAGACTCCGTCCTCGGAGCCGCCGACGAGGTTCTCGGCTACTCGCAGCGCGAGGCGTGTCTTGCCGCAGCCGCCCGTACCGACCACGGTGACGAGTCGATGGCGCAGTAGTAGCTCACGTATTTCACCCATCTCGATCTCGCGACCCACGAAGGTTGTAACGGGCGCCGGCAAGTTGTCTCGCCGCTTGTCGACGGAACGAAGCGGACGGGTGGTGTCCACCAGCCCGGCGGCACACACCTCGAACACTTGCTCGGGCCGCCCGAGGTCCTTCAAGCGATGCTCACCCAGGTCGCGGAGCCTCACCGCCGGCGGGAGGTGCTCGCCGAGGGTGAGCCGGGCCGACGCCGACACCAGCACCTGGCCTCCGTGCCCGATCGCCAACAGCCTGGCGACCCTGTTCACCGTCGGGCCGAAGTAGTCATCGTTTCGTTGTGTGCACTCACCCGTGTGAATAGCCATCCGGGCGCGGATCACTATGGGTGAGGGCCAGGGCTCCTCTTGAAGGGCTAGCTGCCCTGCGACGGCGGCGAGTACACAATCGGACGCTGCGGTGAACACCGCACAGAACGCGTCGCCGACCGTCTTGAAGACGATCCCGCCGCGACTTTCGATGGCACGACGCAGCAGCGCGTCGTGGCGCGCGAGCGCGAACTCCATCTTGTCGGTGTGGTCCTCCCAAATCCGCGTGCTGCCCTCGATGTCGGTAAACAAGAACGTCACGACCGACCGAGTGGCCATCACAAGAGTCTGCACCATAGGGTTTGCTGACTACGCTCGATCCATGACGCAGGTGAGGGCCGAGATCACGGCGAATGTGTGGCAGGTGCGTACGGCGGTGGGTGCCGTCGTGGCCGAGGACGATGAACTCGTGATCCTCGAGAGCATGAAGATGGAGATCCCCGTCACGGCGCCGCATGCCGGCACCGTCACCGAGGTCAAGGTCGCGCCTGATGACAAGGTCACAGAAGGCGACGTGCTCGTAGTGCTCGAGCCCTAGAGATTTGGCGGCAGCAGCCGGGCCGCGTTCTCGAAAAAGAAGTAGAGCACCACGAGAAACGGCAATACGGCGATCGCGGCGGCGATCCACCGCTTGTGCCACGCGAGGCCGAGTCGCCACGTCGCCACGGCGACGGCGGCCAACGCGAGTGCCCAAAGAATCGCTTGTGGCCACGCGGCACCATCGCTGAACCAGCCGTTGGTGAAGGCGTCGGCCACGGGTGCGGCCACCGTGTTCGAGGGGGCCGCGGTCGTGCCGACCGTCGCCGCGTCTCCGTCTGTTGTTACCGGTCCGACAGTGGTGGCCGTGGGCTCGCTCGTGTGGCCATAGTCCTGTGGCGTAGGCGGTCGCGCCGCCGCGCCCGTGGCCACCTCGTCGAGCTTCGCCTTGATGACGATACGCTCGCTCGCCGAGAAGCGCGGGTGGCACGACGTCAGGGTGAGCTCGGCGTCGGTGGTGTTCGCAATCACGCTGACGTCGGTGGGCGCGACGATGCGCTGTTCGGTAACGCGATAGACGAAGACACCTTCGAGCGTCGTCACCTTGATCTCGTCGCCGGCGACAAGTTCGTTGATGCGGTAGAACGGGGCGCCGAACGTCGTGCGGTGGCCCGCGATCGCGGCGTTACCGAGCTGGCCCGGAAGCGGGGTGTTCGGGTAGTGGCCGGGGCCCTTGCGCAGATCGGCCGTGTCGGTGCCGGCCACGACGATCTTGTCCACCCCGATCTTGGCGATTTCGAGGCGAGCGACGGGATCACCCGGGTGGATCTCGGTGACGAATGCCGGCGGTGTCACGCTCGTCGGCGGCGCGGTAGTCGGCACAGCGGTCGTGGACACCTCGGTGCCTTGGACTGTGGTGCTCACCGTCGTAGTCGGCGTGGACAGGACGGGTGACTGGTTGAGCTCGTGGTTGAAGCGGCTCTTGAGGTCGCTCTGCGACGACGCCTCTTGCAGGTCGGTGCCCCAGAGCTGGTACACGACGAACAGAAGGATCAGAACGCCGGCTGCGATCAGCCCTTTCCCTACGCCGCCAACGATACGGGCCCACCGTGGCGAGCCCTCGTCCGACATGCGTCACAGGGTACTGACGGGGTTGTGGGACAAGCGGGCAGCTCGGGGTACCGTTCCACGACCGTCATGCACACCGTCGTGCTCCTCCGTTCGGCCGTCTGCCTGCTCGGCCGCTTCCCCGCACTCGCCGGTGCCGACCTCACCGTCGAACGTGGCGAGATCGTGTTGCTCCGCGGACCAAATGGCGCGGGCAAGACGACGCTCTTGCGGGTGTGTGCGGGCTTGGTGCCGTTGACGCAGGGCGAGGCCGTTGTCCTCGGCCATGACCTCACGACCGATCCGCGTTCGGTGCGCGCACACGTCGGGCTCGTCGGCCACGCCACGTCGCTGTACGACGACCTCACCGTGGCGGAGAACGTGAGGTTCTGGAGCCGGACGGTGGGTGCCTCGCCGGAGGAGATCGACGCGGCGCTCTCGCGCCTCGGACTTGTGGGTCGCCTCGCCGACCTGACGGTCGGTCGTCTGTCAGCGGGCCAACGCCGCCGCACCGCCCTCGCCGTGCTCGTCGCGCGTCGGCCGGAGCTGTGGCTTCTCGACGAGCCCCACGCGGGTCTCGACGCCGAGGCCCGCGACCTCGTCGACGCGTTGATCGCCGAGGCCATCGAGGCAGGGGCCACCGTCGTGCTCGCCAGCCACGAGCACGAACGGGCCGAGCGGCTCGCGCACCGAACGGTGCACGTTGTTGGTGGGCGCACCGACGCGGTGCTGGAGCCCGTACATGTTCCGTGACGCCGCGCTCATCGCCGGCAAAGACCTACGCATCGAATTTCGTTCGCGGGTCACGGTCAATCAGGTCGTGCCGTTCGCTCTTGTGGTGCTGGTGCTCTTCGCGTTCGCGCTCGACCCCGACCGGGGCACCCTGCGCGTCGCCACGCCGGGCTTGTTCTGGATCGCCGTGCTCTTCACGGCGGTGCTCGCGGTGCAGCGGTCGTTCAACATCGAGGTGGCCGACGCTGGGCGCGACGGCCTGCGCTTGTCGGGCCTCGATCCCGCCGGCATCTTCCTCGGCAAGGCGGGCGCCCTTGCGCTGCAACTGCTCGCGCTCGAGGCGACGCTCGGCGTCGGAGTCGCCATCCTCTACGGCACGGCATCCGACCCGAAGGCAGAAACCGCCGGGGTGTTCGCCGTGTCCGCGCTCCTCGTTTCGACTGCGCTCCTCGCCACGATCGGGTTGGCCGCCACCGGCGCGCTGTACGGGGCCCTCGCCGCCGGATTGCGAGTTCGTGACACGTTGCTGCCCCTGCTGTTTCTCCCCACCGTCTCACCGGTCATGATCGGGGCGACCAGGGCGTTCGAGTCGGCGCTGCGGTCGGGTCCGGGCAACCAGCTGCACGAGGGCTGGCCGTGGGTCGGCCTCCTCGCCGGCTTCGCAGGGCTCTATGTGGCGCTGGGCCTGCTGGCATTTGGAGCCCTATTGGAGGAAGCATGAAGCCCATGGCACGCGGGAGGGTCGGCACCGGCACGCCCGCGACGCGCGTGCTGGGCGTGGTCACCCTCGCCGCCATCGCCGTGCTCGGCCTCTTTGCCCTCGTCTTGTCGCCCGCCGACGAACTCCAGGGTGATTCCGTGCGCCTTCTGTACGTGCATGTACCGGCGGCCTCGCTCGCGTACCTCTCCTTTGCGATGAGCGCCATGGCCAGCGCGCTCTACCTCTGGCCGCGCACGCGACGGCCGGGCTGGGATCGCCTCGCGGGCGTGACGGCCGAGATCGGGGTGCTGTTCACGGGCATCGTGCTCATCACCGGCATGCTCTGGGGCAAGGTCAGCTGGGGCGCCTACTGGACGTGGGATGCCCGCCTCACCTCGACGGCGTTGCTGTTCGTCCTCTACGTCGGCTACCTGGCGGTGCGCCGGATGCCGGCTGCGGTCGACGTGCGGGCCAAGCGATCGGCCGTCGTGGGCCTCGTGGCCATCATCGACGTGCCGATCGTCCACTGGGCCGTCGACTGGTGGCAGGGGCAACATCCGCAGTCGACGATCCTGCACTTGCACCCGAAGATCTCGGGCCTCATGGCGTTCAGCCTGTTTCTCGGATTCGTGGCGGGACTGTTGTCGTTCGCATGGCTGCTCATGCACCGCTACCGCCTCGCGGTGATGGAAGACGCTTTGGAAGCGCAGTGGCTCGATCTGGCTATCGAGGACCGTCAACGTGAGGGCACGGTTCCCGCGGCCGGCGCGGCCGCCCGATGACCGACGTCGGCTACATCGTGGTCGGATGGGTCGTGGTCGTAGGCGGGCTGGGAACGTACGCGCTCAGAGTCGTGCGGCGCGGCCGGGCCCTCAGTCGCGAGCTACCCGACGAGGACAAGCCGTGGACCTGACTCCTCGTCCCGCGCCGGCCCGACGCCGGCGTCGACGCGTCCCCAGCACGGTGATGCTCTCGGTTGTACTCGTCGCCGTGGCGTTCCTGCTGTTCAAATTCCTCACGAGCGCCACGATGTACTTCTGCGACGCCGATCAGGTTGGCGTGAAGTCAGAGTGCAGCGGCGACAAGCGCTTCCGCCTTCGCGGCGCTGTGGTCGAAGGCACGGTCAAGAACACAGCCGACGGCGTCGACTTCGACGTGGTGTTGAACGGCAAGACGATCCACGTCCAGCACACGGGCTCGCCACCGCAGTTGTTTCGCGAGGGCATCCAGGTGGTCGTCGAGGGCAAGCTCGTCGCCGGCCCTCCCGATGGTGGCGGCCCGACCACGTTCGCGAGTGATCAACTTCTCGTGAAACACGGCGAGGAGTACCGCAAGAAAAATCCCGGCCGCGTCCCCGCTGACGCGCCGTAGGCCGTCATGAATGCTGCGCTCGGCATAGCCGGCGTCACCATCGGCCTCGGGGCCGCGCTGCTCGGCGTCATCAGTGTGTTGGCGGGGCTCCGTCAGAAGCGACCCCGCTTCATCGCCGCCGGTGCCCGCTACAGCGTGATCGGGCTGGCGGGCACGGTGCTCGCCTTCGCGGGTATGGAGCGCGCGCTGATCACGCGTGACTTCCGGCTCGCGTATGTGCAGAAGGTCGGCGGGCGGGCGACGCCACCGTTGTTCAACTTCGCCTCGCTGTGGTCGAGTCTCGAGGGTTCGATCCTGCTGTGGACGCTGGTGCTGGCGCTCTACGTCGCGCTCGTCGTGCGCAAGTTCCGCCGCCGCCTCGACGATCCTCTTATGGGTTGGGCCCTGATCGTCATGTTCACGATCAGCGCGTTCTTCAACGCGCTCATGCTCGGCCCGGCCAATCCCTTCCGCATCGCGGCGACGGTGGCGGCCGACGGTCCTGGGCCCAACCCGTTGTTGCAGAACCACGTGCTCATGCTGTTTCACCCGCCGATCCTCTATCTCGGCCTCGTGGGCTTCAGCGTGCCGTTCGCGTTCGCGACCGCCGCGTTGATCACGGGGAGACTCGGCGAGGGATGGCTGGTCGAGACCCGTCGTTGGACGCTGTTCGCATGGGGTTTTCTCACGATCGGCATCGTGCTCGGCGCATGGTGGAGCTACGAGGTGACGGGGTGGGGCGGTTACTGGAGCTGGGACCCTGTCGAGAACGCGGTGTTTCTGCCGTGGCTCACCGGCACGGCCTACATCCACTCCGTGATGGTGCAGGAGCGTCGCGGAATGTTGCGGGTCTGGAATCTGTCGCTGCTGTGCGCCACGTTCTCGCTCACGATCCTCGAGACGTTCCTTACCCGATCCGGGGTACTCGACTCCGTTCACTCGTTCAGTGAGAGCGACATCGGACCGTGGTTGCTTTCGTTCTTCGGCTTGGTGGTCGCAGTCACGATCGCTCTCATCGGATGGCGCGGCGACCGTCTGCGCTCGCCGGGCACGATCGATTCACCGGTCTCGCGAGAGGCCGCGTTCCTCGTCAATAACCTGCTGTTCGCGGCGTTCGCGTTCGTCGTGTTACTGGGGACGGTATTCCCGCTCGTCGTGGAGGCCGTGAGAGGCGATCGCTTGAGCGTGGGCCGCCCGTTCTTCGACCGCATGACCACGCCGATCGGCCTCGCTCTTTTGACGATGATGGCGATCGCGCCGGTGTTGCCGTGGCGAAAAGCGTCGGGGGAGCTGTTGCGGGCGCGTCTTTTGTGGCCCGCGTGGATGGGTGTCGGCGCGCTTGTCTTCGCCGCGGCGGTCGGCGCCCGGGGCTTTACGCCGCTCGTCGCGTTCGGGCTCGGCGGCTTCGCGGGCGGTGCCGCCCTTCGTCAGGTGGTGCTGGCCAGTCGCCGTCAGGGCTGGCGGGGTTTTGTGGGGCGGGCCAACGGCGGGATGATCGTGCATCTCGGTGTCGTGATCGTGGCGGTCGCGGTCGCGGCGTCGCAGTCGTACGCGAAGGTGGCCGAGGTGAAGTTGAAGCCCAACGAGTCGGCCATCGTGCACGGGCACACGATCACCTATCTCGGGATGGAGACGGTGCAAGAAAGCAACCGCATAACGCAGAAGGCCCGCGTGCGGGTCGACGGCGATGGCGTCTATGCGCCCGCTCTGCAGAGCTATGACCGCGGCGACGTGGTGGCGACGCCGTCGGTGCGTGTTGGACTAAAGGGCGACGTCTACCTCAGTCTCGATCAGCCACCGGCCACGAGCGGCGGCGCGGTGGGCCTGAAAGTCGTGAGCGAACCGCTCGCCATGTGGTTGTGGGTGGGCGGGGGGATCATGGCCGGTGGCACCGCGCTCGCCGCGTTCCCGGGCCGCCGCCGCCGACCCACCGATCCGGTGTCGGCACCGTTGCCGGTCGACCGAGAACTGGTCGCCGTCGATGGTTGACGTTGACACCGTTGCGCCGGTCGCGGCGGTACGCCATCGCCGACGCGCGGTGGCGCCGTTCGTTGCGGTGGCGCTCGCGGTGGTACTGGCGGCTCTCGTCGTGGTGCTGGCGAAGGGCAAGCCGGCCGTCGATCGATTCGCGAAGAGTCCCCTCGTGGGCAAGGCGGCGCCTGCGGTTGCCGGCACGACCTATGACGGTTCGGAGTTCGCGCTCGCCGATCACAAGGGCTCGTGGGTGGTGGTGAACTTCTTCGCACCGTGGTGCGTGCCGTGCCGGCAGGAACAGCCCGCGCTGGCGTCGTTCAGTCAGCGTCATCGCGTCGCGGGTGACGGCGTGGAGTTGGTGGGGGTGGTGTGGAACACCCCGCCCGACCAACTGAGCGCGTTTCAGTCGACCGATGGGGGTGACTGGCCGCTCGTGCTCGATCCCCATGGGCAGATCGGCGTCGACTACGGCGTAGCCGCCATGCCAGAGACCTACATCGTCGACCCCTCGGGTTTCATCCGCGCGAAATTTTCCTCAGCAGTCACGTCCGACGGTCTCGATCAGGTCATCACCGACCTGCGCAACGGGGTTGACCCGAATCGATGAGCGTCGTGCGGTCCTCCCCGATTCGGCGCTGGCTGCCGTGGGCCGCGATGGCGGTGATCGCCCTCACCGTGCTCGTGCTTGGTACCCGGTCCGACGGTGCACCCCGTACCAACGCCGATCGGATCATCGCCATCGAGAAGACCGTTCGTTGTCCGGAATGCAGGAGTCAGTCGATATTCGAGTCCGGCGCGGTGGTGTCGAAGAGCCTGCGGGAGTTTGTCGCGACCGAAGTGGCGGCGGGACGCACCGACGACCAGATCCGAGCGGAGATCGAGTCGAGGTTTCCGGGTACATCGCTCCTTCCTCCGTCGTCCGGACTTGGCGCGCTCGTGTGGATCGTGCCGGTGGTGGCCACCATCGTGGCGGCGGGCGCGCTCACTCTGGCGTTCGTAAGGTGGTCTCGACAGGCGGCTGATGCCGGAGGCCCCACCGACGATGATCGGGCGCTTGTTGCCGCCGCCCTCGAGCACTTCGACGATGAACCCTGACGAGCGGACCGAGCTCGAGCAGGAGCGCACGTTCCTCCTGCGCTCGTTGGCCGACCTTGAACGCGAGCACGAAGCGGGTGACATCGATGAAGGCGACCACGCGACACTCCGAGACGGATACACGGCCCGAGCCGCCGCGGTCCTCCGCGCGATCGACGACGAAGACGACGTTGTAGCGGCAACCGCAACGCGGGGGCGGGGGCGGGTAGCCCTCTTCGCCGCAGTCGTCGTCGTCGCCGCAATCGCGGCGGGCGTGCTCGTGGCGCGAAGCGCAGGTCAACGCACGGGCACCGACACGATCACCGGAGGCATCACCGAGTCGGTGAGCCGCAAGTTGGCCGAGGCGCGATCTCTTCTCGGCACCGACCACACCGGCGCCATCAAGCGCTACGACGAGGTACTGCTCGTCGACCCCGCCAACGTCGAGGCGCTCACCTACAAGGGTTGGCTGCTCGTCCAAGACGGCGACGACAAAGCCGGGGGCGAGCTCATCGACAAGGCAATCGCGACGCAGCCCGATTACGCCGACGCCCATTTCTTCAAGGGGTTCGTGCTCGTGAACGTTCGGTCCGACCCGGCGGCGGCGCTCAAGGAATTCGACATCGTCTTGAAGGCCAAGCCCAACAGCGACATCGGCCAAGGGGCGGCGCAGCTGGCCGACAAGGCGGTCGGTGCTCTTCTCGATGCGGCGCGCAGCACGCTCACGAGCGACCCGGTGAAGGCGGCCAAGACCTACGACACCGTGCTGGATTTCGATCCCGAAAACCCCGAGGCCAACGCCTACTTCGGCTTCCTGCTGGCCCAGGCGGGAAACGTCGACGACGGGCTGGCCCGCATCGACCGGTCGATCAAGAGTCGAGGTGACTATCCCGACGCGCACTACCTGAAGGCGAGCCTGCTGCTGAATGCCAAGGCTGACCCACGCGGCGCGATCGCCGAGCTCGACCTGTACCTGTCGCTGAAGCCCGGTCCCGATGGTGTCGACCAGGCCAACGTCCTACGCGCACAAGCAGAGGCCAAACTCACCGAGCCGTCGACGGCCCCGACGACATCGACAACACTGACACCGTGACGATCCGGCTCGGAGGCGGCCAGGGCTTCTACGGCGACGGCCTCGATCCGGTCGCCGACGTACTCGACGAGGGCGTCGACTACCTCGTCTGCGAGGCCCTTGCCGAGCTCACGCTCGCGATTTTGCAGAAGGACCGTCAACGCGACGAATCACTGGGGTTCACGCGTGATCTGCCGGCGTATGTACGGGCCGCGCTGCCGTTCATCGTCGACGGCCGTACCCGCTTCATCACCAACGCGGGCGGCATCAACCCGGTCGCCGCCGGCCGGGCCGTCGTCGCCGCACTGAAGGCGGCGGGCGCGAACGGGCTGACCGTGGCCACCGTGGTCGGTGACGATGTACGGGCTCGGAGTAACGAGCTCGGCCTCGCCGAGAATGCCCTCTTCGCCAACGCCTACCTCGGTGCCCGGCCCATAGTCGACGCGCTCGACCGCGGCGCCGATGTCGTCGTGACCGGACGCGTGGCCGACGCATCGCTTTTCCTCGCGCCGCTCGTGCACGAGCACGGCTGGGCATGGGACGACTGGGATCGGCTGGCCAGCGGTGTCGTCGTCGGCCATCTCCTCGAGTGCAGCGGCCAGGTCGTTGGAGGGAACTATTCGGGTGCGTGGTGGACGAATCCCGATCCGCTTCGCATCGGTTTTCCGATTGGCGAAATCGAGGCCGACGGCACCGCTGTCATCACCAAATCACCGGCCGCCGGTGGGATGGTCACGTTCGACACCATGCGGGAGCAATTGCTCTATGAGGTGCACGACCCTGCGGCGTATCTGAATCCCGACGTCACCGCCGACTTCACGTCGCTCACACTCACCGACCTAGGCGGCGACCGCGTGCGGGTGAGCGGCACGCGCGGCCGGCCGCCTCCGCCCACGTACAAGGGCCTGGTGTGTACGCCGGCGGGTTGGGCCGGTGAGGCGACGTTCTCCTATCCGTGGCCCGACGCCGAAGCCAAGGCGAGAGCCGCCGTCCGCTGGGTGCGCCGGCGCGCCGAACAGCGCGAGGTCGCCGTGCAGGAATGGTGCGAGGAGTACTTCGGTGTGAACGCGTTCGGCGGCCCGACCGTTCCCCGTGACCAGGGCCACGAGCCGCCCGAAGTGATCGGGCGGCTGGCCTGGCGGTGCGCCGACGAGGCCACCGCCGCGCGTGTGGCGGCGGGCGCCGGCGTGCTCGGTCTGTCGGGCCCGCCGATGATCTCTGGCTTCGGTCGGGCACGGGGCGGCAAACCCACGCAACTGTTAGCCGTCGACGCGTTCGCCGTCGAACGTGAACTCGTGGACGCGCAGGTGCGGGTCGAGATCACCACCGTCTAGGTTGCGCTTATGTCCGACCCGCTGCAGCCGTCCGCGACCCCTCCGCCTCCCCCTCCACCGCCGCCTCCTCCCGGCTCGATCGCGCCGCCGCCGGTCGCGTACGGGTACGCGCCGGTGCCCGCGGAGAGCTTCGCCGGGTTGCCCCTGACGTCGAAAGGCAAGCGGTTCGGCGGCTGGCTCCTCGAGGGGCTGCTCGTCTTGGTGACGCTCGTCATCGGGTGGCTCATCTGGTCGATCATCATCTGGGAGCGTGGCCAGTCTCCTGCCAAGAGCATCCTCGGTATGCGCGTCATGCATCTCGACACCGGCCGTCCCGCGGGGCGCGGGCAGATGGCACTACGAGAGTTGGTGGGAAAAGTGCTGCTCGGGTTCGTGCCGTTCTACACGTTGATCTCGGCGGTGTTCGTGCTGTCCGACACTCGCCGTCAGGGTCTCTGGGACAAGATCGCGAACACCGTGGTGGTCGACGATCCGAATAACATCTTCAAGGTGTAGTCAGCGGCGTTTCAGCTCGGGCGGCCCGATCGAGGTCGCTCGTGCCCATCGTCCAGAGTTGTCGCGCTCGATTACAACGATCGAGCCTTTGCGGGTGTCGCGCAGGCCGACGAACTCGAGGCCCCGACGCTCGAGGGCGCGGAGCGTCTCTGGAATCACGTCGCCGTGGCTGCAGAGCGCGCTGTGATCGGGTAGCTCATCGAGCAACGTGAGCACCGGCTCGAAACCCGACCCTTCGGCGAGGTCGTCGTCGTGTTCGATCTCCAGACCCAACTCCTTGGCGAGCGGCTCGAGCGTCTGCAGGCACCGGAGATAGGGACTCGACAGCAAGCGGCTGATCCGGCGACTGCCTAGGTGCTCGGCGATCGCTTCGGCCTGCAGGCGGCCCGCGGCGGTGAGGGGCCGGTGCTCGTCGGGTCCCTCCCAATCACGACGGCTGCCCGCCTTCGCGTGCCGAACGAGATAGGTGGGCATCGGCCAGACCCTAGGTGAGCGGGCGCTGACTACCATCGGCCGAGTGGCGATCATTCCGCTCCGCGAAGTGTGCGGTGTCCGTTCGGGCGACAAGGGTGACATTTCCGATCTCACGCTGTTCGCCGACGACGAGGTGACCTACCTGGCGCTTCTCGACGCCGTCACGATCGGCGCGGTTCGGACCCATTTCGGCGACCTCGTCCGCGGCCCCATCGAGCGGTATGAGGCGCCCAACGTCTACGCGATCAAGTTCGTCCTTCATGGCGCGCTGGGCGGCGGCGGACCTCGCTCCTTGCGCAGCGACAACCTGGGCAAGACGCTCGGGGCGGCGTTGCTGCGGCTGCGGGTCGAACTTCCCGACGAGATCGTGGCTGGCTCGCCGCGGCGGGGCCGGCGCGCCCCGATCGTGTAACGCCCGCGCGTGTCGGCAGACTGTTGGACATGGGCTTCTTCGAGCGCAACCGCCAGCAACTCCTCGAGAAGGGCATCGACCCCGCTCGCCTTCCTCCCGGGCAGTACCTCACTGACCGCTTTCCGGTGCTCCACGTCGGCGACGTCCCTCACTACGAGCCCGGAACGTGGAATCTCGTCATCAACGGTCTCGTCGAGCGCGAGGTGTCCATCAGCCTCGACGAGCTGAAGGCGTTGCCGGCCACGACGATCACCACCGACATCCATTGCGTCACGAAGTGGTCGAAGTTCGACACCGTGTGGACCGGCGTGAAGGTCAAAGAGCTTTTCGCGCTCGCGGGCGTGCACGCGGCGGCCACCCATGTGCTCGCGCACGCCGAATACGGGTACACCGCGAACCTGCCGTTGGCCGACGTCGTTCGCGAGGAGTCGATGGTGGTGTACGCATTCGACGGTGACGAGATCGAGGCGATCCACGGCGGGCCCGTCCGCCTGCTGGTTCCTCACCTGTACTTCTGGAAGTCGCCGAAGTGGCTGCGCGGCCTCGAGCTACGGGCCGACGACATACCGGGCTTTTGGGAACAGAACGGCTACCACAACTACGGCGACCCGTGGCACGAGCAGCGCTACTGGGGCGATTGACCGAGCGCGCGGAGCCCGGACAGCACCTCCGGTAAGGCCGCCAGGAGGGCGTCGATGTCAGCGTCGGTGGTGTCCCAGCCGACCGAGATGCGCAGCGACCGTTGCGCGTCCACCCCCATCGCTTCGAGCACCGGCGACGGCTCGAGGCCCTCAGATGCGCACGCGCTGCCGGAGTGGGCGGCGATACCTCGTTGGTCGAGGCCGAGGAGCACGGCCTGGGGCTCGACGCCATCCACCGCGAGGCACACGATGTGGGGAACGCGCTCGACGGGATCGCCGAGCACCTCGACTCCCTCGAGTGCCTTGGCCTCCTGAATTACGCGGTCGGTGAGGCGGCGGCTGGCGGCTTCCTCTTGGTCAAGGTTGGCGAGGATTATTCCCGCCGCTGCGCCCCATCCGAGTACCGCCGCGACATTTTCGAGGCCGGCCCGGCGCGCCCGCTCCTGATCGCCGCCGACCAGAAGCGGACGGAGCCGCAGGCCGCGCCGAACGAGCAGCGCGCCGACGCCCGCGGGGCCGCCCATCTTGTGCGCGCTGACCGACATCAGGTCGGCGCCGACGGCGACGAAATCGATCGGCACGTGCCCGGCGGCCTGAGCGGCGTCGACATGGACGAGTACGCCCCGTTCGCGACAACCGTCGACCACCGCCTGCACGGGCTGGGTGGTACCGACCTCGTGGTTGCCCCACTGCACGTTCACCAGCCCGGTGTCACTCGTGATGGCGTCGAGGACGCCATCGACACCGATGCGTCCGAGGCGATCGCAGCCGATGGTGACGGCCCGCCCGAACGAGGCCGCGGACAGGCGCACCGCGGAATGTTCGACGGCGGAGCAGACCACGGCCGGGCCACGCTCGACGGCCCCCCACGTGCTCGCCGCAATGGCCTCGGTGGCCCCGCTTGTGAAGACGACCTCTCGACCGCGGGCTCCCAGGAGGGCGGCCACCTGCTCGCGGGCGTCCTCCACCGCCACCCGACTGGCGTGGCCCTCCGTGTGGATCCGGCTGGGGTCGGCGGAGAGCGTGGAGCCCAGCCATGCCCGCATCGCCTCGGCGGCCGTGGGGCGCAGCGGCGAGGTCGACGCATGGTCGAGGTAGTGGCGACTCACAGCTCAAGTCTTCAGGATCTTTGAACCTCACCCAAGCTGGACACGGGCCGATAGGTAAATGAAATGTCCGACGACGCGCGCCCAGCGGCCTGGATCGACCTACTCCCCGACGGGGTGGTCATCATCGATGCGCTCGGAGTGATGATCGACGCCAACGCCACGGTGTGCAGACTTCTCGGGCGCGACCGCGATCAGCTCGTGGGCATCAACGGTTTCGACCTCCTTCATCCCGACGACGTGGCTCGCGCCGCGCACGCACTGGCCGAGGAGTTCGTCGACACAGAGGCCGTGCTGCCGACCGATGTCAGGCTCTTGGCCGCCGACGGAGGATGGGTGCCGGTGGAAATCACTGGCGTAGCGGTCAAACGCGCCGAAGGCGACGTGTTGGCCCTGTGCGTCCGCGACATGCGCCGGCGCGCCAAGCTCGAGGAGCAGTTACGCCGCGAGCGCAGCTTCCTTCAGTCCGTGCTCTCAGAAGTCGAGGTCGGCATCCTCGCCTGCGACGCGGAGGGCCGCGTCTCCGTGTACAGCCACGCGGTGCGCGGCGTGTTGCCGACCGCCGGTGCCGTGCACCTCGACGAGTGGTTGGCGCGCTTCCGGTTCTTCGAGGCCGACGGCGTCACGCCCCTTCCCGCCTCGCAGGCACCGCTGTCGCGCGCGTTTCGAGGAGAGGTCGTGCGTGATGTCGAGTTCTCCGTTCTCGGCGACGACGGCGAACTCCACTTCCGGCGCGCGAACGGCGAACCGCTCCTCGACGGGACGGGCGCCAAGATCGGAGCCGTCGTCGCCGTCCACGACATCACGGAGCAGCGTCAGGCCGAACGGGCACTGCGGCGCCAGGCGCTACACGATCCGCTCACCGGACTTCCGAACCGCACGCTCTTGATCCACCGTCTCGGCGACGCGCTCGAGCGAAACCAGATCCATCCCGCCGGGGTGGCTCTGTTCTTCGTCGACCTCGACCGCTTCAAGCTCGTGAACGACGGCCTGGGCCACACTGCGGGCGACGAATTGCTGATGGCCATCGGCGTCCGTCTCGAGGAGGCCGTCCGCCCCGGTGACACCGTGGCCCGACTCGGAGGCGATGAGTTCGTCGTGCTTTGCGAGCCGATCGCGGGCCCCGACGAAACGGCGGCGATCGCCGAGCGGCTCGGCGAGGCTGTGGGCCGGCCCGTCCGGATCGGTGACCACGAGGTTCGGGTCACCGCGAGCATCGGCGTGACGGTCGCGTCGAGCAGCGACGTGCTGCCCGAAGCGATGCTCCGAGACGCCGACCTCGCGATGTACCGGGCCAAGGAGCGCGGCCGCGACGGATGGGAGCTGTTCGACGACCGACTGCGTGAGAGGGTGCTCGCTCGCATCGCGACCGAGCACATGCTCCTGCACGCGCTCGACAACCACCAGTTGCGTCTCTTGTTTCAGCCGGTGATCGACGCGGTTACCGGCGCGCTCGCCGGCGCCGAGGCGCTGGTGCGCCTGGAGCTCGTTGACGGCACGCTGATCGAACCGGTCGACTTCATCGGGGTGGCCGAAGAGTCAGGGCTCGTCACGCGCGTCGACCAGTGGGTGCTGGCCGAGACATGCCGTCAGGCCGCCGCGTGGGCATCAGCACGTCCGGACAGCCCGCTTGTCATTGGCTGGAACGCTTCGTCGCGCACGATCGGGCGCGGAGACTTCGTGGCCCTCGTGCGAGAAAACCTCGATCGCTTCGGCGTCGCTCCGACGCAGCTGTGCCTCGAGCTCACCGAAACGACACTCATCGCGGCGACGGCGGCTACGCGTCACGCCCTGACGCGGTTGCGCGAGGAAGGTCTCCTCATCGGTCTCGACGACTTCGGCACCGGCTACTCGTCGCTCACCAACCTCCGTGATTTCGCTGTCTCGTTCGTGAAGATCGACTCGTCGTTCACCAGTGGGATTCCCCACGATCACGAGAGCACCGCGATCGCGCGGGCCATCATCGATCTCGCGCACGCCCTCGGTCTGACGGTGGTCGCCGAGGGCGTGAACACCGAAGCGCAACGCGTCTGGCTGGCTCAGGCGGGCTGCGACGATCTTCAAGGGTTCTTGTTCTCGCCGCCCGTGTCGGCCGACACGATCACCGCATGGCTGCTCCGCCAGGCCGCGCCGCTCGCCGAAGCGGGCGACATCGCCTGAGCCGCAAATCCCGGTCCGCTCGGGGGGACTTGACGTGGGCCGGGAAAATTCGCTTCAGAATGCGGTGACGCACACGGTGTCACCCTGGGGGAGCGACGCCGAATGCTCGGGGGCGGTCTCGCCGTAGAGAGTGCTGAGCATGCCGCGCACCATTCCCCGGTCGACCGCGCAGATGACCGGGTGCTCGACCGCGGCTGCCCCAAACGGGCAATGCTCCGAGACGATGCGCAGTTCGTTGCCGCGACGTTCGGTGTGCGCGGCGAACCCGTACGCGGTGAGCGCTTCGGCGACAGCGTGCAGTGCCGTCCGGAAGGACCGCTGTGTGGCGTCGCCGGTCATCGAGGCGGCCATCACGCGGCCATACTCGGCTCCGACTTCTTCCGCCATCGCTTCGGCCTCGTGGGCGGGCAGCAAGGCGAGGGCTCGACCGAGCAACGTGAGCACGAGGTCGTCAGTGCGCAGGTTCACGTCGAGAGCGACGGTCTCACCGGTGCAGCGGTAATGCTTCGACGGCCGGCCCGCCCCCGCTCCTTCCGGACGCTCGACCACGACCTCGAGGTACCCACCGGCGGCGAGCTTGTCCAGGTGATGCCGTGCCACGTTCGGATGCAAACCAAACCGTTCAGCAACCTGGGCGGCGGTGACGCCGACGCGGTGCTCGTGGGCGTAGAGGTAGATCGCCCGACGCGTAGGGTCACCGAACGCGTTGGTGATCGCGGTCACGGTGGCGGAGAACTCAGTCGGCGACAGCGCGGAGGTGGGTAACTGCCCTGTCACACCCGTATTGTACCTACGCGCGTAGTGAAAATAGGAAGGCCGCCTCGCCCATGTCGCCCACCCCCGAGCAGGTCCTTGAGGCTTTGCGCCCCGTCCAAGACCCCGAACTGCATCGATCGATTGTCGACCTCGACATGGTGCGCAAGGCCGAGGTTGGCGCCGATGGGCGTGCCCAGGTGCAGATCGCTCTCACGGTGGCCGGTTGTCCCCTCCGCGGCGAGATCACGCAGCGGGTCACCACCGCGCTGGTGGCGCTGCCGGGTGTCACGTCGGTCGGCATCGATTTCATGGTCATGACCGACGACGAGCGGGCCGCACTTCGCGAGCGGCTGCACGGCGATCCCGGGGCCACGACCGGATCGCAACCCGCGCAGGGCCACGCCACCGGTAGAGCAGTCCCGTTTGCCCGACCCGACTCGCGCACCCGGGCCCTTCTCATAAGCTCCGGGAAGGGCGGCGTCGGTAAGTCGTCGGTCACGGCCAACGTCGCCGTCGCGCTCGCGCAACGCGGTCATTCGGTTGGCGTCATCGACGCCGACGTCTACGGCTTCTCGATCCCGCGCATGCTCGGAACCGACCGAGATCCGGTGGTTATCGACGAGATGCTCCTACCGCCCGAGCAGTGGGGCGTGCGTTGCATCTCGATGGCGTATTTCGTTCCGGAGGGACAAGCCGTTATCTGGCGCGGTCCCATGTTGCACAAGGCGCTCGAGCAGTTCCTCGTCGATGTCTACTGGGACGATCCTGAGTTCCTCCTCATCGACATGCCTCCCGGTACCGGCGACATTGCCATTTCGCTCAGCCAGTACCTACCGCGCGGCGAGGTGTTCGTCGTCACGACTCCGCAAGCCGCCGCGCAGAAGGTGGCCCGCCTCAGCGCGGCGATGGCCGAGAAGGTTCATCTCGACGTGAAGGGCGTCATCGAGAACATGTCGTGGTTCACCGGCGATGACGGGAAGCGCTACGAGATCTTCGGCTCGGGCGGCGGTCAAGAGCTCGCTGACACGTTGGGGGTCCCGCTCATCGGACGCATCCCCCTGGTGCCTGCCCTGCGCGCCGGAGGTGACGAGGGCAAGCCGATCGCCGCGGTGGAGCCCGACAGCGAAGCCGGACGATGTTTCTTCGACATCGCCGACTGGATCGTCGCCAACGGTCCGAAACGTCGGTACAACCCCGAGCTGAAGATCATCTGAGCTACTTCGGTAGGGTGCCCTCGTGGACCTCAGGATCGGTGTAACCAACGCCCCGCGTGAAGTCGTCGTCGAACTCGCCGACGATGTCGACCGCGAGAAACTCCGCGCGCAGATCGACGTCGCTCTCGCCGACGAATCGGTGCTGTGGGTCACCGATAAGAGGGGCAAGCAGATTGGTGTGCCCGGCTCGAAGATCGCCTACGTCGAGGTCGGTTCGCCCGACGCCGACCGGCGCATGGGCTTTGGCGGCTGACGCTGGCAGTCCTCGACCGAAAGCTCCTCGTCGTCACCGGCAAGGGTGGCGTTGGGAAGACCACGATCGCGGCGGCGCTGGCCGTGCTGGCGGCGCGTGGTGGTAAGCGGGTGCTGCTCTGCGAGATCGACGCGAAGGGCGACATAGCCGGAGCGTTCGAAAGCGGGCCGCTCGACTTCGCACCCACCGAAGTGTTCCCCGGCGTCGCCGCGATGGTGATGGACACCGAGGCCTCGCTGAAGGAATACCTCGCGCTGCAACTACGCCTTCCTCTCGCGGCGCGCGTCGGGCCGCTGGCGCGCACGCTTGACTTCGTCGCCGGCGCGGCGCCGGGTGTCAAAGAGATCCTCACGATCGGCAAGGTGTGCTGGGAGGTACGCGAACGCCACTACGACCTCGTCGTCGTCGACGGCTCGGCGAGCGGTCACGTGGTGGCTCAGCTCGCCGCGCCCGACACCATCGCCCGCCTCGTGCGGGTCGGACTCATCCGAAGCCAGGCGGCGTGGATGCTCGAGATCCTCGCGGATCCCACGCGCACCGGGGCAATCATCGTCACCAGCTCCGAAGAGATGCCCGTCGTCGAAACCATCGAGCTGGCCGCCCGCCTGCGCGAGGAGACCGCGGTCGACCTCGCGGCGGTCGTGGTGAATCGCGTCCTGCCGGAGCTGTTCGGCCGGTCGGAAGAAGAACGCTTTGAAGAGCTGCGCGCCGCCGAGCCGCACGCTGCGCTCGTTGCCGAGATTGGTCCGGGCGTCGATCACGTTCTTGATGCCGCCGACCTCGCGGTGGCGCTGCGGCGCGAACGGGCCGTGCATCTCTCCCATCTGCGCCGGTCGCTGGCCGAGGGCACGCCGGTCTGGTACGTGCCCGAGCAGTTCGCGCGGCAGCCAGGCCGGCGCACGGTCTCCAAAGTCGCCGACGCGCTGTCCGAGGAAATCTCGTGACCTCCGCCCTCGAACGTTTACTCGCCGCCAAGGAGATCGCGATCTGCTGCGGCTCTGGAGGCGTCGGCAAGACCACGACCGCGGCCGCGCTCGGCACCATGGCGGCGTCTCGTCTCGGCGGGAAGGTGCTCGTCCTCACCGTCGACCCCGCCCGTCGCTTGGCGACGGCCCTTGGTCTCGAACGTTTCGGTAACGCGGAAACCCGGGTCGCGCCCGATCTCCTCGCCAGTGCCCACTTCGAAGGCAAGGGCGAGTTGTGGGTGGCGATGCTCGACACCAAACAGAGCTGGGACGACCTCATCCGGCGTCACGCCCCCGACGCGAAGACCCGCGACGCGATCTTGGCCAACTCGCTTTATGCCAACCTCACGAGCCGCTTCGTCCAGAGCCACGACTACATCGCGATGGAACGTCTCCACGAGATTCACTCGTCGGGGCGCTACGACCTCGTGATCGTCGATACCCCGCCGTCTCGGAACGCGCTCGATCTTCTCGACGCCCCGGCCCGCATGGCCGAGTTCTTCGGCAGCAAGCTCTTGCGCTGGCTGACGGTGCCTTACCGGTCGAGGGTCATGACGTTCGCGGCGAAGCCGTTCACGCAAGTGGCCGACCGCATCCTCGGTTCGCAGTTCCTCGGTGACATCGCCGAGTTCTTCACGCTGCTGCAGACGATGGAGAAGGGGTTCGTGAAACGGGCGGGCGAGGTCGATCGGTTGCTGGCCGATCGGCGCACGACCTTCATCGTGGTCTCCACGCTCGAAGCGGCGCCCGTCCGAGAATCGGAGTTCTTCATCCGCGCCCTCGCGGAGAGGCATCTGCCGCTGGGCGCCCTGGTTCTCAACAAGGTGCTCCCGATGTGGCTCGTTGACCGCGAGGCTGAGGCGGCGGCCGACAAGGTCGCCGCCCGTGCCGACGCGCTTGCCAAAGGCCCGCTCGCCGGTCTGGGTGACCCGGCGACGACCGCCCGGGTCCTGCAGGAAGCGGCGATGGCGCTCGACAACCTCGCCCTCGTCGCCAAGCGGGAGGCCGAGTTGCGGGCCGAGCTCCGGACGGCCGCGGACCTGGTGGTGAGCGTGCCCCACCTACCCGGCGACGTCCATGACTTGGCGGCCGTGGCCCAGCTCGGGGAGCTGCTCTGGGTCTGATGGCCCGTTTATGTCCCTTGGAAGAATCTTTACTTAAGTCCTGGCCTGTGGCGTTGAACGCGCCTACAGTGGTGACGCGGAGAGTGCTGGCTCGCGGACCCCCCGTGAGAACAACTCGGGCAGGAAACAAGGCGGAGGGCAGGCGATGGGATTCTTTACTCGCAAGCGACGGGCGTCGGCCGCTCGACCGGCGCTGATTTGGGGCATGCCGTCTCGCTGTCCCGCGTGCAGCAAGCCCGGATACCTCGATCGGGTCGACCTGGTCGACCGCGTCATGTTCCAGCATTGCCCGTGGTGCCTGACGAAGTGGGAGACGAGCGAGGCCGAGATCCTGTCCAGCCAGCCCGCCGCTTCTCGCCGTTAGCCGCGTCCGCCGCCCGCAAGGCAAAGGACGGTAAGGAGAAGCCTCTCCGTCGTCGCGATATCCGCGATGCTCTTGTGCCGTGGCCACTCTCGCCGAGCTCGCGCGACAGCACACCCCGCTCGACCGGGCCGACATCGGTCACCTCCAGCGCCTCGTGGGCAGTTGGGGCATGCTCGCCGACTTCTCGTTCTCCGACCTGCTTTTGTACGCACGCACGAACGACGAGCGATGGGTCATCGTCGGCCAGGTGCGCCCGGTCACCAGCCAGACGCTCTATCGCGCCGATTGGGTCGGGCAGCTCGCGAACGATTCCGAACGGGCCGTGCTGGTTCAGGCCTGGGAACAAGGCGACGTCGTCGAAGGCGTCATCGAGGTTGAGAGCCTGAACGAGCAGGCAATCATGCGAGCGATCCCGGTCCGCCGCGAGGGCCGGTTGATCGCGATCTGCACGCGCGAATGGTCACCGACGCACGGTCGCCAGCCGGGGGAGTTGGAGCGCACGTACTTCGACATCTTCGATCGCTTCGCCCGCATGATTGTCGAGGGCGCCTTCCCGTTTCCCGATGAGCGGCGCGACAGCGACTCGGCGCCACGCGTGGGTGACGGTGTCGTCGTGCTCGATGCCGCCGGACGGGTCACGTACAACTCGCCGAACGCGGTGTCGGCGTTGCACCGTGTCGGCATCAACACCACGGCGGTGGGCCTCCGGTTGTCGGAACTCGGCTTCGACGACGGCGCCATCCGGTCGGCCTTTGACACTAGAGAGCCGGTCACCGAGGAGGTCGATCAGACCACAGAGGTCACGATGCTCGTGCGCTGCATACCCATCCTGGCCAGCGGCGCGGTCAGCGGAGCAGTGCTGCTCCTCCGCGACGTCACCGAGGTGCGCCGCCGCGATCGCATGCTGCTCACCAAGGACGCCACCATCCGCGAAATCCACCATCGGGTGAAGAACAACCTGCAGACGATCTCGTCTCTCTTGCGGCTGCAAGGAAGGCGCCTCGCTTCTCGCGAGGCCAAGGCGGCCATCGAGGAATCCGTGCGGCGCATCCGCACTATTGCGCTCGTCCACGAGACCCTGTCGCGCGATGCCGGAGACGACGTCGCGTTCGTCGACATCGTGCGTCCCCTCGCGCGCATGGCCGAAGACAGTCTTCAGTCGCCCGATCGGCCCGTGAGCTTCAAGGTGATCGGCGAGGGCGGCAAGCTGCCGTCGACCGTCGCCACGCCACTCGCGGTTGTGTTGACCGAACTCCTGCAGAACGCGGTCGACCATGCGTTCCGCAACGGTCAACCAGGGTCGGTCATCACCGAAATGGACGCCGATGGCGACCATCTCACCGTGCGCGTCACCGATGACGGCGTCGGCCTGCCCGAGGGCTTCTCGTTGGAGTCGGCCACCGGCCTCGGCCTCTCGATCGTGCGCACACTCGTCACGACGGAATTGGCGGGCACGATCGAAATGCGGGCGGCGCCGGGCGGAAAAGGGACGGTGGTGGAACTTCGGGTGCCGGTCGATCCTGACCAGCGTTGAACGTCAGCTGGCGGCTTTGTGACGCAGTACCCACTGGCGACGGAGCACCCTGCGGTCCTCTTCGGACGTGCCGCCCCAGATGCCTGAATCCTGGTTGGTGGCAAGCGCATACTCGAGGCACTCATCGCTCACCGGACATTGGGCGCACACGGCCCGTGCCTCGGAGATCTGCTGCAGCGCGGGGCCGGTGGTGCCGACCGGGAAAAACAATTCCGGGCTCGTGTCCCGGCAAAGGGCGTAGGTGCGCCACTCGTAGGACGCGTTGGAAAGAGCAATCGTGGTTGCCAGCGACACCGAACACCTCTGAGCGGGAGAGATCGAGAAATCCTTCACATGCCGACTCGCCGACAGATGCGAGCAGGACCCGTCCAGAATATGGGCAGGTTCAGGTCCCGGCAAGGGTCGGGGGAGAATTAGGCCTGTGACCGTGGTCATTGCCCACCGGGGAGCCAGCCGGGCCTACCCGGAGAACACGATCGCGGCCTTCCGGGCCGCCGTGGCGCTCGGGGCCGACGGGGTCGAGTTCGATGTCAGGGCCACCGCCGACCGCCATCTGGCCATCCATCATGATCCTCACCTCCCTGATCGGCGGGCCCTGGCCCACACGCTCGCGGCCGACCTTCCCGCCGGCGTGACCGACCTGGCCGCCGCCCTCGACGCCTGCTCGCCCACGCTTGTGAACCTCGAGATCAAGAACGACCCGGGTGAGCCGGGCTTTGATCGCGGCGGCGCCCCGGCCGACGCCGTGGTGGCCCTGCTGCGCGCGAGAGGAGCGCGCGATCGGGTGCTGGTCTCCGCGTTCCACCTCCCGACGATCGACCGCGTCAAAGCCCTCGACCGCGGGATTGCCACCGCGTGGCTCGTCGTCGACGTCACCGACGAGACCCTCGACCGGCTCCGCGCGAGCGGCCACCGGGTTCTGCACCCCCACTACCGCTCGGTCACGCAGGAACTGCTTTCCTCGTGCCACGAAGCGGGCATCACCGTGAACGCGTGGACCCTCGACGACCCGGCCGCCATGCGCCGGCTCTCGGCGTGGGGGCTAGACGGCGTCTGCACGAACGTGCCCGACGTCGCCCGCCGGGTCCTCGCTGCGTCCGATTAGGGCAAGACGAGCAGCAGCACCTCGGGATGATGGCGAAACGTGAGTCGGTGGGCGTCACCGAGGTCGTCCCCGTCGACTTGGAACGGCACCCCGTCGGTCACTGCGTCGATCGTGAACTCGGTGAGATCGTCACGGCGTGCGATCGACCGCGACGCCGCGACGCCGCTGCCCCGAACCGTCGCGGCCAGCGCGCGTAGGAACGCGACTGTGTGCAACTCACGGAACACCACGAGCGAGAGCCCGTTGTCGAGCGAGGCTGCGGGAGCGAGGTCGAAGGGTCGGTTGCCCAAGTAGGTATAGGGGTTGGTGTTCAGCACGACGGCGAAGCCGCCCGGGATCGGAGGCGTCTCACCGAGGTGCACGACAAAGTGCGGGCGCCGCCGGTCGTAGCCACCGAACCATTGGCGAAGCGCCGCGTAGATGAAGAGCGGATGGCCCGCCCACCGTTTGATGTCGCCCCGCTTCTCGACCGAGCGGACTACGGCGGCGTCGAACCCCACGCCCGTGTGGAACAGGAAGAAGCGACCGTTGGCCGAGCCCAGTCCGACGCGCCGCATCGATCCGCGCTCGAGCGCGTCGACCAACACGGCCGTGGCTTCGACCGGATCGTTGGGCATGCCGATCGTGCGGGAAAAAACGTTGGTCGACCCTCCCGGTAGGGGAGCGAGCGCGCAGTCGGTGCCCGCGAGCCCGTTCGCCACCTCGTTAATGGTGCCGTCGCCGCCCAACGCCACCACGACGTCGGCCCCGCGCTGTGCGGCGTCCTGCGCAAACCGCGTGGCGTGGCTACGACGGCTGGTTTCGAGCACGGTGACGTCGTGGTCGGCGGAGATCGCCTTTTGGATCACGACGCGATTGCGGGCGGTGACTGAAGAGGCGAACGGATTCACCACCATCACGACACGCACGATGTGAGTGTAGGGACCACTCCAGACAACGTTGGGACTGCGTTTGGCCTTCGAGGGGCGCGGGCAGCACACTTTGCCCCCATGAACGTCGTCGTCTGCGTAAAGCAAATTCCAGATCCGGCTGCACCCGGCGCGCTCGATCTCGCCACGCACACGCTCAAGCGCGAGGGCAAGCTCATCCTCGACGACTCCGACTCCTACGGCGTCGAGATGGCACTTCAGCTCGTGCACGCCGCGGGTGGGGGCGAGGTGTCGCTGGTTTCGATGGCACCCAACGGCGAGACGTCGGGACTCCGTACCGCGCTCGCCATGGGCGCGGTTCGGGCGGTGCTCGTGAGCGACCCGGCCCTTGCCGGCTCCGACGCGCTCGGCACGGCGAAGGTACTGGCCAAGGCCATCAGCCGGCTCGGCGAGGTCGATCTCGTGCTCGCCGCCACGGAGTCGACCGACGGTTACACCGGCACCACGCCTGAACAGCTCGCTGAGCTCCTGGGCCTGCCGTCGGTGACGTTCGCCAAGAAGATCGAAGTGGCCGACGGGACCGCGAAGGTGCAGCGCCAGACCGAGGCGGGCTACGACGATGTCGAGTGCGCGCTGCCGGCTCTCGTCACGGTGACCGCAGGCGTTGTCGAGCCGCGCTATCCCTCGTTCAAAGGGATCATGGCGGCGAAGTCGAAGCCGGTTGACCAGGTGACGATCGCCGACCTCGGGATCGAGCCGTCGTCGGTCGGACAGGCCGGCTCGGGACAAAAAATCGTGAACGTGGAGGCGGCCGAGGCGCGTAAGGCGGGCCAGATCATCGAGGACGACGGCGAGGGATACGCCAAGATCGTCGAGTTCCTCGAGAAGCTCAAAGTCATCTGACGAACAGGAGAACCATGGCTCTGAACTCGGTGTGGGTCTACGCCGACATCGCGGCGGGCAAGCCCCTCACGCTGACGCTCGAGTTGCTCACCAAGGCGCGGGGTCTGGGCGCCGGTGAAGTTGCCGCTATATACGCGGGGGCGAACGCCTCGGAGCTCGCGCCCGCTTTTGCGGAATACGGGGCGGCCAAGGTGTATGCCACCGGAGATCTCGGCGAGCACCTCCCCGGGCCGGCCGTTGCCGGCGCGATCGCCTCGTCGATTGAGGCCGGCACCGCGCCCGACCTCATCTTGTTCGGCCAGACCTACGAAGGTCGCGACATTGCCGCGCGCCTTTCGGCGAAGCTCGACCGCACCGTGCTCACAAACAGCATCGACCTCATGGTCGATGGCGATGCCGTGCGCACAACGACCGCGATCTTCGGGGGCAACACCCTCGTCACGACCGAGTTCACCGGCGCCGGTCCGGCGATCGTGATCGTGCGACCCAAGTCGTTCACCCCTGAGCCCGGAGGCGCGGCGGCCGGCGAGGTCGTTGCGCTTTCCCTCCCCGATACCGGCGCGACGGGCCGGGCGAAGGTCACCGACCGCCACGCCGAAACCGCCACCGGCCCCAAGCTCGACGAAGCCGACGTCGTCGTCTCTGGTGGGCGGGGGCTCGGTGAGGCGGGCAAGTACGAGATGATCGAACGGCTCGCCAAGCTCCTCCGCGGCGCGCCGGGCGCCTCGCGGGCGATCGTCGACGCCGGCTGGGTGCCCTACAGCCACCAGGTGGGACAGACGGGCAAGGTCGTCAAGCCGAACGTGTACATCGCGTGCGGTATTTCTGGCGCCACCCAGCACATGGTCGGGATGAAGGGCGCCAAGAACATCATCGCAATCAACAAGGACAAGGAAGCGCCCATCTTCGCGATCGCCGATCTTGGCATCGTCGGCGACGTGCACAAGGTGCTCCCGAAGCTGATCGAGACGCTTGAGAGCCGCGCCTAAGCCTTGGTGTTTCAGCGCCCTTGGTGGTTCGGCGCGGCGAATTGGGCGAGTATGACGGCGTGCATTGGCAGAACTGGGCAGGCAACCAGGTTGCGGCTCCTGTTGCCATCCACCATCCCTCTACCGAGGACGAGCTCGTTGCCATCGTGAAGCAAGCGGCGGCTGAGGGTCGCCGAGTGAAAGTCGTCGGGGCGGGCCATTCGTTCACCGATATCGCGACTACCGACGGTCATCTCGTGGTGCTCGATCAGTTCGCGCACGTGTTGGGCCTCGATGCCGAACGCCACGAAATCACCGTGGAGGCGGGACTCACCCTGCACGAGCTCAACGACGTACTCGACGCCCGCGGCCTGGCAATGCCGAATCTCGGCGATATCGACGTACAGACAGTGGCGGGGGCCACATCGACTTCGACGCACGGAACGGGCGTGAAGCTTCCCGGCCTGGCCGCGAACATCGTGGGTCTACGGCTGATCACCGCCGACGGCACGATCGTCGAAGCGAACGCGGACGAACAACCTGAAGTGCTGTCGGTGGCGCGAGTCGGCTTGGGGGCGCTCGGCATCGTGAGCTCGATGACGTTGCGGGTGGTGCCGGCGTTCAACCTGCACGTCGTCAACGAAACGATGAAGCTCGACAGAGTTCTCGCGGAGCTCGACACGCTTGTCGACGGCAATGATCACTTCGAATTCTTCTGGGTGCCGCACACCGGCTCGGTCCTCACGAAATCGAACAATCGAACGACCGACGCGTTGGCTCCTCGCTCGCGTCTCAAGGCGTACGGACGAGATGTTGTTCTCGAGAACGTCGGATTCGGATTGCTTTGCCGCGCCGGGCGCCGGCGTCCCTCACTCATCCCTCGGCTTGCAAGAGTGGTGTCCGCTACCGGCCGCGCCGAATTCGTCGACCGGAGCTACGAGGTGTTCGCCACGCGTCGCCTGGTCCGCTTCTACGAGATGGAGTACGCCATTCCGCGTCCGGCGTGCGCCGAGGCGCTGACGCGTGTGAGGAAGTTCATCGAGGGCACGGGTTTGCGGATCAGCTTCCCGATCGAGGTGCGTTTCGCGGCAGCCGACGACATCGCGCTCTCCACCGCCGGCGGGCGCGAGAGCGCCTACATCGCGGTGCACGTCTTTCAGGGCACGGAGTACGCGCAGTATTTCCAGGGCGTCGAACGGATCATGGACGCCTATAACGGTCGCCCGCACTGGGGCAAGCTCCACTTCAAGACCGCGGAGACCCTCGCGCCCCTTTACCCGCGATGGGATGAGTTTCACGCGGTGCGTCGGCGGCTCGACCCCGAGGGTCGTTTCGCCAACGCCTACACCGAACGGGTGCTCGACCCCATCGGCTGAGCAGGCCGCTATCCGCGTCCACCGGGGCGTCGACGGCCACAATCGGTGCGGTGCCGATTCGTGAAACCCCCGATCCCCGCCAGCGCGCGCTCGTGTTGCTCGCGCTGGCGCTGCTCGCCGCTGTGGTGATCGGTCTCGTCGCGCTGCGTCCGCAGCGGCCCGAAACGGTGAAAGTCGGCAACCTCGGTGCGGTACCCAGCACCTCCGCGGCGGGCGTCCACGTTCTGGGAGTCGAGGTCACGAACGCATCTTCGAGCGCAGCCACCACGTCAACTACCAGTGGAGCGACCACCACCCAAACCATCCGCCCGAATACGACGGCCACCCGGTCCGCGAGCACCACGGCTCCTGAGCTCCCCACACTGGCTCCGGTGAGCACCGCGGCGGCGAACACGACGGCGCCCGCCCCTGCCACCACCGCGACCACGCAGGCGGCCGTGACGTCGACCGTCGCACCTGCGACGACGTCCTCGAGCCCGGCCGCGACCACGGCGACCACGAGGCCAGGCCGGGGCCCGCGCCCGACGACGACCACCACGACGATCGCCCCGACTACTACGACTGTTGGCCCGACGACGACCACGACGGGCGTGCCGACGACCTGACGCGGCTACACCATCGGCCAGGGGTAACGATGACCGCTGGCGTCCTTCGGGAAGACCCCGCGGGCAAGGAGGGCCGATGCCCGCGCCCGGATCGCCTCGTTCTCCTCGTCGTCGAGCAGCGCGGCGACGTCGAGCGGCACGGCCCGAGCCACCCGCGCGATCGCGTCGAGGAGCTCTTTCGGAACTCGCTGGCCCGAGAACTCCCAAATGACGGTGCGCAGCTTGAAGTCCGCGGCGAAGCACAGTCCGTTGTCGATCGCGTGCACCCGGCCGTCGAGACCGAGCAGGCAATGACCGCCCTTGCGATCGGCGTTGTTGGCGAGGATGTCGAACGCACAGATCGCCTTGAGTTGTTGGTGGAGGTCGGGTCGGTTCTCGTGCAGCGTGAAGTAGTGCTGCTCGAAGTCACTCGGAACGAACAACTGCAGCGATCCGTCGCCGAACGGGCCCTCGCGCAGGATTGTCGGAGGCACGATGTCCCAGCCCAGCGCCACCGATAGCCGGTATGCCGCCACCTCGCGCCGATGAAGACCCGAGGGGAAATCCCAAAGCGGCCGCTCTCCTCGGATGGGCTTGTAGATCCCTTGCGCGCATGTCTGGTCGCCGTCGAGGACGTTGACGAGGAACGTGGCGTTCGAACTCCACGGCATGCGTCCTTCGACATCGAGGCGGCCGTGTTCGAGAAGGTGCAGCGCCTCGGCATCCGCGCTGGAGTCGCGCACCTCAGTTCATCCGAGGGCAGTGATGACCGTCGAGGTTCATCGGCAGTCCGCACCAGCGGCACGAGGGCCGGCCACCGGCCACGGCGTCGTCGGCGGCGCCGATGAATGCCATGACCTGGTCACGCGTGAGGTGTAGGCGAGCTCGCCCTTGGTTGGCCACGGCGTCGGCGTCGGGCTCCCCGTCCTCACCGGCGGGGACGAGCTCCTCGAGCACCATGACGACGCGATCGTGGTCAGCTTCGTAGCCGACTCCGATCGTGCCGAGGACGAACGCGGCGTCGTCCTCAGTGTCGGGAGCCCCAAACGGCGCGATTGGAGCGACGACAGGTTGCGGCAGGTCGACCATCAAGGTCCTGAGGTACTCGGCGAGCGCCGCGACTTGTTGCTTCTCACACTTGAACCACACGGCGCCGGCGCGGCTGGTTGCTTGAAGGTAGAACGTCCGTTCACCGGGACGGCCGACCGCGCCCGCGCTGAACCCGTTCACGTCGGAAAGCTCGAAGCTCTCGCTCACGACGGCCTCAAGTCGCGAAGCTCGCCCGTGATCGAGTTCATCGTGAGCACCATCGGGCCGCTCGGTGCGTAGGCGATCGCGGTCACCGAGCACGGCGACACGACGATGCGCTGAAACAAGTCGAGGTGGGTGCCGAGTGCTTGCGCGACCGCCGCCTTGATCGGGTCGGCGTGAGAAACAGCGACGACCACCCCACCGCGATGGCGGGCCACCAGTTCGTCGACGGTGGCGCACACGCGGGCTTGCATCTCGGCAAACGACTCTCCGCCCGGAAACCGGAACCCGCTCGGGTAGCGCTGCACTGTCTCCCATTCGGGTTTCTTGGCCAGCACTTTGAGCTCCGCGCCGGTCCATTCACCGAAGTCACACTCGAGCAGGCCCCGACTCGGAATCACGCGCAGGCCACGCGCCTTGGCTATGGGTGCCGCGGTTTCCCGCGTGCGCTCGAGTGGCGAGCTGTAAATCGCGTCGACCTTCGGAAGGGCCGCGATTCGAGCCGCCACCGCCTCGGCCTGGGCTCTACCCGCATCGGCGAGATGCAGGCCGGGGGCGCGCCCGGGCAGCTTGGCACCCGTCGTCGGCGTCTGCCCATGGCGGACGAGAAGGACGACGGTAGGCGGGGGTTGCTTTCGCGTGCGGGGGCGTGATGCGGGCATGGCGACCACGTCAACCTACTGTCCGACCGTGTCCGCCCTCATGTCGCTGAGCGCCGAAATCACCTCATGCCGGTCGTGTCCCCGCTTAGTTTCGTGGCGCGAGCAGGTGGCGGTCGAGAAGCGGGCGGCATTCGCGGGATGCACATACTGGGGGCGTCCGGTGCCCGGTTTCGGTGACCCGGACGCGCGGGTGGTTGTGGTCGGTCTGGCCCCCGCGGCCCACGGTGGGAACCGTACCGGTCGTGTGTTCACGGGCGATCGCTCAGGTGAGTGGCTGTTTCGCTCGATGCACCGAGCGGGTCTTGCGAATCAACCAACGAGCATCAGTCGCGGTGACGGGCTCGAACTGCGCGGCGCGTACGTCACTGCGGCGGTGCGCTGCGCGCCACCCGACAACAGGCCCACGCCCGCCGAGCGAGACGAATGCCTCCCGTTTCTCGCGCGCGAGCTCGCCCTTTTGATCCAGACGCGCGTGATCGTCTGCCTCGGCTCATTCGCGTATCAGTCGGTGGGTTCCATGTTTGGTGTTCGACCGCGCCCGAAATTCGGCCACGGGGTCGAGGTTCGCATCGATGCCGAGCGCGTGATCGTTTGCTCGTTCCACCCGAGCCAGCAGAACACCTTCACGGGCCGGCTCACCGAGCCGATGCTCGATGCGGTCTTCCAGCGGGCTGTTCACATAGCCGGAGGGTCGCCTTCCCGACGCTGAGAGTGGTCGTGATCAGGGGGGTTTCCGAAGAGATGTCCTGCCACTTGACCACAACGCGTAGTCGGGCAAAGATCGGCCGCGATCGTGGACGTGGGGAGGCGATCGTCAGACGGGGCAAATGTGAACGTGCGTCAATCAACGTCGATGGATGCGCGTCGGGCCACCGGCCGGTCGCGCCTTGCACGAAAGGGAGATCACTTGAGACACAAGAAATCGAAAGTCGCGATCGCCGCGCTTTTGGCGATGAGCGGCCTACCCGCCGTCCTGACGCTGACGTCACCGCTGGCGGCGAACGCGGCGGGCGGAACACGAATGATTTCGGCGGCGGGCACCGCGTCGATGGTCGCTTCCCAACCCGGATCCGACGCCATCCAAGGTCCTGAGATCAGGGCCACCGAGGCGGCGGAAGGACCTGCGGCTGAAGCCGTTCCCGGCCCCGAAGTTGGCGGAACCGAGGTGACGGGTTTGGGCAGTCCCTCGTCTTCGCCCGCACTCGCAACGAGCTTCGATGGTTTGAACTTCCGTCAGCAGCGCCTCGCGAACGGCGGCAACCAATTCTCGGTAGAGCCGCCCGATCAGGGACTCTGCGCCGGAAGGGGCTTCGTACTCGAGACCGTGAACTCGGTGATGCGGGTGTTCGACACCGCGGGCAACCCATTGACGGGTGTCATCGACCTCAACACGTTCTACGGCTACGCCCCCGCGATCAATCGCACGACGGGCGTCCAAGGGCCGTTCGTCACCGATCCATCGTGTCTCTATGACTCCGACACGCGCCGTTGGTTCCACGTCGTTCTGACCCTCGAGGTCGACGCCGCCGGCGATTTCACCGGCGTGAACCACCTCGACCTCGCGGTGAGCAACTCGGCTGATCCCACGGGCACGTGGACGATCTACCGCCTCCCCGTGCAGGACGACGGCACCGATGGCACGCCCGACCATGGGTGCACCGGGGCCGACGGGCTCGGCACCGGCCCGTGCATCGGTGACTATCCCCACATTGGGGCCGACCGCAACGGCTTCTACATCACGACGAACGAGTACTCGTTCTTCGGACCGGAGTTCAAGGCGGCACAGGTGTACGCGTTCGACAAGCGCGCGCTCGCATCGGGCACTCCCGATGTCGCCGTGACTCAGGTCGACACCACCGGCATGGGCCCGAATGGTGAGCCCGGCTTCACCGTGTGGCCGGCCGTCGGTCGCGGTGGCGACGACGACCGCACCGGCACCGAGTACTTCATGTCGTCGAACGCCGCGGAAGAAGTGGGCAACACCACGGGCTCGAGCAACCAAATCGGGGTTTGGGCCCTCACGAACACGCAGTCGCTGCGCACCGCAACGCCCGACGTGACTTTGAGCAACAAGTTCCTCGGCGTTGGCACCTATACAGTCCCGCCGAAGGCACCTCAGAAGCCGGGCGATCACCCGCTCGGCGAGTGCATCGCCGACAACGTTATCGAGACGCCGTTTGGGATTGGCTGTTGGAACCTGTTCTTCGTAAATGGCGGCCCGTTCAACGGAGACCTCGCACCGATCGATACCAACGACAGCCGCATGCAGCAGGTGACGTACGCCAATGGCCGGCTGTGGAGTGCGCTCGATACCGGCGTCACCGTTGGTGGTGAGAACCGGGCAGGAGTCGAGTGGTTCATCGTCAAGGTCGGCGACGACCGTGCCCTTGATGTGAAGGTTGCCAACCAGGGCTACATCGCGGTGGAAGGCAGCGACGTTGCCTATCCCGCGGTCGGTGTGACGAAGAGCGGCAAGGGTGTCATCGCCATGACCCTGATGGGTCCGGGCTACTACCCGTCAGCGGCCTACGCGTCCATCGACAAGTCGGGCGCCGGAGCGATCCAGATCGCGGCCGAAGGCCTCGGGCCGCAGGACGGCTTCACCAACTACGCCGCATTCGTGGGCGACCCGCCGCGTGAGCGCTGGGGCGACTACGGAGCCGCGGTAGCCGACGGCAAGAACGTCTGGATCGCGAGCGAGTACATCGGCCAGACCTGCACCCTCGAGGAGTACCTCACTCCGCCGATCGGGAGCTGCGGTGGCACTCGGGCCTCGCTTGGCAACTGGGGCACCCGGGTGAGCCAAATTATGCCGTAGTGCATCACGTTCGTTCGAAAGAGCCGGCCCTCGCGGCCGGCTCTTTCGCGTTCAACGCTTGCGGCCGACGGTGCCCGCGACCCGCCACGCCGCGATCTGCCCGGTGCCGAAGCCCAACTCGGCGAGCACCTCGTCGGTGTCCTGATCGAGGGTGGGGGCCGGAACGCGCGCGCTCGTGGGAGTGCGGTCGAAACGAATCGGGGGGCCGGGCACTTGATGACGTCCAAGCGTGGGATGGTCGAGCTCGACCGCGTAGTGGTTCGCCACCACCTGAGGATCGTCGAGTACTTCCGTGGGCAGGTTGTAGCGGGCGCACGGCACGCCCGCGGCGCGGAACCGGGCCAGCCATTCCTCTGTCGTGGCCTGGCGGAACACCTCTTCGGCGCGCCTCACGAGCGTCTCGAATCCCGGTGTCGCGAAGCGAGACGTCGGGTCGGTGCGCGGATCGGGTAGTCCGGTAACCGCGTGGAAGCGGTCGTAGAGGGCGTTACTGAGGCAACCCACCGACACCATTGCGTCGGCCGTACGGTAGTGGCGGAAGTAGAAGCGCAAGACGCCTTCACCGCCCGCGATGCGGTCTCGGTACAGATTTCGTTCGTCCTCGAAACTCCCTCCCCGTGCCCGAAGCTCGGCCAGTTCGGCATGGAATCTTTCGACCGTGTCGCCCACGAGTTCGGGGAACCGACCCACGATCGTTTGCCCAAACAGCAGCGCGGTGGCCAAGAGCGATGTCTCCACCCGCTGGCCCTCGCCGGTGAGGTCGCGATGACGGAGGGCAGCGACGACGCCGAGCGCGGCGAGCGCACCCGTACCTACGTCGTTGTACGCGGGCCGGATGTTCACCGGGACGTCGTTGACCGCGCGCGCCGTCACGAACGACAGGCCCGATATCGCCTGCACGAGGACGTCGTAGCCGCCCTCATGACCGTGCGGACCCTCCGGCCCGAGCGGCGGGTTGGCGAGGTACACGAGGTCGGGACGGATCGCGCGAAGGCGCGCCTCGTCGAGGCCGTAGCGCGGCACGTCGGTGGGCTTGAGTGACACGAGCGCGACGTCGGCCTCGCGAACGAGAGCGGCAACGATCGTGGCGGCCTCGGCGCTCGCGAGATCGAGACAGATGCTGCGCTTGTTGCGATTGATCGCCACGAAGTAGGGCGAGTCGGTCTGGCCGCGACCGAACAGATAGCGCACCTGGTCGCCCACCGGCGGCTCGACCTTCGTAACGTCGGCGCCGAGATCTCCGAGGAGCATGCCGCACAGCGGGATGGCGAGCGCCTGAGCGAACTCCACCACACGAATGCCCGCGAGCGGGCCTCGGTTGTCGTCATTCACGGCCGGCACCCTACGGGTGCGGCCGTTTCAGGAGCGCACAAGGGCGATCGTTTCCCCGACCGCGAACGCAATGGCCACCAACCCCAAGAACAGGCCCACCGACGTGCGCAGTCTCGTGTCGGTGGCCTTCACCGCGAACGCCGAGCCGATTCGGGCACCGGGCACTACGGCCGCCGACAAAAGCAGTGCGAAGTGCCAGTCGATGTTGCCGAGCGCGGCGTGCGTAATCGTTCCGGGGATGGCGAACAGGCCGACGCACGCGAGTGACGTCGCGATCGAGCGCTTCAGCGACAGGTGGGCCCACTGGCTGAACGCGGGCACCATCACCACGCCACCACCGATGCCGAGCAGGCCGGAAAGACCACCCGACAGGATGCCGATCATCAAGAGACGGGCGCGGTAGGGCGGGGCCGGATGTTCAACAACGCGCATGCTCAACGGGCGTTCGCGGAGGAGACGCACTGCGTTCGTTGCCAGCAGCAAGGCGGTGAAGATTTGCAGGAGATGACCATTGCCGGGCAGCACGTCGGTGAGGAACGCGCCGCCTACCGAAGCGGCGATGCCGAGGGGAGTCACCCACGCCACCGCCCTCCACTCGACCATGCCCTCTCGGTGGTAGCGGAGGGTGCCGGCTATGGAGCTCGGCAAGACGGAAGGCAACGTGCTGCCGATCGCCAACTTGGCCGACGCACCCAGAAGGCGGATACCGGGTGTCGAGACCACCGCACCCCCAACACCGAACACGCCCGACAACACCCCAGTGACGAAGCCGAGCAGCAGCGTGAGCACATCGCGCAGGGGACCCCCGCTCATCAGGCCATCGCTCGGTGAGGCGCCATCGACCTAGTCTTGCCACGGGCGCTCACCTCGACGGGTTTCCTGCCGATCGAACGGAATGCATGTGCGTCAGGCGTTGATGGTCGGTGTCATGGCGGGGCTGCTTGGCGCGTGTGGCTCATCGGGCAAAGCCTCGGCGCGCGACAAGTTCGAAACTGCGCTCGAAAAGACACTGTTGACGGGGGCCAAGTCCGACAAGGAGCGCGCCGTGGCGGAGTGCGTGATACGAACGACTAAGAACCTGTCGGACGCTGACTACGCCAAGATCGTCGATCAGGAGAACGCCACACCCGAGGTGCTCGCCGCCTACAGAGCTTCGCTCGTGGCCTGCGGCGCGGATCCCACGACCCCGGTTCCGTAGCGTCAGTGCGCGGCGGCCTTCTTCGGGGGCGGAACGCCGATCGAAACAGACTGTTCGGCGAACTGGGGCCAGCGTCGGCGACTCACCACCGAAAGCAGCCGCAGCAGCTTCATGGCTTTCTCATCGGTGTCGGCCGGTCGAGACAAGATGACGCCGGAGTCGATCATGCGGCTGACGATCTCTCGCCCGAGGTCAGTGCGCACGATCACGAGCGTCCAGTCGTTGTCCTCACCGATGCCGCCCGTGGAGATGTCGGCGTGTTCGGCCGCGAAGTCGGGGCACAGCTTGCAGCCCTCGCGCGTCCAAGCATGGCACTCCTTGAGATCGACCTCGTGGTAGCTGCCGTCCCGCATCCAGATCTGGAAGACCCCCTTGATGTTGATCTTCGCCATGTCCTCTTTGCGTAGGCCGTACTTCGCAAGGAACAACTCCGCAAAGATCGAGTCGTCGAAGGTTTTGGAGCACAGCAGGCCGATGTTGAACACGAAGGGCTTGCCCGCCTTGCCCACCCTGCGATGCCACATCACCGGCGGGACCGAACTCTGGCAACTCATTCCCACGAGCGCGATCTTCGAAAATCCCTGAGCGAGTGCGTCGTTGATGGCCAACGTGTTGGCCGAGTAGGTGTAGCGACTGCCCGCCGACGCGAGGATCTCCTCCTTGTTGCGCGCCACTCCGGGGACGGCCTTCCACGACGTTCCGTCGCCTTCGAGGAAGCTGGTGAGCGCGCAGTCGATGTAGCCCTGCTCCATCGCCCAGATAAGAAGCGCCGAAACGAACCCGCCGTCTTGCCCCATCGCATGCACGGTGTCGTCGCTTGCTCGACAGAGAAGCAGGTCCTTATGAATGCCGTACATCTCGCCCGGCTCACGATCGCGGCCAAAGAGGTGCTCGTTGGCTTCAGGCTCCCACGCCCGGAATCTCGGGCACGCACGGGTGCAGCTCGTGCAGCCCTTCACGCCGTGGATGCAATCGGCCGGGCCAAGCTCGTCTTCGAGGTGAAAGGGCTTGTACCCCTTCTCCTCGTGGTTGTAGCCGATCACGTCGTGGGGACATGCGATCACGCAGCCGGCGCACCCCGTGCACAGGCCGGTCGTGATGACCTCTTCGTACAGCTCCTTCCACTGCGCGGTCCATCGGCTGTTCTGCACAGGCGAGGCGTCGGTGGCCGTCATGACGGCACTCTAGGAGGCGATCCCTCTCGGTCCAGAGGCCGCTGCTGCCTACGTGCCTTGACCGGTGGGTCAATATACGGGCATGGATCTGAGCTATCCGCCCGAGGCCGAGACGTTCCGCAAGGAGATCAGAGGCTGGCTCGAAGAGAACCTCCCTCGGGGATGGTTCGACGAAGGCTTCGAAATGAGCCCGTCGGAGAAACGCGCTTTCAACGAGAGCTGGGTGCGCCGCCTCCACGAGGGTGGGTGGATCTGTGCGTCCTGGCCGAAGGAATACGGCGGCAAGGGCTTGTCGATCATGGAGAACGTCGTACTCAACGAGGAGTTCGCGCGTGCGGGCGCACCGATGCGCGCCGACTTCTTCGGTGACACGCTCGTAGGCCCGACGATCCTTCAATGGGGTACCGAGGAGCAGAAGAAGGAGTTCCTCCCGAAAATTCTCGCGGGCGACATCCGATGGTGCCAGGGGTTCAGCGAGCCGAACTCGGGGTCGGATCTCGCGTCGTTGAAGACCACGGCCGTCCTCGACGGCGATGAGTGGGTGATCAACGGCCAGAAGGTGTGGACGACCCAGGCCCAGCACGCGGACTACGTGTTCCTGCTCTGCCGCACCGACCCGAACGTGGCGCAACACGCGGGTATCAGCTATCTCCTCGTGCCGATGAAGCAGCCGGGGGTCGAGGTGCGCCCGATCGTGCAGCCCGACGGCACGGCCGAATTCAACGAGACCTTCTTCACCAACGCCCGCTGCCCGAAGCAGAACGTGGTCGGGGGCGTCAACAACGGGTGGAAAGTGGCCATGACCACGCTCGGCTTCGAACGCGGAAGCTCGGCCACGACGAGCCACCGCCGTTTCCAAGCCGAGATCGACGCGATTGTGGCTCGAGCGCGGGGGAACGGACTGATCAGGGATCCGCGGGTGCGGCAGCGTCTGATGCAGGCCTACACGCGGGTGCAGATCATGCGGTTCAACGGCCTGCGGTCGCTCACGGCCGCTGTGAACGCGAGCAGAGACGCTGGTGTCGTTGCGCTCGGAGCTACGAACAAGATGTTCTGGAGCGAACACCACCGCGACACGATGGAGTTGGCGATCGACATCTGGGGACCCGTTTCTCAGATCCTGACCGCTCCGCACGACGTCGAATCGTGGCCGGGCGTCCAGCGCATGGCGGGGCGGCCCGACTACCCGGTGAGCCCGCTTCAACAGGCGTTCTTTTTCAGCCGCTCAGAGACGATCTGGGGCGGCACGGCCGAGATCCAGCGCAACATCGTGGGTGAGCGCATCCTCGGGCTGCCGAAGGAACCGAAGGTGTGAGGGCTCGGCCGGATGCGTCCGCCAACGCATCCCCGCCGAGCCGACACGACCGATCAGGCTCCGGCGCCGCGGTCCGCCCCGCGGCTCCTTCGACGCCCACCGGATGTACGCCATGATGCAGAAGTGCGGATGCCCATACGTAGGTTTCGAGTCAAGGGGTTCTCAAGTGATCGTTATGGCGGCTCGCATCGAGGGCGGCCTGACCGTTGGCGCTGACCGATCGCTCGCACGCCGGCACGCTCGATGCCGGCGACCCGCTCGGCGCTTACCGCGAGCGCTTTGTGATCGATGACCCCGAGCTGATCTACCTCGACGGCAACTCGCTCGGGCGTCTGCCCGCCGCCACCCCGGCGCGTCTCGTGCGGACCGTCAAAGAGGAATGGGGCGGCGCACTCGTACGTTCCTGGGATCAGTGGATCGACCTGCCCACGCGCATCGGCGATCGCATCGCCAGAGCGGTGCTGGGTGCCGAGGCGGGTGAGGTGGTGGTGGCCGACTCGACCACCGTCAACTTCTACAAGCTCGTGGTGGCCGCCCTCGACGCGCGCCCCGACCGTCGAGTGATCGTCACCGACGTCGACAACTTCCCGACCGATCGCTACGTGCTCGAGGGGTTGGCGGCGGCCCGCGGCGCGACCGTGCGGTGGCTCGAGGCCGACGCCGTTGCCGGCCCGCAACTCGACGACGTTGCCCCGCTGCTGGGTGACGATGTCGCGCTCGTGACGTTCTCGCACGTGGCCTACCGGTCGGGGGCGCGGGCCGACATGGCGGCGATCACGGGCGTCGCGCACGACGCGGGAGCGCTCGCGCTATGGGACCTGTCGCACGCCGCGGGGTCAGTCCCCGTGTCGCTCTCCCAGAGCGATGTCGACCTCGCGGTTGGTTGCACGTACAAGTACTTGAACGGAGGACCGGGGTCACCCGCGTGGCTGTTCGTTCGAAAGAGTCTGCAGGGCGAACTCAAGCAACCGATTTGGGGTTGGTTCGGTCAACGTGACCAGTTTTCGATGGGACCCGCGTACGACGCCCAGCGCGATCTCCGCGCATTCCTGTCCGGTTCGCCGAGCGTGCTCGCGCTCGCCGCCATCGATGAAGGCGTCGCGCTCGTCGAGGAAGCTGGTATCCCGGCCGTGGCGGAAAAGGGTCGGGCACTCACCGAGTATGCGATCACGCTCTACGACGCGTGGTTGGCCGACCTTGGCTTCCTGCTCGGCACGCCCCGCGAGCCCGAGCGGCGCGGCGCGCACATCTCGATCCGTCGCGCCGATGCCGATGTGTTGTGCACGGCGCTCATTGGGTTGGGAGTTGTAGGCGACTTCCGCCGGCCCGACGCCATTCGGCTGGGTCTCGCCCCGCTCACGACCCGCTTCGTCGACGTGTGGCAGGGACTCGCGACGCTTCGCGATCTGGCCAAGTGAATTAGTGGCGCCACATCAGTGGGGAATGTCGATTCGTTCGATGCGTCCTCGCCCTGCGGCTTTCGCGCGGTACATCGCTTCGTCGGCGGCGGCGAGTAGTGCCTCGGCCCCCGCCGCCGTATTGGGATAAAGGACGGCGAGTCCGACCGACACGCCGATCGTCACGCCGATGCCGTCGGCGTCGACGGGCTCGTCGAACGCTCTGAGGATGCGATCGGCGACTGCGTCGACGTCGGAGGAGACCGTGAGGTCGGTGCACACCACCACGAACTCGTCACCACCGAAACGGGCCACCGTGTCCGTGGGCCGCACGGCGCGCACGAGCCGGCGCGCCGCCTCACGCAGCACTGAGTCGCCCGCCGCGTGACCGAGCTTGTCGTTGACGGGCTTCAGACGATCGAGGTCCAAGAAGAGCACCGCCACGACGCCGTCGTGACGCTGCTGACGGGCCAGCGCCTGGCCGAGGCGGTCAAAGAGCATCGCCCGATTGGGCAGGCTGGTAAGCGAATCGTGCGTGGCCGCGTGGGCGAGCTCGCCTTCGATGCGCTTGGCATCGCTGATATCGACAACCTGATTGATCACGTAGGCCCGTTCGCTGGCGGTGACCGGTGGCGCCGCGGCGACGAGTGTCCAGACTTCGTCGCCGTTCGGGCGGACGAAACGCATTTCGTGCGCGTAGCCCTCGCCGTCTTGGACCGCGCGCTGGTGCAGGGTCGCGAACGTGGCCACATCGTCGGGGTGAATAATCGCCGTCACGAGCTGCCCGAGGAGTTCTTCGGCGGTGCGGTCCACGAGACTGCACAACGCCGGGTTCACCGTGACGATCGCGCTATCGGGCGCCAGCACGAGCGTGCCAACGGGCGCGTGTTCGAAGATCGCTTCGAGCAACGAAGACGCGTCGACGACGGGAACCGTGCGGCGGTCGGCGGTGACGTCGTGGGCGCGTACGAGAACCCCGCCGATGGCGGGATCGGTGACGTAGTTGGTGGCTCGGCCCTCCAGCCAGACGGTGGTGCCGTCGTCACGGCGAACCGGCACGGTGACGAGCTGGCTCGTCGCTCCCGGCCGTCCGAGTCCGAGCGCGAAGCGGGCCGACAGCGCTTCTCGCGTCGACGGCTCTATGCCTTCGAGCAGATCGCGACCGCGGAGGCCCTCGACGGTCATCCCCAGAGCCTGGGCCGCCGGCTGGTTGCCAACGAGGATCCGCCGGTCGGCGCCGACCAAGACGACGATCTCGTTCGTGGCGAGCAGCTCGGCGAGTGCGTCGCGCTCGGCCGCTTGACCACGCTCCGTGTCGGCGGAGCCTTCGGTGACGACGAGATTGCCGTCGCTGTCGAATGTGAGCGCGCGAGGTTCAGGGTGACGCTTCAGCAGCTCACGCAGGCGCGCCCAGTTCGGGTCGGGATCATCCCGCCCGGTCTGGCCTCCGCGCCATACCTCGTCACTCATCTGTCCGCCCTCGTCACCCTCCGTCGCCAAGTGTGACACGCGGTCCTAGGGGGGAACCACCGGGTGTTTGGGGAGTACCCCCCACCACCACGCTCCGCTCGATGCGACAAAAAGCTGGAGCGCGAGACGCTGGCGTCATCGTCGCATCATCGGTCGCGGACGGCTGACATCCCGGCGAGGACTCGGCGGTACTGTCCACGAATGCCGGCTGTGCTCGTCCACGGAAACCCCGAGACCCCGGCGGTTTGGGACCCTGTTCGCGCCCACTTGAAGCGGTCCGACGTGATCGCACCGCGTCTCCCCGGATTCGGCGTCAAGGCGCCCGCCGGTTTCAACGCGACCAAGGAAGAGTACGTCGCGTGGCTCGTCGCCGAACTCGAAGCCATCGGTGAGCCCGTCGATCTTGTGGGCCACGACTGGGGAGGTGGATTCGTGCTCCGCGTGGCGTGCACTCGGCCCGAACTGTTGCGGAGCTGGGTGAGCGACGTCGCGGGTCTTTTCGATCCCGACTACGTGTGGCACGACTTCGCGCAGATCTGGCAGACGCCCGGCGCGGGCGAGCAGTACTTCGTCGACGCGCTCGCGCAACCCGTCGAAGACACCGTGGCCCTCTACGAGTCGGTGGGGATGAGCGGTGACGCGGCGCGTGCATTCGCCGAGGCGGCCGACGAGGAGATGGGCCGCTGCATCCTGGCCCTGTACCGGTCGGCGGCGCAGCCGGGAATGATCGAGTGGGGCCGCGACGCGGAGGCGGCTCGGGCTCGGCCCGGTTTGGTGATCGTGCCGTCTGACGACCCCTTCACCGGCGGTACCGATAAACCCATCCGGCAGGCGGCGCGGCTCGGTGCCCGCACGGAACTTCTCGACGGCCTGGGCCATTGGTGGATGCTCCAAGACCCCACGCGAGGCGCGCGCGTGCTCGAGGACTTCTGGGCAACGCTTGGCTGAGAGCGGTTACGGCACGCTTGCCATCAGCCCAGGACCGAGGATTGAAGCGTTAGCAACTCGACGAATGCCGGGGGCCTTAGGGCGCCCGGCCGAGCAGTAACTAGACGACTCTCCGTCTCATCATCATGACGATGAGAATGATGGCCAAGATCACAACGACGGTTCCTATTCCGATGTACACGGTGTTTCCTTCCTTCGGGGTCTCTGCTTGAGTTCCCCGCCGGTAAGCCGGCCATACCAAGCTTCTCCAGACGATCGTTGTGAGGAGGAGTCACTAGTGATCGAGGTCCGAGAAAATCTGGGCTTCTATGCGTTGGCAGGTGCACCGCGCTCCCCGCGCGATCTGATTGAGGAGGTGCGCGACGGCGAACGGCTCGGTTTCGGCTGGGTGTTCATCTCCGAACGCCTCAATATCAAGGAGGCGGCCACACTCTCCGGAGCGGCCGCCGCGGTGTCTACTCGCATCCGGATCGCCACGGCCGCCACCAATCACAGCACCCGACATCCTCTGGTGACGGCGGCATATGCCACCACGATGCACCGCCTCACGGAAGGCCGCTTCACGCTCGGTATCGGCAGGGGTATCGAATCCCTGTGGCGCGCCATCGGTCTACCGCCGATCACCACCGCACAGATGGAGGATTTCGCCGGGCTGATGCGGCGCTTGTGGCGGGGCGAGACCATCGTCAACCACGACGGCCCGGCCGGTCGCTTCCCGTTCCTGCGTTTGGACTCCAGCTTCGACGAGAACATCCCGATGGGCATCGCGGCGTTCGGCCCCAATACACAGAAACTCGCGGGCCGCGCGTTCGACCAGGTCGTTCTGCACACGTTCTTCACCGACGAAACGACACAGCGCTGTATCGCCACCGTGAAAGAAGCGGCCGAACGCGCCGGCCGCGACCCGTCGTCGGTCAAGGTGTGGTCGTGCTTGGCCACCATCGGCGACCATCTGGCCACCGAGGTCCGGCTGAAGAAAACGGTGGGGCGCATGGCCACCTACCTTCAGGTGTACGGGGACTTATTGGTGAAGACCAACAACTGGGACCCTGCTGTGCTCAGCCGCTTCCGTGCCGACCCACTCGTCGCCGGTTTCGCTGGCCTTCTCGACGACACCGCCACCACCGAGCAACTCGAGCACGTGGCCACGCTCATTCCTGAGGAGTGGATGTCGGTCGCCGCAACGGGAACCCCCGCGCAATGCGTGGCTGCCATTCGTCACCAGTTCGACCTCGGCGCCGACGGCGTCATCCTCCACGGCGCGGCACCCAAAGACCTAGAACCAATCGTGAACGGCTACGCCTGACGTTGCGCGGTGGCAACGATGTAATGCCGGGTGACGCGGAAGCCGTCTGGGTCCTCGTTCCCGTTCTGCAGGATCTCCAGCATGCGCTCACGCAGCGCCGCGCCTTGGCCCATCGGCTCGAGTTTGGCGAGGCTCGACACGGTGAGCGGATGATCTCGCGTCTCCTGCTCGAGAAACTCACGCGCTGACGGCGCGGTGAAGGCCAGCCGATGTTCGTCTAGGGCGACGCGAAAGCCGTAGGGCGTGAACAAGGCGGACAGCGATCCGAGATCGTGCCAGGCGAACGGCTCTGGTCCCGCTGGGGCGCCTAGGGCTTGCCTCATGGTTTCGGCAACGACGCGGCGCATCTCAATGAGGGCTCCACCCGGGACCCATGCGGTCAAGACGATGCGTCCGTCCGAAGCAAGCACGCGGGCCGTCTCTTCGGCGGCGGCGGGTGCATCGGGCGCGAAGATCACACCGAACACAGATACGACGACATCGAGACTGGCGTTCTCCACGGGCAGCGATGCCGCATCGCCAGCGAGGAACTCGATGTCGTAACCGAGGTTCGCGGCCCTCGTCCGAGCGACCTCCAGCAATCGCGGGGCAGGATCAACCCCTTTGACGCGGGCACCTTGCTCGGCTGCGAGCAATGCCGCGTTCCCGGTTCCGCAACCGAGGTCGAGAACGCGTTCGCCGCCTTTCAGGGTGGCCGCACGGACGACGGCGACCGCGGCGGGCAAAAGCAGCTCCGCAAATATCTCATGGCGGCCGACACCCCAGTCCATGGGACCCCCCTGCAGTCGGTCTCAATACCGTCCGGCGCGTGCCAGTCGACGGGGGCGTCCGTCCGGATCGAGCACGACCCGGTGAATGGTTTGCGCCCACCAGCGGGCCCAGACGCTCACGTGCTCGGGGGGGTGCTTGCGCAGGTGGCCGGGCGGGCGCGGCCCCTGCCCGCCCGCGGCGTGCCACCGATCGAGTTCGTCCGCCGAGCGGAGGAGGGCGTCGTAGCCGGTGACCGGATCGCACAGATCGCCGTCGTCGTCGGCGGCGCGTCCGGTGTGTTCACGCCACAGGCGCAGGCGTGTCTCGCGCGCGAGCAGGCGCGCGCCGTCGCCAAGCCCACCGGGATCGACCGGTTCGCGATCGTCCGGGGTCGTGTCGATCACTGAACACGAGATCTCGGAATCGTGGGTCCAGGAGCGACGGTTCAAGTTGTCGGAGCCCACGACCGCCCACACGTCGTCGATCACGCATACCTTGGCGTGCACGTAGATGGGCGTCCCCGCTTCGTTCTCGAGGTCGTACACCGTTACTCGATCGCCGCCCGCGCGGCGGAGGATCTCCGTGAGGTACGCACGTCCGATGCTCGCGGCCGCACGGGTGCCGCGCGCATCACGGTCCGCAAACCGCGGCACCACCGCGATAACGCGCAGCGCAGGATGACGCTGGAGCGCGTCGGCGAGCGCGTGAGCGGCGTCGATCGACCACAAATACTGGTCTTCCAAGTAAACGAGGCTCCGCGCCCGGCCAATGGCCTTGAGATAGGCGCGGGCGACGCTCCGTTCACCCTGAGGTGCGAATGGATAGCGCGGTCGTTTAGCGGGGTACGTGCGCACCACCTGTACGGCATGAGGACCGCACGGCGGCGGGTCATCGCGCTCGGGCGGCAGCGGGTCGGGCTGCCTCGGCTGTTTCGTGAAATGCCGGATGGCGCGGCGCCACGGGTTGCGGTGGTCGAGCGGAGTCGGATCCTCCCATCGCTCGCGGAAGGTGTAGCTGAGATCTCCGATGGCCGGGCCGTGCACCTCGAGTTGCATGTCGTGCCACGGAGGTCGAGGCCCGTAGGGCGCGGCGATGTCGATCGCCTGCACGTCGCCGCCGTGGCGGGGGTCGTCGTGGCGGCCATGACACAAATCGATGCCGCCGGCGTAGGCGACGTCGCGGTCGCTGCCCTCGCCATGCCGCGCGATCACGAGCTTCTGATGGTGACTACCACCTCGGCGCACGCGCTCATCGAGGAGCACCTCGCCGCCGGCCTCATCAACGGTTTTGGTGAAGCCGACGTTGTCCTGCTCTGCGAAATGCGCCTGCCGCGGGTGCGAACGCCACAGAAGCCCCCGGACGTCGACGCCTCGCCGCGCCGCCTCCGCCAGCACGCGGCCCACCTCGGTGCCGGGCCCCGCGAGCAGTTCGTCGGCGTCGCCCTCCCAGTCGGTGAAATGCGCCCAATCGTCTGGGCCGAGCGAGCACAACACCCGGTACAGCCGCCGGAAGTACTCATCGCCATCGACGAGCACCTCGACGCGGTTTCCGGTGGTCCACGCCTCGCCCGTCCGCCGTCTCAGGTCGAGCAACGTGCTCGGGTTGCCCCGCTCTTCAACGGTCAGGAACCAGTCCTCGAGGTCCATCGGTTAACGGTACGCGCGTGAAACTCCTCGCCGAACGACCACCCGATCGGGCGGCTTGCGAACATCAAGCAAGGCATGCGCTCCGTCAGCCGTGAAGCCGCCTGGGTGGAGACCGACGTGACGACGATCGAGGAGGTGATCCGGAACGTCTACGTGCCCTGAGGACGGCCTTCTCAGTTGGCGATGAATGTCACGGTCGGAGCGTTGGTGCTGTTATTACCAGTACCGTCGACCTGTGTTGCTCGGGCTGTATAGGTTGACCCGGCCGTCAGCTCATTGCCGGTCGTGATCGACCAGTTGAACGGCGAAGCCGCCCCGAAGAACGTCGTTGTTGAGTACGTCTGGACCATCGCTCCCGAAGCGGCGCTCCCCGCGTAGATATTGACCGTGAGTGTTCCTGTGTTCCCGGTGGTGGTTCCGCTAAAGACCTCTTTCTGCCCGCTGCCAGCTGTCTCGGTCACGGTGACGGTTGTGCCCGGGTTAGTGATCGTGATCGATAACGACGCCGAAGTCGCCGCCACGTTGTTCGAGTCCCTCACTCTGAACCGCAGCCCCGAGGTGGTCCCAGTGCCGTTCGGGGTGCCGGAGATCACGCCGGTCGAGGTGTCGAGAGTCGCCCACGTGGGCAGGGCGCCCGACGCCAGCGACCAGGTGTAGCCACCGGTCCCGCCGCCGGCGCCCAAGGCCTCGGAATAAAGCGAACCGTCCGCACCGCCGATCAACGAAGTTGTCGTGACCGACGGGGGTGGGTTCACCGTGATGGTGAGCGACTTGGTGCCCGCGTTGCCATCGGCATCAGTGGCCCGCACGGTGAAGGTTTGCGACGTGGCGGTGCCGCTCACGTTGCCCGAGATCACCCCGGCGGCCGCGTCCAACGTGAGCCCATTCGGAAGCGACCCGCTTGTAATGCTCCACGTGATGGGGGCCGTGCCACCAGTTGAGGCAAGGGTCTGGGAGTAGCCGATCTGACCCTGAGTCGCAGCCTTCAGCGAAGTCGTCGTGACCGACACGGGCGGACTTCCGAGGGTGAATTGCCCACCGCCACCGCCGCCCAAGAAAACGATCGTCTTTGCAATGATGCCGCCCAGCACCGCCCCGGAACCGCCGGTGAGTTGAACCTGTGACAACGGGGCATAAAGGAAGCCGGCGTAGGACTGAACCGACGTTCCCCCACCCACAGCGAAAGTCTGGGCGGTTTTCACCCAGAGAAGCACGTTGGCATACGGCCCTGAGATCGCGGAGGTGAGGGTCACCTCTGACTGGCCTGAGATCGACAGCGCGCCTCCCGCGACGTAGAAGAGCACCCCGTTGCCGCTGAGGTTTGCGGCGGCGGATGCCGAGAAGCCGTTGCAGAAGAAGTACACGCCGGAATCAAAAATCGCCGTCACGGTGATCGCTGGATCAGTCCGGTAGACGCCCGGTTGGTAGTGGCCACCGGCGAGGGGAGGGTTGGGGCCGGCACCGCATGTACCAGCCGGAGGGGGAAGCGTTGCGAAGGGGTCGTTGAGCGGGCCCGGCAGGGTGATGCATCCACTCGTCCCGGAGCAGGTGCCGCCGGGCGCGACCTGTTTGGTGCCGCCCGAAACTGCCAGCTGTGCGCCGCCGCTGACACTCAGGGCAGTGCAGCCCGGAGCGTCGACACCGTCGTCGATGACGTTTCCGTAGACCGTCACGTTCGGGTGGCCGCTCGCCGCGACGCCGGTCGTGCCGTTAAGGCATGTCGGGTTACCGAGCGCCATCAGCGCGATGAGCACGCGGCTGGCCGTGCCGGTATCCGGGAAATCCTCGCTCTGTGATCGGAGTGCAGCACTGAGCGAGTAGTTGAACGTGGATCCGTTGGGAGGGTTGTTGGTTGCCGTCAGTTGGAGCGTGACCGATCGCGGGAAGCCGGTACATGGCGAAGGGCTCGAGCACACTGCGCTCGCCACTCGCGTACCGAGTGTGACGTCGGCCGCGGTCCCGCCGTCGACGCAAAGGTGACGGGTGAGCCCGTGGGTGACGCTGTCGACCGTGTACGTCGCGACGTTCGTGTGCACGTACTGCGGGCCGAGTTGCGAACGGTCGATCCACTTGAACCTGACCACGAGACCGGTCGAGCTGCCGCAGCCGGCCGCATCGGTACCGACGCCGAGCGACGGGTCGGGCAAACCCGTACCGGGATTTGAGCCTCCCGCGGACTGAGCATCTCGCACCAGGTAGGTCGCAATCAGCTGCGCGTCGGTCGATTCGTGCGCCTTCTCGGAGGTGGTCCG
>JBDUDK010000044.1:0-5218 GCA_040002995.1 Acidimicrobiales bacterium | reverse complement strand
GAGAGCATCGGCATCGTGCTTCCCCAACCGAGCGACAACCTCCTCGATCAGCTCGACGCCGCCGGCAACCTGGCGTGGTCGACGAAACAGCGACGTGGGCGGCGCGCCGCATCGGCCGCGGCGAATGAGGCTGAGCTACTTGCCGCGGTGGGCCTCGAAGGCGCGGGTGCGAAACGCGTCCGCCAACTCTCCACCGGTGAACAGCAGCGCCTCGCCGTGGCGTGCGCGCTGACTGGCGCACCACAGCTCGTCGTCGCCGACGAACCCACCGCGTCGCTCGACCGCGCCAACGCGGAAGGACTCGTCGAAGTACTTCGTGGCGCGGCGTCACGCGGCGCAACGCTCGTCGTCGCCAGCCACGACGAGCACGTCATCGAAGCGGCCGACACCGTCGTACGCCTCGACCGTGGGCGGCGCACCGCGTGAACGGAACCCCCGAAGTCGTTGTCAGGGTCTCGGCGCTCGCGAAGCGCTGGGATGCGGCGAGCGGCCTCGAGGCGGTCACATTCGAACTCATACGCGGCGAAATCGTGGTCGTGGCCGGCCGATCGGGTAGCGGCAAGTCGACACTCCTCGCGCTGCTCGCCGGCTGGACCGAGCCCGATAGCGGCGTCATCGAACGGGTCGGGGTCTGGGCCGCCGACGGTGCGTGGGCCCGATGGGACAGAACCTCGATCATCCCGCAGGTCATCGCCCCGATCACAGAGCTGTCGATGATCGAGAACGTCGCCCTCCCGGTGCGTCTCGGTGGCGTCGGCTGGGGAGAGGCGCGAACGCAGGCGGCGGCCGTGCTCACGCTGGTCGATCTCGACGTGCTCGCCGAGCGCCCCGTCGCCGACGCCTCGCTTGGCCAACAGCAACGTCTCGGCGTGGCGCGCGCCGTCGTCGTGCGCCCAACACTCCTGCTCGCCGACGAGCCGAGCAGCCACCAGGGACCCGAGCACGCCGCCCTGGTCCTCGCCGCGCTTCGAGGTGTCGCCGACGCGGGCGGAGCCGTGCTGATCGCCACCCACGACGAAGCCGTGGCCGCCGCCGCCGACCGTGTCATCGCCCTCAACGCCTAACCCCCGCGCGTACTGACGCGCTTTTTACCCCTCTGGGTGTCGGTTTTGCGCGTCAGTACGCTCAGTCGTCGACGGGTGCTAGGTCGTCGGGGTGGGCGACTAGGTAGCTCGCGGCGTCGATCGGTTGACTCGCGTAGTAACCGACAGGAAGGCGAACGGTGCCAGCCGCACTGCCCACGTAGACCTCCCACGCGTGGTAGCCGAAGAGGGCGCGTTCGTCGGCGAGCAGATTCTTGGCGTACGCCTCGACGGAGCCCACGTAGCCGTCGTTGGGGTTGTAGCCGAGCAAGGCTCTCCTCATGTCGGTGGGTGCGCCCTTGCTCACGAGATAGACAGCAGCACCCATGATCGCGTCGTGAGGATCGAGCACGTTGCCGTGACAGCACGAGGCCCACGTCGCTGGCAAAAACTGCATCGGCCCCTCCGCACCGGCCGACGATGGGCCCACGATCCGGCCAAATCGGGTCTCGACCATGTTGATCGCGGCCAGATACACCCACGGCACGCGCGTCGCCGCTTCAGTCTCCTTGTAGTACGAGAGCAACACGTCGACGGGAAGCGGCGCCGCGATCGTCCACGCCGGGAGAGTCGGCAGCGGGTCGCTGAGCGGATGCGAGAGCGCGTTGTCGGTGACGGCGCGGCGCGCCGCGACGTTGAGATCGAACGGCGCGCGCACGTCGTCGGGCAGCTTCCCCCGTACGGCGTCGTCCCACTCGGGGTGCTGGGACAGCGCTCGGTACGCGCGCTGTTCCGCTCTCCCCCACCGGGCCGTTTCGTCAGCGGAGAGAGATACGTCGCGGATGCCGCGCTCCGCCGCAATCAGTGCCTCGGCGACAATTTCGGGGGACCCGAGCGGTGCGAGCGACGTCGTCGACGACGGTGCGGGCAACGCGACCGTCGACGCAGTGGTCGAGGTCGAGCTGCCGACGACGACGGAACCCGGCGCGTCGGTCGCGCGCTCACTGGTGCAGGCGGCCGTCAACAGGCCGACCGCGACACCCGCGGCGAACCGCCGCAAAACGCTTCTCACGCGGAACGAAGTTAGGGGACTCGGCCCTCCACCCAGATACCGACGACATAGCGTTCTCTCATGCGGTTTGAGAACACCGATGAGCTGAAGGGCGCGGAGTTCGTCAACGTGGATCTCTCGGGCGCCCGCTTTCGCAACGTGAATCTGCAGGGTGCGAAGGTGATGGAGGCCATTCTCGTCAACGCCCGATTCTCCGGGCTGATCCACGGTCTGGTGGTCAACGACATCGAGATCGCTCCCTTGATCGACGCGGAGATGACTCGTCGGTACCCAGAGCGCGCCCGGCTGACGCCGAACAACGGGGAGGGAGTGCGCGGCGCGTGGTCAGTGATCGAGAGCCTCTGGGCCGCGACCAAGCAGCGAGCGAGCGCTCTGCCGGAATCGACCTTGCGGGAACGCGTCGAGGGTGAATGGTCGTTCCTCGAGACACTCCGCCATCTGATCTTCGTAACCGACCTTTGGATCAGTGGAACGGTGCTCGGGCGGACGAATCAGTTCCACGAGTTCGCCATGCCACCGAGTTTCATCACCGACCCTGAGCGCTATGGCATCGACCTTTCGGCCAACCCTGGGTTCCCCCAGGTCATCGAAGCGCGGGAGGGACGGATGGATGTCGTCCGGGCACTCGTTCGCGGCGTTGCCGACGACGAGCTGCAGCGAAAGCCCGGCGACCAGACAGTGCTCTCCTGCCTTCACACGCTCTTTGACGAGGAGTGGTACCACAACTGGTTCGCCAACCGCGATCTCGACGTGCTCGGGCGGACGTAACGGTGCAGACTCCTCACCCATGACCGACAAAGCTGGGCGCTCGATCCTGCCGTACGGGAGTTGGCCGACACCGATCTCGTCCGAACTCGTCGTGCGCGCGTCGGTGGAGCTCGGCGGCGTGGCGGACGACGGCCATTCTCTCTGGTGGTCGGAGCTGAGGCCCGAAGAGGGAGGACGGATCGTGCTCGTGCGCGACGGCGTCGATGTTCTCCCGCCGCCCTGGAACGCGCGAACGGCTGTGCACGAGTACGGGGGCGGAGCCTGGTGGGTGTCGGCGGGCACTGTCTGGTTCACGAACTGGGCCGATCAACGGCTCTATCGCATCCCCCCTGGCGGCGAGCCTCTCGCCGTAACCGAAGAGCCGCCGATCGCGAGGGGCGACCGCTACGCCGACGGCGCCGTTCACCCAAATCAGCACTCACTCGTCTGCGTGCGCGAGCACCATCCAGCCGGAGGCAGGCCCGCCGAGGTCGTCAACGAGATCGTCCGCATGCCGGTCGCAGGGGGTCAGGTCGAAACGCTTGTCTCCGGACCGGATTTCGTCTCCAATCCGCGATGGTCTTTCGACGGCACGAGGCTGTGTTGGCTCGAGTGGGATCACCCGAACATGCCGTGGGACAGCAACCGGTTGCTCGTCGACGGCGAACTCGTTGCCGGTGGGCCCGGCGAATCGGTCAGTCAGCCGAGGTGGGACAGAGATGGACGACTCTGGTTCATTTCCGACCGCACGGGCTGGTGGAACCTCTACCGCTGGCCCGGATCGGGCACGACTGTCGAAGCGGTAGTGGTGATCGACGCCGAGATCGGGGTGCCCCAGTGGGTGTTCGGTCAATCGCGCTACGACCTGTTGGACGATGGCCGCGTCGTCCTCGCCTATCAGCGCGACGGCTTCGATCACTTAGCGCTCTGGGACGGCGCGAAGCTCACCGATCTCGACGTCGCCGCCGGCTCGATCGGCGCCGTCACCGCATCGGGTGACGACGTTGTGTTCATCGGCGCGTCGCCGACCTCCGAGGCCGAACTGCACCGACTGCGCATCGACGCCGACGCCCCCACCATCGCCAGCGCGGAGGTGGTACGTCCCGCGCGCCACCTCGGTCTCGATCGATCGTGGTTCTCGGTGCCGGAGCCAATCGATTTTCCGAGTGGCGAAGGCCGCGTCGCGCATGGCCTGTACTACGCCCCAACGTCGGCGACCCACATCGGCCCGCCTCACGAGCGACCTCCGCTCATCGTGATGATCCACGGCGGCCCGACGGCCGCTGCGCGACCGACGCTCGACATGTCGACCCAATACTGGACGAGTCGTGGTTTCGCGGTCGTCGACGTTAACTACGGAGGCTCGACGGGCTACGGCCGTGACTACCGCGAGCAACTCCATGAGCAATGGGGCATCATCGATGTCGAGGACTGCCAGGCCGCCGCCCGGTGGCTCGTCGAGCGCGACCGCGTCGACCCAAGCCGGTTGTGCATCACGGGTGGTTCGGCCGGTGGCTTCACAACCCTCGCCGCCCTTGCCTTCGGCGACACGTTCTCCGCCGGTGCCAGTCACTTCGGCGTCGCCGACCTCGAGGCCCTAGCGACCGAAACCCACAAGTTTGAGAGCCGCTACCTCGATGGGTTGATCGGTCCGTACCCCCAAGAGGTCGACCGTTACCACGCCCGTTCGCCGATCCATCATCTCGAGGGTTTCGATCGTCCCCTGATTGTGCTCCAGGGTCTCGAAGACGAGGTGGTGCCACCCGCGCAGGCCGAGATGATCGTCAGCGCGCTCATGGAGAAGGGTGTGGCTGTGGCCTATGTGCCGTTCGCCGGCGAACAGCACGGCTTCCGCCAGGCCGCGAACATGCGCCGCGCGCTCGACAGCGAGCTTTCGTTCTACGCCCAGGTGCTGCGCTTCGAGCTTCCCGCCGCAGAGGGAATCGAGCCGGTACAGATCACCAATCTCTACTCACGGTAGGCGATCGCTTCCACCTCGACCAGGAGATCGGGGACGGCGAGTCCGGCCACTATCAGATACGTCGACGCCGGACGGGGCTCCGCGAACAGCGACTGCCGCACGTCGGCAACAGCCTTTCGACACTCCTTCGACGTCACGTAGATCGTCAGCTTCACCACGTCGTCGAACGTCGCGCCACCTGCGGCCAGCACGCGGCGAAGGTTCTCGAACGCCTGCGTGCTCTGGGCGGCCGGGTCGTCCTTGCCGACGATGTTGCCGTCGGCGTCGAGCGCGACCTGACCGGCGGTAATGAGCAAGTTTCCGGCCGCGACGAGATGTGAGTAGGCGGAATTCGACGACACGTCGGAAACGGGGATCACAGTACGGGCCATAGAGGTCCTTTCTTTGGTGGCTAGT
>JBDUDK010000054.1:0-5279 GCA_040002995.1 Acidimicrobiales bacterium | reverse complement strand
TCATGGGTTGAGACATCATGCTCAAGAAAGCGACCGTTGAGTGGCAGCGGCCGACCGCTGTCCGGGCCGCGTTCAGTGAGGTTGTCAGTTGGTGAAGCGGGTTTCCCGATCCCTGCTGGCCGGACCCAGCACCGAGGTCGCTCCGCTGCTCTTGAACAAGGTTCTCGTCGCAGGGGAGTGCTCGGGACGCATCGTCGAGGTCGAGGCCTATTGCGGCGGGGAAGATCCTGCGAGCCACGCGTTTCGCGGGCCCACGGTACGGAACGCTTCGATGTTCAAAGGCCCGGGCGTGCTGTACGTGTATTTCACCTACGGCATGCACTGGTGCGCGAACGTCGTCACGGGAGCCGAAGGCGACGGTTGGGCCGTCTTGCTCCGAGCGCTCGCCCCACTCACCGGGTTGGAGACCATGCGGGCCCGACGTCGCGCGGCGCGTTTTGACCGCGACCTCTGTTCGGGCCCGGCCAAGCTCTGCGCCGCACTCGGCATCGATCGCGCCCTCGACGGTGTCGACCTGCTTGCCCCCCGATCTGCGATCGCGCTGATCGACGACGGCACGCCGCCCCCCGTGCGGCCGGGCAACACGCCGAGGGTGGGGATCACGCAGGCCACCGACCGGCTGTGGCGCTGGTTCGTGGAGGGCGATCCCAACGTGTCGCGCTGAGCGAGGATGGCGTCATGCAGTTCATCGATCTCAGCCACACGATCGTCGACGCGATGGTCACCTATCCCGGCCTGCCGGGCCCTGTCATCTCCGATCATCTGGGCCGGGTCGCGTCGCGTGAGCGCTACGCGCCGGGCACCGAGTTTCAGATCGGGCGGATCGACATGGTGGCCAACACGGGCACCTACATCGACACGCCGTTTCATCGGTTTGCCGACGGGCACGACCTCAGCGCCCTCGCGCTCGAGCGGGTCGCGTTCGTGCCGGCCGTGCTCGTCGACGCGAAGGGGCCGGCGATCGATGCCGGCGTGTTTGCCGGTCTCGACTTCACCGATCGCGCCGTCATCATCCGCACCGGATGGGATGCGCATTGGGGCACTCCTGCCTATGGCGCGGGCGGCCATCCCCACCTCACCGCGGCGGCCGCGCAAGCTCTCGTCGCCGCCGGGGTCGCTGTCGTCGGCATCGACTCAGTGAACATCGACGCCACGAGCACCGGGGAACGGCCTGTCCATACAACGTTGCTCGCGCAGGGCATCCCGATCGTGGAACACCTACGCGGGCTCGAGCAGATTCCGAGCGGTTCCTTCACGTTCACCGCGGTGCCGGTGAAGGTGAACGGCATGGGCACGTTCCCGGTCCGCGCGTTCGCGACCATCTGATGTCAACGCTCGACGGACATGTCGCGATCGTCACTGGCGCCAACCACGGCATCGGCGCGGCGACTGCCCGTGTGCTCGCCCGGGAAGGTGCGGCCGTGCTCGTCACCTGGCTGCGCGTCGTCGACGCTCCCGATCCGGGCATCCCCGAGGCGTACCGGCACAACCGCGCTCGCGGTGGTGAGGAGGTGGTGGCCGCGATCGAAACGGCGGGTGGGCGAGCGGTGGGAATCGAGGCCGACCTCGCGGATCCAGGCGCGGCGGCGCGGTTGTTCGACGAGGCCGAGCGCGCGATCGGTCCAGTCAACATTCTTGTGAACAACGCCACCGGCTGGATCGCCGACACGTTCAGCCCGAAGGCCGTCGACGCGTTCGGACGTGACCTACGACCGGTGTCGACGGCGACGTTCGATCAGCAGTTCGCGGTCGACGCGCGCGGCGCCGCGCTCATGATCGCCGAGTTCGCTCACCGGCTTGTGGCGCGCGGCGGTGAGTGGGGCCGCATCATCGGACTCACTTCCGGCGGCCCGAGCGGGTTTCCCTCCGAGGTTTCCTACGGTGCGGCGAAGGCGGCACTCGAGAACTACACGATGTCGGCGGCGATCGAGCTCGCGCCCCACGGCGTCACGGCCAATGTCGTGTACCCGCCGGTCACCGACACCGGCTGGGTCACCGACGCGGTGCGGCGCTTCGTCGAGCAGAGCAGCGACCATGTCCACGTCGCCTCCCCCGAAGAGGTGGCCCGCGTCATCGCGTGGTTGGCATCGGACGCGGCCGCGCTCGTTACCGGCAATGTCCTTCGTCTCCGCTAGCGATCAGGCCGACCAGCGGATCGGACGACCGTGATAGCCGCACTCGGCGAGAACCTCTTCGTTTCCTCCGGGCCATAGGTGGAGTCGTAGGTCGGCCATCTCTCCCGCCGGTTCCATGCGCAACCACGCGATGGGCGCGTCGGGGGTGGCGTTCTCACCCGCGGAGACCAGCGCGTCGCGCATCTGGTGACGGCTCGATCGAGGAACGTATTGAAGCACGATGGAGTGGTACACAACCGTTGCCACGGCGGGCCGAGGGCGGGCGAGCTGATCGGTAACCCACGCACCGGCGTCGGCGCGCTCGATGGTCACGGGCGTTTCTCTGGCGATCTTCATCGCGGCGCGCAGCCGGGCCAGTCGCTCGTCTTGGTCGGGCCAGATGAACGACTCGAGTCGCCGGGCTCCGTCCGGTGAGCTCGGGTCGATCGGCGAGATGTCGCATCCGCGTCGCTCGACGACCCGCACGGGGAGGCTGAGATCGGGTGGCGCGCCCTCCCACACGCCGGCGAATCGCAGCGCACTGGCCGGGTCTCCCGCGACGGTGAGGCCCGTGTCGAAGGCATAGCGATCCCAGCGGAGGTTCAGACCCGCCGAACAACCGACTTCGAAGAGGGCGAGCGGGAGGCCCGTGCGGCGGGCGATCTCGGTGAAGCCCCCCGCGAGCACGGCCGCTCTCCCGATCTCGTTCGTCTGGACCTGCTCCCGAAGGCCTTGTTCGATCTCTGGCCGGAACGCCTCGAGCACCCGCTGAAACGCGGGCCAGGGGTCACCGTCGTCGTCACCCCCCGCCGACGGGTAGAAGCGGGCCAACTCGGGTGCTCGGCCCTCGAGCACGATGCGATGCACAGCACCGAGGAGCCGCAACGCGGCTGCGTCCTGAAGCGGGCGTTCCCATGACGCGGGCAGAAGCTCGCTCGTGATCCCCCCGCTCTCCCAGTCGGCCGCGATCTCGCCGAGCAGGCCGGCGTAGAAGGGCGAGCCGTTCACCGCGCACCCGAGCTGGTGGTAGCGGATGCTCTCGATCATGCTGGTGGACACGACGTCACTATGGCACCCGCGCTAAGAGCGGGGGCCGGACGGGTGCCCGTGCGAACATGACCCGTCATGGACCTGCTCGCCGACCTCGAGGCCCGTGGTCTCGTGCACGACACCACCGACCGCGATGCGTTGCGCCGGCGACTCGCCGATGGTCCGATCGGCGTCTACGTCGGGTTCGACCCCACCGCCGATTCCCTTCATGTCGGTCACCTCTTCGGCCAGCTCATGCTGCGCCGCTTCCAGCTCGCCGGCCATCGTCCGTTCCCCCTCGCCGGCGGTGCGACGGGGATGGTGGGAGATCCGGGCGGCCGCTCCGAGGAGCGCACCCTGCTCGACCTGGCCACCCTTCGAGCCAATACCGAGGCCATCCGCGGGCAGCTCGCGAGCTTTCTCGACTTCGAACCGGGTTCCTACCAAGCGACACTCGTCAACAACGCCGACTGGACCGAACCGGTGGGGGTGCTCGACTTCCTGCGCGACGTCGGCAAGCACATCACGCTCAACCAGATGGTGGCCAAGGAGTCGGTACGCCAGCGGATGGCGAGCGCGAACGGCATCTCCTACACCGAGTTCAGCTACATGCTCCTCCAGGCCTTCGATTTCCAATGGCTCTACGAGCACCACGGCGTCGAGCTGCAGATGGGCGGCTCCGACCAGTGGGGCAACATCACCACGGGCATCGACCTCATCCGAAAGACGCTCAGTCAGACGGCCTACGGCATGACCTGGCCGCTGCTGTTGAAGGCCGACGGCGGCAAGTTCGGAAAAACCGCCGATGGCTCAGTGTGGCTCGACCCGGCGAAGACGTCTCCGTTCCAGTTTCGCCAGTTCTGGTTTCAGACCGACGACGACCGCGTAGAGCAGTACCTGAAGTGGTTCAGCTTCTTGGGCCTCGACGAGATCGAAGCGCTCGTCGCGGCGCACCAGGCCGATCCGGGCGGTCATCGAGCCCAGCGGGTCCTCGCCCGGGAGCTCACCACCTTGGTACATGGCCCCCATGCCAGCGCCACCGTCGAGTCGGCGGCCGACGTCCTCTTTGGCGGCAACCCCACGCAGGCCTCCGACGAGGCGTTCGCCACCCTCGCCAACGAGATCCCCACCACCACCGTGGCCGCGGCGCCCTCCTCGCTGATCGAGTTGCTCGTGCAGACCGGTCTAGCGTCGTCGAACGGCGACGCCCGGCGCACCATCGGCGCGGGCGGGGTCTACGTGAACGGCGTTCGGGGGGCCGAGGGCCCGCTCGAGCCCGAACGTCTGGTCCGGAACCGATTTGCCCTGGTGCGAAAGGGGAAATCCAACTATCATCTGGTGGTGATTGAGGCGTCTTGACGCCCTGAGCCTTTGTTTCCGAGTGCCTGCGGCTCGGATTGACACTTCCGCGCTGCTGGCCTTACTATGTGAACCCGCTCTGGGCGCCGCCGATGCGGAGCCACGGGCCACCCTGCGTCGGTCCCACCGCCATGGTCCGACTGACGCCGGTCCGATAAGTGCCTGTCGGTGACGACAGCCCCGAGCCATATGCGATGAGCCATAGCGGCACCTCCGCCTCGTGAGAGACGTGTGCCCCCAGCTTGTGTTGCTCCTTGAAAACGGAAGAGAGGACGAACGAACGCCAGTGCGGGCGATCGGTGGCCAAGCAATTGGCTGCGCGATCGCATGTCAATTCCGCACACCCCCCGGTTTTGCCGGGGGAAGCAATTGTGCCAGTCGGCCCGCAAGGGCCGGCTCTCCGATCGACGTTGGTGGGCTTTGCCTGCCAGCCGAGGTCTTGACGGAGAGTTTGATCCTGGCTCAGGACGAACGCTGGCGGCGTGCTTAACACATGCAAGTCGAACGAGATCCAACCGGTGGCAACACCGGGAAAGATCGAGTGGCGAACGGGTGCGTAACACGTGAGGAACCTGCCCCGGTCTCTGGAATAACAGTGGGAAACCACTGCTAATACCGGATATCTCCTCGGAACCGCATGGCTCTGAGAAGAAAGGGTTACCGGATCGGGAGGGTCTCGCGGCCTATCAGCTTGTTGGTGGGGTAATGGCCTACCAAGGCTCCGACGGGTAGCTGGTCTGAGAGGACGATCAGCCACACTGGGACTGAGACACGGCC
>JBDUDK010000114.1:0-17897 GCA_040002995.1 Acidimicrobiales bacterium | reverse complement strand
CCCCGACAACACCCTCGAAGTACACACACCCAACGGGCGCCGATTAGAAAGCCGACCACCCCCACGCGAGTGAGGCTCGGCCGCGTACCAGCTGCTAGAGGCGTCGTAGGCTGAGCCGATGCCTGAGGCGGGTCGAATCATCAGCGTCGAAACGTCGTCCGGGCCGGTCGAGATGAATCTCGCGCGTACGGCCGTGATCGTCGTCGACATGCAGAACGACTTCGGCTCGCCGGGTGGCATGTTCGACCTGTCCGGCATCGACACAACGCAGATTCGCGCTGTGGTTCCAACCGTCGCCGAGGTGTTGACGGCCGCTCGCCGGGTGGGGATCAGGGTCATCTATCTGAAGATGGGATTCGAGCCTGATCTGTCCGACGCCGGCATCCCGGACGCCCCAGTCTGGCGCGTCCACAAGGGGAGACATGTTGGAGAGACGGTGACTGCACCGGACGGCAGCTCGAGTCGTGTTCTAATCCACGACACGTGGAACACAGAGATCCTCGACGAACTCCGGCCCGAACCCGGTGACATAGTGATCAAGAAGAACCGTTACAGCGGCTTCTACGGGACGGAACTCCACGAGACCCTGCAGCGGCTGGGCATCACCGACCTGATCGTCACGGGGTGCACGACGAGCGTGTGCGTCGAGTCGACCATCCGAGATGCGAGCTTCCGTGACTACCGCTGCGTGCTCCTTTCCGACTGCACCGCTGAGCCCATCGGCCACGACCTCGCGCGGAGCAATCACGACGCGTCGGTCTTGCTCATCGAGCTGATGCTGGGCCGAGTGACATCGTCCTCCGTTGTGGTCGCCGCGCTCCGTTGACAACCGAGCAGGAGCGTGAGGCACCCGTCCTCATCGCAGGCGGCGGCCTCATCGGATTGTCGATGGCGATGTTTCTAGCGCGGCACGGCGTCCGATCGATCGCGATCGAACGGCTCCGGGGTGGATCGCCATTACCTCGTGCCGCGCACTTCCACCTGCGCACCATCGAGTTGTTCCGCGCCGCGGGGATCGAGCAAGAAGTGATCGCACAGTCGGCGCTCGAGTTCCTTCCCGAGGGCGCAATCATCGCCATGGACTCGCTATCGGGCCACAAGTTGGCCGACATCATCCCCAGCCTCAATGCCGGCGTTGAGGAAGTCAGCCCGTGTCGACGCCTGTTCGTGAGCCAGCCCGGCCTAGAGCCGATCCTTCGTCGGGCGGCAAGAGAAGCAGGCGCGACGGTCGTCGAGGGCGTCGAGGTCACGCGCGTCGAACAGGACGCCGACGCCGTAACAGTGGAAACTACCGACGGCGCGTTTCGGGGCCACTACCTCGTCGGGGCCGACGGTGCTCACAGCACGGTGCGGGAACTGTTGGGCATCCCCTTCGAGGGTCGGGGGGTGTTCTCCAACAGCATCACGATCTACTTCACCGCCGACCTGTGGCCCCAACTCGGCGACAAGCCGCTCAGCGTGATCTACATCAACAACCCCATGTTCGCCGGCTTCTTTCGCATGACTCGTGATTGCCAGGCGGGATTCCTCGTCGTCAACACCGTCGGAGATCCCGCGACGAACCCTGACACCGCCAACGCCGCCGCCGACGTGAGCGAGGAACGTCTCGTAGCGCTCGTGCGGGCGGGTGCCGGAGTGCCCGATCTGCCTGTGCGCATCGACGGCGTCGCGCGATGGCGCGCAGTCTCCGACGTCGCGCAGCGCTATCGCGACGGACGGGTCTTCCTCGCAGGAGATGCCGCTCACCTGATGCCGCCCAACGGCGGCTTCGGAGGAAACACCGGCATCCACGATGCGTACAACCTTGCGTGGAAGCTGGCCTACGTGCTCGACGGGACCGCCGGTGTTGGACTAGTCGACAGCTACGAGAGCGAACGTCTGCCGGTAGGGCGGTTCACCGTCGAGCAGGCCTACACACGCTATGTGACGCGCACGGCCACCTATCTCGGTGCTACCGACTACGAGCCGCTCGTCCCCGACTTCAATGTCGAGTTGGGTTACGTCCACCACTCGGACGCGGTGATCGGCGACAACCCGGAACTGATCCACGTCGATCCCCGTGAGACACGGGCCGAGCCCGGCACGCGGGCACCCCATGTCTGGCTCGAAGATGAGGCAGCCGGGCGAATCTCCACGCTCGATCTCTTCGGCCACGCGATGGTGCTGCTCACCACCGACCCGGCCGCCTGGCGGGTGCCGGGCGTGCAGGTTCACGCCGTCGATGACCGGGTTGCCGCGGCCTATGACGTTCATGACGGCGCGGCGGTGCTCGTCCGTCCCGACGGTGTGGTGGCGTGGAGAGGGTCGCGCGACACGGGCGCCGATGGTCTGCGGCAGGCGCTAGTCGCAGTGCTCGCTCACTGAGTATGGCACCGAACCACCGCGTGCCCTGATGTCGTCGAAGCGCTCGCCGAAATGCCAGCGGTGGCCCTCGAGGTCGGTCGCTTCGTAGCGGCGCTCGCCGTAGAACGCGTCCTCGACCCCCATCGTGATGTTGGCTCCCTCGGCGACCGCGTGCGCGTAGTGCGCGTCGATGTCGTGGACGTAGACCATCATTTGAACCGTGGTATTGCCGAGCGAGCTGGGGCTGTGGATCTGGTGGACCTCGGCGTTGGCCTTACCGATCATCACGACCCCGTCGCCGACCCGTAACCAAGCGAGGACGCTGGTTCCGGTATCAAAGCGCGCCTCGCGGATCTCCTCGAGCTGAAACACGCGCACGAGGTATCCGAGTGCGGCGACTTCGTCGTTGTAGGCGAGGCGGGCATACACGTCGGGCATGCGGGTGGAGGCCTCGAGTTGGGTGTCACTGATCGCTGACATCAATCGCTCCTTCTCTCGTGTGAAGACAGTGGGCTCGGCCGCGTCGTCCGGCAGCACGCGGTCGGGCCGCAACTGTCGAAGCTGGTCGAAGTCGTCACTCACTGTTCTCTCCCGATCGACGCTTGCAGTTCGCGCAAAGTAAGCCTGGCGCGATTGAGCCGCGAACGCACGGTACCCACCGGCACGTCGAGCGCGGTGGCGATCTCCTCGTAGCTGAGTTCCTCCCAGACGTACAACAAGAGGGCGTCGCGCTCAACCTCGGGGAGCTGAGCAACCGCTTCGGCAACGTGGGGCCAGAGTTCTCGCGCGTCGATGCTCGCGGCAACCTGATCAGCGGGGTCGTCCGCCGGCCGTTGCCGCGCGAGGAGGCGCGCGACTGCACTCATCCGCCGCGCTTCACTGCGCTGATGGCGTCGAAGCAGGTTCGTCGCGATCCCGTAGAGCCACGGACGAGCGTTCGGTCGCTCGCGGTCATAGGTGGCGCGCTTCTCGAAGGCCACACGAAATACCTCACCGAGCAGCATTTCCGCTTCGTCGACGCCGACGCGGCGGACGAGGTAGCGGAACACGACCGTGGCGTGGCGGTCGAACACCGCGCCGAAGCAGCCCGGATCGTCCAGTGACGCCGCGATCGCGGCGGCATCGGAGTCCGAGGGCATCACCAAGTGTTCCCCGTTGGGCGACGTGGGTTCGCGCCCGATTCGCAGCTAGCGCGTCCGTGGTGGAGGAAAGCGACTGACGAGCCCTTTCGCCGCGATCTGATAGAGCGCCACCTCGTCGCGTATGCCCCGCAAGCGGTGCTGACCGAGGCTCTTGAACCGGACGCCCTCGGGTATGGCCCCCGTGAGCGCGGTCCTCGTATCGCCGGAGATGATGATCTGTCCCCCGTGGGCGGCGGCACAGATCCGGGCGGCGATGTGGACGGGAAGTCCGATGTAATTGGCGTCGTTGAGCGTGGGGTAGCCGCAATGAATCCCCACCCGAACACGCACCTCGAGGTTGTCGGCCCACGACCGAGTTCGAAACTCGTTCTGGATGAGAATCGCGGTGGTGAGCGCCGCGGCCGGGCTTTCGAAAACCGCAAAGAACTCGTCGGCCCGGGTCTCAACCACTCGGCCGTCGGCATTCGTTGCTGTGCTCCTGAGAATCGTCCGCACCTCGTCGATCAAACCGCGGTAACGGTCCTCGAGCTGCTCGACGAGTGCCGTTGATCCCTCAATGTCGGTCATCAGCATCGTGACGAAGCCGGATGGAAGCTGGATAGGTTCTCCTGCCCGGCCGAGCTCGCGCACGGATCGAAGCTGGCCGCTGATGAACCCGACGGGCACGATGCCGTACTTTTTCGCCGCCTTCAGCAGCCGGGTACGGGCGCGATCTCGAGCTTGTTCGTCGTCGAACGCGACTTGGTTGAAGCGAGCCAGCGCGTTGCGCACGTGTGACTCGTCGTAGATGGGCAACCGCCGCTTGCCTTGGCCGTCGATGTAGGCGAAGGCGCTATCGGGAAGTTTGGCTCGCTGGGCCGATCCGAGGGTCGCCATGCTTTGACGATAACAACGCGCGCAACGAGTAAAGCGACCGATAAGTCTGCTGGTCCCCCGTCGTCATAGGTCTGTGCAGCGACGAGACCCGGCGGCGATCGTGGCCCTTTGTCGCGGTGACGCCGAGCTGGCCAGCTGGCCACTAGCCCGATCGGGCCATGTCGATCTCACCGTGGTTGATGAGCTGGCGCGGTTGCTGCTCGCGGCTCGTCGCATGGGCTATTCGATCCGGCTGCGCGAAGCGGGCGCGGGCTTGTTGGAACTGCTCGACCTCGTCGGCCTCAGAGATCTAGTCAACGAGGGCGGGCTACGGCAGATGGATGGGCAGGTCGAAGGCCGCGAAGAGCTCGGTGTCGACGAAGTTGTGATGCCCGACGATCCGGTCACCTGAAATCTCGAGCACCTGGATGGCGAAGGCGGTATGGCCGCCCTCCGGGTCGACGCGATACGACGCGAACGCCGGACACCCGTTGGCCGACACCGTTACCAGGCGCGAACCGCGGCAGCCGCTTCCCGGACCGAGGAACCACTTGCTCATCTCGCTGGCGCCACGCAGCCAGAAGTCGTAGGGCGGCATCGACATGATCGCGTCGTCTCGGAGAAGAGCCGTCAATGCGGCGATGTCGTAGCGCTCGAAGGCGTCGACGTAGCGGGCCACGAGAGCCTGTTGCTCGGCGTCGACCGGCGGCGCCGGCGCCGCGCCGAGATCTTGGCTGGCGAGCGTGGCCCGAGCACGCTGGAGCGCGCTGTTGACGGACGCCACGCTGGTATCGAGGAGTTCGGCCACCTCTGTGGCATGCCAGCGCAGTACTTCACGCAAGATCAGCACCGCACGCTGCCGCGCCGGCAGAACCTGAAGCGCCGCGACGAACGCAAGGCGGATCGACTCCTTCGCGACTGCCGTCTCGGCCGGGTCAGCAGAACCCGCGAGCACGCGATCGTCGGGTATTGGCTGCACCCATGCGTGTTCGGGGAGTGTCGCACCGTGAAACGTGTCCGCCGTCTGCGCGGGACCGAGGTCCATCGGCCGAGCCCGTCGCTGCCGGCCCCTCAACATGTCCAAGCAGACGTTGGTGGCGATGCGGTAGAGCCATGACCGAACGGTCGAGCGGCCCTCGAAAGCATCGATGGCCTTCCACGCCCTCACCATGGTGTCCTGAACCGCGTCTTCAGCCTCGAAGGCCGAACCGAGCATCCGATAGCAGTAGCCGGTGAGCTCGCGGCGGTAGGGCTCCAAGTCCTCGGGCCGAGTTTGAGGCGCCACGGTGGGGGTCGTCATTGCCGTGGAGTCTAGGTCGGTGCTTTCGAGGGTCACAGTGGGCACAGAAGTAGGACGAAGCCCGGCGGCCGAACTCATCGCGCACAGTCCCGAACTTCTCCCGACCCATTTTTCACTCGGTCGCCGCTGGGCGTACGCGCGGCGACGGGGCTGAGGGTTTACCTCAGCCCCGTCGCCACATCAGTTGTCAATCGTTCAGTGCGTCCTTTACCTTCTCACCGGCCTGCTTGAGGTCGGACTTCGCCTGGTCGGCCCTGCCTTCATGCTCGAGCCGCTCGTCATCGGTGACCTTGCCAGCCGCTTCCTTGACCTTGCCCTTTACTTCTTGGGCAGCGTTCTTTGCCTTGTCGGTTGCGCTCACGTCCAGAACCTCGCTTCGTTGGGGGTGGAAAAGAGGCAATGCCTCTGTACTCAGAACCTGCCCCGCGGGCTCCACACCCAAACCAAGTGAACGCGATGAGTTTTTCCTGCGGCAGAAGTCACATTCGCACGGCCCATTCCATCGGCTAAACGTTTGAGCACCAAAGTTGACGGAGGACTTCGTGATTCGACTCGCTGACTTCTGTTACCGCCGGCGCAAACTCGTCCTTCTTGGATGGGTGGTCGGCCTCGTCGTTGTCATCGCCCTTGGCCAGGCCCTCCCGGCCAAACACCGTGCCGAGTACCGCACGCCCGGTGCGGAGGCGACCAAGGCGTATGACTTGCTCGGCGAGCGCTTCCCCGCGCGGAAGGGCGATTCGATCAAGCTCGTCTTCGCCGGGAATGTTCAAGACCCGGCCACGAAGACGGCCGTGCAGGCCGTCATGGACACGGCATCGAAGCAGCCTCACGTCAGCGGAGTCGACAGTCCCTTTTCCCCCGAGGGCGCTTCGCAGATTGCCAAAGATGGGCACATCGCCTACGCCCAGGTGAACTTCGACGCGACCTTCAGTGACCTCTTCAACGACGACTCCAAATTCGCGAAGCACTTCCTCGACGCCATTCACCCCGGCCAAACGCAGGGACTCGAAGTCGAGGTCACGACACTCGTAGCCCAGCAAAAAATCGGCTCCGAGGCCATCGGCTTGATCTTCGCCGCCGTCATTTTGCTGTTCGCATTCGGTTCGGCGTTGGCCATGGGGCTGCCGATCCTCACGGCTCTGTTCGGCCTCGGCATCGGCGCCATGCTCGGCGGCATCGCATCCCGCGTGTTCGAGACACCCGACTGGGCCGCGACCGTCGCCACGATGATCGGGCTCGGAGTCGGCATTGACTATGCGCTATTCATCATCACGCGCTACCGCCAGTCGCTCGGTCGAGGCATGTCGCCACGCGAGGCAACGGTCACCGCGATGGCGACCGCAGGCCGGGCCGTGCTCTTCGCCGGCAGCACCGTCGTGATCTCGCTGTTGGGCATGTTGACGATGGGCCTGGGATACCTGCACGGCGTGGCCGCGTCGTCGGTACTCGCCGTCGTTGTGATGCTTAGCGCGTCACTTACGTTGCTGCCCGCCGTCCTAGGTTTCGTCGGGACGCACATCGACAAGTGGCGGATGCCGTTCACCGGCCGGCCATCACATCAAGGAGAACGCGCCTTCTGGTACCGCTGGAGCCGCGTCGTTCAGCACCGTCCGTGGCTCGCGTTCATCGGCAGCGCCGCGGTGTTGCTCCTGATCACGGCGCCCTTGTTCTCGCTCCGCCTGGGCTTCCCCGACGACGGCAACAGCGCGAAATCCGAGACGTCGCGCAAGGCGTACGACCTCTTGACACAGGGCTTTGGCCCCGGATTCAACGGGCCGCTCGTTCTCGTGGCCGACCTCAAGGGAGGCACCGACGCCAACGCAACGCTCACAAAGATCAGTGCTGCCGTTAAAGCCTCCGACGGCGTCGAGTTCGTGGCCCCGCCGGTCATGAACCCCGCGGGCGACACGGCAATCATCTACGCCTTCCCGAAGAACAAGCCGCAGGACGAGGCGACATCGCAACTTGTCAGCCGACTGCGCAAGACAGTGCTTCCGGCGACTCTCTCCGGCACCAGCACCAAGGTCCTGGTCGGTGGCTTCACCGCGATAGCCATCGACCAGAGCAACTACATCGGTCACCGGCTCCCGTTCTTCATTGGAGCGGTGGTCCTGCTCTCCTTCCTGCTGCTCACGATGGTGTTCCGATCGCCCTTGGTCGCGCTGAAGGCCGGCATCATGAACCTTCTGTCGATCGCCGCCGCCTACGGCATCATGTCCTACGCTGTGAGCGGCAGCTGGCTCGGCAACTTGCTCAACATCCCAGAGACTCCCGTGCCGGCGTTCGTACCGATGATTACGTTCGCCATCTTGTTCGGCCTCTCCATGGACTACGAAGTGTTTCTTCTCAGCCGGATCCGCGAGGAATACCTACGCAGTGGTGACAACGGTTTGGCGGTGGCCGACGGCTTGGCTGCCACGGCGCGCGTCATCACGGCTGCCGCGGCAATCATGGTGTTCGTTTTCGGTGTGTTCATCTTCGATCCGAACACCTTCGTCAAGCAGATCGGTCTTGGACTGACCGCCGCCGTCCTCGTCGACGCCACCATCGTCCGCATGGTGCTCGTCCCGGCCACCATGGAACTGCTCGGGAACGCCAACTGGTGGTTGCCGCGCTGGCTCGCGCGACTCCTGCCCGAGATTCACATCGACAGCGAAGCTGCCGTCGAGGCCGAACTTGTCTCGCTGCTAGAAGCGGAGCAGGCCAACGCCTGAGTCAAGGCAGCCCACAATCACCTGATCACATCGCAATGGCTGACATCGATCGCTGGTCATCCCGTCGAAGAGCAGTTGCTCGATGCTCCCGTACAGCGCGCCCGTCGCGCTGATCAGGATCGCCGAGGTGTACACGATGGCTTTCTTCGCACCAAATGCTTCAAGCTAAATGCTTCAAGACAGTGGTGAGGTCGGTGATCGGGACATCGGGGAATCGTCGACGAGCGGCGCTCGCGTCAAACGTCATGGGGATCGTGTCCATGAGGATGGCGGCGCGGGCTTTACGCGCGAATGGTGGATTCAGCTTCCTCGTCACATTCGCCATAAGACGGAGCATCGGACGAGGAATGTGCCTGATCGTCCCGAGGCGGCCGCGCACCTGTTGAAAGGTCGCGGCGAACTCGTTGAACGTCAGATTGTCCGGACCGCCGAGTTCGATGACGTCTCCGCGTACGGGGGGGGCGAGCACGACGTGCTCGATGAGGGCGGCAACGTCGGTGGCGGAAACGAAGTTGATGGGGTTCTCACCGCGTCCGAAGACGAGCGTCTTGGGCTTGGTACTCATGATCGTCGCCCACGTCTCCATGTACGCCGTGGCTCGGACGATCGTCCACGTTAGCTCGCTCTGGCGCAAGCATTGCTCGGCCGCGAACTTCTCCCGGAACAACTCCATTGGACTGTCCGGAGCCGCTCCTACGATCGAAACCAACACAAACGTGGCACCGGCTCTCGAGGCCGCGGTGATGAGGTTGGCATTGCCGTCGCGGTCCACCGACTTCGGCGTCACCCCTCCAGGACCCGCAAAGCCGTGGACGGCGGCGATCACAGTGTCGACACCCGATACCGCGTCCACAAGGGTGGCCGCGTCGCGAACGTCGCCCTCGACGACTTCAACGTTGCCACCAACGGTGAGGGCGGCGCGGCGAAGATCACGGGTGAGGACGCGGACCCGATCGTGAACAGCGAGGCGACCAACGATCCGCGTGCCCAGTGTTCCCGTACCACCGGCGATGAGGATCATTCGGGTACGACCGCTCTTCGCACCGCATCATTCACATCGCCCCCACCGGCTTCGACAGGCTCGAGGTAAAACCGCGCCCAGCGGGCCCGGCCGCCGTCTACCCCGAAGATCACGACACCACGCATGAGATGCCCCACGCCGTCGCGCCGCGTGCCGCGCATCTCCCACTCAGACCACACCGTGTCGCCGTCGACCGCGCAGCGCAGCACCCGCGCGGTGATGTCGGGAACGCTCGCGAAGATCTGCTCCCAGTTCTTGCGGACCTGTGATCGCCCAGCAAACCCTCGCGCCGGATGGGCCGGTGTTTCGTTGCGGTAGTCGGGCGCGAAGCAGTCGGCCAGCGCCTCGAGATCGTGGTCATTCGTAGCCCGCGAGAGTCGCTCGAGCATCGGTTCCATAGCCACACCCGTCCTCGCGAGATTCTGTTACAGTAGCTCTGTAACGGATTCTCTCACTATGGAACGATCTCGTCGTCTCGTCAAGACCAAACGCCAATACGACTCGGCCGGCCGGCGGCGTCAGGCCGAACGCAGCCGCGCCACCATCCTCAATACTGCGCAACAACTCTTCCTCGACGACGGCTACGCAACGACGACCATCGCGGCGATCGCGACCGCCGCCGACGTCTCTGTCGAGACGATTTACAAGTCATTCGGGGGCAAGACCGGACTCGTGCGGGCGATCCGCGACCGCGGACTGGCCGGAGAGGGGCCGCGTCCCGCACCCGAGCGCTCTGATGAGATGCGTGCGCGCGAAACGGACCCCCGCAAGATCATCGCGAACTGGGGCACCCTGACAACTGAGGTGGCGCCGCGAGTGTCGCCGATTCTCCTCGTGGTGCGGGCGGCCGCGGAGGCCGATCCGGAGATGGCGGAGCTACACGACGAGATGGAGGCCGATCGCCTCGGGCGGATGTCCACCAACGCCCGTCATCTCCACGAGGCCGGCTTTCTCCGGAAGGACATCACCCTCAAGGCCGCCACCGACATCCTGTGGACGTACAGCTCGCCCGAGCTTTATGAGCTACTCGTGCTTCGTCGCCGATGGTCAATCGAACGATATGGCCGCTTCATCGCCGACGCGATGATCGCCGCGCTGCTCCCGTAAAACAGCGATAGTCGACGTGGGACGGGTCGCGAACCAGCAACCGGTGAGCACCAGAACGAAACCACCAACGGTCGCGAGCGTGATGTCCTCGTGGAGGAACACGGCGCCGAGAATCACGGCGACGGCGGGGTTCATGAACGTGAACAGCATCGCTCGCATTGGACCGACCTCTGCGATGAGGGCGAAGAAGATGAGGAACGCAATGCCCGTACACACGATCGACAATGCAAGCACCGCCCACAGCGCCCGCGCCGGTGGAACGGCGCTCGGACGGTTGAACCACGCGAACGGTGCATACACAATCGCCACAGTGGCGAGGGATACGGCGAGCACACCGAGTGGGGGAACGTCGCTGAGCCGGCGCGCCGCGAGGAAGGGTCCGGTCGCGTAACACACACAGACCAAGATCATTTGAAAGACACTCCCCCACGGGATTCCTCCGCGTCCGCGGAGGTCACTGCCGACCAAGAGCGCGACGCCTCCCAATCCCAGGGCGATGCCCACGAGCCGTAGCGGACGCAGCGCGGTGTGGTCACCGAGCGCGTACGCCGCGACGGCGGCGGCGAGCGGCACACATGACACCAGCAGGCCGGTGAGTCCGGACGGCAGCCGTTTCTCCGCGTTAGTCAGCAGGAGCCACGGGCCTGCGATCTCGATGGCGGCAAACGCGAGCACCAACCTCCATCGCCGTAACGCGGGCCGTATGTCATCGGCCCGCCAGGCGAGGGCGACAAAAACGACAGCCGCCACCGAGGTGCGGCCGAACACGACCACCGGTGGCGACATCTGCTTCACGGCCACCTTGATCAAGAGATAGGGCCCGCCCCAGAGCACGCCCATTGCGACGAAGAGAAACCACCCCCGCCGCGTCATCGCTTGGTGCACTAAGCCACCGTAGCCGGGGGTCACTCGAAGCCGCCGGGGAGTTACAGCGCTATGAGTCCGGCGTTGGTCGGGCGAAATCCGCACGCCCGGAAGTAGAAATCGTGCAGGTGATCGTCGAAATCGACGTGCAGCCACTCGCACCCAGCGGCCCTGGCCCCGTCGGCAGCCAGTGCCACCAGACGCGTGCCGACACCTCGGCCGCGGGTAGTCGCCGCGACCATCGTGTCCTGGATCCACGCGTGGACAAGGCCGTCCCACGGCACGTTGACAAATCCGACAAGTACGTCGTCGTCGCGGGCCAGCACCCATCCCAGACTGTGGGCCGACACCAAGTCGCGCCAGTTCCATTCTGACTCGTCGAAGACGCGGGTCCCGAACGCTTCCGCGTGTAGCGCGTTCATCTCGTCGTTGGCGAACGCGCCACGCCACTCGTACACGATTGCCACGGAGCCAAAGTACCGTCGGTCAGGACATGCGTTCGGCAAGGATCGACGCGGCGGCGGTGAAGTGGCACACCGCGGCCAGGACCACTAGCGAGTGGAAGATCTCGTGGTAGCCGAACGTGCGTGGCCAGGGGTCGGGCCGGTGCAGCGCGTACACGCCGCCTCCGAGCGTGTAGAGGACACCGCCCGCGAGGACAAGCGCCGTCTGGACCCCGGACAGTGCGGCGAGTACGGGGTTGACCTCGACTACGGCGACCCAGCCGACGGCGACATAGACGATGGCCACGAACGGATAAGGCGCGTGCAGCCAAAGCATGCGCACGGCGATCCCGACGACAGCCGCAGTCCACACGACGGCGAGCACCACCTTTCGAGGGTGGCCATCGAGGGCGAGCCCAAACACGCCGCTGTACGAGCCGGCAATCGCCAGCAGGATGGCGGAGTGGTCGAGCCGCTTGAGGAGCCGTTGCCGAGACGGCGAGAGGCGCCTCGAGTGGTAGAAGGCACTGACGGCGAGCATCGCCGTTACACACACGCCGTAGATCGCAATCCAGCCCCGTGCCGCCGCATCAGGCGCGGCCAGTCCGAGGCCCATGAACGCGAGGGCGAACGCCACGGCCGCATAGAGATGAATGATGCCGCGCACGCGGGGACGGATCGCCGTCAACTCCAGGTCCAACGTTCCAGACACGTCCTCTAGTTTTAGTGTTGATGGACCCGACCGAACTCGCCACTGGGCTCTTCGCCCAGCTCGAAGCAGCTAGGAAGGCCAGTGACGGCGCGGCGTTCGGCGCAGCCTTCTTTGCGTCTTTGCCCACGCCGCCGCCACGCTCGAGGCTCCGCAGGGCACGCTGCAAGGTACGCACTCATCGTGCATCACGGCAGTGATCGTTGGCTGTGACGATGACGCGCGGATCACCGCGTTCCACAACACGCTCGTCACGCAGTGAATTGAACCGGCTCAGCCTCGACGACGGCTTCCACCACCGCGGTCACACCCGCCGGCGCGAGTGGGACGAGGTTGCCGGCGAGCTCATGGCCGTCGACAAGGAGCCGGCGGACGCGACCTCGGATTCCGCTTTGTTTGTGGACCCGAATGTCGTAGATGCCGCCCCGGAACTGGCGGCGGACGGTGAAGCCCTCCCACGCTTCCGGTAGGCAGGGGTCGACACGGAGGCCCTCGTGGTCGGGGCGTATACCCAGGATCCATTGCGTGATCGCGACGAAGCTCCACGCCGCCGTCCCCGTGAGCCACGAGTTCTTCGCCTCACCGAAGGTCGGTGCGTCTCGCCCGGCGATCATCTGGGCGTAGACGTACGGCTCACAGCGGTGCACGGCGCTGATGGGCTCGCGGGCCGAAGGGTTGGTGCGCAGGTAGTAGTCGAGTGCGCGGTCGCCGTTGCCGACGAGCGTCTCGGCGATCACAATCCACGGGTTCGTGTGGCAGAAGACGCCCGCGTTCTCCTTGTAGCCGGGCGGGTACGAGCTGATCTCGCCGAGCTCGAGGTGGTAGCGGCGGTACGCGGGTTGCACGAGCATGATGCCGTGCGGAGTTGCGAGATGCTCGGCCACCGACTCGAGCGCTTGTTGCGCGGTTCCGTCGTCGAGTCCGATACCCGCGAGCACGCACATGCCCTGGGCCTCGACGAAGATCCGTCCCTCGTCGTTCGCGGCGGAGCCCACTACGCCACCGAAGTAGTCGTAGGCCCGTAGGAACCACGCGCCGTCCCAACCGTGCTCCTGTACCGCCCCCCGCATCGCCCTCGCCGCGGCGCGATGTCGGTCCGCGTCACCGGCCGCGCCACGGCGATCCGCGATGCCCGCCAGCTCGTCGGCCGCGAGCGCGAACAGCCCGGCGATGAACACCGACTCCGCGACACCGCCGGTCTTGTTCCCTGTCGTCTGGAACGACTCGCCGGGCACCTCGGAGAAGCAATTGAGGTTGAGGCAGTCGTTCCAGTCGGCGCGCCCGATGAGCGGCAGCCCGTGCGGTCCGAGCCGGTCGAGCGTGTATCGCAACGCGCGCTGCAGATGCTCATAGAGCGGCGACTCTGAACCCTGCTCGTGGTCGTAACGGACCGGTTCGTCGAGGATTGCGTGGTCACCCGTCTCTTTGACGTAAGCCGCCGCCGCGACGACCAGCCAGAGCGGGTCATCGTTGAAGCCGGAGCCAATCGCATCATTGCCCCGCTTCGTAAGCGGTTGGTACTGGTGGTACGCGCCACCGGACGGGAGCTGGGTGGTGGCGATGTCGAGGATGCGCTCGCGCGCGCGTGTCGGTACCAGGTGCACGAACCCCAACAGGTCTTGGCAGGAGTCGCGAAAGCCCATGCCTCGACCGACCCCCGACTCAAACAGCGACGCCGATCGCGACAAATTAAACGTGACCATGCACTGGTAGGGGTTCCAGACGTTGACGATGCGGTTGACATGCTCGTTCGGACTCACAACCTGAATCCGATCGAGCAGCGTCGACCAGTGCTCCCTTAGCTGCCTGTACGCGTCGTCGACCGCGTCGGTTCGCAGGTAGCGGTCGATAACCGGCCGGACAAGCGCCTTGTTCAGCGTCTCCGAGCCCGTCGGGTCGAACTTCTCCCCCGCCGGGTTCTCCCAGTAGCCGAGCACGAACACCACGTCGCGCGTCTCTCCGGGCTCGAACGTCAACGTCACATGATGAGAGCCGCACGGTGACCATCCGTGCGCGATCGAGTCCGTCGAGCGGCCGGTCTCGACCACCACGGGACGGTCCCAGTCGCGGTACGGGCCGAGGAACGCCTCGCGCTGCGTGTCGAACCCCTCTAACGCCTCCGAACACGCGAAGTACGCGAAATGGCTACGGCGCTCCCGGTACTCGGAAGTGTGGAAGATGACGCGGCCGTCGACCTCGACTTCTCCGGTGGAGAAGTTCCGCTGAAAGTTGGTGGCGTCGTCCGCTGCATCCCAGAGACAGAACTCGACCGCGCTGAACACAGAGAGATGCGCCGCCTCGTCGCGTTCGTTGGTCGCGCGCACCCGCCAAACCTCGAGGCTCTCCCCCAGCGGCACGAGGAACAAGGTCTCGACGGCGATGCCGGCGCGTTGTGACGAGATCGCGGTGTACCCGAGCCCGTGGCGGCACCGGTACTGGTCGAGGTCGGTACGAGTGGGTTGCCAGGACGGCGACCAGAACTCGCCGCTGTCCCGGTCGCGGATGTACACGTAGCGCCCGCCGGAATCGAGCGGCACGTTGTTGTAGCGGTAGCGCGTCAGCCGCCGCAGGCGCGCGTCCCGGTAGAACGAGTAGCCACCCGCCGTGTTCGAGATGATTCCGAAATAGTCCTGGCTGCCGAGGTAGTTGATCCACGGCAGCGGGGTGTCCGGGCGGGTGACGATGTACTCGCGAGCCGCGTCATCGAAGCACCCGTAGCGGCCCTCGCTCATCCGGGGGGGCTCGCTCACGGGCTGGACGCTAATCGGCGATGGCAGCTGCATGGAAATATCTGGCTATCCTTCCAACGTTGTTCCATGACAACCGTAAGGATCTCGTAACGACATGGCAACCATCTCCGACGTTGCGGCCCGAGCCGGGGTCGGCATCGGCACAGTGTCACGTGTGCTCAACGGAAGCGACCACGTTCGCCCGACGACGAGCGCCAAGGTCCACGCGGCCATAGCGGCGCTGGGGTACAGCCCGACTCGATCCGCTGCTGGCAGACCAGCCCGGCGGCAGGGTTTCGTCGGCGTGATCGTCCCGTACTTCGACGAGGCGTCCTCGTACCAACGTTTGCGCGGCATCGTTCGGGCGCTGCAGCCGCACGGCCTCGAGATCGTGCTGTACAACGTCGACGCGCCCGATCGTGCCCGCCGACGCTTGGTGGAAGTTCCACGGCATCCGCTCGACGGGCTGATCATCATCTCGCTCCCGCTGCGATCGGACGAAGGTGACCGGCTTGCCCATGCGCCCTTCCCGATCGTGTTGGTCGACACATCGCACCCCGCGTTGCCGAGTGTCGTCGTCGACGACTGCAGGGGGGGGCGGATCGCGACCGAATACCTGTTGTCGCTGGGCCACGAGCGCATCGCCTTCATAGGCGAGGCGGAGCGGAATCCATTCGGCTTCGTGTCAAGCCGCAACCGTGAGGCGGGCTTCGCCGGCGCCCTCGCCGCCGCCGGCGTCGCGCTCGAACGCCCGTACGTGAAGCATGGCCCGCACCTCCGTACGGCAGCGCAAAGACTAGCGGCCGAGCTGTTCGCCATGCCCGAGCCGCCGACTGCGGTCGTCGCCGCCTCCGACGTCCAGGCGCTCGGCGTCCTCGAGGCGGCGCGTCTCGCCGGCAAGGCGGTCCCACGCGACGTGTCGGTCATCGGCTACGACGACATCGACATCGCCGCGTACAGCGGCTTGACCACGATGCGGCAGCCGCTCGAGGCGTCGGGGCAGCGCGGCTCGGAGATCCTGACCGGTGTGCTTGCTACCGGGATCAGGCCGGTTCCGTTCGTCGAGGAGCTGGCGCTCGAACTCGTCGTGCGCGCCACGACGGGAGCTCCGCCACGGGCGTCGACGAACGGTCAGAACCGTCGTCACGGGACCCGATAGAGCTCCAGGGTCAGTTGGGTGACGCCAGCGCCTGGCCGGTCTCGCAGTCGAAGAGGTGGATCCGCCCGGTGTCGACGCCGAGCACCGCCCGCTCACCGATCTGCGCCGTGGTGTGCGGCTCGACGCGGGCGACCACGACACGGTCCGACGACGTCTCCGCCTTGTTCTCGGCCGCCGATGTGTCGACGCCCACGGCGTCGGTGGTCATGTGAAGGATGACCTCCGAGCCAAGGCCCTCGCGGACGTGGATGACCCCTTTGATGGTGTCGGGGGCGCCATCGGCGGCGGCCGACAGGTGCTCGGGACGGATCCCGACGGCGACCCGCCTTCCGTCGTAATCGGCGAGTGACGGGTAGGCCGCCATCACCGACGCCGGCACGGTGAGGGTGTTGCTGCCGACGCGCAGCGTCGTGCCGCCGCCGTTGCGGGACACGGTGGCTTCGAGCAAGTTCATCTGCGGCGAACCGATGAAGGCGGCGACGAACAGGTTGTCGGGATGGTCGTAGAGGTTCTGCGGCGTGTCGACTTGCTGCAGGAAGCCACGCGACAGCACAGCGACCCGGTCGCCCATCGTCATCGCCTCGATCTGGTCGTGAGTCACGTAGACGGTCGTGACGTTGAGCGAGTGCTGGATCTTGGCGACCTCGGCGCGCATCTGCACGCGGAGCTTGGCATCGAGGTTGGACAGCGGCTCGTCCATCAAGAACGCCTGCGGCTCGCGCACGATCGCCCGGCCCATCGCCACCCGCTGGCGCTGGCCGCCCGACAGCTGACCGGGTCGCCGGTCAAGGTTCTCGGTGAGCTCGAGGATCTTCGCCGCCTTCTCGACGCGCTCGTTGATCTCCGCCTTGGGCATCTTTCTCAGCTTTAGCGCGAAGGCGATGTTGTTGCGCACCGTGAGGTGCGGGTACAGCGCGTACGACTGAAACACCATGGCGATGTCGCGGTCTTTGGGCTCGAGGTCGTTGACCACCTTGTCACCGATGCGCAGCTCGCCGGACGAGATCGACTCGAGCCCGGCGATCATTCGCAGCGCGGTCGACTTGCCACAGCCCGACGGACCGACGAGAACGAGGAACTCGCCGTCGGCGACGTCGAGTGAGAGCTTGTGGACGGCGTGGAACCCGTTCTCGTACACCTTGTCGATTGCGTTGAGCGTGATGCTGCCCACGATCGCCCCCCTTCTGCCGACGTGGCCGACGCCGTCGATTGTTGCCGACGACTACTTCCCCTCTGTCAAACCGACTGCTATGTTAGCCCTCGGAATCTTCCATGAGATTCCACACCATTTCCAAACGCAAGCAAACGCCGGCGTGGGGGGTGGCGCCGGCGGGAACCGCAGACGCCAGCGCGCTCGGCGGGTGCTTCTGAAGGGGGAGTTTTAGCATGAGATACGGCAAGCGCGTCGCGGCTTTCGCGGCGATGACGTCCTTGGTCCTCGTGGCCTGTGGCAGCAGTAAGTCCAACACCGCCGACACCGCGGCGCCCGGTAACACCAGCGCGACCAGCGC
>JBDUDK010000107.1:0-5359 GCA_040002995.1 Acidimicrobiales bacterium | reverse complement strand
GCAACCGCCCACCGCCAATGCACCGCCATCGGCGTGTAGAAGTCGAAGCCGCTCGCGAGCGCGACTGTGACGTTGTTGCCGTCGACCTCGTAGATGGTGGTGTTGCGCCATGTCTGCCCGTCGTTGATCACGCCTTCGAGCGTGAGGCGGCCGCCGTTGAGCACGGCCGTGTACACACCGCTGTATCCCGCCAACTTGGACTTCGGGAAGTTCGGGTAGCTCGCCAGGATGATGTCGGTGTGGACCTCGAACCGGTACGTCCCGTCAGGGAGATCACCCGCGAAGGGTTTCAGCGCCGCCACGTCGGAGGGGAGCACCGTGTCGCTCGGCTCCGTGGCGGGGCAGTCGGACAGCACGGGTTCGGACCCCTCGCCCGCTGTCGCGCTGACCCGCTTCACGAGGGATTGGACGCCGGCGGCCGTGATGATCTGGTCGGACACCGGTTTCAGCCGCTCCCGCATCGCCTGTAGTTGCGCTTCCGACGCGCGGACGGTGCCGATTCCGATCGCACACGCCTGCGTCAGGGCGTCGGGCTCCCGAGGCCGCTCCGCGATTGTCTTGTCCAACGCCGCGGCGGCCGCGTCGCGCAGCACGGCCAGGGTGCGCACGTCGAGGCGGGCGACGACCGCGTCGGAGATCGCGAGCACGTTGAACTTCGTGTAGAGGACCATGTTCAACAGCACGGAGGGGCGGCCGATCGCCGGAAGGCTCGAGCTCAGGGTGAGTGACGTCTCCGCGACCGCGACCCGTTTGGACGTCACCGCGTCGCTGAGATCTCCGCTGTTGAGGTAAACGACGTCGGCGCCGAGTCCCTTGAGCACCGCCGAGGTGGTGTCGCCCGCCGGTGCCCGCACGGTCAACCCGTCGAGGTTGCCGGTCGGATCGATCGGCGCGCCGTCGAGGCGGACAAGATGGCGCACCCCCTCCGGGAACAGCCCAAGACCAGTGATGTCGATCGAGGCCAGGCCGGCGAGCAGCGCAGTGGCGAGACCCGTGTCGGCGGCGACGCGGTCGGCCTGCGCGTCGGTCTCGACGAGGAACGGGAGCTGCAACGGTTCGAGCGTCTGGACACCTTCGAAGTGCCACGCGCGGGCGGGCACGAGGGTGAGATCGAACTCGCCAGCCCGGAGCGCCTGAACGTTGACCTGGTCCAAGTTGGGCGGCTGGTCGCTCGGATGGTCGAACGTCGGCGTGATGACCACGCGGCCGCCGCTGAGCTCGTCGACTGCCGCCACGAACCGCTCGACCGTGTCGGCTCCCGGACGGCCCAGTTGCTCAGACGTCACGAGCGTCAGCGTGGTGGACGGTGGTTGGTTCCCGGCTTTGTCGCCGACATCGCCCGCCCCGGTGCTGCTCGCGCAGGCTGAGGCCAACAACGTCGCCACAACGGCGGCCGTTTTCATCGCAACCCGGCGCGTGCGCACGTTCTACTACTGCTCCCGTTCGAAGTCGCCCTCGGTGATGACGTGGACGTCGTCGGGATAATCCGAATATCCATCGATCGGAGCCAGGGTGAGCGACAGCACCCCATCGACGAGGGCCCAATCGAACGCGGCGCGGCAACCGCGGCATCCGCCGCTCGCGCCCTCGGTCACCCAATGTCCCGCGCTGTCATACGAATAGCTGCCGAGGTCGCCGAGCTCTTCCGTGCCATCGGCGAGCCGCTCGTACTCCGTCCAGCGACCGTCGGCGATCTCGAGCACGACGACGATCTCGCCGTCCGGTCCGAGCATCTCGTCGACGACGTTGGGATCGAGCCCGCGCTCGATGTAAGCGGCCCTGGTTCCGACCTTCGCGTACCGGCCGAGCGGGATGGTGGCGGATCCGTTCGCCGACGGCGTCACGGTTGTCGGTGCGGCGGCGCTGCTATCGCATGCCGCTGCGGCGGGGGCGCTCGCGGTCTTGGCTTTCACCTCGCGGATCCTCCCGATGAGGTCCTTGGTTGCGGCGTCCTTCTGCAGAGCGTCGTAGACGGGCTGGACCGCTTCGGTGAACGCGGCGAGATCACCGTCGCTCGCGAGGACGACGCTTCCGTTCGCGGTGCAGTAGGCCTGCGCATCCTTCGCATCGCCCGTTGTGTTCGTGACGACGTACGCGCGGGTCCTCTCCGCCGCGTCACGGAGCATTGCCCGTTGCGCGTCGCTCAGTGCGCCGAGCGTGTGATTGTTGACGACGAGCGAGTTCACCTTGGGAAAGAGTGTCAGATTCCCGGTCGCTGTCAGGTGTCCGCCCGGCAGGCTGGAGGCCCGCTGGAACGACGATTCGGCGGCCGCGAGTTCCCCTGCGCCGACGGCAGCGTCGAAGTCGGAGCCGTTTGGATCATCGACGGTGGCGCCGAGTGCTTGAAACACCGCGTAGACGGTGTCCGAGTGAGGCGCCCGGATCTTGGCCCCCGTGAAGTCCGAGGGGGACAGCAGCGGCGCGCCGAACGCGAAGACGTGGCGCAGCCCTTCGGGCAACAGGGCCAGTCCCGTCACGCCGACGTGGTCGAGGCCGGCCATCAGATCGCCGGCGATGTCGCTCGTGACGATTGAGCCGACGAGGGCATCGGAGTCGACGAGGAAGGGCGCGTTCAACGCTCGTAGACTCGTGACTCCTTCGCTGTCCCATGCAGCAGACGGGATCAAACCCATGTCGAGCTCGCCGCGCGCGACCATCCGAGCGACGGCCTGATCCCAGTCGTCGGGCGGCGGGTCGCCGGCCGCGCGCCAGACGGGCTCGACGTGCATCGTGCCGCCGGAGCCGTCGTCGACCTGACGGGCGAACTCCTCGATTGCCGCCGCAGTCGGCGCGTCGTCGGGATCGTTCGTACCGATGCGCAGGGTTACTGGTGCCACCGGTTCGGCGACCTGTTTCGCGACGGTGTTGCTGCCTCCGCACGCCGTTGCGAGGGTAAACAAGAGGACGATGATGGGGATGAGGAAGCGTGAGGTTCGCATACGACGACTTTGCGCGAACCGTGAGCCAGCCGCATCGGGGCGAGCCTTGGCTCCGTCTGCGAGGTGGCACGGAAGACCGATCGAGCCACCGGTGCCAGACTCCTCGCGTGAGTCGCTTCGCGCGGGCGGCATGGGTGGCCGATGCGGCGGCAGGGTGTGCCGCATTCGGTGCGTTGCTGACGATCGGGGCTCAACCGTTCGGCGCGCTACCACCCGCTCCGGGGACGACGACGGCGCTCGTGCTCGTATGGGTGGTGACAGCGGTGGCCGTCGGAGTCGTCGCCCTCGCCCGGCCGGTCGGAGTCGGCGTCGTTGCGCTCGCGCTGGCGGTGCCCGGACTGGCGACGGTCGACACGTCATCGGTGGTGAGGGTCGTCGCGGTGGCGGCGGGCGCCGGGCTGGCGCTCGCGCTGGCCGTCTTCGTCCGCTCCCTCCTCGGGGGGTGGTCGGGCGCGGCGGTCATCGTCCTGGGAACGGCGACGATCGTCGACATCACGGCCCGCATCGCCGTGCGCGATCCATTCCTCGACCTCCGCTGCGCGCCCTATTGCCGCGACAACCCGCTCCTCGTTGCCGCGCGACCGGGCTGGGTGCTCGGTGCCGATCGCGCCCTAGCCATCGTCACGCTCGGCTGGTGCATCGTCGCGGTCGTGCAGCTCGCGCGATCTCGCGCCTCTATCTACTCGCGAGCGAGCGCAGCCGTCGCCGTCGCGGCGGCCGCCATCGCGTCGCTCATCGGATTGACCAAACCGGGACTGATGGTCTGGAGCGATCCCACGGCGGTGCTTCCGGCTCTCGTTCCAGGCCTGCTGATCCCTTCGTTTCTTCTCGCCGCGCAACCAGCGGCACGGGTCTGGTTGACGCGGCTTCGCGCTCGCAAGCTCGTGACCGCGCTCGCCGAGAGCTTCGGTGCCGATGGTGTCGCCGGCCGCCTACGGCAATTGACGCGCGATCGCTCGGTTCGACTGCTTTACTCATCGGGACCGAACACCTATCTCGGCGCCGATGCTCAACCCGCGGCGCGGGACACGCGGTGGGCGGCGACGGCGGTCGAGCGTGACGGTGAGACCATCGCCGTCATCGAGCACGAGCCAAGCTCGACCGCGGCATTGGCCGCGGCCCTCACCCCTGCCGTCACGATGGCGGTCGAGAACGAGCGCCTCCGCGTGCTCGCGACCTCGGAGCTCGATGAGCTGCGCGCGTCCCGGCGGCGCATCGTCGAACGCGCCGACGCCACCCGCCGGCGTCTCGAGCGCGACCTCCACGACGGCGCGCAACAACGGCTCTTGCTGCTGGGGATGGAGCTCTCGCGGGCGGCCGAGAACGCCGAGGACGGAGAGCGGGAGCGCTACGTGACCGCGATCGCTCGTACGCAGGAGGCGCTGGCCGAGTTGCGGCACCTCGTCAGCGAACGGCTCCCGCCCGTGCTCGACGAGCTCGGTCTCGTCGAAGCGCTTCGGTCGCTCGCGGACACGTCGCCCGTCCCACTGGTCGTGGAGGTCGATCCCTCCCTGCACGAGCGACCCGATGCCACCGTCGAACATGCCGCTTATGCGTTGAGTCGCTCGATGATCGACCACGGTGAACTCGCGGGCGCATCGAAGGTTGCGATCCGGCTCAGCGCGTGTGACGGCCGGTTCACGGTCGTCCTCCGATGCGACGCCGTCGGGAACGTCGACGTAACCGACGACGAAGACCGGGTGGGCGCAGTGGGGGGAAGCCTGGTCGTGACCGGCGGGGCAGATGGTGTCGAGTACGTGGCGAGCTTCCCGTGAAGGTGATCGTGGTCGACGACATGGTGCTCGTGCGCGAGGGGATCGTTCGGATCCTGCGCGATCACAACATCGAGGTCGTCGCCGCCGCAGGCTCGGCTGAGCCGCTGATCGCCCTGGTCGACGCGCACGATCCAGATGTCGTCATCCTCGACATTCGGATGCCGCCGACCTTCACCGACGAGGGCCTTCGCGCCGCCGCGGATCTGCGCGCCACGCGACCGCGCACCGCGGTGTTGGTGCTTTCGCAGTATCTCGACGCCGCCTACGCGCTCCAGCTTCTCCGCGAGGCACCCGAACGCGTGGGCTACTTACTCAAGGATCGAATCATGGAGCTCTCGACGTTGACGGACGCGCTGCGGCGTCTCGTCGAAGGAGAGACGGTCATCGATCCGACGATCGTCACCCGCTTGCTCGGTCGCCGGCGTCAGAGCGACAACCTCGCCAGCCTCACCACGCGCGAGCTGGAGGTGCTCGGCCTCCTCGCCGAGGGCCTCTCCAACCGCGCGATCGCGACGCGCCTCGGTGTCAACGAGCGGACGGTGGAATCCCACACGACCCAGGTGTTCCAGAAGATTGGGCTGGAGCCGTCGACCGAGATCCATCGCCGCGTGCTGGCGGTGTTGACCTACCTCCGCGTCAACAACT
>JBDUDK010000095.1:0-18168 GCA_040002995.1 Acidimicrobiales bacterium | reverse complement strand
ACCTCCATCTTCCACTCCACGTCGCGCGCCTGGCCCCGCTCGTCGATCAGCAGGCAGATCACGGCCGCGCCGTAGTCGGCCGCTAGCCGCATCACTCTGTCGAACCGCTTGCCCTCGGCCTCGCCCTCCTCGAGGTTGGCGGAGTTCAAGATGGCGCGGCCACCGATCCACTGCAGGCCCGCTTCGAGCACGGGCGGCTCGGTGGAGTCCAAGACGAGGGGCGCCGATGCCTGGGTGGCGAACCGGGCCGCGATTTCGTCCATGTCGCGCGCCCCGTCGCGTCCGACATAGTCGACGCAGACATCGAGCACGTGCGCGCCCTCGCGGATCTGTTCGCTCGCCATCCGTGTGCACGACTCCCAGTCGGCGGCCAGCATTGCGTCGCGAAACGCTCGGGAACCGTTGGCGTTGGTGCGTTCGCCGATGATCAGGAACGAGCTGTCTTGGGCGATGGTCACGGGCGAGTAGAGCGAGCTCACTGCCCCCTCGGTGGACGGGTGACGATGCACGGGCGTGAGATCGCGCACCGCGGCGACCACCGCCGCGAGGTGATCGGGTGTAGTGCCGCAACAGCCGCCCACCACCGAGACGCCGAGTTCGGTGATGTGACGCCGGTGGAACTCCGTGAGCTGTTCCGGCGTGAGGTCGTAGTGCATCTTGCCGTCGACGAGGGAAGGGAGGCCGGCGTTGGGGAGCACGCTGATCGGGAACGGCGAATGGCGCGACAGATGGCGCAGGTGTTCCTGCATCTCTGCCGGGCCGGTGGCGCAATTGAGCCCGAACACATCGGGCCGCAGCGCGCCGAGCGCGCACAGCGCGGCCCCGATTTCAGAGCCGACGAGCATGCGACCAGTCGTCTCCATCGTGACCTGTAACTGCAGCGGGACCTCTCGCCCTTCGGCCACCATGGCGCGACGCGCGCCGACGGTGGCTGCCTTGGCTTGCAGCAGGTCGTAACAGGTCTCAATGATCAGGAGGTCGACACCGCCCTCGAGAAGACCTCGGGCCTGGACCTCGTACGCGTCACGAAGCGCAGCGAACGTGATCTGACCGAGCGACGGCATCTTGGTGCCGGGTCCGAGCGAGCCGGCGACCCATCGCGGGCGCCCGTCGGCGGCGAAGTCGCCGGCTACCGCGCGGGCGATGCGGGCGGCCGCCACGTTGATCTCGTGGGCCCGGTCCGCCACGCCGTATTCCTGCAGGACAGTGGAAAAGCCCCCGAACGTGTTCGTCTCGACGACATCGACGCCGACGGCGAAGAACGACGCGTGTAGATCAGCGACGACGTCGGGCCGCGTGAAGACGAGCATCTCGTTGCAGCCCTCGAGTGTAGGGCCGCCGAAATCATCTGCCGAGAGTTCGCGGAGCTGAAGGTTGGAGCCCATGCCGCCGTCGAAAATGACGACACGCTCGCGAACGGCATCGAGGAAGCTCTGCTGGCGGGCCATGAACCCACTGAGCCTACCGAGTGAGCCCCAAAAGAGCGGGAGCGGATAATCTCGGCCGACTCATGCGCATCTACACGAGGAAGGGCGATGACGGCACGACCGGCCTGTTCCACGGGGGAAGAGTCCGCAAGGACTCTGTGCTGCCGGAGGCCTACGGCACCGTCGACGAGGCGCAGGCCGCGCTCGGTCTCGCCCGCGCCGAGGCCGGTCGCGCGAGTGAGCTCGACCCGGTGCTCATAGCGCTCGAGCGCGACCTGTGGGTGCTGATGGCCGAACTGGCCACCGAGCCAGAGAACCGTTCCAAGCTCACACCGGGCGCGTCGGCGGTAACCGACGAGATGGTCACGCACCTCGAGCAAGTCATCGACGACTATTCAGGCCGGTTCGAAATGCCCAAGGAGTTCGTCGTGCCGGGCGAGACGAAGGTGGGCGCGCTGTTGGACGTCGCCCGCACCGTGGTGCGGCGCTCCGAGCGGCTGGCGATCGTTGCCGCGGCACCGCCGTCGCTCGTCGTGCCGTATCTCAATCGGCTCTCCGATCTCTTGTGGACCCTTGCCCGCTGGGCCGAAGGCGGATCGTTACCCTCCCGCCAGGCTTGACCGAAAGGACGATGGATGGCCATCACGTTCACGACGGCTCGCACGGTGCCGCGTCGCGCGACCGCAGTGGGTGTGCCGGTGACGACCTCTGGTCCGGTGCCGCGGTCGATCGGTTTGTCGCGCGCGGTGCTCACGAAAGCGGGTTTCGAGAGCAAGGTCGGACAGCACCATCTCGTCACTCGTCCGGACGGCACAACGGTGGTGGCGCTCGGCGTCGGCGACCCCGAGAAGCTCAGTGACGCGGTGCTCCGGAAGGCCGCGGCGACGTTCGCGCGCGCCGCCTCGAAGCACACCACGTTGGCGCTGACGCTCACCGACGTCGGCCGCGTCGACGGACGGCGTGTGGGGCAGGCCGTCGCCGAAGGGATCGTGCTCGGCTCGTACCGCTTCTCGACGTACAAGCGCGACAAGACGTCGTCCGCGGTTGCCGAGGTGGTGCTTGTCGCTGAGGACAGGCGGCACCGCTCGCTCGCGGGGGGCGCCGACAAGGGCGCGGCGATCGCAGGCGCGGTGACGTTCGCCCGCGATCTCGCCAACACGCCTCCGGTGGATCTGCCCGCCCGGGTCTTGGCCGAGAAGGCCGTTGAGCTCGCGAGCCGCGTCGGGCTCGACATCGAGGTTTGGGACGAGCACCGGCTCGCCGACGAGCGCTGCGGTGGCCTGCTCGCGGTGAACCGCGGCTCGGTCGAGCCCCCCCGGCTGGTGAAGCTCACCTACTCGCCGCGGAGCGCGAGTGGCACGGTCGCCCTCGTCGGTAAGGGCGTGATGTTCGATTCAGGCGGGCTATCGCTCAAGACCAACGACGGCATGCTCACGATGAAACTCGACATGTCGGGCGCCGCTGCGGTGCTCGCCGCGATGTCGGTGCTCCCCGCGGTACGGCCCAACGTCAAGGTGATCGGCTACCTCTGCTGCACCGACAACATGCCGGGGGCCGACGCCCAGAAAGTGAGCGACACGATCACCTACCGCGACGGCACGACTGTGGAAGTGATGAACACCGACGCGGAAGGCCGGCTGGTGCTCGCGGATGCGCTGATCCTTGCGGCCGAGTCGGGGGTCGACGCGATCGTCGACATCGCCACCCTCACCGGCGCGTGCGTAGGCGCTCTCGGCAAGAGCATTGCGGGCGTGATGGGCAATCACGACGGGTGGACGGCGCAGGTGCGCGCCGCCGCCGATGCCGCCGACGAGGGCGTGTGGCCGCTCCCGCTTCCGGCCGAGTATCGAAAGCTCCTCGACTCCGAAATCGCCGACCTGAAAAACGTCGGTGGGCCGTTCGGCGGCGCGCTCACCGCCGGCCTTTTCCTGAAGGAGTTCGTGGGCGACACGCCGTGGGCTCACCTCGACATCGCGGGGCCGATGCGCTCGGAATCCGACGAGGGCTGGCTCAGCAAGGGCGCCACCGCCTTTGGTGTCCGCACGTTCGTCGAGTTGCTCGAGCGCTACGCGGCGCCGATCCCGGCCCGTTCCTGACGGGCCCAGCGGACCGCGTCGGCGCACACACCAGGATGGAAGCGCCACTGTCGCAACTGCCATTCGATCGTCGGCGGATCCTCGCCGAGCTCGAGCAGGGCCTGGGCCAGGCGACGGGCGCGCCGGCGTTTGGCCGCCTCGTCGTCGGTCAGTGTGGCCGCCCACGCCTCGTGCGCGCTCTGCAGGGGCGCGGGCAGGTGCTGGATCTGGCGGGCGCTCAGCGGAGGCACCCGGCGGCGCACAGCGAGCCCGAAACCGAATGGCTGCGCCAGGTTGAACTGCACACTGCGGGACAGGGCTCGGGCGAACGGGCTGCCCCGACCGGTCTGGTTCACCAGCCCGATCGAGCGCGCGGTGTCGTCGAGGTTGATCTCGAAACCGTCGGGCCAGCGGTCGAACATCGCCGCGAAGTACCGCAGAAGCCACGTGGTGCTGGGTCCGAGCACCGCCAGCCAAAACTGCTCGACGTAGGGCGAACGGGGATCATGGCCGGTGTGGTCACCCACGGTGTCGGGCCACGGCTGCACGATGAGGGTGTCGCCAGGAAAGGCGACGGCCAGCGATGTCATTCGGCTTCCTCCACGAAATTGTTGGGGCGAGTAGTCGGGTCGAGGGGGAAGCTCATGTGGAGTTTCATATGTTTCCACGCACGGGTCAAGGGTGGACTCGGACATGGTTGAGCCGTCGGACGTGGCCCGTTGGATCGACGACGCAGAGCGTGTCGTCGTGCTGACCGGTGCAGGCATCTCGACCGACTCAGGTATCCCCGACTTCCGTGGGCCGAACGGTCTGTGGACCAAGAACCCGGCCGCGGAGAAGATGGCCACGCTGCAGCACTACGTCGGCGATCCCGAAGTGCGTCGGGCGGCATGGCGCAGCCGGCTCGACAACCCGGCCTGGACCGCAGAGCCCAACGCCGGCCATCGTGCCCTCGTCCGCCTCGAAGAACGCGGCAAGCTCCACGCGCTCGTCACCCAGAACGTCGACGAACTCCACCAGCGCGCCGGATCGTCACCCGCGATGGTTGTCGAGGTGCACGGCACCATGCGCCGCTACGAGTGTCTTCAGTGCGGCGACACCGGGCCGATGGCGGTGGTGCTCGAGCGGGTGCGCGCGGGGGAGGACGACCCCAGATGCCGCGTGTGCTCGGGCATCGTGAAGTCGGCCACGATCTCGTTTGGCCAGGCGCTCGTGCCCCATGTCATCGACCGCGCCCTGCAGGCCGCTTCGGAAGCCGATCTGCTACTCGCGGTCGGCTCGACGTTGCAGGTGTATCCCGTGGCCAACATGGTGCCGCGAGCCCGTGCGGCGGGCGCCCTCATCGTGATTGTGAACGCCGACCCCACGCAATTCGATGACGTGGCCGACGCGGTGCTTCGGGGCTCGATCAGTGAGCTCCTGCCCGCGATCGTCTAGGGGACGTTGGCGATGGCAACGATGGGCGACGTGACCCCGAGCGGAGGTGTCACGCCTGCCCCGCCCGATCCGAACTCGAAGACCCGACCGTCGGCGCTCGCCATTCGGTAACCGAGGCCGTCGGGCATCGTGGCCATCTTGGTGAGCGTCGCACCGGACGCGGAGGCAGCGCCGTAGCTGGCCGCCGCACCAAACGGGTAGACCGCACCGGTCGAGGTCTGCAGCCAGTAGCCCGCGCCCGTCGGCAACGTGGCGATCGCCGTCACGGGCGAGGGCAGCGCGCTGCTCGCGGCCGACCCGTAGAACGCGGCGTCGCCGAACGCGAAGATCCCGCCGTCACTCGCGACCATCCAGTAGCCCTTGCCCGTGGGCGTCGCGGCGATGCCGTTGACGGCCTGGTTGAGCTTCGTGCCGCCCATGGAGCCGAGGAAGCGCGCATCACCGAACGCGAATATGCCGCCGTCGCTCGCGACGAGCCAGTAGCCCTTGCCCGTGCTGGTCGGGGCCATGGCGACGATCGGTTGGTTGAGGGCCATCGCCCCCGTTGAGCCGTAGAAGAGAGCGTCGCCGAACGCGAAGATGCCGCCGTCGCTCGCGACGAGCCAATAGCCGTTGCCAGTCGGCGAGGACGCCATGCCGACGATCGGCCGCGCGAGCACGCGGGTCGACATGTCACCGAGCAGTTTTGCGGTGCCGACCCCGTAGACCTTGCCGTTGGCGGTCGTGACCCAGAAGTTGCCGGCTTGTGCGAACGAGATGGTCGGCAGGGCCGGTTCGAGGCCGGTCGGACCACTGATGGCCGGACCCTTCATGAAGTCGAACGTGACCCATATGCGATCCACGTCGACGACGACAGCGATCGCGACGCGGTTGTAGTCGCCGAGCACGTTGGCCCGGTGGCCCGGGGAGTTCATGAACGCCGTGTGGAGGCTGGTCACGCTGCCGCCCGTGCCGACGTTCTCACCCAATTTCGTCCATGTGGGCGCGATCGCTGTCGCACGCGCGGCCAGGTCGGGACGGTGCGACAGGACGCCGGCGGCGTCCATCTGTTGGCTCCACTGGATGGCCATCGGGTACATGGCGGCGTCGAGGTTCATCGGGGCCAGCCCGGCGCCCACCCGCTCGGTGTTCATGAGCGTGAGGAACTGGGCCTCCGATGCCCTGGGATCGATTGCGGCGAGGGCGGGCCCGGCCGGGACGCCGACCAAGGCAGTGACCACGCAAAGTGAAAGGAGGATGCCAAATGCCCGCCGATTCATCACTCTCAGTGTTCGACCGCGCCTAGGCAGGGATGAAGGAAAATCCCGACCAATACCTCGTGATGGGCCAAAAGTCCCCCCCGCCCGCTGTGCGCCCGACGCGGTAGCTACGACGAGGGTGGCCGAAAGCCGATCGGATCGGTAGGCTTTTGCCATGCCCACGTTTCGCGATCTGCTCATCGCCGCCAAGGCTCAGATCCGAGAGGTCGATACCGCCGCCGCCGACGAGGCGCGCCGCCGGGCGGGCACGGTTGTCCTCGACGTCCGCGAGCCCGACGAGTACGAGCAGGGCGCAGTGCGTGGCGCGATACACATCCCGCGCGGGCATCTCGAGAGCCAGATCGAGGGGAAGGTCGCCGACAAGACCGCCCCCATCGTCGTGTACTGCGCGGGCGGCACCCGTTCGGTGTTCGCGGCCCGGACACTCGCCGAACTCGGTTACTCCGACGTGGTGTCAGTGAGCGGCGGGTTTGGGAAGTGGAAAGACGAAGGCCGGGAATGGGAGAAGCCCAGGCAGCTCAGCGCCGACCAGAAAGAGCGTTACGGCCGCCATCTGCTCCTGCCGGAAGTGGGTATGGAGGGTCAGGCCAAGCTGCTCGCGGCCAAGGTGCTGCTTCTCGGCGCGGGCGGACTGGGGTCACCTGCCGCCCTGTACCTCGCCGCGGCCGGCGTTGGCACGCTCGGCATCGTCGACATGGACATCGTCGACGCATCGAACCTGCAACGCCAGATCCTTCACAACATCGACCGGATCGGCGATCGCAAGGTCGATTCGGCCAAGAAGACGCTCACGATGCTGAACCCCGATGTCGACGTCGTCACGTACGACACGCGCCTGTCGGCGGAGAACGTGATCGACATCATCTCCGGCTACGACGTGATCATCGACGGCGCCGACAACTTCCCGAGCCGCTACCTACTGAATGACGCGTCGGTGAAGCTCGGGATCCCCGTTGTCCATGGCTCAATCTTCCGCTTCGAGGGCATGGTCACCGTGTTCGACCCGCGGCGCGGACCGAACTATCGGGACATGGTGCCCGAGCCGCCGCCGGCGGAGCTGGCGCCCTCGTGCGCGGAGGCCGGTGTGCTCGGCGTGTTGCCCGGCATCATCGGCTCGTTGCAGGCGCTCGAGGCGATCAAGATCATCGTCGGCATTGGCGAACCGCTGATCGGTCGCATCCTCAGCTTCGACGCGCTCGAGCAGTCGTTTCGTACGTTCAAGATTCAGCCCGACCCCGCGAACCCTGTCACGTGGGCCCGGCGCGACGAGATCGTGATCGCCGAGTACGACGACCTCTGCTCGCCGCACCTCAATCACTGATTACATTCATGCAGTGCGGTTGATCGAGAGCCGGTACCTCGACGACGGCAAGGGCTTCAATAACGGCCAGCCCGCGCGCCTCATCGAGATCGAAGCGCCCGCTGACTTCGACGCGATCCTCGAACGCATCGCGTCGACCGGCTTCTACGACCAGCACTACTACGAAGAGCGGGCCGGCCAGCACGACGAACGGCTCACCGCTCACTTCTGGTGGGTGGCCGAGCTGGTGAACCGGCTTCGGCCGACGCGGGTGCTCGAGATCGGCTGCGGGCGAGGCGACGTGCTCCGTCTCCTACACGACGTGCACCACGTGGAGTGCTGGGGGATCGACGGGGGGGTCGACGCCGCCGAGCGCGTCTGGCCCGCCTTGCGGCCGACGTTTCGCGAAGGCGACATCGCCGCGGTCGTCGGCCACTGGGACGGGCCGAAGTTCGACACGGTCTGCGCGTTCGACATCTGGGAGCACCTGCATCCGCTACGTCTCGACGACTACATCAGCGCCGTTGTCGGGGCCACCACCGATGATGCGCTCTTCGCGTTCGTCATCCCTGCCTACGGTCGCGACGACGTGTTCGGAGAGCCGTTTCCCTTGGACTTCGAAGAGAACCGGGCTGCATTCGACGAGCGGCGCCCGTTCCCCTTCCTGTATGCCGACGACCACGATCCCGCGATTCCCGCCGCGGGTCACCTGGTCTACGCCCACACCGACTTCTGGGTCAGCACGTTCGGCCGCCACGGACTCGTGCGGGTACCCGAGGTAGAGCGCGACGTTCATACGTGGATCGACTCCCTTGTACCTCATTCGATCCGCTCGTTCTATGTGCTGCGCCGCGACACGGCGTCTGCCGCGGCGCGGGCTCACACGATCGCCCGCCGCCGTTGGAGCGACACCTGGTTCGTGCGCTCGCTCCTCGCCTGCCGGCGCGAAATGCGCAAAGGGCTCACGTTCGACCAACCCCTTTTGGCCACGGCCAAGGCGTGGTATGTGACCCGGCCTGGGGTGGTGCCCGCGCTCGTCCGGGCGCGGCAGCGCCTTACACATGCCCGGTAAGGTTTGGGGCGTGAGCCGAGCGCGGTGGATCCAGTCGAGGCGCCACGACGTCGCTCTCGCCCTGCTCTGGGTCCCCTTCGCCGTCACCGCCCACGTTCTCGAGAATTCGCCGCGAACGCTGGGCACGTTCGTGGCCTTCGTCTTCCTGATCTCGTTCATGCACCAGCCGCTGACGCTCGGGCTCGTATACGGCGATCGCGCCCAGTTCGACCGCAAGCCCGTGACATATGTGCTGGCGCCGCTCATCTTCATAGGCATCGTCACGGCCGGACTCATGGTCAGCCTCGTCCTGGTGGCGGCGATCGCCGGCCTTTGGAACGCCGAGCACACGTTGATGCAGCGTTACGGCATCACCCGCCTCTACGGACGCAAGGGCGGCGACGATCACGGGAACCTCGAAAAGCCGATGCTGGTGAGTTGGTTGGTGCTCGCGTTGGTGGTGACGGCGGCCAGCGTGCGCACCCCGCATCTCGTCAAGAAGCTGGGCATGGGATCGACGAACGCTCCCGCCGTACACCTGCTAACGAACCTCCGGCCCGTCGCCACGTGGTTGCTCCTCCCTGTGGTCGCGGTGGTGGTAGTGCTCGCGGCCCGGTGGGTGGCCGCCGAGCGCTCCCTCGGTGCCGACGCCAATCCGGCGAAGCATCTGTACGTGGCGTCGACAGCGGTCCTCTTCGCGGTCATGATCGTCGATCCGATCGCGGGCCTGGTCGCCTACGTTGCCAGCCACGCGGTCGAGTACTTCGTGATCGTGCACCGGTCGTTGACGGGCCGTGTGGGCCGCAGCGACCCGAGCCCGGTCGCCCGCGCCAGTGCCACCCGTCTCCGCCGCGTCTTGCTCTACTCGGGCTATCTCGGCGCAATTTGGGCGTTCGCCACCATCACGTACAACCTGCACGGCGGCGAGGTCTACCGCTTCGCGCTGTTGTTCCTAGGCGGTCTGCACATCCTCTATGACGGCTTCATCTGGAAGCTGCGGCGCCCCGCGGTGGCCGCGAGCTTGGGCCTCGACGCCGTAGCGGCCTGACGTGAAGCGCACCGACTCCGGTATCGAGATCAAGCCCCTCTATACCGCGGCCGACCTCGACGGTTGGGATCCGGAATCGCGGATCGGCGTGCCCGGGAAGCCCCCGTACACGCGGGGCATCTACCCCACGATGCACCGGGGGCGGCTCTGGACCATGCGCCAGTACGCGGGGTTCGGCACGGCCGAGGACACGAACGCGCGCTTCAAGTTCCTGCTTTCCGCGGGCCAGACCGGACTTTCGTGCGCGTTCGACCTACCCACCCAGATGGGCTACGACTCCGACCACCCGCGGGCGGAGGGCGAGGTGGGCAAGGTCGGCGTCGCCATCGACTCGATCGGCGACATGCGCCTGCTGTTCGCGGACATCCCGCTCGACAAGGTCACGACTTCGATGACCATCAACTCCACCGCCGCGATCTTGCTGCTTCTCTATGAACTCGTCGCCGAGGAGCAGGGTGTGGCCGCCGCCGACCTCGGTGGCGGAACCGTCCAGAACGACATTCTCAAGGAGTACATCGCGCGGGGCACCTACGTATATCCGCCGCGGCCGTCGATGCGGCTCATCACCGACTTGTTCGCGTACTGCCACGAGCGCATTCCCCGGTGGAACACGATCTCGATTTCGGGTTATCACATTCGCGAAGCGGGCTCCACCGCCGTGCAGGAGATCGCGTTCACACTCGCCAACGCGATCGCCTACGTACAGGCCGCGGTCGACACTGGTCTCGATGTCGACGACTTCGCGCCCCGCTTGTCGTTCTTCTGGAACGGGCATAACAACTTTTTCGAAGAGATCGCGAAATTCCGCGCCGCCCGCCGCATGTGGTTCCGCATCATGACCGAGCGCTTCGGGGCCAAGTCCGAAGCGGCCAAGCTCCTGCGTTTTCACACGCAAACCGGTGGCTCCACGCTCACGGCCCAGCAACCGGAGAACAACGTCGCTCGCGTCACGCTCCAGGCCCTCGCGGCGGTGCTCGGCGGTACGCAGAGCCTGCACACCAACTCATTCGACGAGGCGCTCAGTCTGCCCACCGAACAAGCAGCCAGGGTCGCCCTGCGCACGCAGCAGGTCATCGGCTACGAGTCGGGCGTGGTCGACACGCCCGATCCGCTCGCCGGGTCGTACTTCGTCGAGCGCCTCACCGACGAAGTCGAGGCGCTGGCGTGGGACTACATCACCAAGATCGACGAGATGGGCGGCGCCGTCGAGGCCATCGAGCGCGGCTACCAGATGGACGAGATCGAGCAAGCGGCCTACGAGTACACGAAGTCGGTCGACGACGGCGAGCGGGTGATCGTCGGGCTGAACAAGTTCACCGAGCACGACGGCCGCGAGCCCGACCTGTTCCCGGCCAACCCCACATTGCAGGCGGGTCAGATCGAGCGGGTCCGGCGCTTCAAGGCCGACCGCGAAGCGGATGCGGTGCGCGCCGCGCTCAACGATGTCGCGGCGGCGGCGCGGGGTACGCAGAACGTGCTCGTCCCGATGCGAGAGGCGTTGCGGTGCCGCGCGACGTTGGGCGAAGTGAGTGACGCGTTACGCGAGGTGTTCGGCGTCTATCACCCGGGCCGCTGACACCTACTTGGGGCTGACTCCCACGAGCGGGGTGGCCGAACCGGGCAGGCGAGTTGCGGCCGCGGCCACGTCGCCAAAGCCGACCACAACGCCGGTGTCGGTCAACAGCCAGTAGCCGTTGCCGCTCGGCGACGTCTGCATGCCGACGATCGTGAAGCCTCGGCCCCACGTGTCGCCGGCGCATATCGCGTCGCCGTAGCAATAGACGTGGCCGCCGGTCGAGACGAAGCGGTATCCGCGCCCGGACGGGCTCGAGGCCATTCCTGCGATGTCGCTGAGCCCCAGGGCTCCGGTCGAGCCGTAGAAGCCCGCATCGCCGAACGCAAAGATGCCGCCGTCGCGCGCCACCATCCAATAGCCATGGCCTCTCGGTGTCGGCGCCATGCCGACCACGGGTTGATTCAGTCGCAGGTTTCCGGTCGAGCCGTAGAACGCGGCGTCGCCGAACGAGAAGATGCCGCCATCGCGCGCCACCATCCAGTAGCCGCGCCCACCCGGCGTCGGCGCCATGCCCATCATCGGCTGGTTGAGGCGGAAGGCGCCCATCGAGCCGTAGAAGGGTGCGTCGCCGAACGAGAAAATGCCGCCGTCGTCGGCCACGAGCCAGTAGCCCTTGCCGGAAGAAGTCCGCGAAATTCCGTTCACGGGCTGGTTCGGAACCAGCGCGCGCGAGGGGAGGTCACCGACCCAAGGCGTCAATCCGCCGACGCGAACTCCACCCACCGCGGTGGTCGCCGCGATACCGACGCTGTTCGACGAGAACAGGGGCAGGCTCGGGCTGAGGTCGATGCTGCCGGTGTGGTAGGCGTCGTGGTGGAACATGGGCCACGCGGGAGCGACGCTCTGGTTGGGCAAACTGACCGCATAGATGTGCCAGATGTTGTGGGGGGTGTCGAAGCCTGCGCCGATGAGCCTCCAGCCGGCAGCGCCGAAGTTGCCCACGGCCGCACTGGCGCCGTAGCTCCAACCCTCGTCGAAGGCCGCGAGTTGACCACCGGTGTGGCCATCGAGTCCGTAGAGCTGGGCGGCGTTGCCCACGATCACGTCTTGCGTGCCGTTGCCGTCGACGTCGGCGACGATGGGCCCGGCCTCGATGGGGCCGCCGGACGCGCCGCGGAACACGAGCGCGGAGCGCCACATCGGCGCGCCGTTGCCGTGCCACGCGTACACCGAGCCGTCACGGCTGCCGGCAATCACCTCTGGATGCCCATCGCCGTCGATGTCGCCCAGCGCGGGGCTGGCGATCGTCGAGCCGCCGGTGACCTGCGGCCACCCGGCCACCGGGCTGCCGTCGTCGAGGTGCCACGCGAAGATCTTGTTGGCGTCGGGATGGTTCCAAACAGTCCCCCCGCCGACGATTGCTTCCTTGCGGCCGTCGCCGTCGATGTCGCCGATCGCCGGGCTCGACATGATCACGTCGCCTGTGCGCTGCTCCCATCGCTCGACGACGGTGTTGCCCTGCACCTCGAGGGCGCGGAATATCCCGCCCCGCCAATCCACAGGGCCACCGGGACTTGAATCGCCTCCGACGTAGATCTCCATCTTGCCGTCACCGTTGGAATCGAACAGAGCGGGCGACGACCACACCGAGTCGTCATGCCAGAACGGGAAGCCGGCGATGTTGCCGCCGTTGCGGTTGAACGCGTGAATCTGGAGGTCGAACCCACCGACGACGATGTCGGGGAAGCCGTCGCCGTCGATGTCGCCCACCGCGGGCGTCGACACCATGCCGTCGGCGTAGCCGTCAGGTCCCGGAGTTCCGCCCCATTGGTTCCCGTAGTCGCCGGACTTGAAGCGCCAGCGGACACCACCATTGGCGTTGAACACGACGAGGCCGCCCTGCTGGTTGACCACCCACGTAGAGCCAACCGACACGATGATCTCTTTGGCGCCGTTGTTGTCGAGGTCGGCGACCGTGGGGGAGCTGTCGATCGCGGTCGCCCCGCCCTCGACCACCGCGGGCTGCGGCCAGCCCGGGAGCTCCGCGCCAGCCGCATTGCGAACGTGGACGAAGCCGTCCTGGGAGCCGTAGACGATGTCGTTCACGCCGTCACCGTTCACATCGGCGATCGTGGGCGACGAGCTTCTATTCCAGCCACCGAACGTGGTGTCCCACGCGTGGGAGCTCGCTGCCTGCGCGGGACTCACGTGGACGCTCAGCGGCGCCCCCGCCAAGGCGACAGCCGTCGCTACCAACAAAATTGTTCGACGAGTCACGATCGGTATGCCTCTTCTCCGCCCGCGTGTGCTCGCGATCTATCGGCCCCTGTCTAGCCGCTCTTGACCTTGCTGGAGCCGCACGACGGGTCAAGCTCGACCACCACGGCGTCGTTTACGGGGTCTACACGCAGCTCATGGACCATGCCGAGGGCGATCAAGTCGGCCCGTTCGCCGTCGAGCGCTCCGGTTCCCGCCCCCGTGACCAGGGCGTCGAGGCCCGCTGATCCGGTCGGCACCGCGGCCGTGCGCAGCACCAGGTAGCGGACATGGAGCGCGCACACCTCGGCCTGGGCGTCGGCGCCGGGGAGTTCCTCGAGGGTGGCGGCGAGCGCGGGGTACTCGGGCGGGTAGAAGCCGGAGTAGCCGTTCACGCGGGGGTGGAAGTCGTCGGTGGCGAGGGCCATCCGAGGGCCCTCGGTGTAGGCCCAGGCCGCGCCGATTCTGGGATCGGGCAGCGGGAGCTCGAGCACGACGCCCGCGGGACGGTGCGAGAGGAACTCGTCGGCGTCGTCCGTATGAACTCTTGGGACGCTTACCGTCGTGATCGTGAGGGCCGATTCGATCAGCACGAGAGCAGCCGCGCCGCCGGCGATGAGCCGCTGCGTCGTCGGCTGCCGCGCGGCCAGCAAGAGCCGATGCAAGCCGACCGCGGCCATCAGCGCCAATGCGAGTTGGAACAGCACCACCATGCGCACGAGGACGCGCACACCGCGGAAGCCCGGAAGATGGACGGCGAGGTCGTAGAGCGCGGGCGGATGCCAACCGAGTATCGAGAGCTCGCGGCCGAAGGCCAGTAACAGTGCGAGCACACCGGCCAGCGCGATGAGAGCGAGCTCTCGACGGCGGTCGGGATCGAGACCGGCCCGTTGCCATGATGGCCGCCGGCCGAACACCACCAGACCTACGGCGCCCGCGATGAGTGTGACGAGGCCGGGAAACGCGTAGTTCTCGCTGCTGCGCGCCGCGCTGTCATTGCGAAGGATCGGTGCGCCGGCGAGGAGCCGGTTACTCGGTGATGGGTGGCGGAAGTCGCCGAGACGGGCCGCGTACTGCGGTTCGTAGTTACGGCGGAACGCGGGATCGCGCTGGAGCTCGAGGTATTGCGCGGCGGCGGGCCCCACGAGCACGCCCATCGTCATCACCATCGCACCGACCGCGACGAGCGGTCGCCGGAGCTGACCACGTTGGCGCAAGAGTTGTCCGACACCCAGTACGCCGAGCGTGAGCGCGAGCAGGATCCCGTAGTACGACGACGACAATGTCAGAACGGCCCACGCCACCGCGGCGCCGACGGCGTCAACGATGCGATGCCGGTCGAAGGCGCGCAGCGCGAGCAGGATCACCAGCGGGATCAGGGCGCCGACATCGAGGTGGAAGTGGAAGTACTGACCGAGGCGGATCGTCGAGTACGTGAACGCGAGTGCGGCCATCAAGGAGGCGGCGGGGTTGGCGGTGATGCGCCGGGCGAGCCGGTACGTCGCCTCGCACGAGATGGTCCAGAGGGCGAGGCCGATGAGGTTCATCGCGAGCACCGGATTGTTCAGTACGTGCTCGAGGATCCATTGGAACGGGGAGAGCCCGAGGTGAGTCTCGCTGTAGGCCATCGTGCGGGGATGACCGGCGAAGATCGGGCCGGACCAGAACCCTCGGTACAGATGCGGTAGCCGGTCGGCGCCCCAGCGCAGCGCCCAGTAGTTGAACATCGCGTCGCCGCCATCGCCCGGCAGTTGGGTAGCCAGGCGGTCGACGCGAGGAAACGTCATCACCACGGCCGATGCGGCAAAGCCCCCGACCCGTGCGGCGGCGATCGCGACCCGGCGGCGAGCCGGCGTCACGGCACTTCGGGCCGCAGCGTCGGAAAGAGGATCACTTCCTTGATGGAGGTGGCGCCGGCGAGGAGCATCACGAGACGATCGACCCCGACGCCGAGCCCGCCCGTGGGGGGCATGCCGTACTCGAGCGCGCGGAGGTAGTCCTCGTCGATCGTCTTCGAATGACCGTCGTCGCCTTGTTCGTCGAGGGCGGCCCGCTGCTCGTCTTCGAACCGCTCCCGTTGCACGACGGGATCGTTGAGCTCGCTGTACGCGTTCGCGAGTTCGCGTCCCCCGATGAACAGCTCGAACCGTTCGGTGAGCAACGGATCGTTACGGTCGACACGCGCGAGAGGGGAGACGTCGACGGGGTGTCCGGTAACGAACGTCGGCTCGATGAGGTTGGCCTCGGCGGTCGCCTCGAAGATCTCCTCGACGATCTTGCCTGGGCGCCATTCAGGTTCGACCTTCACGCCATTGGACGACGCGATCACCCGCAGCCCTTCGAGGGGGCGACTGGGGTGCACGAGCTCGCCGGTGGCTTCGCTCGCCAGATCGGTCATCTTCGCGCGCCGGAACGGATGGCCGAGGTCGACGGCGCGGCCGTTGATGTCGACCACCGTTGTGCCGAGCGCGTCGAGCGCAGCGTTCCTCACGATGTCTTCGGTGAGCGTCATGACGTCGGTGTAATCGGCGAACGCCTCGTAGCTCTCCATCATCGTGAACTCCGGGTTGTGGCGCGTGCCGATGCCCTCGTTGCGGAAGACCCTTCCGAGCTCGAACACCTTTTCCAACCCACCGACGATGAGGCGCTTCAGATGGAGTTCGAGCGCGATGCGTAAGTACATGTCGATATCGAGCGCGTTGTGGTGCGTAATGAACGGTCGGGCGTGCGCGCCGCCTGCGTCGAGCTGAAGGATCGGGCCCTCGATCTCGACGAAACCACGTTCGACCATGGACTTCCTGATCGACGCCACGGTGGCGTTGCGGATGTCGAAGATGCGGCGGGCGTCGTCGTTGACGATGAGGTCAACGTAACGCTGGCGATAGCGGGTGTCGGTGTCGGTCAAGCCCTTCCACTTGTCGGGAAGGGGACGCAGGCACTTGGCCAAGAGCACGAACGAGCTGACCTTGACTGACAATTCGCCCTTCTTGGTGGACATCACCGTGCCTTCGGCCCCGACCCAATCGCCGAGGTCGAGATCGGAGAACTGCTCGAACGCTTCGTCGCCGAGCACGGCCTTCGATACGAACAGTTGAATTGAACCGGTGCGATCGCGCATCGTGGCGAACAAGAGCTTGCCCTGGCGCCGGATGAGGAGAAGGCGACCCGCGAGACTGACGTGAGCACTGGTTTCGGCGCCCGGTTCGAGATCGGGGAACTCCTTGCGAACCTCCGCGATCGAGTGCGTGCGGTCGAAGCGATACGGGTAGGGCTCGACATCGGCTGCGCGCAAGCGGTCGAGCTTGGCCAAACGACTCGCGCGCTCGGTGGCAATCACGTTGGGCGGCGCGGCCTCGTCGCTCATCGGCGGCAACCTAGCGTTCACGACCCGTCGAGTCTCAGAACATCTGCACAGCCGCCGATTAGCGTTGGTGCGATGGCCGTGCGATTCGTGATCATCGGCGGCGGGCCCGCCGGCAACCAAGCCGCCACCCACGCGGCGCGCCTCGGGGCCGACGTCACCATCGTCGAGCGTGACCTCGTCGGCGGTGCCGCTCACCTGTTGGACTGCATCCCCTCGAAGACGATGATCGCCACCGGCGGGGCGGTGAGCTTCACCCGTCGCATCCAGGGCATGGGCCTCGATCAGGTCGACGCCGAAGTCGACATCGAGAGCCTTCGGGAGCGCGTCGAATCGATCAAGACGCGGTTGCAGCGCGCGATCACCGATCTGCTCGAGAGCCAAGGCGTCGCCATGGTGCGGGGCGTGGCGCGAATGAAAGGCGAGCACGAGGTCGTCGTCGAGACCGACACGGGCGTCGAGGAGCTTCACGCTGACGCCATCATGATTTCGACCGGCTCTCGGCCGCGTATTCCCGAATGGTGCCAGCCCGACGGTCAGCGGATCCTGACGACGCGCGACTGTTACCCGCCCCAGGAGTTCCCCGAGCACATCGTCGTTATCGGGTCGGGCGTTACCGGTGTCGAGTTCGTGCACATGTTCTCCTCGTTCGGCTGCAAGGTCACGCTGGTGGTGAGCCGTCAGCAGGTTCTGCCGTCGAAGGACCCCGAGGTGGCGGCCGTGCTCGAGGACGACTTCCTGAAGCGGGGCGTGAAGTTGCTCAAAGGGGCACGCGCGGTGGGCATCGACCGCACCGACACCGGAGTGCTGGTGCGCTGCGACGACGGCCGCTCAGTGGCGGCGAGTCATGCGGTGCTGGCGATCGGGTCGGTTCCCAACAGCGACGGGCTCGGGCTCGACGCCGCTGGTGTCATCATCGACGCGGGCGGCTACGTCACGATCAATCACCACTGCCAGTCGAACGTTGCGCACATCTACGCGGCGGGCGACGTGTCGGGCAAGCTTCCGTTGTCGTCGGTGGCGGCGATGCAGGGTCGCAAGGTCGCGGAGCACGTCATGGGTCTCCACACCCGAGAGCACCGCCATCTCGATTACGACAAAGCGGCGTCGGCGATTTTCACCGAACCAGAGATCGCTGACGTGGGTCTGGCCGAAGCGGAGGCGTTCGCCATGGGCCGCAAGATCCGCGTCACGAAGGTGCCGTTCACGGCGACCGCCAAGGCGCTGATCAACGACGACCCCAGGGGTTTCGTGAAGATCCTGTCCGACCCCGCCACCGGAGTCGTGCTCGGAGGCTCGATCGTGGGTCGTCATGCCGCGGAGCTGATCTCTGTGCTCGCGTTGGCCGTCACCGCGAACCTCAAGGTCACCGACATTGTCGAGAGTCTGCTGGTGCACCCCGCGTTGTCGGAGGCGCTGGCGGAGGCCGCCGACTAGC
>JBDUDK010000039.1:0-18202 GCA_040002995.1 Acidimicrobiales bacterium | reverse complement strand
AGGGTGATGCCGTTCTTCAGGTCGTTCGTGGTGATGGCAGGCATGCGTGATCCTTCGGGAAGTGCGTGATGGGGCGACAGCCGTTCTCGGTAACGAGGACCGAATCCTCGACTCGGACGCCGCCGACACCGGCAAGGTACACGCCAGGTTCCACCGTGATGACGTTCCCGGCCTCGAGATCGACTGTGGCCACTCTCGAAAGAAACGGATCCTCGTGGATAACCAATCCCACGCCATGGCCGGTGGGATGAATGAATTCCTCCGCCCACCCGGCCTCGGCGATCACCTCGCGACACGCCGAGTCGATCGCGCGGGCGGCGACGCCGGCCCTGACAGCACGTACGCCGGCCGCCTGGGCCGACGTGACGACATCGAGCAGTCGGCGCTGCGTGGCGCTCGGCTCTCCCACCACGAACGTGCGGGTCATATCGGAGTGGTAGCCGTCGACCAACGCGCCGAAATCAACCACCACCAGATCGCCCTCGACGATGCGGCGCTGGTCGGGGCGATGGTGGGGCAGAGCCGAGGCCGGGCCGCTCGCCACGATCGTCTCGAAACTGGGCCCTGACGCGCCGAGGCGACGCATGGTCGTGTCGAGCTCCAAGGCGAACTCGGCCTCGGTGACGCCATCGGCGAGACGGGGCCGCACGGACTCGAGCGCGGCGTCGGCGATACGGGCGGCCTCGGCAAGACGCGCGACCTCGCCGTCGTCCTTCACCGCGCGGAAGCGTTCGACTATGGCAGCCGTGGCCACCATCTCCGCGTCGGCGAACGCTTGTGTCGCGAACTCGCGCTGGCGAGCCCACGTGACTCCGGCCGCTTCGAGACCCACGCGCCGGCAGCCCGCGCCGAGACGGCCCACGATCTCGACCTGCGCGCCCTGGCTGAGTCCGACCTCGACGGTCGCGTCGACGTTGGCCGCCGCTATCTCGGCCCGCGCCTGATCGCCGTAGCGCCCGTCGGTCACGAGAACCAGATCATCGCCGCGCAGCACCGCCATGCCGGCGGATCCGCTGAAACCCGTGAGCCAGCGCACGTTGGGCAAGCTCGTGACGACGAGGATGTCGCAGCCGTGGTCGCCGAGTGTGGCCCGTACGCGACCGGCCCGACTGCCGACGTCCATCGCGGCCAGCATCACGACGTCCCGAGCAGACGGCCGACGGCTTGGAACGCGAGTTCGTAGCCGTGGCGGCGGAGTCCGAGGATCGTGCCCGTGGCGACGGGCGACACGACACTCGTGTGCCGCCACGGCTCGCGCGCGTTGGGGTTGGAGATGTGCACCTCGATCACCGGTCCGTCGAACGCGGCAAGGGCATCGTGAAGGCTCCACGCGTAGTGCGTCAACGCCCCGGCATTGATAACGACCGCCGCGCACCGGCCTCGAGCGCCGTGGATAGCATCGACGAGGTCGCCCTCATGGTTGGACTGGAACGCCTCGACCGTCAGGCCTGCAGCGGTGGCGGCGGCTTCCGAGGTTGCGACATAGTCGGCGAGCGAGTCGGTGCCGTAGACGGCAGGCTCGCGCTCGCCGAGCAGGTTGAGGTTCGGCCCATGGAGCAGCAGCACGAGCGGCGCGGTCACGTCTCCATCCTCGCGAACGCGGCGAGGAGGTCCGACCGTTCGACCCCGCCCACCAACGTCGCCCCGTCGGGCCCGTCGAGCACGAGGGTCAAACCGTCGACCGCCTTCTTGTCGCGGCCCATCAACACGATGAGCTCGTCGAGGTCGACATCCGAGGGCAACGCCTGCGGAAGGTCGTAGGCCCCCAGCACCGATCGATGGGCGCGCACCCGGTCGGAGTCGATGCGCCCGAGAACCCACGCCAGCTCCGCCGCGAACACCAAACCGATGGCGACCGCTTCGCCGTGACGTAGGTCGAAACGGCCCCCGACCTCGAGCGCGTGGGCCAGAGTGTGCCCGTAGTTGAGCACAGCGCGCCCGGCGCTGCCGCTCGCTCCGATCTCCTCGCGCTCGTCGTCGGCGACGACCACGGCCTTGATCGCGACGCAACGCGCGATGCGCTCGTCGAGCGGCATGGCCATGAGGTCCTCGCCCGTGAGGAAGTGGTACTTGGCCATCTCGCCCAGGCCGCTGCGGTACTCCCGTGGCGGCAGCGTGGCGAGCGCGTCGGTATCGCATAAAACAGCTACCGGTTGCCAGAACGCGCCCACGAGGTTCTTGCCCTCGGGGAGGTTCACACCCGTCTTGCCGCCGATCGCGGCGTCGACCATCGCCAGCAACGTCGTCGCGACATGCACCACCGCAACGCCCCTGTGGTAGATCGCGGCGGCGAAGCCGGCCACATCGGTGACCACGCCGCCGCCGACAGAAACCACCACATCGCCTCGCGTGAGGCCGAATCGCGTGAAGTCGCGGCAGAGTCCCTCGACGGTGGTGAGTGACTTGGCAGTCTCTCCCCCGCCGATCACGAACACTCGGTGGTCACGTCCGGGTTCGACCTCCAGCGGGATCGCCGCTTGAGTGACCACGGCGACCCGCCTGGCCCGCGGCGGGATCACGTCCGGGAGAGCTTCGCGAGCCCCGGCACCGACGACGACGTCGTAGCCATGTTCGGCAAGGCGGACGGGAACGGTGATCACGTGCCCGCCTCGAGGATCTCGTCGACGATGTGGTCGATCGAGCGATCATCGACGTCGACGACGACGTCGGCGACGTCGGCGTACCACGTGCCGCGTTCAGCCGACAGCGCGTTCAGTCGTTCCGACACGTCGCCGTCGAGCAGAGGACGATCACTGTCACCATCGAGGCGTTCGGCGAGCGAGGAGGGAGTGGCGCGCAGCCACACCACCGTGACGCGGGCGTCCTTCAGAAGCCGGCGGTTCGGATCCGCGGTCACGACGCCTCCGCCACAGCCAATGACACCTGACGTGATCGCGCCGAGTACCTCTTCAAGCACCGACGACTCGACCCGGCGGAAGTGGGCCTCGCCGTGACGTTCGAAGAGTTCCCGTATCGAGCAACCGGCCGAAACCGACACGAGGTCGTCGGTGTCGATGAAGTCGACGCCGAGACGCGCGGCGAGCGCGCGCCCGACCGTTGTCTTGCCGGCGCCCATCATTCCCACGAGCACGATCGGGCCGCGATCGCTCACAGCGAGTCGCGGTAGCCGGCCGCGTTGCGGCTGAACTCGGCCACAGAATCGCCACCGAACTTGCGAAGAGCTTCGCCGGCCAACACGAGCGCCACCATCGTCTCGGCGACCACCCCCATAGCAGGGACGGCGGTGACGTCGGTGCGTTCCTTGAATGAGACCGTCGACTCCTTGCTCACGACATCGACCGTCTTGAGCACTGGGCGGTTCAGCGTCGCGAGCGGCTTCATGGCCGCCCGCACCACGAGCAACTCGCCGGTGCTCATGCCGCCCTCGGTGCCGCCCGCGAGCGTCGATTCGCGCCGGAACTCTCCGGCGTCGTCGTCCCACACGATCGGATCGTGGGCGGCCGACCCGCGGCGGCCGGCAACCTCGAATCCGTCGCCGATCTCGACCCCCTTCACGGCCTGGATGCTCATCACCGCTTGGGCCAGGAGACCGTCGAGCTTGCGGTCCCAGTGGACATGGCTGCCGAGCCCAACGGGTACGTCGTAGGCGAGCACCTCTACGAGGCCACCGAGCGAGTCACCGTCGCGCGCGGCGGCTTCGATCTCCGCGACCATCTCCTCCTCGGCCACAGGGTCAAAGCAACGCACCGACGACTCGTCGACTCGCGAGACATCGGACGGCGCCGGACGTATCACCGCTTTCGAGCGGGCTGCGCCGAGCTGGATCACGTGCGAGAGGATCTGCGTGCCGAGGAGGGAGAGCAGCTTCTTGGCCAGCGCACCAGCCGCGACGCGCGCGGCGGTCTCTCGGGCCGACGCCCGCTCGAGCACATCGCGGGCGTCGGAGAAGCCATACTTCTGCATCCCCGTCAGGTCGGCGTGACCGGGGCGGGGTTGCGTGAGTGGCTTGTTCGTCGCCCCTGGCGCGGGGGACATCTCCTCGATCCACTTGGGCCATTCGGTATTGGCGATCTCGATCGCCACCGGCGAGCCGAGCGTGCGGCCGTGACGTATGCCGCCCAACAACTTGATCTCGTCGGCTTCGAAGCGCATCCGAGGCCCGCGGCCATAGCCGAGGCGGCGACGGGCGAGCTCGCCGGTGACCTCTTCCGCCGTGATCTCGAGGCCCGCGGGAAGTCCCTCGACGATGACGACAAGAGCTTGGCCGTGGGATTCCCCGGCGGTCAGGAAGCGCAACATCCGGAGCGAGCGTACCGGGCCACTGCTGAGCTAGCTGATGAGATGGGGGGCGAGCACGACCGCGACCATCGTGCCGACGCCGAGCGCCGGCCCAAACGGGAACGCGGTCTTGCGGTCGTGACGGGCGGCCGCGACGCCGACGCCGATCACCACGCCGATGAGCGACCCAATGAGCAGTCCCCAGATCACGAGCTGCATCGAGATCCAGCCGAGATACAGGCCCAACAGCAGCCCGAGCTTCACGTCGCCGAAGCCCATGCCTGCGGGCGAGATCACGTGGAACACGCAGAGGATGCAGGAGAACGCGAGCGCGCCCAGCGCGGCATCGAGAAGCGAATGAGGGTGGCCGGCGGCGATCGACGTGCCCGTTATCAGGATCGCGCTCACGAGCAGGCTCGGGAACGTGACCCGGTCGGGGATGCGGTGATGGTCGATGTCGATGAACGCCACAACGACGACCACCGCGGCGAGGAAGAGGAACGCCACGAGCGCGAGGCGAGTGCCAAGGCGGAACGCACACCCCGCGAAGAGGGCGGCGGTCATCACCTCGACGGCGAGCGTGCGGAACACGGGCCGGGCGCCGCATACGCGGCACGGCAGCCGCACGAGCGGTATGAGAGTGCGGGGAGAGACGGCCGCGCACTGGTGACAGCGCGGGGTGAAAAGGCCGCGCCGTCCGTCGCGTTCGTCGATGGGCAAGCGGGCGATCGGTCCGTCGAGCGCCGCACCGACCACGAGGCCCGCGACGGCACAGCCGAAGACCAATCCGGTGTCCATGGGCGTTACTGCTTGACCGACGACAGGAAGCGCATGAGGAGGCCGCGATCGAGGGGCTCGTGGTTCGCGGCAATGGCCTGATCGAGGGCGGCATCGCGCTCAGCGTCGGTGGTGGCCTGCGCGGCCGCCGCGATCGCCCGAGCCGCCTGCGGTGTGAGGTTCCCCAGGGCCCGGAGCAAGTCGTCGTCGTCCTCGGTGTCCTTGCCCGTCTGCGGTTGCCATGTGGCGGGTGAGCCGGGAATCTCTATGCCGAGCGGCGCGCCTGTAGACACGGCACCGGTAGCGCCGGTCGACACATCGACGATCGGCTCTTCAGCGGGCATGGGTCCAGCGGGCATGGGTCCGACCGGCTCACCGATGCGGGCGAACACGGCGCGCTCGTCTTCGGCGGGCGCGGGCGCCGACCTCGGGGCGACGGGCGGGGCGGACGGCGCTGGCGCGACGTTGGGCGGTGGGGCCTCGAACGTGGGCGCGGGCGGCGCCACCGCGCCGACGACTGCCGGTTGAATGCGCAACAGGCCCGCCTCGACGACGTCCTTTACGGCCCGGCTCACTTCGATCTCGCTGAGCGCAAGGGCGGCACCGAGCTGGCGGACCGTGGCACCACCGCCCGCGGCCACCACGACCTTCCACCGCTCGGCATCGACGACCATCTCGGCGCGCGGCAGCGTGGGTGAGAGAGTGACGAACGCCTCGAGCGACGGAACGACCGCTTCAATCTCGAGCCACTCGGCCAACAGACGCTCGGCATCGCGCAGGATCCCGTCGATCTCGACCGGGGCACCCGCGTCGGCGGTGGTGACCTCGGGCTCGAAGATGAACGAGCCCTCGTGATGGCGGAGCAGTTCGAAGACTACGAGCGGCAGAGGTTCAGAGGTCTTGGCCGAGCTCGCGTTCGCCGCGACCACGCTGCCACCGTCGAGCCAGATGCTGCCCGAACCACGGTTGGCGGTGATGCGAAGGCGTCCCGTTTTCCGCGTGGAGGCGAGCAGTCGGAGGACGTCGGGTAGTGCGAACGTATCGAGGGTCCCTTGCAGGGCCACGGCGACCTTCCTCTACTGACTGGAGCGACCTCTCCCTATCGGCAATGGGCCAAGGGACCTAAAGAGTGTTCCAAGACTTGCTCAAGCATTGCGCAACTCGTGGCGGGCCGCCGTGATCATCACCTCGATCGGCGCCGTCTGGCCGGTCCAGAGGGCAAACGCCCGCGCCGCTTGATGAGCCAGCATGCCGACGCCGTCGACGGCCACGGCGCCGGCCGCCCGCGCCGCCTTCAAGAGGCCAGTGTCGACGGGTAGGTAGACGAGGTCGGCCACAACCTGGTGCGCGGCCAACAGGTCGGCGTCGATGGGGAGATGGCCGGGCGCACCCATGCCCACCGACGTGGCGTTGACCACGAGGTCGGCGCCGCGAACGGCCGAGACGTCGCCGACGCTCCCGACCGGGCCGGCGAGGGCGGCGGCCGTCTGGGCCGCGCTCATCGTGCGGTTCACGACCACCACTTCGCTCGCGCCGGACTCGGCCAGCGCCCAGATCACCGCGCGTGCCGCGCCGCCGGCACCAAGGACCACACACGACCGCCCGGCCACCGAGAAGCCGGCGTCGTGGGCCAGGGCATCGATGAAGCCCGGCCCGTCGGTGTTGTGCCCGATGAGCCGACCCCGCTCGTTCACCACACAGTTGACCGCGCCCAACGTGTCGGCCGCGGGAGTCAACTCGTCGACTGCCTCCGCGACGGCCGCCTTGTGCGGCATCGTCACCGACAACCCGGCGATGCCGAGGGCCCTGACCCCGTTGAGAGCCGGCCCGACGCAACCGGCGGGCACCTCGAACGCGAGGAAGGCCCAATCGAGGCCCAACGCGTCGAACGCCGCGTTGTGCAACACGGGCGACAGCGAGTGACGGACGGGCTCGCCGATGACGCCGGCGAGCGTGGTCGTGGCCCGCAACCTCACGAAGTGGCGCTCACGGCACAAGACCCTTGGCCCGCGCGATGGCCACGTTCGCTTCGTGCTCGGCGAACGTGGTCGCGAACGCGTGGTGGCCGTCGGCGTCGATCAGCACGTAGTACTTCCAGTCGCCCTCGGTCGGGTTCAGGGCGGCCCGGATGGAGGCCTTGCCGGGCATGGCGATGGGTGTAGGGGGCAGGCCGGCGACTTTGTAGGTGTTGTACGGGGAGTCGATCGTGTCGATCAGCTCCTGGGTGAGGCTCGTGGTCCCCTCGGGTGCCGCATACAGCACCGTCGCGTCGATCTGGAGGGGCTCGCCGTCGCGTAGGCGGTTGTAAATCACCCTCGCGATCTTGCCGCGGTCTTCGTCGACCTTGGCCTCCCGTTCGACGATCGAGGCGATCACCAGGACCTGATACGGCGTGACGCCCAACCGGTCGGGCGCCTCATCGATGCCCTGCTGCGCCGCCACCCTGTCCATGAGATTGACCATGCGCCGCACGACGGAGTCGGCGGTCTCGTTCGCGGCCACCTGGTAGGTGTCGGGGAAGAGCAGCCCCTCGAGATTGCTCACCTCCGCCGGCTCGAAGCGCGAACGAATCTCGCCCGACGCAGACGCGGCGAGGAACTCGTTCTCGTTCAGTCGCGGGACAGTGTTCGCGAGACGCTTCGCCATGAGATGCAGCGTGAAGCCTTCGGGGAACGTGACCTTCGTGAATGTCTGCGAGGGCGGCGTCTCGAGGATGGCGGCTACCCGGCCCATCGACTCATGCTTGCGGATCGTGTAGTAGCCCGGTTGAAGATCAAGGCCGCCTCGACGCTTGATGTAGAAGCGGAACACGCGGGCGTTGGTAATGATCCCTTCGCTCTGCAGACGATCGGCGAGCTGACTCACATTCATCCCCGTATCCACCACGACGTTGAGCGCGACGCCCGGTTCACCCGGCGGGTTCACCTGACGCGCGTACCAGAGACCGACGGCGCCCAGGGCGACGATCGCCACGAGCGCGAGCGCCGCCGTGCCGTAGACCACCCATCGCAGCCACCGCCGCTGCCGCGGTAGCGGTTCGAAGTCGGCGACGGCGGCCTGCTCGACCGGATCCCACGGATCGTCGCGCCAATCGGCGATCTCCGCGGACCCGACGGGTTTTTCGCCGCGCATGGTCACGACTTCTTCGACTCGAGCCAACTTTGGAGCATGACCGCGGCGGCCACCTTGTCGACGACACGCCGCCGCGCCTGGGCGCGCATGCGCATCTCCATGAGCGAGCGCTCCGCACTCACGGTGGTGAAGCGCTCGTCGAACAGCTCTACGGGCACGCCCACGACGGTAGCCATCGCTTCGGCCTCAGCGGCGGCAGCGCGGGCCGCGGGGCCAGAGGAACCATCGAGCGACAAGGGCAGGCCGACGATCACACGCTCGGCTTCCTCCTCGATGACCAGGTCACGGAGCGTCTCGTGATCGAGACGCTGATCGCCGGCGCGCTGGAGCACGACGAGCGGCGACGCCAGCGTTCCGGAGCGATCGCTCACGGCAATGCCGATGCGCTGGCTGCCGAGGTCGACGCCGATGACCCTCAGTGGCCGGCCGCCTTGCGGGCCAGCTCCAACGCCGCGTCGATCTGCTCGGGATCCTTGCCGCCCGCGGAGGCGATGTCGGCGGCCGGTCCCCCGCCGCCCTTCACCAGGCTTGCCGCGTCACGGATCAGTTCGCTCGCCTTCACGGGAAATCCGGGCACCACGGCCGCGACGAGCGCGACACCGCTTCCCGGTGTCCCGCCGAGTACGACCGCCTGTATCCCTGACTGTTGGCGCACGGCCACGGCCAATTCGCGCAGCTCGGCCGGCGCCAGGCCGTCGATGCGGGCGACGACCACGCCATCGACCGCGGCGCCGGCGAGCTCCGCAGCCTGACCGTTGGCCAGCTTCGACCGCATCACTTTCATCTCGTCGCGTAGGGCACGGACTTCGTCGAGTTTGCGTTCGATGCCGTCGATCACGTGATCGGACGTGGTGCCAAGAAGCTTGGCGGCGTCGGAAAGGGTGCGCTCGTCGCGCTGGAGCAGCGCCACGCTCGCGGTTCCGGTAATCGCCTCGACGCGGCGCAGGTTCGACCCGATCGAGCCCTCGCTCACGATCTTGATCGTGCCGATGTCGCCGGTGGCCCGCACGTGCGTGCCGCCGCACAACTCGAGCGAGTGCTGACCCGCTTCGAGCACCCGGACGATGTCGCCGTACTTGTCGCCGAAGAACGCGATCGCCCCCATGCCCTCGGCCTCGGTCTTCGTGGTCTCGTAGGCCCGCACGGGATCGTTCGCGAGCACCTCTCGATTGGCCAATGTCTCGATCCGCTCGATCTCTTCGGGGGTCACCGCGGCGTAGTGGCTGAAGTCGAACCGAAGGCGGTCGGGCGCGACGAGCGAGCCGGCCTGCTTGACGTGCTGGCCCAGCACCTCGCGCAGCGCCCAGTGGAGAATGTGGGTGGCGGTGTGGTTCTTGCGAATGGCGTCGCGTCGCGGCGCATCGATCGCCGCGTGCACGGGCTGGCCCGGTGTGATCTCGCCGAGGCGCAGGCGCGCGAGGTGACGCGGCAACCCCGGCAACGCGTTCGTGGTATCGAGCACGTCGGCCACGCCCGTGGCTGTCTCCAGCGTGCCGGTGTCTCCGATTTGTCCGCCCGACTCGGCGTAGAAAGGCGTGCGGTCGAGAAACATCTCGAACGTGCCGTCGTCGTTCCCCAGCGCGGCGAGGACCCGTCCGTCGCTCTCGGTCTCCCTGTAGCCCGTGAACTCGGAGGGCCCGAACTGCTCGACGAGCTCGCGATAGGTGTCAAGGCGGTCGACGGCCCCTCCGCCCTTGCGGCCCTCCTTGGCCCGGCGGCGCTGCTCGGCCATCTCGGCCTCGAAGCCGGCCTTGTCAACGTCGATGCCGCGCTCGCTCGTGATCTCCTCCGTGAGCTCGAGCGGGAAGCCGAACGTGTCGTGCAACTTGAACGCCGTGGCACCCGAGAGCACCGACGACCCCGACTTCATCTCCTCGGTGAGCAGACCGAGTCCGGTGCGCAGCGTCTGACGGAATCGCTCCTCTTCCCGGTTCAAGACACCGAGGATGAAGTCGCGGTTCCGGGTGAGATCGGGGTACGCCTCGCCCATGACGTCGATGGCGGTCTCGATCAACGGCGCCATGACCAACTTCTCGGTGCCCAGGAGGTAGGCGTGGCGCACGGCGCGCCGGATGATGCGTCGCAGGACGTAGCCCCTGCTCTCATTCGACGGGAACACGCCGTCGTTCACGAGCATCGTCGACGAGCGGGCATGCTCGGCGAGCACCCTCAGGCTGAAGCTTGTGCGGTCGTCGTAGTCGCCGGCGATGTAGGACTTTCCGGTGAGTGAGCACGCCTGCTCGACCAGCGGGCGCATGAGGTCGGTCTCCCAGACGGAATCGACGCCCTGAAGAACGGCGATGTTGCGCTCGAGCCCTGCGCCGGTGTCGATCGACGGCTTCGGCAGCGGTGTGCGGCTGCCGTCGGACGCCTGGTTGTACTGCATGAAGACCAGATTCCAGATCTCGACGTAGCGGGTCTCTGCCCCGTACTTCGGACCGCCTTCCGCGCCGAACGCCGGGCCGTAGTCGTAGAAGATCTCCGAACACGGGCCACAGGGGCCGGTGTCGCCCATCTGCCAGAAGTTTTCTTTGTCGCCCAGCCGCTGGATGCGCTCGGGCGGAACCCCCGCCGCGTCGATCCAGATCTGCTCGGCCTCGTCGTCTGAGTCGTGGACGGTTATCCAAAGGCGATCGGGATCGAGGCCGAGGTCGTCGGTATAGAACGTCCACGCGAACGGGATCGCGTCGGCCTTGAAATAGTCGCCGAAACTGAAGTTGCCCAGCATCTCGAAGAAGACGAGATGGCGGGCGGTGCGGCCCACGTCGTCGAGGTCGTTGTGCTTACCGCCGGCCCGAGCGCACTTCTGGGAACTCGTGGCCCGGCGGAAGGGCGGCGTCTCGTCGCCCGTGAAGTACGGCTTGAACGGCACCATCCCGGCCACGGTGAACAAGACGGTGGGATCGTGCGGGATGAGACTCGCCGACGGCACGAGGACGTGATTGCGCGCGACGAAGAAGTCGGTGAAGGCCCGGCGGAACTCGTTGGCGGTCTGGGGCGGCGTACTCATCGTGCTTGCAGCCTACCGAGGGGCCTCGCTCGACCCCGGGCGGTTAGTGCTAGCGGCGAGCGCGCCGCCGCGGTCCTTGCTGGCCCGCCACGGCGCGAAGTTCCGGCGTCGCGTCGACCACGACGTGAAGGGACCGCACAGGAGTCGGAGCCGACCCGGTGGCGGGGTGACCGTCGCGGACGGCGCGCAACTCGACTTCCTTGGCTCGCATGGCGTCGCGGCCCTCCCGGACGGCTTCCCTCATGGCGTCTATTGCGTTGGTGGCGAGGTGCAACGGCGCCAGCCGCTCCGCAGTGCGCCGAACTTTGCGACGGGCCCAGACCGAGCCGCCCAGCCCGACGGCCGTGCCGGCCATGAACCACGTGATGCGCGTCAGCATCAGCGCGCCCTCTCGCGGCGGCGGAGGCGTCGAGCGGCTCGCTTCGTGCCCGATGCGATGGCGACGGTCTTGATGACGGGGACCGAGAGGGCCGCCTTGGCGACTCGCGAGGCCCCCTCCACCGACGAGCTGATCGCTTCCGCAGAGCCGAGCACGCGGTCGAAGCGTTGGAGATCGCCGCGGGCTTCCGCGACCGACTTTCTCAGGTCGGTGAGGAGCGGGCCCGTTTGGGTCGACAACAGTGCGACGGCTTGGCGCAGCTCGGCGAGCGCCCGCAAGACATAGACCAACGCGACGACTAATCCGGCAAAGCCGATCGTGCACAGTACGGTGGCGACGACGAGGGCGAAGTCACGCGCTCTCACCGGTGCTCCTCCATCCGCTTGCCTACCTCCTGCTCGAAACCGTGCTCGCTCGGCTCGTAGTACCGGCGCTCCGCGACGTCGTTCGGCCGGTACTGCTGGGGGAGCCAGCCCCTCGGGTCGTCATGAGGGTACTCGTAGCCGTCACCGTGCCCGAGCGATCGCGCCGCCTTGTAGCTGGCGTCGCGTAAGTGAGCGGGCACCTCGCCCCCCATACCGCCTTGTACGTCGGCGCGGGCCGCCCAGATGCCGAGCGCACTGCGGTTGCTCTTGGGCGCGCTAGCCAGGTGGACCGTGGCCTGGGCCAGGTTCAGCTGAGCTTCGGGCAGGCCGACGTGCTCGAGCGCGTGGGCCGCCGCCACCGCGACAAGGAGGCTGGTCGGATCGGCCATCCCGATGTCTTCGCTCGCGAGGATGATCAGCCGGCGCGCGATGAACCGCGCATCCTCCCCTGCCTCGAGCATCCTCGCCAGCCAGTGGAGCGCGGCATCAGGATCACTGCCCCGGATCGACTTGATGAACGCGCTGATCACGTCGTAGTGGTCGTCGCGCCCGTAGCGGATCGCCTTGGCCCCGAGCGCGGCCTCCGCGTGTACGAGGGTGACGTGATGGCCGCGGCCGCCGGCCAGGACGACCGCGACCTCTGTGGCGGTCAACGCATGGCGGCCGTCGCCGCTCGCTCGGCTCGTGAGGTGCTCGATCGCGTCCTCATCGGACGTTGCCCCTTCGAACGCGAGACCCCGCTCGACGAGGGCGCGCAGCGCGGCGGTATCGAGCGGGTGGAGGCGAAACAGCGTCGATCGCGACAACAGGGGCGGGTTGACTTCGAAGTAGGGGTTCTCGGTCGTGGCGCCGATGAGCACGATCAGCCCGTCTTCGACGCTCGGTAGCAAGGCATCCTGCTGGGCCTTGTTGAACCGGTGTATCTCGTCGAGGAACAGGATCGTTCGCTGGTCGAGCTCGCCGAGACGCTGGCGGGCCCGCTCAACGATCTCCCTCACGTCTTTCACCGTGGCGTTCACGGCCGAGAGCGGCTCGAAGGCCTTGGCAGTGGTCGTGGCGATGAGCCGGGCCAGGGTGGTCTTTCCCGTTCCCGGTGGGCCCCAGAAGATCACCGAACTCAGGCGGTCCGCCTCGATGAGCGCCCGTAGCGGACGTCCCGGCCCGAGGAGGTGTTCCTGGCCGATGACGTCGTCGAGGGTGTGGGGACGCAGCCGCGCGGCCAGCGGCGCCTGCGCCGCGAGGCGATCCTGGACGGCCGAGCTGAACAGGTCCACGGCTCGACCGTACCGCCGTCGCCCTGCCGCCGAGCGCCGTTCTAGGGTCTCGCGCCGAGACCGTTGGGGTCCGATCGCCTAAACAAAAGGGAAGGACAACGATGTCTCGAACTTCGTCCCGATCTACGTCTCGATCTGCCGGGCCGCTCCTGGGGGTGGCCGTCCTCGTTGGCGGCTTTGTCGCCACCGCAGCACCGGTTGTGGCCTCGACGGATACGCCCGCCACCGAGACCACCTACGTCGTATTAACCGCCGTGGGGCAGTCACTCGACGCCGCCCGCGCCGCCGTCGAAACTGCGGGCGGCACAGTGGTCCGGGTCAACAGCGACATCGGCATGCTCACGGTCACGGCCACCAACGCCAACTTCGCCGACGAAACCCGTGCGGGAGGTGTTGGTGGCGTCGCCCGCGACCGCATCGTGGGCGAGGCTCCCGTCGACACCGCCACCAATCGCGACGACGTCGAGAAGCTCACCGCCGAACGCGCCGCGGCGCGAGGGTCCTCGCACGAGCACGCGAAGGCCGCGCCGGCCGACGAGCCGCTGGCCGATCTCCAATGGGACATGAAGATGATCGGCGCCACATCCGACGGCTCATACAAGGTGGAGCCGGGACGTCGCGCCGTCACCGTGGGCATCATCGACACGGGCGTAGACGGCACCCACCCGGACATCGCGTCGAACTTCAACGCCGAGCTGAGCCGGAACTTCACGACCGACATCCCCGCGATCGACGGTCCGTGTGAGCACGCGTCGTGTGTCGACCCCAATAACGAGGACGATGACGGCCACGGCACCCACGTCGCCGGCACAATCGCGGCACCGATCAATGGGTTGGGGATGGCCGGAGTGGCGCCCAACGTCACGATCGTGAATCTCCGCGCCGGGCAGGACTCCGGCTTCTTCTTCTTGGAGCCCACGCTCAACGCGCTCACGTTCGCCGGACGTCACGGCATCGACGTCGTGAACATGAGCTTCTACACCGATCCGTGGCTCTACAACTGCACCAGCAACCCGGCGGACTCGCCCGCGGCCCAGGCCGAGCAGCGCACCATCATCGACGCCACCACCCGCGCGTTGAAGTTCGCGCGGCGCAACGGCGTCACACTCATCGCTGCCGCGGGGAACGAGAACACCGACCTCAACTTCCCCGGCGTCGACGCGAGCAGCCCCGACTACCCGCTCGACACGGCCTATCCGCGCACCATCGACCGTGCGACGTGCCTCAGCATGCCGTCGGAAGGTCCCGGCGTGATCAACGTCTCGGCGGTCGGTCCGTCTGGGCGCAAGGCGTACTACTCGAACTGGGGCATCAACCAGATCGACGTCAGCGCGCCCGGAGGCGACTTTCGCGACTTCTTCGGTACACCGAAGTACCGCACGCCTGAGAACCTCATCCTGGCTCCGTATCCGCTGAATGTCGCGGTGGCCAACGGCGACATCGACCCGAACACGGGCGAGTCGCTCACGCCGTTTGTGGTGCGCGATTGCAACGGCGACGTCTGCGGCCTCTACCAGTACATCCAGGGGACGTCGATGGCGTCACCGCACGCGGCAGGTGTCGCGGCCCTCGTCGTCAGCGCCCACGGTGAGTGGATGGGCAAGTACAAGGGCTGGGGCATGGAGCCCCGCAACGTGGCCAAGGTGCTCTTCCGCACGGCGACGCAGACGCCCTGCCCCGCAGAAAACCCGCTCATCTATCCGGATCGCCCGGCCAACTACAACGCCCTGTGCGTGGGTGATGCCGCGTACAACGGCTTCTACGGGCACGGGATCGTCAACGCCCTCGCCGCAGTGAGCGGCGACGACGACCATGGAGACGAGGGTCACGGCGGCGAACACGACGACTGACTGACGCGTTCAGGGGTGGCACCGGCGGGGTGCCACCCCCTGTCTTTCACTTGGGCGGCACTGCACGAATGCCGAGATCGACGAGCTGGCGGTCGTCGACGGGAGTCGGCGCGTTTGTCATCGGATCAACGCCCGACTGCGTCTTGGGGAAGGCGATGACCTCACGGATGTTCTCCTCCCCCGCGAGGATGGCCGTGAGCCGGTCGATCCCGAATGCGAATCCCCCATGCGGCGGCGCGCCGTAGCGGAAGGGTGAAAGGAAGAATCCGAACCGCCGCTGCGCCGCTTCCGCGCTTATCCCGATGAGCCGGAACACGCGCGCCTGCAGGGCCGGCTCCGTGATGCGGATGGAACCAGACCCAAGCTCCCATCCGTTGAGCACGAGGTCGTACGCCTTCGAACGCACCGACATCGGATCGGACTCGAGCCGGTCGAGATCGTCGTCGTGGGGGTGGGTGAAGGGGTGATGGCCCGGCTTCGGCGTGCCCGTGACGGCGTCCACCCCGACGAACATCGGGAAGTCGACCACCCACACGTAGCGGTACGGCCCCTCGAACACCGGCGGGCGGCCGAGCTCGTTGCGGAGTTGGCCGAGCACGTCGCAGGTGGTCGCCCACTCGTCGGCCACGACCAGGAGAAGGTCACCGGGCTCAGCAGCCATAGTGGTCGACAGAGCCGTTTGCTCCTCGGCGCTCAAGAACTTGGCGACCGGTGAGTCGAGCACGCGGCCGTCGCCCACCTTGAGCCACACCAACCCTTTCGCTCCGAGCTTCTTGGCTTTATCGGTGAGGCCGTCGAGTTTGCTGCGCCCGAAATCGCCGGCCCGACCGGGCACGCGGATGCCCTTTATGGACCCGGCCCCTGCGAATGCCTTGAACTCCGTCGATGCGAACAGCGGCGTGAGCTCAACGAGTTCCATGCCGAAACGGAGATCGGGCTTGTCGACGCCGTAGCGGTCGATGGCGTCGCGCCACGTGATCCGCTCGATGGGCCCCGGACGCACGCCGAGCACGGCCTCGGCGCCATCGAGCACGGCCTCGCTGATCGCGGCAATCACGTCGTCTTGATCGACGAAGCTCATCTCGGCATCGAGTTGCATGAACTCGTACTGCCGGTCGGCGCGCAAGTCTTCGTCGCGAAGGCAGCGCGCGATCTGGTAGTAGCGATCGACGCCCGCCACCATCAAGAGCTGTTTGAACAGTTGCGGGCTCTGGGGAAGCGCATAGAACGAGCCGGGCGCCTGGCGCGACGGCACGAGAAACTCGCGCGCCCCCTCCGGCGTCGACGGCACCAGCATGGGCGTCTCCACCTCGACGAACCCCTGGCGCTCCATCGCCCGCCGCAATGCGGAGTTCAGGGTGGCCCGGAGGCGGAGGTTGCGTTGCATGCGCTCGCGGCGGATATCGAGATAGCGGAAGCGAAGGCGCAGCGTCTCGTCGACATCGTCGGCGCGCTCATCGATCGGAAACGGCGGCGGCTCGGCGGCCGAGAGCACCTCCACCGCACACTCCCCCACCTCGACTTCGCCCGTTGCCAGCGCCGGGTTCACCGTGCCGGGTGGCCGGGCCCTCACGACACCGGTGATGCGCACCACGTATTCGCTCCGAAGGTCGGCCGCGCCGTCGACGACGCATTGCACGAGCCCTGTGTGGTCGCGCACGTCGATGAAGGCGAGGTGCTCGCCGTGCTCGCGCCGACGGGCCACCCAGCCACACAGCGTCACCGGGCGGCCAGCGTCGACGGCCCGCAATACGCCGCAGTAGTCGGTTCTCATGCTCATGCGTCGATCAGCTTCCTCACATGCTCGATCACGTCGGCTCGCGCTACGCGCCGTTGGTCACCGGCGGCGCGCATCGGCCGGACCGTGACTTCGGCGGCGGCGATCTCGTCGTCGCCGACGATCACCGCGACGGCCGCGCCCGAACGATCGGCCGCCTTCATCTGGGCTTTCATCGAACGACCGTCGAACGAGCGATCCGCCGACAGGCCCGCCGCGCGGAACATGAACGTGAGCTCGAGCGCGCTGGCGCCGTCGGTGGTGTCGATCACCCACACGTCGACATCGGCGGGTGGCGGGGGGAACACGCTTTCAGCGTCACACGCGAGCAGCGTGCGGTCGACGCCGAGCGCGAATCCGATGCCCGGTGTCGGCGGCCCGCCCATTTCCTCGACGAGACCGTCGTAGCGACCACCGCCGCCGACGGCGTTCTGAGCAGCATCGAGCGCTTCGGCCGCGAACTCGAACGTGGTGAGGCGGTAGTAGTCGAGCCCGCGGACGAGCCTCGGCGCGATGACGAACGGAATCCCCAACGCTCGTAGGCCGCCTTGGACCGCCGCGAAGTGCTCCGCCGCGCTGTTCGAGAGGAAGTCGACCATGCCCGGCGCGCCGGCTATCACGGCCTCGTCGGCGGCGCGCTTAGAGTCGAGGACCCGAAGGGGGTTGCGACCCAGCGTCTCGCGGCTCTCCTTCGTGAGCTCGCCTTCGCGCCCGCGCAGGTAGGCACCGAGCGCGTCGATGTAGCGCCGGCGGTCGTCGGCCTCGCCCAACGAATTGAGCAACAAGCTGACCCTTCGTAGGCCAAGCGCCTCGTAGAACCGCCATGCCAGGGCGATCACCTCGACATCGCACAGCGGATCGTTGACGCCCATGACCTCGATGCCGACCTGGTCGAACTGGCGGTAACGGCCCTTCTGCGCCTTCTCATACCGGAAGTTCGGACCGGCGTACCAGATCTTCCACGGCGGTGTCGGGCGGTGTTCCGCGTACGCTCGCGCGGCCGAGGCCGTTTGCTCTGGACGAAGCGCGATGCGCCGACCGCCCTTGTCCTCGAAGTCGTACATCTCCTTGGTGACGAGATCGGTGGACTCGCCCACACGCTGGAACACGCCCAAGTCCTCGAACATCGGCAAGATGATCTGCCCATAGCCCGCGGGCTCGACGACGTCGGCAAACACCGACACAAAACGGCGCCAACGATCGGAATCAGGGGGAAGGATGTCGCGCGTGCCGGCTGGGGCCTGGAACAGGGGCACCGGGCGAGGCTACCGAACGAGCGTCTGAAGGCCCTTTCTCATTGCTCGCTTCGGTGGGTGAGGCGTGTCGCTTCGCCGCCGTCGTTTGGTGGGTGGATGGTGAGGTTGGTGGCGTTGCCTTCGATTCGCCAGTGTTGGTGGTG
>JBDUDK010000055.1:0-18229 GCA_040002995.1 Acidimicrobiales bacterium | reverse complement strand
CCCCGACAACACCCTCGAAGTACACACACCCAACGGGCGCCGATTAGAAAGCCGAACCTACGCGCTCATGCCCACGATCGTGTGACCTTGACCCGCGCCCGATCCACCGAATGCGGCATCGCCGAACGTGAAGACACCCCCGTCACGGGCGACAAGCCAGTAGCCCTTGCCCGTAGGCGTCGGTTGCATGCCAACGACCGGCGCGTTCAACTTCAACGACCCCGCGGACCCCTTGAACGCGGCGTCGCCGAAGCAGAACATGCCGCCGTCGGCGGCCGCCAGCCAGTAGCCCTTTCCCGACGCTGTTGCCGCGATCCCGACCACGGGGGCGTTGAGCTTCAATGCCCCCATCGAGCCGAAGAACGCGGCGTCGCCGAAGGAGAACACTCCCCCGTCGGAGGCGACCAACCAGTAGCCCTTGCCGGTGGGCGTCGGCGCGAGAGCGACGATGGGCGCGTTCAAACGCGTTGCGCCCATCGACCCGTAGAAGGCGGCGTCGCCAAAGCAGAACAAGCCACCGTCGTAGCCCAGCAACAGATAGCCCTTGCCGGAGGGCGTGGAGGCCATGCCCACGATCGGACCGTTGAGTCGGGCGCCGGCCATGTCGCCGGCGTGTTTTGATGCCCCGAACGCGTAGACCGTGCCTCCCGGCTCCACGAGCCAGTAACCGTCGCGTTGTGGCGTTGCCGCCATCGCCGCGATCGACGTACCCGCGGGTGCGCTCCCCATGTTGGCCGCCGTGCCATACGCCAGCACCGTGCCGAGACTCGTGACGATCCAATAGCTCCCCGAGCCACCTCCGAGGGGGCCGCCGTCGCCACCGATGAGCGGGTCGACGCCGGGCACCGCGCGGAACAGGTGGAGGTCCTCGTAGGCGGCGCCGATGATCTGCTGCGCGTCGGCACCCATCCACGGACCCAGCACGCTCGTATAAACGGACCGGAAGTCAACCGAGAACACGAGGTTGCCGCTGCGGTCGAGCGACGTGAGCGACGGGTACTCGCCGTAGAGGCCGCCGCGGACGTTTGCGCCGGCTACTAACAGACAGCTGGCCGTGCCGTGATCGGTGCCGGCCGAATCGTTCTGCTGGGGCCTACGACCGAACTCCGAGTAGCTCATCAGTGTCACCTGGCGGGCGAACTGCGGGGCCAGGGTGGCGAAGAACGCCTGCAACGCGGCGTCGAGCTGGCTCATCAGGCCGTCGTGGCTACCCCGCTCACCCGCGTGATTGTCGAAGCCGCCGAAACCGAGGTTGATCACGCGGATGCCGAGGTTGGCGTTGATCAACTTCGCGGCGAGCGTCAGCTGGCGCGTGAGGCCATTGCTGGTGATGTTCTGATACGCAGGCAAAAGACGGTTCCCGAGGTCGATCGTGTCGCGCTCGTTGATCGCAAGGCGGTCGCCCCACTGACCTCGTTGCGGACCGGCGGAGAACGCCTTCACGGCGTCGTACATCCGCTTCTCCGAGAGACTGGTACTCGTCCCGAACACCGAACCCATGCTGGTGGGCAACCCGATTCCACTGACCGAGTTGCCCTTCATGAGCAGCGGCACCGACGTGCCCAGGCTCACGCCGTTGAGCGACGCCGACTCCGGGGGAAGACCGTCGAGGTAGCGGCCGATCCAGCCCGACCCCGGGTTACCTCCACTCGAATGACCGGCCATCCACGTCGCCATGCCGTCGAAATGGCTGAGCGACGGATTGGGGTACCCGACGCCCTGGATGATGGCGAGCGTTCCCTGATCGAACATGGCTTTCGTGTTGATCAGGTTCGGGTGGAGTCCGACCGACGACGTGATCGGAAGGACGTTGGCCTGCGGAATGCCGATGCTCGAGTGCAACTGGTAGTAGCGCGCGTTGCCGTAGGGCACGAGCGTGTTAAGTCCGTCATTGCCGCCGAAGAAGGCCAACGTGACGAGGATGCCGTCATTGGGTTTGACGGGGCCGGCCGCCCATGCCTCGCGCCCGCGGAGGACGCCCGGCATGGTGGCCAGCGCCGTACCGGCGACGCCGGCTGCCGCCGCCTGGAGGAAAGCGCGCCGAGAAAATACGTTTTTGCCGGTCTCGGGCTCAGAGAGCAGCGCGAGGGCATCGTCCCATTCGATATCCAGATCGAGAGCCATCGTGTCGTCTCCTACGCCAACTGGAAGTCGGGGGTGAGCATCGTGAGGATGAAGATGTTGGCCCGCTCGGCCGAGCCGTGAGCGACCCGCTCGGCAGTTAGCCAGTTCTCGAGCGCGGTGCGCGTCGCCGCGGCCGGATTGGTGATGGCGAAGCGATCGAAGAGCCGCTGCACCGCGATCGGAACGGTGTCGGCGCGCTCGTCTACGAGCTTGTTCAAGAGGGGATCCGCGTTGTTCGCCTTGGAGGTCACGTTGCGCACGAAGTCGGCGCGCCCCCAGAACGAGCCCGACGAGATCCAGTACGCGTTGTTCTTCCACCCCGATACGTCGGGCGGATTGAAGATCTCCTGGCCCATGTCGTCCGCGTACCACTCGGGATGAGCGTCAACGGGCGCGATGCCGCTGTAACGCATGCACGCCACCATGAACTCGACGGGCGTGCGCACGAGACCCTGCTTGGCCGTCGCGGAGTAGAACTCGTCGTGGTTGAGAAGGGTCCGCATCGCCGACGTGATGTTCCAGTCGGTGGAGATGAATACGTTGGCGAGTGTGTCCACGATCGCCTGCGACGGATTCGGGTAGGCGAAGAACGTCCATAGCTTCCGCGCGATGAACCGGGCGGCGGTCAACTGCTTGGCCGCGTCGTCGCGGAGGGAGAGGTCGATCACCTGGTCGCCATCCCAGTCAGCGGTTTGACCGAAGATGGTCTTCACGCCGTGGTCGTGCTTGCTGTCGGTATAGAGGAAGAGGTACGGCCCCGGATAGGGCGTCACGCCGTGTCCTGTCCATGAGCGAGCGCTCGCCACGACCTCGTCCTGCGTGTAGTTGCCGACCCCGAGCGTGAACAATTCCCACAGCTCGCGGGCGAAGTTCTCGTTCTGGCGACCCTTCACGTTGGGGTCGTTGTCGAGGTAGAAGAGCATCGCGGGATCCCGGCCGACCGCGTGCGTCAACGTGCGGAAGTTGCCCAGCGCGTTCGCCCGGAACATGGCGTTCTGCTGGTACATGAGCGTGAAGTTGCTAATCGTGTTTTGCGCGGTGGCGAAGTGTCCGTGCCAAAACAGCGTCATCTTTTCGATGAGCGGCGCCGTGGTCGCGATCATTCGCTGGTACCACCACTGAATGAGGCTTATCCACTGGTCGTATTCGGTCGCGCCGATTGGGGTGAACGTGTCGGGCGGCCCCGTTTGGCTCAAGATGGTGTCGACCGTCGTCGCGCGGTCTTGGCCGTTGAGCGCGTTGATCTCGGCCAGAGTTCCCCCGAAGCCAGCTCGACGCAAAAGATGCGCGGCGTCGTCAATACTGAGCGCAGGCATGCGCGGCCCTCCCCTCGTGCATGTGATGATCCGGTTGCGGATCGTTGACGAAACATCGACGCGCCTTGCCAAACGCTTGAATGATCTTGAGGGTCGCCGATAAGAATGGTTCGTTCTTCCTACACTGGCGCTCCCTCGGCCATAAGGGGAATCTGGTGACGGGTGCTCAGTCGCGACCGGTAGATCCACCATCGACTCTGCTCACATGGCTCGAGCAGCGCGCGTTGTTCGAACTCGGCGCATTCGCCGCGGCGTCCCCGTTTCTGCGCTTGCTCGGTCGCGGCGATCGCCATCCCGTGCTCGTGCTTCCGGGCTTTACCGCGAGTGACCGCTCCACCGTTCCGTTGCGTTGGTTCTTGCGCGGTCAGGGCTATTGGGTGCACGGATGGCGGCTGGGACGAAACCTCGGCCCCACGCCGCGCATCATGGCCGGCGTCGAAGAACGCCTCGTCGAGATCTACGAGCGCCACCAGCGCAACGTCTCGCTCATCGGGTGGAGTCTCGGTGGCATTTACGCGCGTGAGCTCGCTCGCAAGCATCCCGAGATCGTGCGACAGGTCATCACGCTGGGTACACCGTTTCGACTCACCGACCGCGACCACAGCGCCGCCGAGCCGCTATGGCACCAAGCCGAGCCCTACTTCATCGCGGACATGACGGCTTTTCGCACGCAGGAACACCACAAGGCACCGCTTGTCGTTCCCGCCACGGCGATCTACACCCGCACCGACGGTGTGGTCCGCTGGCAGTCCTGCATCGAGGCACCGGGGCCACAGCGGGAGAACATCGAAGTGCACGGCAGCCACAGCGGCCTCGGCGTGAACCCCGCCGTACTCGTTGCCGTCGCCGACCGGTTGGCGCAGCGCGAAGGTCAGTGGAAGCCGTTCACGCCGCCGTGCGGCGCGCGGGCGATGTTCCCGCGGCCGGCCGACTGGCACGCTGCCTGACTCACGTAGGCGGTGCGCCCGCGATCACCAGGTTGCGCACCGCACGGATCGCCACCGACAACGTGGCCAGGTTGAAGACTCCACCGGCCCGCACATCGGCGAACACGCGTCGGCACCGCGTGACCGAGCGATCGTTCGCGGCGCACCAGCCGTCGACAAGGGCGCCAGGGTCGGCGAACGGATCGCCGCGGAGGACGTCGGCGGTGAGCTCGCGCCATTCGCTTGACAGGTCGTCGCGCAGCGCGCCCCGGCTCTGACTCTGCCAGCGGTCGGCCCTGGGCAACGCGTCGATACGGTCACGTAGCCAATCGAGCCCGAGGCGATCGCTCAACGTGAAGCCGACGGCAGCGGCCCGGCTCACCGTGGTGCGCCGCGCCGCGGCCACTTCGACGAGGTCGAACGACAGATGCAGCAGACGCCACCCGGCGCCCACCATCGCGAGATCGTCGGGGACGCCGGACGTGACGAGTCGCGCGGCGTCGGCGAACAGCGTCTCGCGGTCACTGCCGATCAGAAGGTCGGGTAGCTCGTTGGCCAGTGCCGCCGTCCCGCTCGCGAATGCAACGACTGTGGCCGCGATGTCGAGCGGAGGACGGCGCCGCCGCAGCAACCACTGCACGCCCCGCTCGACGAGCCGGCGGAGATCGAGCAGCAGGGGCGTTTGTACCGATGCCGTCAGGGCGAGTGCATCAACCTCGTGCCAATACCGGTCGAGTTCGAAAATTCGTGCCGCGGCGATATGCGCGGCGGTGATGTCGGGAACGGTGGCGCCGGTCTCCTCCGACATGCGGTGATCGAACGAGATGCCGGCTCGGTTCACCATCTGGTTCACGATGCGAGTGGCGATGATCTCGCGCCGCAGGCGATGAGCACTGATGTAGCCGGCGTATTGATCTCGGACCTGTGAGGGGAAGTAGGCGTCCAGCTCGCTTTCGACCGCCGGGTCGTCGGGCAGGCGCGATTCGAGCACCTCGTGGGTGTTCGTGAGCTTGGTGTAGGCGAGCAGCACCGCGAACTCAGGGGTCGTGAGACCGAGACCGGCCGCCTGCCGCTCGGCCAGCTGGCGGTCGGTGGGCAAGGACTCGATGTCGCGGTCGAGGAGCCCCTCCGCGGCGAGGCTGCGGATGTAGCGCGCGTGCACGTCGATCATCGAGGACGCCTGATGACGGGCGTTGGCGAGGGCGAGCGTCTGAGCCTTGTTGTCGTCGAGGACGAGCTCGGATACGTCGTCGGTCATCGCCACGAGCAGGGCGTTGCGCGCGTCGGTCGTGAGAGCTCCTTGCGCGACGACCGCGTCGAGAAGGATCTTCAGGTTGACCTCGTGGTCGCTGCAGTCGACTCCCGCTGAGTTGTCGATGGCGTCGGTGTTGATGAGCCCGCCCTTCAGCGCGAACTCGACTCTCCCATACTGCGTGAATCCGAGATTGCCGCCCTCCGCGACGACCTTGCACCTCAAGTCGGCTCCGTTGACCCGAACCGCGTCATTCGCCCGGTCGCCGACATCGGCGTTCGTTTCGGTGGAGGCCTTCACGTACGTCCCGATGCCACCGTTCCAGAGCAGGTCGACCGGTGCCCTGAGGATCGCGCTGATGAGCTCCGCCGGAGTCAGACGCTCGGTCTCGATGCCGAGTGCCCGGCGGGCCTGCGGTGACAGCGAGATCGACTTCGCGCTGCGCGGCCAGACTCCCCCTCCCTCTGAGATCAAGTCGGACGCGTAGTCGGCCCACGATGAGCGCGGGAGCTGGAACAACCTGAGGCGCTCGGCGAAGGACGCGGTCGGGTCGGGGGTCGGATCGACGAACACGTGTCGATGATCGAACGCGCCGATGAGCCGCAGATGGGGCGAGCGCAGCATCCCGTTGCCGAACACGTCACCGGACATGTCGCCGATGCCAACCACGGTGAGTTCGGCGGTGTCGGCGTCGACCCCAACCGACTTGAAATGGCGGCGCACCGATTCCCAAGCGCCGCGTGCGGTGATGGCGATCTTCTTGTGGTCGTAGCCCGTGGAACCACCCGACGCGAACGCGTCACCGAGCCAGAAGCCATGGGCGAGAGCGAGTTCGTTCGCCATATCAGAAAAAGTTGCCGTGCCCTTGTCGGCGGCGACGACGAGGTACGCATCATCAGTGTCGTAGCGGACAGTGTTCGCCGGTGGGACGACGTTGGCACCCACGATGTTGTCGGTGAGGCTAAGCAGTCCGGAGATGAAGACCCGATAACAGGTGACGACCTCCGACCGGAGCGCCTCCGGGTCGGAGGGCGGCTGCTTCACGACGAAGCCGCCCTTCGCGCCCGTGGGCACGATCACTGCGTTCTTCACCATTTGCGCCTTCATGAGTCCCAAGACCTCGGTGCGAAAATCCTCGCGCCGATCACTCCAGCGGATGCCCCCGCGGGCGACGCGCCCACCACGAAGGTGCACACCTTCGGTGCGGGGTGAGTACACCCAGATCTCGAACATCGGCCGAGGGAGTGGCAGTTCCGGAATCTTGCTGGGGTCGAGCTTTACCGCGAGGAATGATTGCGGCGCGCCGTCGACGCGTTGGTAGTACGACGTGCGCGTCGTCGCCTCCACGAGCCGCATGAACGACGTCAGGATGCGGTCGTCGTCGAGGCTCCCGACGTCAGCCAGCGCGGCGGTGATGGCGGCTCCGAGCGCGTCGACATCGGGAGGTGATGGGGGCGCCGGATCGAGCCGAGCCTCGAACAACTCGACGACGAGGTGGGCGATGGTGCCGTTGGCGTTGAGCGTCTGCGCGAGATAGCTCTCACTGAACGTCGTGCCCGCCTGGCGGAGATACTTCGCGTAGGCGCGCAAGATGACGATCTGCTCGGGCGTGAGCTTGGCCGCGAGCACGAGGGCGTTGAAGCCGTCGTTCTCGACTTCGCCCTCGAGAACCGCCCGCAGGGCGCGCAGGAACTGCCAACGGACCTGTTCGTCACCGAGCGGGTCGCTATCACCGCGCGGCCGCAGCCCGAAGTCGGCGAGCCAAACGACAGGGCCCTCCGTCGGGCGCAGTTCGAACGGACGCTGGTCGATGACCGTCATGCCGAGGTTCTCGAGCACCGGTAACACGGCCGACAACGCGATCGGTTCGGCGCGGCGATACAACTTGAGACGACAACCGTCGGAGCCGGGCTGCAGCCGCATCGCCAGCCCCTGGTCGTCGAGACCCGAGATCGTGGCCAGATCGGCGACAGCGGCGGTAGCGTTATACGTGTCGCGGTAGGCGGCCGGAAGACCGGGAAGCCAGATCCTCTCGGTGGCGGCCGCCGCGTCGGGGCCCCGCTCGGCGACGAGCGCGTCGTGGAAACCTTCCGCCCACGTTCGGGTGAGGTCGGCGAGATCCCTGTCGAGTCGCGCGATGTCGACCGACGGCTGGCGATCGACGGGTAGCAGCACGTGCACCCGCGCCAGGACCGAATCGGTGAGAAGGCTCGAGCTATCGGCCGATGATGCCCCGAACACCGCGCGGAGATGCTGCTCGATCCGCCACACCGTGCCCGTGGTGTAGCGGTCGCGGGGCAAATACACCTGCACCGACAGCAGGCCGGCTTGGGCGTCGTGGCGTACGAAAGCCTTCACCTGGCGGCGCTCGCTTAATTCGAGGACTCCCAACGCCACCGTGGCGATGTCGGCGATGGGCGCGACGAAAAGCTCGTCTCTCGGGTACACCTCGAGGATCGCCCTGAGGGCCTTACCGCTGTGGCTCATCGGCGGGATCCCCGAGCTCTCGATGATGCTCGCGACCTTGCGTCTGATCACCGGGATCTCGTCGACGGCCTGGCGGATAGCGCGCTCCGTATAGAGACCGACGAACATCGCGGCGGTGCCCGCCTGCACCCGAACCAGGTCGAGCCGGCTGGGCCGGTGGACGCGTGACAGCCCACGGGTGCGGCCGAGCACGAGCAGCGTGCCGTCGGCGGCGTCGAGCAATTCTTCGTTGCGCGCGAGGCCGAGACGATGCCCCTCGCGGTCGACCGCGCCGAGAAATGTGAAGTGGTCGTGGGTGAGCCAGCGGAGAAACGCGGCGGCCTCGGTATCGGTACCGACCAGCGCATCGGCGATCGAAGCCGCCTTCTCCCTCATCGCCGGCCAATCGCGTACCGCCGTCGCCACCTCGGCGAGTACGGCGCGCAGGTCGGCGGTGAGAACTTCTACGGCGCCGGCGGCGAGCCGGTCGAACTCGACGAGAATCCACGCTTCGAGAAGGCCGGGGCCCGCGCGGTTTTCCGACATCGACCTGAGCACACCGTCGCCATCGCGCACGACGCGCAGTAACGGGTGCAGCAACAAGTGGATCGCGAGGCCGTGGCGCGCGAACGCCATCGTGACCGAGTCGACCAGAAACGGCATGTCGTCGGTGACGATTCTCGCGACGGCCGGCCCGTGTTCCGGCACCTCGATGTCGACGATCGCTTCGGCCGCGTGCCGCACCCGACCCTTGTCATAGTGGTCGGCGGCGATCGTCGCGAGTACTTCGGGCGCTCGATTCTCGAGATCGTCGGAAGGTATGTGCGCGAAGTACTGCGCCACGAAACCGTCGGGCACACGCTCGCTGGCGGCCTCGGCGACGCCCTTCAGCGCGTCGGGCCGGCCGGTCAGCATGCAGTCGATGATACGAGCCGAGGGATCATGCCGCTGGTGAGACGTCGAGCCAGGCGGTTCGATCGGGCGGACCGAGGGCCACCCGGATATGGGGCGGCACGCCGAGTGTCATCAGTATCGAGCCGAATGTCCACCGACCACCCTCGCCCGTCGCGCAGATCGGAGCGTCGCGATCCTCGAGAACCAACGCCAGCTCACCGGCCGTCTTGGCGCTGGCCAGACGCTCGCGCGCCCGTGTCAGGCGCCGCTGCGAATTCACGACGCCTTCCGCGTCGGCCTTCTCCACCGAAGGGCTTTCGAGCGGGTGGTTGGTGTGCGCGAACCGACCATCTTCAAACGACACCTCGGAAATGCCGTTGGCATCGGCTTCGAGATCGGTGAGGCCCGCGCCATCACCGATGGCGTAGTTCTGACCAGCAGCGTGAGGGACCGAGCGTAAGAACGCCGCGCCCTCGCTGCGCGAGCGGCGGCTCAGAACACCGCGTAGGACCGCGGCAACCGGTAAGCCGCGCGCGCTGTGCCGCAGCATCGGCAACGTGTTCACGCAGACGCCGACGCCCGCGTCGTTCGCGCCTGTGAGGCCGAGATACCCCGCCATCGACAAGACCGTGATCGGGGGTCCGTCATCGGGCGTGAGCCGCAGCACGACTTGGAAGCCGTTGTTGTGCTCACCCAGGTCCATGTTCTGCGCGAGCACGGGGCGCGCCTCGCCGCCGTCGAGCAACGCGAGAACCGTGCAGCCCAAGGCAATGTCGCGACCCCGCCGCGCCCACCACCAGCCCTCGTCCAACAAGTTGTAGGCGAAGACGGTCGCGAAGGGCAACGCGGCACCCTCGGCGATGCCCTCGAGCTCCGAAACGAGCTCTGGGGTGTGCGTCCGCATAGGGGTGAGGAAGTCCGTGGCACCGAGAAACTGTTCGATCTCGCCCTGCGACATCGCCCACGCGTCGACGGCCTCGTGGATGAGAGGACGTAGGGCCTCCCCGTGGGCCTGACCCAGTTCTTGGCTCGAGCCCTGCGCAGTGACGACCCGATCTTCCACGACATCGACTGTAGGGTTCGGGTCCCCCTGCCGATCAGTACCGCGTGCCGTCACTCTCCGTCGCCTCCTTCAACGCTCACGCCGGTCTCGGCCCGCACCTACGCCCGTTCGATGTCGTCGCCGCGATCAAGGCGCTCGACGCCGATGTCGTCGGCGTCCAGGAGACGTGGCGCGACGACGAACGTTCATCAATGGAGGACGCCGCGGAGGCGGGCGGCTACGAGCTTGTCGCCGTCGACCTTCGCCGTTTGGCCATCGGGGGTCGCGACGGGCTGCTCGTGCCGCGCCGCGGACGAACGGGCGACGGCTGGTGGGGCATGGCGCTGCTCACCCGCGTCGCCATACGCGGTCACCACCTGATCAACCTCGGGCGCATTCCCACCGACCACACCTGGCGGGCGGCGATCGTCGCCGACCTCGACGTCGGCGGTCTTCGTGTGGTCGTCACCCATCCGAGCCCCCGAGTGCCGTTCGCCGCCATCCAACTCTTGCGCCTCAAGCGCGCGCTCGCGCCCTCCGTCGGCCCCACCGTGATCCTGGGCGACATGAACCTATGGGCACCGACCGTCGGTTTGTGCTTTCCCGGATGGAGCCGGCCGGTGCGGGGCAGAACATGGCCGGCGCACCGCCCGATGTTCCAGCTCGACCAGGTGCTGGTGTCGCCGGGCTACCGCGCCACCAACGGCGAAGTCCTCGACGAGACACCGAGCGATCACCGACCGGTGCGCGCCGAGATCCACTGGTAAGGCTCAGGAGTCGAAGCCGAGGCCGAATCGGTCGAGCAGGCGCAACCACGCGTTGCGCCGGGCCTCGGCGAGCGCCTTCAGGTGGTCTACGGCGTCGTCGGTCACGAGTCGGGTTCCGTCACCGCATCGAGGAGCGCACGCACGCCTTGCGCGTCCGATCCCGAACGGTCACCGGTGCGCGACACCACCGCGAACCGCACGCCGAGCGCATCGTCTCGCGCGGTCAGGAACTCCTGACGGCCGTCGGCGCCCATCACCATCGGCGTCGCCAGCCGCACGCCGCGCTCCACCAACGCCGTGCGGACGTAGTCGCCATCGAGTACCTCGATGCCCACGTGGTAGACGCCCGTGTCATCCGCTCCCTGAACCAGCACAAGCTCGACGCCACCCGCATCGAGGACGGCTATGTCAACAGCGCCTCCCTCGCGCAGGCGAAAGCCGAGCTGGCTCACCAAATGGTCGAGCGCGAGCGGAAGGTCCTCGACCGCGAGCACCACGTGGTCGATGCGAGCTGCGGTGATCTGAAGCGCGGTGTCGGGTGCCGGCTTGTCGAGTGGCGCGGCCGCTTCGTGTCGTCGGTGATCGGCCGCCTCGATGCGGTGGGTCTCCGCGAGGATCACGCGAAAGAGGGCCTCCGCGAATTCGGGGTCGACTCCCGATGCCGCGGCGAGCTCGCGCCGGCTCGTGATGACCTGCGCGACCCGCGCGGGTTGGATCACCGTCGACTTGGTGGCGGCCTTCACTTCGGCGACCTCTCGGCAGACGGCCAGCCGCTCGGCGACCACCCGCACGAGCTCTTTGTCCAGCTCGTCGAGACGAGCTCGCAGCTCTTGAAGGCGCTCCATTCGCTGAGCGTACGTTGGTGCCATGGAGATCCGGCCACTTGTTCCCCAGCTCGTCGATGACTTCTTGTCGCTGTTCGACGCCGCCTTCTCCGACAATCCATATTGGATGGGTTGTTACTGCGCGTATTACGACGACGCGTGCAGCGACGACACGTGGAAGGCGGGCGCCGATGCTGCCCCGGCGCACCGCGAAGCGAGATGCGAGCGGATCCGCGCCGGGCAGGCGAAGGGTCTCCTTGCCTACGACGACGAGTCGGTCGTCGGATGGTGCAACGTCGGCCCACGCGACGCTTTCGTAAACTTGCGCGCGTACGCCGAGGCCGTCGAACCCGCCGCTGCGGCCACCGGTTCAGTCATGTGTTTCGTCGTCCACCCTGAACACCGGCATCGCGGCGTGGCGACGGCGTTACTCGAGCGCGCCGACGACTACTTGCGCGAGCTCGGCATGGTTACCGCTGAGGGCTACCCGCGGGCCGAGCCGCCCACCGACGCCGCCTTCCCGTGGACTGCAGCGTCGTACAAGGGGACGCGGGACATGTACGAGCAAGCCGGCTACCACCTCCATCGCGAGCTCGACCGCTTCCTGGTGATGCGCAAGGACCTGTGAGGTGCTGTTCGAGAAGCGCTTCTGGGCCGGCATCACCGACGGCTCGATCACGTCGACCTTTCGACGGTGGAAGCGCCCGCAGGCGCTCGCGGGCAAGCGCTATCGCACACCCGGGGGCCTGATCGAAGTGCAGTCGATCGTTGTCGTCCACGCGTCGGATATCACGAGCGCCGACGCGTTGGCGTCGGGCTATTTGTCTGCTCGCGACCTCGCCGCCGACTTGCGCGGCACTCCTGATCTACCGATCTACCGAATCCGTTTTCGTCACGTCGACGATCCGGATCCTCGTGACGAACTGGCACGCGACGATGCGTTGTCCGAAGACGACCTGATCGCCATTCGTCTCCGGCTCGAGCGCCTGGACCGACTGAGCGCATCGGGCCCGTGGACCATGGCGGCGCTTCGCGCGATCGCCGAGCGTCCAGGCGTACGCGCCGCCGATCTCGCCAAATCGATTGATCGCGATTTGGCGCCGTTCAAGCTCAACGTCCGCAAACTCAAGAACCTCGGCCTCACGATCAGCCTCCAGGTCGGATACCGACTCTCACCCCGGGGCGAGGCCTACCTGCGGGCGTTTCAGGGCGTTGGCGAATTCCGATCGCGCAGCGCCTTGGCGTCCTCCCACCGAATCAAGAATGCGCCGCCGCAGAGCTGACATTGGTAGAAGGGCCGACCCTCGACCATGTTGACCCGATCGGGTGTGAGCTCGATGTACTTCCAGCACACGCGGCACACGGCCATGATCGGCCAGTGGCTCGCCGATCGGTTGAACCGTCGCTCCCCTTGCGGCACGGTCGCGACTTTAGGGTTTGTGGAAGCGCCAGGCCCTGAGCTCGTCGAGCGCGACGCTGTACACCGGGCCGCCGGGCGGTTCGGCCTGGTACTGCGAGTACTTGGCGATCAACGCGGCGCGAGCCTGTGCCACCAACAGTTCGTCGTCGCTGTGCAGCTGGGCCGCGCCTCGGATGCGCACCCACCACAGCTGCGTCCAGTCGTCGTCATAGTGGTCGATGAGCACCGTTGCGACGCGCGAGGAGGAGATGTCGTCGAGTCGGTGAAGCTTTTCGGTCGATTTGGGCTTGTGGTCGACGGCACTCACGACTCGTTCTTCGACGATCGCGAAGCAGATGGGCACGAGTCGCACGACCCCATCGGGACCGGTCGTCGCCAGCCGGGCCACCCGCGCTTGCGCGATCGCCGGCGCGACCCAGGATGGCGTGGCGGTCACGCGGTTGACGCTACCGACCGGCGTAGAAGTCGGCCGGCGTCCAGGTGTGGCCGCCATCGGTCGTCATGAGGAGCTCGCCGCCGTCCTCGAGGTGCGCGATGGCGATGCCTTGCGTCGGACCCGTGAAACCGATGTCGGTCCACGACCCGCCAGCGGGCTCGCTGTGGAGAGCTGTCCAGGAATCGCCTCCATCGAACGTCGCCTCGAGCACCCGCGAGCCATTGGCGACGCCGGCGACGACGATCGTGTCGGATCCTGCGCTGGCCACGCCGTCCACTTGCCAGTCGCCCGTCAGCGGCGCGGGGATTTCGTGGAATGTTGTGCCACCGTCGCTCGAGACGAGAACGTTCTCCGTGGGCGGGCCATTGCCCCACACGCCCTCATGGCAAACGACGACCACATCCGTCGGAGTAGAGGCGGTGAGCACGGCGGGTCCAGCCTTGTCGATGCACGGCGGCTGCCACTCCGTCCATTTTCCGTCTTCGAGACGGGCGCCACCGACAACTGTGCGGTTGTTCTCGATGATCCAGCCTCCCGCCCCCTGCACGACGAGCTGGGCAAAGGGAACCGGTCCCGCACCTATGGGAATCGAGACCGGTGCCGCCCTCCAGTCGTCGTGATCGACGGGACTGGTGATCACCGTGGAGGGTTCCACGACCGCGTAGACGACCTCGCCATCGGTTTCGAGCGCGGTCACCGGCGTGTCGGGCGAAAGACCTTCGCCGGGCGCCCGGTTCCATGTTGCCCCGCCGTCGTGCGTCACCCAGAGATCAGGTCCGTAGATCCACCCGTCGTTGAGGTTTGCGAAGCGGACATGGCGCTGTTGGACGTTGCTGCTGTCGGCGACGGGCATCGGGGGCTGTGGCAATGCGACCCAGGTCTGGCCGCCGTCGCGCGTGCGCAGCAGCTCCATGCAGTGGGTGAGGCCGCATGGCGCCGTGCCCAACACCCATCCGGTATGCAGCGATACGAACGTCACCGACGAGGATGTGAACAAGGCGGGCACCGGTAGGCCGACGGGGCCGGGTACCGGGGACGGCACGGTCGTGGGCGCGGGGATGGTCGTCGACCCGACCGAAGTCGATGGAGCGGCGGAGACACCGGTGTCGGTCGTCTCGGGCGCGACCGCGGTCACTTTCACCGACGGCGACGACGTCACCTGCAAGACCACGAACACGATGAGCGCGGCCGCCGCCGCTACGCCCAACCAGACGAGCCGACGGCCTGCGGTGGGATGAGGCGTCGAGGCAATGGGCGACCGTTCGGAATATCCGTTCCACGCGTCGGGACGTTCGGCGACGCTCGACGCCCTCTCCCTGAGCGTGGCCCTGAGGCGAGCTTCGAGTTCGTTCTCGTTCACGGTTCCATCACCTCCCGCAGATCGGCCAACCCACGCGAGGTCAGTGACTTCACCGTGCCCGGCCGGCAGCCCAACGTCGCGGCAATCTCCGCTTCGGAGAGGTCGAGATAAAACCGCAGCACCAGGACCGCGCGGCGCCGGGGGGTCAGGCGCGCCAACGCGGCCCATGTCTCGTCGAGCTCGGGGGCGGCGGCCGCGACCGGTCGGTCGGCTACAAACGCCTCCTCCCGACGGCGGCGCCGGAGGTACGAGTAGCTGGCGTTCGTCACCGTCCGCCGGAGGTATGCCGCCGGAACTTCGAGCGCGCCCCAACGCGGTTGCACCCGCAAGAACGAGTCCTGGACCAGGTCCTCGGCAATCACGCGAGACCCGGTCAACAAGTAGGCGAGGCGCACCATTGCGATGTGGTTGGTGCGATAGAAGCTCTCGAACGAGGTGGGCTCACGAGCCGGCGACGATCCCTTCTCAACCACACCCATGGTGGCCATCATCACAGTGACGCCCAGCACCCCTATTCGGTTCCCGGGAACAGTCAGAGTCGGTAGACGCGACTCGCCGTGCCGCGGAACAGCGCCGCTTTCTCGTCCGGGCCGGCCCCGCTCGCGATGCGCTTGAACGCGTTCCACAGCGTGACGTAGCTGCAGCTCATCTTGTCGACCGGGAAGTTGGACTCGAACATGCATCGGTCGGCGCCGAACTGTTCGATCGCGTAGGTGATCGGACCGTCCCACGCACTGGCGAGTTCCTCGCTCGAGGGCGGCTCCGGCTTCTCCTCGAAGCCGAGGCCGAACACGACCATGCCGATGCCTCCGAGCTTCATGGCAACGTTCGGACACGTCGCCAGCTCCGCGATGTCGACCCGCCAGCGCTTGAGGATTTCGTCACGCTGACCCTCGTACGGCCCAATCCCGAGCGGGCCGCCGAGGTGGTCGAGCACGAACGAACCCTCGGGTATCGCACGGGCCAGCGCGGTGAGTTCGACGATCTGCGGGTGATAGAGCCACGCGTCGAAGCTCATCTCTCGCGCGGCGAGGCGTTGCACACCGCGCCGGAACGCGGCGTCGGCCATGAGCCCCGCGGTCGGGCGGGTGTGCGAGCGGCGAATCCGCCGGTCGTGGTCGAATGCCGTCGCGTGCCGTATGCCCTTGAAGAGTCCGTGTCCGGCCACCACGTGCGCCTCGAGCACTTCGTCGACCGCGTCGCCCAACGTCATGTCGGCGAAGCTCACGATGCCCTTGATCTCGGCACCGCGTCCCATGCTCTCGGAGGCGATCGCCGCGATCGTCTCGGTCTCCCCCACAGGCTGTAAATGTTCCGGACCCGATGTTCGATAGCCCCACGCGCACTCCATGAAGACGGTGGCCTCCACGTTGTGACCACCACCGGTATCGGCGTGCAGGTCTTCGAGGATGTAGCGGCCCATGCCCTCGCGTTCCCACAGATGGTGGTGGGGGTCGACGATCGCAAGATCGGGGTCGATCGCCGGTTCCGTTCTCCGCGCCAGCCATGCGTCATCCCAGACGTACATGCGCCGGACCGTAGCTGCCCCATTACCGTCGTTCGACGTGCCCGGTACGGTGCTCGCACGTGCCCGGTACGGTGCCCGTACGTGACAGTCCGGCGGGCGGCGGTCGGCGACGAGAACACCCTGCGCTTCCTGCGCCTTCAGGCGATGGTGGACGCGCCAGACCAGTTCGGATCGACCTACGAGCGCGAAGCGGCACGAAGCACCGACGATTGGCAAAGGTGGTTCGCGCCCGGAGCCACGTTCATCTTCGAGAACTCGGCTGGGCCGGTCGGGCTGGCGGCGGGCGTCTGGGCTGATGGCGAGCCTTCCGTCGTGTATCTGATGGCGGTGTGGGTGCATCCGAGCGCCCGCGGCACCGGCGCGGGCGACGCACTCGTGCAGGCCGTTTCGGTGTGGGCACCGTCGGCGGGGGCATCCGTGGTACGGCTCGACGTGGTCGAGGGGAACTCCGCGGCCATCGGGCTCTACGAACGAAATGGATTCCGGCGCACGGGTGGCATGATCTCGCGAGCCCGCGACGGCCTGACAGAGATCGAAATGGAGCGGCCCGTCCCATGAAAGCAGCGGTGTTCTACGAGACCGGCGGGCCCGACGTCTTCCGTTACGAGGACGTAGCCGACCCCGTCGTGCGGAAGGGCGGTCTGCTCATCGAGGTGGCCGCGATCGGTATCCAGGGCGGCGACCTGCTCCACCGGCAGGGTGGCGTACTGGCTACGAATCCCCATATCGTCGGTTACCAAGCAGCCGGCACCGTTCGTGAGGTGGGTGCCGGCGCGGAGGGTTTCACCGTCGGCCAACCCGTCGTCGCGACGATGGGCTACGGATCCCACGCCGAGCTCGTGAGTGTCTCGGCCCGCGCCGCGTGGGCGGTGCCGGACGGACTCACACTGCAACACGCGGCCGCCATCCCGATCGAGTTCGGCACAGCCGATGACTGTCTCTTCGAGTTCGGCCGACTCGAGCGAGACGAGACCGTTCTCGTCCAAGCCGGCGCGGGCGGGGTCGGACTCGCCGCCATCCAACTCGCGAAGGCCGCCGGCGCCACCGTGCTCGCCACGGCCTCGGCCGATGACCGACTCGAACGGCTGCACGAGTTCGGCATGGACCATGGCATCAACTACGCGTCGTCCGATGTCGCGGCGGAGGTGTTGCGCCTAACCGACGGTCGGGGCGTTGACCTGGTCGTCGATCCCGTCGGCGGGCACGTACTCGAGACGAGCATCGCCGCACTGGCCTACCGGGGCCGCGTCAGCTGGGTGGGCCGGGCCGGGCGGGAAGAGCGACCGCCGGAGGTGTGGCCGATCATGCAGAAGAACGGGACGATCACCGGCGTGTTCCTCGGGGCCGAAATGGCGATGCGCCCGGACCGCACGCGCCGCATGATCGAAAAGCTCATCACCCGCGTCGCCGCCGGCGAACTCCGAGTGGTCATCGACCGCACGTTCCCCTTGGCCGACGCCGCCGAGGCGCATCGTTACATCGAGAGCCGCCGCGCCTTTGGGCGCGTGTTGCTGGAGCCCTAGCGGCGTCGGCCCAGCTGCACCACGTGCGCGTGGTCAACGCCGGCTTCCTTGATGTCGCGCTGCCCGCTCGCCCGTTTCGCGCGGTGGGCTGCATTCCGTTCGGCGCCACGACCGCCATCCTTCATCGTCTGCTCGACGACCCGTCCGTGCCGTTGGTCCGCGCCGACCTCGTCGTGCAATGGGAGGTAGCGCGGAAGAGGACCGCAACTCCTCCCTCCAGTCTCATCTCGACCGTGTGGGCGCCGTGGTGGGAGTTTCGCCTCGGTCGTCGCGTCGCCGCCGCGGAGTTCCGTCCCGTGCCCAAGGTCGACGCCGCGGTGCTCAGCATCGTGCGCGCAAACTGGCCGTTCA
>JBDUDK010000099.1:0-18327 GCA_040002995.1 Acidimicrobiales bacterium | reverse complement strand
CGCTGACGCGGACCCCGCGCCGACGACTGAACCCGCGACACCCGCGGCGGCGAGGCCGGCGACACCGAGCGCGGCCTTCCTCGCAAAGTCGCGGCGAGAGGCCAGCACTTCGGTGGGTACGCCACCTACCTGGGCCTTCAGGTCGGAGAGCTGAGCTTCGAGCGCGGCAATACGCTGTTGGATCTCTGACATGGAAAATGTCTCCTTCACCGAGAGAGGGGGGAACGGTCGCCGAAAAGAAATTCGACGTCACACAGTTCCCGCTCCGTGAAGGAGTTAAACGAAGGCCGCCGGTCACCGGCCGGATCTTGACGAACCCGGCCGGTGACCAGCCGCTTTACGCGTAGTAGCCGACGACGTCGACGATGAAGTGCGTCTTGGTGGCTACGCCTTGACCACCGATGTTCACCTTGATCTTGCCGGTGGCATCGATCGCAACCGTGACGGCATTGGCCAGGTCGACATTGGAGGCGACCCAGTTGATCGATGAGTTGCCGGGCCATGTGGCGACCGCATTCGAGTACAGGCCGAGGAAGCCCGCGCTCTCAGTCGCGGTGATGGTGAGGTTGCCCAGGATGCCCGTCGCGCCGGCCGGCACGATCACGCTTCCCGCGCCCGGCTGTCCCGCGATAACCGTGGTGGCCGTTACGACCCGATCGGCCGCGCCGAACACGTGCTTGCCCGTGGGATCGAATCGGGAGTCGTACACGCGTCCGGGCGTAACGAGGTGCAACTGGCCGGCGGTGGATGGACCGCCGACCTGACGCCAGGTGCCGGGGGTGCCGGCCGCCACGCACAGCCACACAGTGCCGGTCGAGTCGTTGACCACTTCGCCCAAGTTATGAGCTACCGCGCGAGCGGGACCCGAGTTGCCCGCGGCATAGAGCTCGAGGTTGGCCCGCCCGGCACCTCGTGCAAGCACACCCGTCGAGCCGTCGCCGCTGCCGTAGCCGATCGTCCCGTATCCGGAGGCGATATTGGCGAAGCCGTAGACGCCGTTGGCGAAGATCCTTTCGCCCCAACCTCCGAGGGCCGCGGGATATTCGGACGAGAAGGGGGAGAAGAAAATGCCCCCCGATGCGGCGTCGGTGACGGTGAAGGCGTTGGCGTTTTGAGTGCCGAAGAGGCCCGCCGTCGGACGGACGGCGTTGTTGTACTGAAGGGCAGTGAGGTTCGCGACGTCCTCCGTATTGGCCACGCCGACAAGCAGAGCCAGGCCGTCGGTTGCCGACGCAGGCCCCGCCGCCGCGACGGCGCCAGCCACTCCCGCGGCGGCGAGACCAGCGACACCAAGCGCAGCCTTCTTCGCGAAGTCGCGTCGGGACGCCAGAACTTCTGTGGGCGCCCCTCCTACTTGGGCCCTGAGATCGGCGAGTTGAGTTTCGAGCGCGCCGATGCGCTCTTGGATCTCGGACATAAAGGCTGTCTCCTTTTTCCCCGGGGTTCTCGCCGAGAGTTTTCGGCGAGCGGGATTCTTCTCTTGAGACAAGTTCTGAGAAGGGATACCGCCAGGCGCGACGTAGCGCGCGTGAGTCAGCGCGCTGGGCGGTCCTGCTTGTCACGCTTCGCTGCCTTGGCCGCCTGCTTCCACGCCCGCACTTTGGCGAGGGCCTCAGGGGAGTCGATGTCGGCCACGGACCGCGGTGTGGATTCGCCGAACTTGCCGGCGGCTTCTTCCCAGCCCGGTGGGCGAACACCCATTCGTTTAGCCAGCAGGGCAAGAAAGATTTGCGCCTTTTCGTCGCCGTAGCCGGGTAACTCCCGCAAACGAGCGAGGAGTTCCCTTCCGGTCTTCGCGCCCTTCCAAACATTCTCGGCGCGGCCGTCGTAGCGCTCGACGAGGAACGTGGACAGCTCGTGAATGCGCCGGCCCATCGACGCAGGAAACCGGTGGATGGCCGGCTTCTCGCAACAGACGGCGACGAAATCCTCACGGTCCATCGCGGCGATCTTGATGGCGTCGAGATGGTCGAGGCGCTGCTTCAAGGTCGCCGGTCCCTTGAACGCCCACTCCATCGGCACTTGTTGGTCGAGCAACATGCCGACGAGCAGCGCGAGCGGGTCGTTGTTCAGGAGATCATCGGCCGCCGGCTCACCGGTGATGTAGAGCGTTCCCTTGGGCACGATGTCTCCTCAGGCGAAGCGTGGGTCGATCGACTCTGGATCGAGCTCGAAGCGCGCGATCGCATCCGCGACCACCTCGGGCTTCACGTCACCGCTGTCGACGAGACCGGAAAGCGCGGCCACGACCACGTGCGGCATGTCGATCTCGAAGTGGCGCCGAAGCGCCTCGCGGGTGTCGGAACGACCGAAGCCATCGGTGCCGAGCGGGATGAACGGCCGGTGAGGGACGAACCGCGAGATCTGATCAGGAACGATCTTCATGAAGTCGGTGACCGCCACCACCGGTCCATCACCATCGGCGAGCAACGAGGTGACGAGCGCGCTGCGCGCCTTCTCGTTCGGGTGCAACCGGTTCCACCGCTCCGTCGCGAGGGCCTCGTCGCGCAATGCCTTGTACGACGTGGCCGACCACAGCTCGGCCGCGACGTCGTAGTGCTCAGCGAGCTCCGCGGCGGCCGCGTGCGCCGCGCCCTGGGCCGACCCCGAGAACAGGATCGTCGCCCGCTTTGTCGGGCCGTCGGGCGCGGGTACCCAGCGGTAGAGGCCGCGCATGATCTCGTCCTCGATCCCCTGCCGGTCGGGCATCGCGGGCATCGGGTAGTTCTCGTTGTACAGGGTGAGGTAGTAGAAGACGTCGTCGGGCTTGGGCCCGTACATGCGCTGGATCCCGTGCTTGATGATCGTGGCCATCTCGAAGGCAAACGAGGGGTCGTAGGCCTGACACGGCGGCACGGTGGATGCGAGCACCAGCGAGTGCCCGTCCTGGTGCTGCAGACCCTCGCCGAGCAGCGTCGTGCGGCCCGCCGTCGCCCCGAGCAGAAAACCGCGCGAGCGGGCGTCGGCCGCCTGCCAGATGAGATCGCCGACGCGCTGGAAGCCGAACATCGAATAGAAGATGTAGAAGGGCACCATCGGTACGCCGCGGGTGGCGTAGCTCGTGGCCGCGGCGATGAAGCTCGACATGGAGCCGGCCTCGGTGATGCCCTCCTCGAGGAGCTGGCCGTCCTGCGCTTCGCTGTACGAGAGCAGCAATTCGGCGTCGACGGGCTCGTAGTGCTGCCCGGAGGCGGCGTAGATCTTCAACTCGCGAAACAGCGAGTCCATGCCGAACGTGCGCGCCTCGTCGGGAATGATGGGCACGATGCGCGGCCCGGCGCGATCGTCGCGGGAAAGGTTGCGCAGCAAGCGGGTGAACGCCATCGTGGTCGACACCGCTTGGTTGCCCGAACCGGCCTTCACCTCCTCGTAGACGGACTCGGCGGGCAGTTCGAGGGGGCGACGGTTGCGCACGACCCGCCGGGGCAGGGGACCGTCGAGTGCGCGACGGCGCTCCATCATGTACTGGTACTCGACCGAGTCGGCCGGCGGTCGGTAGTACGGCGGATCGTCGCCCACGAGTGCGGAATCGGGGATCTCGTCTTGGAGGTAGAGGCGATCGCGCAGGACGAGCATCTGGTCTTTGGTCATCTTCTTGATCTGGTGCGTGGCGTTGCGGCCCTCGACGTTGGGCCCGAGCGTCCACCCCTTCACGGTCTTGGCCAGGATCACCGTCGGGACGCCGCTGCCGAGGTTCTCGACGGCGGCCTTGTACGCGGCGTAGAGCTTGCGGTAGTCGTGACCGCCGCGCGGGAGCCAGCGCAGGTCGTCGTCGGAGAGGTGCTCGACGAGGCGACGCAGTCTCGGGTCGGGACCGAAGAAATGCTCGCGGATGTAGGCGCCCGACTCGATCGTGTAGCGCTGGAACTCGCCGTCGACGGTGGTGTTCATCTTGTTGAGCAGCACGCCGTCGACGTCGCGCGCCAGCAGTTCGTCCCACTTCGAACCCCAAATGACCTTGATCACGTTCCAGCCCGCGCCGCGGAAGACGGCCTCGAGTTCCTGGATGATCTTGCCGTTGCCCCGCACCGGGCCATCGAGACGCTGCAGGTTGCAGTTCACCACGAAGATGAGGTTGTCGAGCTTCTCGCGCGCTGCCAGCGAGAGGGCGCCGAGCGTCTCGGGCTCGTCGCATTCGCCGTCGCCGACGAACGCCCACACCCTGCTCGCCTCGGTGTCGTCGAGACGCCGGTTGTGGAGGTAGCGATTGAAGCGCGCCTGATAGATCGCGGTGATGGGGCCGAGACCCATCGACACGGTCGGGTACTCCCAGAAATCGGGCATGAGCCGCGGATGCGGATAGCTCGACAGACCAACCCGCCCGATCTCGCGGCGGAAGTGGTCGAGATCGTCTTCGGTGAAACGGCCTTCGAGAAACGCGCGTGCGTATACGCCAGGTGCCGCGTGCCCCTGGAAGTAGATGTGGTCACCGGCCTGCCCGTCGTCCTTACCGCGGAAGAAATGGTTGAACCCGACTTCGTAGAGCGAGGCCGACGACGCGAACGTCGACAGATGGCCTCCGATGCCGTCGGCGTGCTTGTTGGCCTTGATCACCATCGCCGCGGCGTTCCACCGGATGTAGGCGCGGATCCGTCGCTCGATGTATTCGTCGCCGGGGAACCAGGGCTCCTGCTCGCTCGGAATGGTGTTGACGTACGGCGACGACACCATGGCGGGCAGACCGACCTGGAGTTCGCGGCAGCGCTCGAGCAACTTCGAGATCAAGTAGCGGGCACGGGTCTTGCCTTCGATTTCGACGACGGCTTCGAGGCTGTCGAGCCACTCCTTGGTCTCGCCCGGATCGATGTCGGGCAGCTGGTGGACGAAGCCATCGAAGATCATGGCCCTCATTCTCTCGTATGCGAGGCTGCTTTTCGTGCGCGAAGAATGGGCGGGCGGCGTCGGGTGGCAGTGAGCGTCTATACCGACGGCGCCTGCTCTGGAAACCCCGGCCCCGGCGGTTGGGCCTGGGCCGTGGCGCCGTCGGGGTCCCCCTCGGCATTCGGCCACGTGGACCACACGACCAACCAGCGGATGGAGATCATGGCTGCGTTGGAAGCCCTCCGCGCGCTCGCCGACGATCCGGGACCCATAGTGATCGTCTCCGACTCGACCTACGTCGTGAACTGCTTTCGAGATCGCTGGTGGGAGGGGTGGATCCGGCGGGGATGGATCAACAGTCAGCGCAAGCCGGTGGCCAACCGAGACCTGTGGGAACCGCTGGTCGACATTGTGCGGGCGCGTGGCGACGTGACGTTTCGTTGGGTCAAGGGCCACAGCGGCGATCGGTTGAACGACCTCGTCGACGAGATGGCCGTGGCGGCGTCGCTCAGCGGCCGCTGAGCATCAGGTGCGGCGAGCACCGACCACGTTTGCGGCCCGAAGTTCGGCAATCTCGTCCGCCGCCAGGCCAAGCTCCGCGAGCACCTCGTCGGTGTGCTCATCGAGCTTGGGCGCGTGACGCCCAATCGCTTGTGGCGTCGTGTCGTAGCGCGCCGCGGGTCGTGGCTCGCGGACCCGTCCGATCCACGGCCGATCGTGCTCGACGAGGGTCTCGTTGTGCACGACTTGCGGATCGAGATGCACCGCGTCGATAGGCGTGACGCCGGCACACGGCACATCGACGGATTGAAGAAGCTTCACCAAGTCGACGGTGGGGTAGCGCACGAACTCGGCCTCCATGAGGTCGGCGAGCACGCTGAGGTTGCGCTCACGTTCGGCCATCGTCGCAAAGCGCGGGTCGCTCATCCAGTGCTCCGTGCCCAGCGCGCAACACAGCGGAGGGAACTGGCGATCGGATGTAGCCATCTGCGCGATCCACCCGTCCTTCGTGCGCCGCACCATGTAGCCGTCGGCCATGTGCGGCGCCTCGGTGACACCGTCGCCCAGCAATGTGTGTTGCATCATGCCGTCGGGCCAAATGAACGCGAGGGCGACGTCGAGCATGGCGACGCGCACGTGCTGGCCGCCGGCGCCCCGCTCGCGGGCCAGGAGCGCGGCAGTCACGGATTGCGCCACGGTGTAGGCCGTTACCTTGTCGATGACGATGTTGCGCAGCAGCGCCGGCGCGCCGGTGTTGGGATCGCGTTGGAGCGCGGCCATGCCCGACAGCGCCTGGATCACATAGTCGTAGCTTTTCTGATCGACATAGGGACCCGAGTCGCCGAACCCGGAGATCGATACGTAGATCAGCTGGTCGTTGACGGCGCCTAGGGCGGCGTCGTCGATGCCGAGCCGCTTGACCACGCCGGGTCGGAAGTTCTGCACGAAGACATCGGCCGTGGCCGCGAGTCGCTTCACGATCTCGACGCCGGCGGGCGTCGCCAAGTCGATGCACACCGATCGCTTGCCTCTGTTGACGTTCGCCCACAGTGCGCCGATCCCGCCGCGACGGTTCCCGAGGTAGCGCATCCGATCACCGCCCGCGGGCTGCTCGATCTTGACGACGTCGGCGCCGAGATCGGCCAGCAGCATCGCGGCGAGCGGCCCGGACACCATCTGCGTCGCCTCGAGGACGGTGAATCCGGCGAGCGGTCCTCGACCGGCCGACGCGGACATGCCCGGAGCGTATGTGCTCGCTTGGGACGGGTGCAGAAGCGTCCCCTACGTTGTCGCCATGGACATCACGGGAGCTTCAGCGATCGTCACGGGCGGCGCGTCGGGTATCGGGGAGGCGTGCGTTCGGCTGCTCGCCAAGCGCGGTGCAAAGGTCGTCATCGTCGACATGCAAGACGACAAGGGCAAGGCGCTCGCCACCGAGGTGGGCGGCGCGTTCTGCCACGCCGACGTCACGAACACCGACGAGGTGATCGCCGCGGTCGAGACCGCCAAAGAGATGGGCCCGCTGCGGGTGCTCGTGAACTCAGCGGGCATTGGCTGGGCCAGCCGCACGATCGGCCGCGACGGCGGCTACGACTCGGCCCACGACCTCGACCGCTTCACCAGGGTGATCTCGATCAACCTCATCGGCACGTTCAACTGCATCCGGCTCGCCGCGACCGCAATGAGTAAGACCGAGCCCCTCGCCGACGGTGAGCGCGGTTCCATCGTGAACATGGCGTCGGTGGCGGCGTTCGATGGCCAGATCGGTCAGGCGGCATATTCCGCGTCGAAGGGCGGTGTGGTGGGCATGACCTTGCCCATCGCGCGCGACTTGTCGGCCGTCGGTGTGCGGGTCAACACCGTGGCTCCCGGCCTCATCGATACGCCGATCTACGGCCAGGGCGACGCGTCGGAACAGTTCAAGGCCAAGCTCCAGACCGGCGTGCTGTTTCCGCAGCGGCTCGGCGACAAAGACGAGCTGGCGTCGATGGTGGTCGAGCTCGTGACCAACAGCTACATGAACGCCGAGACCATCCGCGTCGACGGCGGGATCCGGATGCCCCCCAAATAATTCGGCCAAATAATTCGGCCAAACAATTCGGCCGCGGAGTCAGTTGGGGGAGCGGTGGACCAGCGCCGCGAGGGCGCCCGCGAGTTCGGGGTACGCGAACGAATAGCCGCTGGCGGTCAGCTTCGCCGGGACGGCCCGCTGGCCCGCGAACAACAGTTCCCCGGCCGCCTCCTTGCCGAGCAGCATCTTGGGACCGAACGAGGGCACCGGAAGAAACGACGGACGGCGCAGCACTGTGCCGAGCGTGCTGGCGAATTCCGCGGCAGTGACCGGGTTCGGCGCCGTGAGGTTCACGGGTCCTTCGACATCGGCGCTGAGCAGATGCACGATTGCGCCCACTTCGTCGTCGATCGAGATCCAGCTCTGCCATTGCTTCCCGCTGCCGAACCGGCCGCCGAGGCCGAGTTTGAAGAGGGGGAGCTGCTTGCGGAGGGCGCCGCCCTTCGCGGCCAGCACGATGCCGGTGCGCAGGTGCACGGTGCGCACGCCCGCGGCTTCGGCGGGCGCCGTTGCCGCCTCCCACTGCCGGCAAACGTCGGCGAGGAACCCGGCCCCCGACGGGCTGGTTTCGTCGAGAACCTCGTCGCCCCGCGGCCCGTACCAGCCCACCGCCGACCCCGACAGCAGCACCCGCGGTTTGTTCTGAAGATCGTGGATCGTCTTCGCGAGCATCGTCGTGCCCTGCACGCGCGATCCGAGAATCTCCGCCTTGTAGGAGTCGGTCCAGCGATGGTCGCCGATACCGGCGCCGGCGAGGTGCACGATCGCGTCGAGTCCCTCGAGCGTGGCGGGTTCGAACGCGCCTCGCGGCACGCGCACGACGGTGTGGCCGTCGCCCTCGAGACGTGCCAGCAGAGCAGACCCGATGAGGCCGTGAGACCCGGTGATGGCTATGCGCATGGCCGCAGTCTGGCGTCGGGATGGCGCGTTGCGACTAATCGACGAGAATCGGGACAGATGTCACGACGGTGTGCGGCCGGAAGAGCAGGCGGGCCTTCAACGCGAGGGCGCTCTGGTTGTGGAGGATCTGGCTGTACCAACCCGTGAGCACGAACTCGGGAATCACGACCGTGATGAGGTCATCGTCGCTTTCGGCGTCGAGTTCGTCGAGGTACTGCAGGATCGGGCGCGTGAGCTCGCGGTACGGCGAGTAGATCGTGTGCAATTCGATGCTGAGTTTGTGCTCGGTCCAGGACTTGTCGAGCTTCTCTTTCTCGTGAGGGTCGCCGATGACGCTGACGGCGAGAAGCCGATCGGGTGCCAACGAGCGGGCGTACTGGAGCGCCTCGAGCGTGCCCTTGTTCACCGAACCGACGAGCACGACGACGGTGTGGGTGTAGTGCCGCGGCTTCCATCCCTCGGGCACCTCGGTGAACTGCCTGACCTTCTTGTAATGACGGCCGATTGCTTTGAACAGGACCACGATCATCGGGATGATCGCCGCGGGTATCCACGCGCCGATGGCGAACTTGGAGACGAGCACGACGAGGAGCACCGTGCCGGTGGCGGCGGCGCCCAGGGCATTGAGCGCGGCTCGGGTTTTCCAGCCCGGCTCCCTGAGCCGCTTGTGGTGAACGACCATGCCGGCCTGCGAGAGGGTGAAGCCGGTGAACACACCTACGGCGTAGAGAGGGATCAGCGCGGTTACCTTGCCGCCGAACGCGACGAGGAGCAGGGCCGCGAAACCGGCCAGCACGAGCACGCCGTTCGAGTACACGAGCCGATCGCCCCGGTTGGCGAGTTGGCGGGGGAGGAAGCCGTCCTGGGCGATGATCGACGAGAGGAGGGGGAAACCGTTGTAAGCGGTGTTGGCGGCGAGGATCAAGATCGCGAACGTCGAGAACTGCAGGACGTAGTACATCGCGCCCTTGCCGAACACGGCGGCAGCCATGATCGACAGTCCGCTGTCGTCGGTGCCGAGGAAGGGCTTCAGGCGGTGAGCCAAAAGCGACACGCCGAAGAACGTGGTGCCGAGGATGATCGCCATCCACGTGAGTGTCGCCGCCGCGTTCTTCGACTCCGGCTTTTGAAACGCGGGAACGCCGTTAGAGATGGCCTCGACCCCCGAGAGCGCGACCGCACCTGATGAGAACGCGCGCAGCAAGATGAAGAGCCCGAGCACCTGGGTGTTCTGCTCGAGTTCGTGTAGGCGTTCGGGGACGGGAAGCGTGCCAATGTGGCCCGCGTACGACTGATAGAGGCCATACGCGATCAGGATCAGGAGCGAGATCGTGTACACGTAGGTCGGTCCCGCGAAGATGCGTCCCGATTCCTTCACTCCGCGAAGGTTGGCGACGGTCATCAAGGCGACGAAACCGAGGCAGATCGGGACGCGCTGACTGCTCAGGCTAGGGAAGGCGGACGTGATAGCGAGCACGCCGCCAGCGACGGAAACCGACACGGTGAGGATGTAGTCGGTCAGGAGTGACGCGCCGGCGACGAGCGACGGTGTCACACCGAGGTTCTCCCGAGATACCACGTAGGAGCCGCCGCCGCTCGGGTACGCGAAGATCGTCTGTCGGTAGCTGAGCGTCACAATCGCCAGCAGGATCGCCACGATGATGGCGATCGGCACCAGCTTGGCGAACGCGGCCGCGCCTCCGTGGTGCTCGAACATCGTCTTGAGGATCTCGTCGGTGGCGTAAGCGGTGGAGGAGATCGCGTCGGACGCGAAGACGGCCAACGCGATGATCTTGATCAGCCTCTGGTGCCCCGCCTCCGACGACGGGATCGGGCGGCCGATCATGATCCGCTTGAGGGTCGAGTACATGGAGGCGGTCAGCTTTGCATGCCGCGTACCGAGTCACGGTCGCTCGCCTGCCCTCGTTAGGATCGCCGCCGGCCAGTGGCCGAGGAGGTCTCGAGGTGCACGTCGTAGTAGTCGGTTGTGGGCGGGTAGGCAGCGGTCTCGCCGTCAGCCTCGTGGGCGGGGGACACTCCGTGGCCGTGATGGACCGCCGCCCCGAGGCGTTCCGTCGCCTGCCGGAGGGGTTCGCCGGACAAACGGTGCTCGGCATCGGCTTCGACCGCGATCGGCTCATCGAAGCAGGGATCGAGCGTGCTTCCGCCCTCGCGGCCGTCACCAACGGCGACAACTCCAACGTGCTGATAGCCCGCGTAGCCCGCGAGACGTTCGGGGTGGAGCGCGTCGTCGCCCGCATCTACGACCCTCGGCGGGCCGCGATCTATCAACGATTGGGCGTGCCGACCGTCGCCACCGTGAGCTGGACGATCGAACGAGTGATGCGGCGGGTCCTGCCCGACGAGTCGGGCGTCGAATGGGTCGACCCGAGCGCCAAGATTTGCCTCGTCGAACGCAGCGTGCCCAGTGCGTGGGCGGGCCGCGAAGTGCCTGAGCTCGAGGACGCCGTGGTGGCGAAGGTGCTCGCAATCGGCCGGCTGGGCATGGCGATGCTGCCGACCGCGCACATTGTGTTGCAGGACGGCGACGTCATCTACGCGGGAGTCGCCGCCGATCGCCTCGTCGACTTTGACGCCAAGCTCGCCCGCCCGCCCGGAGGTGCGCACTGATGCTCGTGGTCATCGCTGGAGGCGGAAGTGTCGGCAAGTTCGTGGCCGAGCAGTTGCACGGCGGCGGTCACGACGTTTTGATCCTCGACAACGATCCGTCGGTTGTGCGGCGCGCTCTCAGCAACGGCGAGCCTGAGGGCGTCCCATGGATGGAGCTCGACGCCTGCGAAGTCACGAGCCTGGCAACGGCCGGCCTCGAGCGTGCCGACGTCGTCGCGGCAGTTACCGGCGACGATGAGGACAATCTCGTGATCTCGCTACTGGCCAAGCAGGAGTTCGGCGTGCCGCGTGTCGTGGCCCGCGTCAACAACCCGAAGAACGAGTGGATGTTCAACGAGAGTTGGGGGGTCGACGTTTCGGTGTCGACGCCGCATCTACTCACCGCGCTCGTACAGGAAGCTGTTGCCGTCGGTTCCTACGTTCGCCTGCTCGCGTTCGAAGGGGGACGGGCCCATCTCGCCGAGGTCACACTGGCGACAGACTCGCCCGCCGTCGATCGCAGGATCGACGAGCTCGATCTCCCGCGCAACTCGAGCGTGGTCGGCATCGTGCGCAACGCGCGGGTGATCGCGCCCACCACCGACACCGTCGTCCGGGCCGGCGACGAAGTCATCGTGCTCGTCACCGAGGACAGCGCGGAAGGCGTCCGCCAGATCCTCGTCGGGGACGCCACGAACCCGCCGACGGGAGAGAATTCCTCCTCTGAGGGATAAATCTGTCGGTTGGGCGGGTTTAGAGGAGCGTGTAGCTCGGGTTGAGCATGACGGGGCGGCCCTTCTCGGGGTGGCAGACCCCTTCGAGCAGCACCCCCCGGCCGTGCTCCATGCCGGCCAAGGTCCGGCGGCCCGTGAACACCGCGACGGCCTCGGCCGAGCCGTCGCTGACCGTCACCTCGAAGCTCGGCGATCCGGCGCGGGGCACCATGCGCATCCGGCTGATTTCGCCGCCGATGCGGATCGGCACCCGCAGCGTCGCCTGGGCGATGGGCACGACGTCGAGCTTCCCGAAGCGGCCCTGCAGCCGATCGTCATGGAGTTCGTCGAGCGTCGCCGCCGTCCGGCGCAGCCGATCCCGCAGGCCCATCGAACGGAAACCTTACCGTCGCCGGCCCTAGCATCAAGGTCGGTGAGTACACGCAAGCTGATCGCGATCGCGCTCGCGTGTGGTCTCGCGATCCTGCTCGCGGGCGGCGTGCAGCTCGTGCTCCTGTCGGGCCGGCACAAGGACTCCACAGTCGCGCTGCTCACCGAAGGCCAGACTGCGAAGGTGGGTGCCGTCGATGCCACGCTCGTGAACCACGAAGTCGCCGGTTCGGAGGTGCGCCTGTCGGTGCGGCTGGCCGGTGCCAGCGCCGACGCGAACGGTTGGGCATTGCTCACCCGCACCGGCCGGCTCGTGCCCAGGCTCTCAGCCGGTGCCGGGTGCCTCGGCGGTGGTATCTGCGATGTTGTGTTCGACGCCAAGGGAATCGATCCGGTCGGGCTCATCGCCATCTACGGTCAAGGGACCGAGCGGCGGTCCTGGCAGCTCAAGGAGGCTACGTGAGGGCACGAATCGCGGCACTGGGTCTGGTGGCCGTGGCGACGGCATGCGGGAGTTCGACTGCGACCACCGCGACGACGCCGCCACCCGAGACCACCAGCACGAGCGCCCAGGAAACGACCACCACCGCCGACACGACCGCCACCACTGAGCCGACCACCACATCGAGCACTCAAGCAACGACGACCCTGCCCGATCAGCCGACCGGCTACGCCCCGGCGACGTTGCCCGCGTTTCCGGCCGTGAGCGCGCCGCCGCCCGCGCCCGTCGGCACGATGGCCGACGGCGTGTATTTCGGCGTCGTCGTGGCCGCCACGCCCGGAGGAACCGGTCCGGCGTCTATCGCTGTCGAGTTCCACGGTTTCTTCTCTGGTCCGGCGGGTGAGGCCGCGGCCAAGGAAGACGGGCAGGAGTTCACGAACGACTACTACGTGCGGGAGAACCCGAACTCGACGCGCACGATCGATCTCACACGCAAAGCGCTCGTCACGGTGACGAACTCCAGCGATCCCGGAAGTGTCTACGCGGTTGGAGGCGACGAGTTCGTGCGGCTCTGGCTGGCGTCGAAGGATCCCGCGTCGGCCGGTCCCGCCCCCTCATCGATGCCGTCGGGTTTCATGTACGCGCCGTTCGGCGTGTGGGTCACGGTGAAGGACGGCAACATCGCGAGCGTCGACCAGTTCTGGGCGCCGTGAGCCCTGCCCGCTCCATCTTCGACGGATACGACCCCCAGGGGTTCTTCGACGAGGTAATCGGGCCGACATCGCTCGTACGGGCGCACTACCGCGAAGTCGTCGAGCGCCTCTCGCTGTTGTCGCCAGAGGAGCTGAGCCGCCGCGAGCGACTCCGCGATCGGGCCTTCCGCTCGGCCGGTATCACGTTCACGTTGTACGGCGAGGGCGACGGTATCGAGCGCACGTTTCCCATGGATCTCGTGCCTCGCATCATCCCGGCCGACGAGTGGGAGCACATCGAGGCGGGCCTCATCCAGCGGGTGACCGCGTTGAACCAGTTTCTCGACGACCTCTACGTGGGCGAGCGCGCCGCGGTCAAGGACAAAATCGTGCCGCAGTGGCTCATCGTCTCGAGCCCGGGCTTCGAGCGCCACGCGTTCGGCATCCCTGTTCCGAGAGGTGCTCGCTGTCTCGTCGCGGGCATCGACATCGTGCGCGACGCGGCCGGTACCTACCGGGTGCTCGAAGACAACCTGCGCAACCCAAGTGGGATCTCTTACGTCCTCGAGAACCGCGCCGCGATGACGAGGGTGCTGCCCACGTTGTTCGGGTCGCAGCACATCCGCTCGGTCGATCATTACGGCGCTTCTCTGCTGTCGGCGCTGCGCCATGTCGCGCCCGCAGCGGCCGGCGATCCCACCGTGGTGGTCCTCACACCAGGCGTCTTCAACAGCGCGTACTTCGAGCACGCCTTCCTGGCTCGCCAGATGGGCGTCGAGCTCGTCGAGGGCCCTGATCTCGTCGTCGACGAGCACGTGGTCTTCATGCGGACCACGCGCGGGCTCGAACGCGTCGATGTGATTTACCGGCGCATCGACGACGACTTTCTCGACCCCGTGCCGTTCCGGAGCGATTCGGTGCTCGGCGTCCCAGGACTGCTCGCGGCGGCTCGCGCCGGCAACGTCACGATCGCCAATGCCATCGGTAACGGGGTTGCCGACGACAAGGCCGTCTACGCGTACGTGCCCGACCTCATCCGCTACTACCTGAACGAGGAACCCCTTCTCCCCAACGTCGACACCTACATCCTTTGGGACGAAGACCAACGCTCGATGTGTCGCGAGCGACTCGATGAGCTTGTCGTCAAGCCGGTATCGGCATCCGGTGGATACGGCATGATGATCGGTCCGTCGGCGAGCGACGCGGAGATCGAGCTTTTCCGCAAGCGCATCGATGCCAACCCACGCGGCTACATCGCCCAAGAGGTCGTGCAGCTGTCGCGCCACCCGACACTCGTCGGCGATCACATGGAAGGCCGCCACATCGACCTGCGCCCGTTCGTGCTGTCGGGGGAGCAGGTCGAGGTCATCCCGGGCGGCCTGACACGGGTGGCGCTGCGCAGGGACTCCCTCGTCGTGAACTCCTCGCAGGGCGGCGGTTCGAAGGACACATGGGTGCTTTCCGAGGCTCCGCGGGCACAGGGGGAGGCGCCCTGATGCTGGCGCGGCACGCCGAGAGCCTGTTCTGGACGGGGCGCTACCTCGAGCGGGCCGAGGACACCGCGCGCATCCTCGACGTCACTTATCACGGCCTTCTCGAGTCGCCACCGCACGAAGCCCAACAGTCGTGGCTCGATCTGCTCGTGGTGCTCAATGTCGAAAAGGATTTCGTCCGCCGCAAGCTGCCCCTCGATGCCTCGGCGGTGAGCGAGTTCCTCGTGCTCGATCCGACGGCGGGGGGCGCGATCGTGTCGGCCGTGGGCCGGGCGCGTGAGAACGCGCGCAGCGTCCGCGAACTCGTGTCGACGGAGTTCTGGGAAGCCGTCAACTCCTTCTATCTGGAACTACAGGCGCGGGACCTCCACAACGACCTGACGCAACAGCCTTACGAGCTCTACGGCCTGGTGAAACGGCGCTGCCAGACCGTGGCCGGCGTGGCCGCCGAGACGATGCCGCGCGATGACGGGTGGCGCTTCTTGATGTTGGGCTGGATGTTGGAGCGGGCGGAGATGACTTGCCGGCTCCTGAATGTGCGCTACAGCGAGCTGGCCAGCGTGGCCGAAGTCGACCGCTTCCATGTGCTGCTCGGTGTGCTGAAGTCGGCATCGAGCAGCGAGGCGTTTCGCAAGGTGTACGGCGCGTCGATGGACCCGGCCCACCTGGTCGAGTTCCTCCTGCTCGCTCGCAACATCCCGCGCAGCGTCCTGTATTGCTTGCGTCAGGCGGAGAAGGATCTGCTCCGCCTCGGCCCGGCCGACGAGCTCGGACCGCCGCAGCGGCTGCTCGGTCGAATCCGGTCGGAGCTCGAGTTTCTCGACGTGCCCGAGCTCCTCACCGACGGGCTGCACGAGATGCTCGACCACATCCAAGCGTGTGTGCGAGAGGTCGCCAACGCCATCGCGTTCCAGTACTTCCGCAACCTGCAGGTGGAGATCACGCCGGTGGCGTTCACGCCCGCGGCCGAGCCCGTCGGCCCCGACTGATGCGACTCGACATCCGTTATCGCTGTCGCTTCGTGTACGAGGAGCCGGTGCGCGAGTCGCAGAACGAACTACGTGCCGTACCGATCACCGACCAGCGCCAGCAACTCATCTCCGCTCGTGTGTCGACATCGCCCGGTGCCCGCGTGTTCTCGTTCACCGACTATTGGGGCACACGCGTCGACACGTTTGGGGTCCGGGAACCCCACGGCAGTCTCGAGGTCGTGGCCGAAGCCTCGGTAGAAACGCGGCGGACCCCCGTGATCACCGCCGCCCCGCAGTTCGAAACGGTGCGCAGCAGTGGCTTTCGCAACGACTACCTCGAGTACCTCGAGCCCACGGAGCACACCGCGTGGAGCGACGCCATCGTGTCCGAGGCCCGCCATCAGGCCGAGCTCGCGGGCCCGAACCTCATCGACGTGCTGCTGGCGCTCTACAACCGGGTGGGGGAGGCGCTGCGCTACGCGCCCGGCACCACCTACGTCGGCGTCGAAGTCGAAGAGGTGCTGGCCAGAGGCTCGGGTGTCTGCCAGGACTACGCCCACCTCGCGGTCGCGATGTGTCGCAGCCTGGGCATTCCGGCGCGCTACGTGTCGGGCTATCTGTTCACCACGAACGATGCCACCGGGGTGGAGGGGGAGGGGGACGTGGTCAAAGTGCAGACGCACGCGTGGTTCGAGGCGGCCCTTCCCGACCTCGGCTGGCTGGCGCTCGATCCGACGAACGCCCAAGAGGTCGGTGTCCGTCACGTGAAGATCGGCCATGGCCGCGACTACGGCGACGTGCCTCCGCTGCGAGGCGTGTTCTCGGGGCAGGCCGGCACGGCGCTCGACGTCGCCGTGGAGATGCGCAGGGTCGGCCCGCAACCGGTGATCGACATCGCCGCGGCGCGAAGTCGGGCCGCCAAGGAGGCCCAAGCGCGCATGCACGCCGCACGCGAACGGCGCGCTCGCCTCGCCCAGCAGCAACAACAGCAGCAGTAGCGCCGGCGCGGGCAGAGCGGTCACGCGGTCGGCCGGGTAGCCTGCCCGCGCCCATCAAAGGGCCATTTTCAAAGGGAGTGGTTCATACGGCCGAGCAGTTTGATCTCGTGATCATCGGCGGTGGCCCTGGTGGCTATGGCGCCGCGCTGTACGCCGCGAGTGCGGGACTCACGGTTGCACTCGTCGAGAAGGACAAGGTGGGAGGCACCTGCCTGCATCGCGGTTGCATCCCCGCGAAGGAGTTTCTCGAGACCGCGGCGACCTATCGCCACGTGCGCGACGCGTCGGAGTTCGGCATCAACTCCGGCCCGCCCACTGTCGACTTCGCCGTGAGCCAGGCCCGCAAGCAAAAGATCGTCGATCAACTCTGGAAGGGCCTTTCCGGCCTCATCAAGAGCCGCAAGATCGCCTCGCATCAAGGGGTCGGCACGCTCGGCCCGAACCACACCGTCACCGTCACCGCCGCCGACGGCAGCACGGTCGAGCTTCGCGGGAAGAACATCGTGCTCGCTGCGGGCTCGGTGCCCCGGTCGATTCCGGGATTCGATCCCGATGGGCGCATCATCATGACGTCCGACGAGGTACTGATGCTCGACAAGGTGCCGGCGTCGATCGCGGTGATCGGTGGCGGCGCGATTGGTTGTGAGTTCGCCTCGACGTTTGCCGATCTCGGGTCTCGCGTCACGATCCTCGAGGCTCTGCCCAAGGTCCTGCCGGGCGTCGACGCCGATGTTGCGGCCGTGGTGGTGCGCGCCTTTGGCAAGAAGGGCATCGCCATCAAAACGGGGGTGACTATCACCGGCCACACGCCCAACGAAAACGGCACCAGCGTGAAGCTCGCTGACGGCGAGTCGGTCGACGTCGAGGTCGTGATCGTGTCGGTGGGCCGGCGCCCCTACGTCGATGAGTTGGGCCTGCACGGCACCGCTGTCGTCGTCAACGACCGCGGGTTCATCAACGTCGACGAGTGGTGCCGCACGGCGGAGCCCGGTGTCTTTGCGATCGGCGACGTGATCGCCGGTCCCCAACTCGCGCATGTCGGCTATGCCGAGGCGATCCTCGCCGTAAAGCAAATCCTCGGCGAGCCCTGCGCGCCCGTCATGTACGACCGGGTGCCCTGGGCGATCTATTGCCAGCCCGAGGTGGCGTTCGCCGGCCATTCAGAGGAATCGGCGAAGGCGGCCGGGTTCGACGTTGTCGTCGGCAAGCATCAGTACCGGGCCAACAGCAGGGCGCTGATCATCGGTGAGGTCGATGGGCTGGTGAAGGTCATCGCCGAGAAGCAGTCCGACGGCACGGCTGGTCGGATTCTGGGCGTCCACATGGTGGGTCCGTGGGTCACCGAGCAGCTCGGTCAGGGATACCTCGCCGTCAATTGGGAGGCCACCGTGGCCGAGGTCGCCGAATTCTTGCAGCCGCACCCGTCGTTGTCGGAGTTGTTTGGCGAGACGATGCTCTCGCTCACCGGAAGGAGCCTCAACGTCTGATGGCCGACGTCATCATGCCCCAGCTCGGTGAGACCGTCACCGAGGGCACCATCACCAAGTGGTTCAAAAAGGTCGGCGACGCAGTCAAGGCCGACGAGTCACTGTTCGAGGTGTCCACCGAGAAGGTCGACACCGAGGTTCCCTCGCCCGAGGCAGGGTTTCTCGCCGAGATCCGCGCGAACGAAGGTGACACGGTCGTGGTCGGCGCGGTGATCGCGGTCATCTCCGCCTCCGCCGA
>JBDUDK010000072.1:0-18618 GCA_040002995.1 Acidimicrobiales bacterium | reverse complement strand
ACAACAGGTAGCGGCGGGCTCCGGATGTCTCGGGCTCGGGTGGGCGGATTGCAACCACGAGCACCGGTGACGACGCCTTCGAGGTGGAACGGCGTCTAATCGGGCTCCACGTCAAGGAGATCCCGGTGACGCTGTCCACGGTTTCGTCGGTCACGACCACCCTTCATGTCGTCGCCTTATCGGCCATCTCGTCGGCATCGCGTTCGGTGTAGGCGGAGCCACCGTTAGCGACCTCGTCTTTGTGAGCTGCGTACGCCGCCGGCGCACCGACCACACCTTGCAGGTGGTGATGCACGTCGCCACGCGCTGCGTCATGGTCGGTTTGGGATTACTCATCGCGAGCGGCTTCGCACTCGTAGCTACAGGCACCCATCCGAGTCAACGGTTCTGGGCCAAGATGGTCGTCGTCGCGGTCATCACGCCTAATGGCACGATCGCCCACCGATTCACGTTCCCTCGGCTCTCGACGGCGTTGCGCGAAGGCAGGGTCCAGTTGACGCTCCCCTTCCTTCACCAGTTGAGCGTCGCGGCGGCGGTCTCCGCAACGTCGTGGTACACCGCCCTCGTGCTCGGGGCCTGGAAGAGCGCGCAACTGACCCTGGGCCTCTATCTGTTGATCTACGTCGGCGCGCTGTTCGTGGCCATGGAGGTCTCGTTGCTGATGACACCCAGCATCTCGGATGTCAACGGACTCGCCAGCGTCGTCATCGTCGCGTCGCCGCCGCCCTCGATGAGTTCTCGAGTGCCTGAGCCCGTCCGACTACTGCCGGCCCCCCGCCCCGCGTCGCGCCTCGCGTCCCGCGAAGTGACGGAGGCGATAGAGGTGATCGAGGTTTTGGCGAGCCGTGATCGCTGATTACGAGGACCACCTGAGCGGCTGAACAACACGCTCAGCCACTCGCTGCGCGATCGACCGGTGCTCCCATCCCCCCGGCTCGATCGCCACGCTCCGGGAACAGTCTTCGTCGAAGTGCTCGTCGAGTATCTGCACCAACGCGGGATTGATTACGACGACGTTGATCTCTTCATCGAGCGCCATCGACCGGTTGTTGAGGTTGGCCGACCCAACGTTGGCAACCAGGCCGTCGACGGTCATCACCTTGGCGTGGAGCATCGTCGGTTGGTAATGCCAGAGCTTGACGCCCGCCGATAGCAACTCGTCGTAGGTGGCTTCGCCCGCGAGTTGTACGAAGCGCTTGTCGGCGAAGGGCCCCGGAAGCAGGATCTCGACCCGCACTCCCCGCTGCGCGGCTCGACAGAGACGTTCCGTCAGATCCTCGTCCGGTACGAAGTACGCGGTTGTCACACGGACGCGCTCGCAAGCGAGTTGCACCAGAGTGTTGAAGAGGGTGGAAATGTCGCTCCAACCTGTTTCAGACGCGCCACGGACGCATTGGACGACCGCATCCCCCGGCTTTGGCTGTTCGGGGAAACGGTCGATGCTCTCATCGAAGAGCACTGGGTCGGTCTCGGCCCAGTTGTCGAGAAAGGCGGCGCGCAAACCATCGACGGCGGGGCCTTCGATCCTGAAGTGGGTGTCTCGCCATTCGTTCTCGTTGCGTGCATCTCCGAGCCATACGTCGGCGATGCCGACCCCACCGGTGAAACCCACCGACTCGTCGGCGATCAGAACCTTGCGGTGGGTGCGGTGATTCACTTGCGTCGGCCGGAACCGGTGCAGAGGCCGAAACCATCGCACGAGGACGCCGCTGTCACCCATCTTCGAGATCAGCGCCTTGTCCATCGGGTGCGCCCCGAGACCATCGAGCACCACACGGACGCGCACACCGGCCTTGGCGCGTGCCGACAAGGCTTCGGCAAACTTGGTTCCGATGCTGCCGCTCCAGTAGACGAACGTGAGGAAGTCGACGGTGTGTTCCGCCTCCTCGATCGCTTTCAGCATCGCGGGAAAGATCTCGTCGCCGTTGCGCAGGATGTCGATGCGGTTGCCTTCAGTGGCCGGTACACCGATGATCCCTTCAAGAGCACGCCGGAAACGCGCCGTCCGATCGACGGCAACCGGAGCACCGCTCATGAGGGTGGTGCAACGGGCGCGCCGACGGCAATCGCGGCGGGCTCGACGCGAATCTTAAAACGACGAGTCGCGGGACGGGCACCTCCGTCCAGCTCGTACGGTGTCGGGCGCTTGACGCGGATCTCGACCTCGTGACCGTGTGTCGTTTCTACGAGGGGAGACCGGTCGGCGTGGTGAGTCGCGACGCGCGAGAACACTCGCAGCCATTGCCACATGCCCTTGGCCGTCACGACTCCCACCTCAAGAACCCCGTCGTCGGGCGTCGCGTTCTCGAAGACCTGTAAACCGCCGAGAACGGTGCCGACGTTGCCGATGAGCACGCAGCTCGCCTTGCCGTTGAACCACGTCGTGCCGTCGACTGTGACTCGGGCCTGCACGCGGTTCTTCTTGATGGCGCGTAGCCCAGAACGGATGTAGGCGACTCGGCCGAGACGCTCTTTGCTCGCCCCCGCAGCCCCCCTGATCATGAACGCATCGAAGCCGACGCCCGCCATGACGGCGAAGCGTTCGCCGTTCAGCACGCCGACATCGATCTTACGTTCGTGTCCACCAAGCGCGACCGCCAGAGCGCCTTCGAGATCCTTGGGAATCCCCATATTCGTCGCGAAGAGGTTCGCCGTGCCGGCCGGCATAACTCCGAGGCGGACGCCCGAGCCCGCCACGGCGTCGACGCAACGCTGCACGGTACCGTCGCCTCCCCAGACCAGAATCAGGTCGGCGCCTCGCTTGATCGCTTGGCGGGCCTTCTTGGTCGCCTGCCGGCTTTTCGAAATCTCGAGCCATATCGGGTCGGGATGGCCGGCCTCGGCAAGACGACGGCGCAGCTCCTCCAACCCGCCGCCGAAGGACTTGTCGCGCTTCGCTATGACGGCGATCGTCTTCACCTGAAACAGCCTTTCACACGATAGCGGGCGTCGCGGTCAGCTCGGACGTCGGCACAGATCGCAGTGATTAGTACTGCCACCGCGAGGCAACCTGCGCCGTAGACCGCGCCCGCCATGACATCGGTGGGGAAGTGCAGTCCTTGATAGACGCGTGAAAACCCAACCCCGGCGACGAGGAGGGCGACGAGCAGCGAGCCGGCCGCCAATGCGGCACGCGGGACCGGGCGGCGGTTGCGTGAAAGCAACACGAGGATCCCGCCGTAGCAAACGATTCCCGCGGCGGTATGGCCGGATGGAAAGCTCGCAGTGCCCGGCAGCCGTCCGAGTCGTTCCACGTCGGGCCGGGGACGGTCGACCGTAAACGTGGCGGTCGTCAGCACCAACAACTCCAGCGGCAATCCGATCCCGAGCACCAGCATGTCCACCCAACGGCGTCGCCAGGCCAACACGAGGAGGGTGGCGACGGCCACCGCGGCGATCGTGACGGTGTCAGTGAGCGCCGATAGCGCCTTCGCCGCGTCGTTCCACCCCGACGATCGATGATCGGAGAACCAGCCGACCACGCTGTTGTCCCACCGCGAGATGGGACCGAAGTGCGAGACCGACAGCCCGAGGCCGACCATGGCCGCGGCGAGCACCACGTATGACGCGACGAGAATCTTGGCCGACGTGCGCACCCATCCGTCGTGGCGCGCCCGCGCCACCAGGTCTTCCTGCCACGTCTCGGCCACCGGATAGGCGGCGAGTACACGGGGCCGGTCTAGAGGATGCGCATCCATACGAGTCGGTTTACCCAGCTACCCAGGTTGGTAGACAAAAGAACACCAAAGCTGGAGGAAAACGATGCTGATCTTGCTCACCATCGCTACGGGACTGGTCGCAGGGGGAATAGTCAGCGTTTTCGCACTCCGTTGGCCGAACTCCGACCCGGGTTCGCCCAAACTTGACCCGGCAGCCATAGGCCAAGAGGTCAGGCGGCACCCGCGCTTCCGGGCGCTGCTGAAGGCTCGCCTCGACCCCACGAAAGCGACCGGGCTTCTCCTTACCGTTGCCCTCGTGCTCGTGGTCGGCGGAGGCATCGGCATCGGTGTCCTGCTGGCCATGATTCGCACCAACGCAGGGGTGGCGCGCTGGGATCTGCGCCTGGCTCGATTCGGGGCCGACCACGCGACGAAGTTCTCGACCGACGGTCTGCGATTGCTAACGCGTTTGGGCAGCACCGAAGTTGTTCTTCCTCTGGCCGTCGTGATCGGCGTGCTCGAATTCCGCCGGATAGCGAGCCGGGCGTTGGCGTTCTTCCTGGCCCTGACGGTGCTCGGGCAGGTGGCGATGTCCAATCTGATCAAGGCGCTGGTCAATCGGGCGCGGCCGGACATCGACCGGCTTACGGGCTTCTCCGGCCCCTCGTTCCCATCGGGTCACGCCACCACTGCGGCCGCCTCGTATGCGGCGTTCGCCCTGCTGCTTGGACGGCGGCGCACCCGCCGGACCAAGGCGATCCTCAGCGGTGTCGCGGCTGGCATCACTGTGGTCGTCGCCCTCACCCGAGTGCTGCTTGGTGTGCACTGGCTCACCGATGTCCTGGGAGGCATCGCGCTCGGCTGGGGCTGGTTCGCGCTCTGCTCGATCGCCTTTGGTGGCCGCCTGCTTCGCTTTGGCGCCCCCGCGGAAGTCGCGGCCAACGTCGCGGAAACGGTGCCGAGCACGCAGCCTGTTCACTCGTAGGCGTTCGCGGCAGCTCCGTTCGTTCGAAGGTGCTCGAGCAGCTCTGCAACATTTGACGTTGCCACGCACACAGACGTATCGGCCGCGCCGTAGTAGAGCCGCAGATCGCCGCTCGTAGGGTCGACGACCGCGCCGCACGGGAACACGACATTGGGCACGTCGCCCACTCGCTCGTACGGGGCCTGCGGTGAAAGCACCCACTCGTCGGACCGGCGCCGAACCAGCACCGGGTTTTCGAGATCGAGGAGCGCGAGCCCCACGCGGTACAGCGACCCCGACATCGTCGTGCGGACTCCGTGGTAGATCACCAACCATCCATCGGGCGTCTCGATCGGCGGCGGGCCTATGCCAATCCGCGCCGCATCCCACCACCCGTGCGCCCGGCAGCGCAGGACGGGCTCGGGGGCCCGCCAACTCGCAAGGTCGGGAGAACGAGAGAGCCAGACGTCGGCGCTGGCGTGTGTCGTCGACACCGGCCGGTGGAAGAGCAACCAATCGCCCTTGAAGCGACAAGGCAGTAGCGCGGCGTTCTTGTCCTCGGGCGGCATCACGACACCGTGGCGCTGCAGCGAGACAAAGTCGGGAGTTGACGCGAGATACACCGCCGGCCCGCTGGGTCCATAGCTCGTACAGGTGATCACGTATGTGGCCAGCTCTCCCACGAACGTGATGCGCGGATCTTCGAATCCCCAACATTCCGTGGGGATGTCCGGATTCGGCGACAGAAACGGTTTCGGATCAACCGCCCAGCCGTCGAGACCGTTCGCGGACCGGGCCACCCAGAGGTGGGACAGTCCGCACCGATCCTCGACCCTCACGAGGAGCACCGTCGTATCACCGAGCAGGGTCGCGCCCGGATTGAAGACGGCGTTCACCGGATCGGGCCAGTGATCGGCGGTCAGGACGGGATTGGAGGCGTGGCGAGTGAAGAGCTCCATATGGTCGCTAGATCATGCCCGGACTGGGGTCACCCGGACGGGCATCCTCTCGATCAGGGCACGAGCCGACAGATACGCGAGCGTCGACTCCGCGCCCTGGTTGGCGCTCGCGCCCTGGTCCGTGAGGCCGTCGCCACAGCCTCCCGTTGCGGGGTCGGCCAAGGCCAGGCCAAGACGATTGCGTCCCGCGAACCACTCATACGCCATGACCGCGGCGTCGCGGTGGACCTGGTCGCCTGTCGCGGCCAACGCGGCCAGCTCGGCCTCGACCATGGCCGAAGCCTCGAGCGGCTGTTCGTCGCCGGACTCCTCGAGCTCACTTCCGCCGATCAATCCACCAGTTCCGGGGAATCTGAAGTGGTCGTCGCGCTGCACCAGACCGCGGTACCAGTCGAGGCTCAGCACGCCCCGCTCGACCAGGTCGTCACGTTTCAACAACCGACCGGCGCTCATCAGCGCGAGCGGCACCCGGGCGTTGTCGTAGCTCAGCGCGCGATCGAACCAGACCCAATCGCTCCGGCTGTTCAGTTTGAGGGCATCATCGAGCCACGTGCCCATGGCGTGGGCGAGATCAGCGTGGGCGGGCCCGAGCACCGGCAGAACGTACGCGCACGTGTGAAGCGTGTGGTCGGACGGGAGAGACGCGATCAGGCTGCGGCGCAGCTGTAAGGCGACGAGCCGGGCTCCGTCATCGTCGCAGCGCTCCACAAAGCGAGAAAGCCCCCCGATCGCGCGGCCCACGTGATCGCCGTCGTGCGGGTGATCGAGCCATTGGCGGTCGTAGCCCATGAAATTGCGTAGCCCCCCCTGGCCATCCGTATGGGCATGTAGGAGGTACGCGAGACATCTGTACGCGAACTCTGACCAACACGGCTCGGGTCTTGTGGTGGCGAGCTCGGCGACCACCGGTAACGCCCGCCCGACATCGTCGACGCAGTAGCCGTGTTCACGCGCGGGAACCGTCCCCGTGGCGTGCTGGAAGATCCCAACGTCGTCGAATAGACGAACCAGATGCTTCACGATGGGGTTAGGCGACGGCCGCAGCGGGGTGGCCGGCGATGCCGTCTGATTGCTTCCCGGGCTCGAGCGACCGAGTCCAAGATCGATCGTCGACGCACTGGCGCAAAAGCTCGGCGAGCGTGGCGCCGACCGACGGCCACGACAACTGCTCGCCGACACGATCGGACTCATCGCGCATCGCTTGCAAGTGCGCCGGATCGCGTAGCAACTGGAGAAGCGCGTCGGCCAAGGATTCGGCATCGTCGAAGGGCACGAGCAAACCCGCGCCGGACGACAGCATGTCGACGGCGTACTGATAGGGCGTTGACACGATCGCGCAGCCGGCGGCGAGCGCGAAGGTAAGTGTCCCCGAAACCACTTGCTCGCTCGACCGGTATGGCGTGACGTAGATCCCCGTGCCCTTGAGTAGACGTGCGAGCTCCTCCGTCGAAAGAAACTCGTTACGGAACTCAACGTGACGTTCGAGACCCAGGCCGGCAACGGTGTCGAGTAGTCCCTGACGGTAGCGCTCGCCCTCACGGCGATGAACCTCTGGATGCGTGCGTCCGGCAACCGTCACGAACACATCGGGATACTCGCGGACGACGGTGGGCAATGCGCTCAGAAGCAATTCGAGGCCCTTGTTGTCGGAGAGGAGTCCGAACGTAGAGATCCGGGTGGCCAGGGGTTCCTCGCCGCGATCGGTGAACAGTTCCGGCGGGGCTCCGTGGGGCACGACCGCCACCTTCGACGGATCCATCGGATGCGTCTCGAGCAGGAGAGCCCGCGACGACTCCGTAAAGACGACGACGCGATCGGCCAATGCACAGAGCTCCTCGAGAATCTTGCGCTGATTTCGGCTCGGATGGCTGAGCACGGTGTGCAGCGTGACCGCCACCGGACACTCAAGCTCGCCGGCCAGGTCAAGTACGTAGCTTCCATCGGGCCCACCGAAAATCCCGTACTCGTGTTGCACCACGACCACGTCGACCGCCGCGTTCTCCATCACCTGCGCGGCACGGCGATAGCTGTGCCGGTTCTCGCGCTCGATGGAGATGTCAGCTTCGGAAGAACCAGCTGATTCGTCGACGACTGCCGCCACGACGACTGCGTCGACGAGGGGCGACGCGTCCAAGGCGGCGCGCAGATCAGCGGCGAATGTCGCCAGTCCACATTGCTTTGGGGGATAGGTACTTACGATGGCAACGCGCATTTTCGAACTCACTCAGGGTCTCGTTCCGAACGGTACACCCCGCCCCCGGAGCGCCTCTCAGGGCCTTCTACAGGCCTCCTGACATGGGGTCAGGGCGTCGGCGCCAAAACGTCAATCGGGATGGGCCGGGCGACGTGGGGGCCGCCCCCGACCCATCCTCCGCTGACGCCGGCTCACTCTTGCAAGGAGCCGACTACGACGGCACTGCGATCTAGACCGACCGGCGACGCATTCCGGTGAGCGCGCTTAGGAGGAAGAGGGCACCGGCGATGATGAGCATCCACCACAGTGCGTGCACAGCTAGGCCAATGCCGCCAAGAATCAGGGCAATGATGAGCAGTAGAGCAACGACTCCCACGGGACATCTCCTTGTTCAGGTGCTGGGGGGCACGTGTATGTCGGGTACCCGCCGCGCTAAGGCCTTAAACCAAGCGCACGCTACGCGTGCTGCGAGAGTCGCACGGCGTTGTCGATGAGCCCGTGGTGAGAGTAGGTCTGCGGAATGTTGCCAAGCGATCGGCGCGTAACGGGGTCGTACTCCTCGCTCAGGAGCCCCGACGGACCCGCCAGCGCGTTGAGATCATTGAAGAGCGCGATGGCGTCGTCGTGGCGGCCGCAGAGCTCGTACGCATCGACCAGCCACGAGCCACATAAGAGAAAGCCACCCTCGCGGCCGGGCAGGCCGTCGTCGGCGTGGTAGCGGTAGACCACCGGCCCATTACGCAGATGGGTCTCAACCGCCAACACCGTCGATGCGAAGCGAGGGTCGTCCGGCGCAAGGAGACCGGATAGACCAATGTGCAACGTGGCCGCGTTGATGTCGTCTCTCTCGTAGCTGTTGGTGAACGCCTCAAGCGCGGGCTTCCACCCCTTCGAGATGACGTCATCAGCGATCGTCGATCGGAGCGTGTTCCAATGCGGCGGGAGCTCGCCGTCACGACCTTCGAAAATCTTGATGGCGCGATCGACCGTCACCCAGCTCATCACCCGCGAGTGCACGTGATGTTGCGGCGCGGTGCGCACCTCCCACACGCCGTGATCGGGTTGCTCCCATCGCTCGGCGACCATGTCAACCAACCGGACGAGCAACACGAGATGGCGTGGACTCAGGACGACGTCGCGCTCGACCAACTCGTACATGAGCTCTGCGACGGGACCCGCCACGTCGAGCTGGATCTGGTGGTCGGCGGCGTTGCCAATACGTACCGGCCGGCTACCGGCGTAGCCGCTCAGTTCGATGATCGATGCCTCCGGAGCGAGATCGTGGCCCGATAACGAATAGACGGGACGCAGAAAACCCGACGGCAGGTCTTTCGCGCGCTCTGCGATCCAGTCGAGCAACGCGACCGCTTCTGTCGTGCTGTGCAGCCGGACGAGGGAGGTCGCCGCGAGCGCGGCGTCGCGTATCCAGCAATAGCGGTAATCCCAATTGCGGATACCACCAATTGTCTCCGGCAGACTCGTGGTTGCCGCGGCCGCGATGCTCCCGTACGGAGAGCAAAGTGCCTTTATGGTCAACGCGTGACGCAAAACTGTAGCGGGCTCGAGCGCCGGCAGACGGAGTGCGGCGGCCCAATCCGCCCAGTGGGCGAGCACCTTCTCGCGCAGTGCCGGTTCTGGCCCTGACGCCAGGTTCGCCGCGTCGCCGATGATCAGCTCGATCACTACCGGCTCGTTGGAAACCGGTATCTCCGCGTACGCCGTCTGGTGCTGGCCATCGTCGAGGATGTTCCACTTGACGCCTGGAGATCGCACGCTCAGCGCCGTACTCGACGCCACCACTTCGAACCCATCGGCGGTGGCTGACAAGGCGGTGGGGGCGCGTCCGAAGTCCGGTCTCGGTGCGAGTTCGACTTGCGCGGCCACCTTGCCACTCAGCACCCGGACGAGACGCGTCGGCAGTCCGGGCGTCGTGGTGTCGAGGTAATCGACGACCTGCAGCCCGGGCCACCGGGTCTCGGCGATCAGGCTGTTGCGTATGTAGCGATGTCCGATCGGCCGCGCGCCGTTGCTGGGTTGCACCGAGAAATATCCGGCGCGTGGGCCGCCGACCAATTCACTGAACACAGCGGCGCCGTCGAGCGCGGGTTCACACAACCACGTGATGCGTCCTTCGATGGTAAGGAGCGCCGTGGTGACGTGATCGGACAGCAACGTGTGCTGCTCGATCGGCACGGCGCTCTCGCCGAGCACCCACCGTTGGCGCTCCTCGGCGAGGCGGGCGAGCAGCAGTGCCACATCGGCCGGCCCTGGCACCCGATACTCGGCGATGGTTCGCCCCTTGCCGACCTTGACCCCGACATCGGGGCCGGTGAGGGTGGCGAAAGCGTTCTCGTCGGTGGTGTCGTCGCCGATGAACAGCGTCGCCGTCGCGCCCGTCGCGTGGCGTAGACGGTCGAGCGCGCGGCCTTTGTCGGTCGGGACGACGAGGAGCTCGACGGCCCGTTTGCCCTGGTGGACGAACACCCCATCGAGGCGACCCGGGCCTTCCAGCACGGCGTGGAGGGCGGCAGTGGCCGCCTGTCGCTTCATCCCGCGCACATGGAAGGTGATGCTCGCCGGCTTTTCTTCGATGCGAAGGCCGGGATGCTCACGGACCAGATGGGCCGCCGCCGACTTCAACCGGCGGAGGACGGCCTTGGCGTGGGCAGGAATCGAATCGGTGAACGACGGGTCGAATTCAGAGCCGTGGCTGCCCACGAGGTGGATTTCGTGGGGGAGGCGGCTCAGTAGCGCGAGGTCGTGGAGGGCCCGGCCCGAGATGAGTGCGACATTGGTGTCGGCGAGTATGGCGAGAGCCCGCAACGCCGAGACGGCTTCGGGAAGAGGTCGGGCGTTGCCCGGATCGCTGACAATCGGCGCGAGCGTGCCGTCGTAGTCACACGCGACAAGGAGTACCGGCGTAGTGGCGAGGTGACTCAGCCGCTCGTCGAGCGAGGATTTTGGTGCTGTCATTGAGGAGAAGCGACCGGCGTACCTGAGATCTCGGCGAGAACGGATGTCGCCCAATTATGCACGTCGGACTGGTGCAATGAGCGGCGCAGTGACCTCATCCGCCGCATGACGTCACGACTCGTGGCACCAAGGGCCGAGACGATTGCCTCTTTCATACCGGTGGTGTCATGAGGATTCACCAGCGACGCCGCCCGCAACTCGCGGGCCGCGCCCGCGAACTCACTGAGGATCAGCGTGCCTGTGTTGTCCATACGACACGCCACGTATTCCTTCGCCACCAGGTTCATACCGTCGACGAACGGCGTCACGAGCATGACGTCGGCGACGCGGTACAGCGCAACTAACTCCTCGAACGACACGCTCCTGTGCAAGTAGTGAACCGCCGGCGCGCCCATGTCGCCGAACTGTCCGTTGATCTCCCCCACGAGGCGCTCGACGGCCTCGCGTTCGGTGGTGTAGTCGGCGACATCCTCCCGGCTGGGTACCGCGATCTGCACGAGCACGCAGTCGGCCACGGTTACGTGTCCATCGGCGAGCAATTCGCGGTAGGCGCGCAGCCGAGCCTCGATGCCCTTCGTGTAGTCGAGGCGATCGACACCGAGGAGCACGGACTTCGGACGCCCGAGTTGGCCTCGGATTTCTTCGGCACGAATCGCGGTCTCGGGCGCGGCGGCCATCTTCGAGAACCGCGCGACGTCGATCGAGATCGGGAACGCGCCGACTTTCACGTTGCGTCCTCGGTACGCAAGCGTGGGCAAGCCGCCCTTTGCGGTGGTGAGCCGGCGCGCCAGCACGCCGAAGTTGTGGGCGGCGGTCGGTACCTGGAAGCCGACCAGATCGGCACCGAGCATCCCCTCGAGAATGGCGCGGCGCCACGGGAGCTGCATGAACAGTTCTTGCGGCGGATAGGGGATGTGGAGGAAAAAACCAATTCGGAGATCTGGGCGCCGGGCGCGCAAGAGCGCGGGAACGAGTTGTAGGTGGTAGTCGTGGACCCACACGGCGCCGCCGGGGCTCGCGACCTTTGCCGCCAGGTCTGCGTAGCGGGCGTTCACCGCCTCATAGTTGTCCCACCACTCGCGTTCGAACCGGGGGGGCCGGATCGCATCGTGATAGAGAGGCCACAAGGTGCCGTTGCTAAAGCCGTCGTAGAAGCCGCTGATCTCGTCAGAACTCAATGCGAGCGGGACGAGATGGACTCCGTCGCGATCGAAGCACCCGTCGTCGGGATTGTCATCCCCCAACCACCCGACCCACGCCGAGGGATATTTCGTGAGCACAGGCGACAGGGCCGCGGCCAAGCCGCCTGGGCTCGACTCCCACGTCTCCACGTCCGCGTCGATCTGGCGGGAGACGGGGAGCCGGTTGGCCAAGATGACGAGGTCATATTGATGACCCTTCGCCGAGTGGTCGCGAGCTCGCTCGTGCGTAGTCACGTCCGTAGGTGCGTGCGAGTCGGTGAGATCAACGACGTAGGAACCATCTGGGTGGCGCGTGAGTATGGGGGGAACTGTCATCGCCGAGCCCGGCCATCCAATCCGTTCTCAAGCAATGGACGCCGAAGGGTTGGGCGCCGTTCGGGTCACCCGCACCCAGTGACTCGCCGCGTGCACGGTGCCTCGCGTTCCGCAGGCCACACAGCGCGCCACGACCGCAGACGTGCCTTTCACATCGGGGAGACGCACGACCCACGGGCGCGTAACCAGGCCACAGGTCATACAGCACGCAAGTCCGTCGGACTCGAGCAGGAAGCGAGCGTCGGTCGTACCGAGCTCGTCAGCCGGCGCCCCGAAGGCACCAGAAATCGACATGCCTCCGCTGCGGTCTCGCAGATCACGATCACGTGCGCCGGCTGTTGAGCTTCGAACTCCTCCGACTTCACTCGTCGTCATCAGTTCTCCCCTCTTGTACCTGCTGGGTTATTTCGGTTGTATTACCCCGTCCCCCTTAGGTCGAAACTTGGACAATCTTGAGTCGACGGGTCCACTATGCGCCGCTCACGGTGCCGTAGACAACTCCGGGCCCGCTGATCTGGACTCCGGCCACCGCGGCGCTCTCGCGACGGTTTGGCCCACCGCCCGTGCCTGTTAGGTCTCGCGCAGTGGCGGGCCCTTTCGTGAGATGCCGTTTCGGACCGTTTCGTGACGCTTCGTTTAGGGCGGCGGACGGCTGGGTAGCTCACGGACCCGTGAGGGCGAGCCAACTCGAGACCGACGGTGCGGCTCGGCCGAAAGGTTTGGCCCGCTACGTGCGGGCGTTCGGTCCTGGGCTGATCACAGGAGCGTCCGACGATGACCCGTCGGGCATCGCCACCTACTCACAGGCTGGGGCCCGATTCGGCCTCTCGCTGATCTGGAGCGCGCTCCTCACGTTCCCGTTGATGGCCGCCACCCAAGAAATATGCGACCGGACGGCGCTCGCCAGCGGCAAAGGGCTGGGGGAGCTGGCGCGTGAACGGTTCTCGCGTACCGGCCGAGCGATCATTGCGGTGCTCATCGCCGCGCTCCTTTGCGCGAATGCGCTGAACATCGCCGCTGACCTACTGGCCATCGGCAGCGGCATGGATCTGCTGGGCCTTGGACCGCCATCGGTGTGGGCCGTGATAGCGGGGGCAACGATCATCGCGCTGCTCATCGGCGGTTCGTTCACTCGCATCTCGACGGTGTTCAAGGCGCTTGCGCTCTCTCTGCTTGCCTACATCCCGGTGGTTTTCCTCTCCGACGTGTCGTGGAGCGCCGTCGCGCGGAATCTGTTCATTCCCCACCCTCACGCGTCGAGGGAATACCTACTGCTTCTCGTTGCCGTTCTCGGCACCACGATCTCGCCGTACCTGTTCTTCTGGCAAAGCGCGAATCGGGTCGAGGAACTTCGCGAAGAAGACGTCGGAGGAAGCCGGGCGGTGCCTTTGCGCCAACGGCCCCGCCATGAAGCGAGGGAAAAACAGCGCCTCAGCCGCGTCGACGTGTTCAGCGGCATGGCCCTATCGAACCTCGTCATGTTGGCGATCGTGGTGGCCTGCGCGGCGACGATCGGGAAGCACGGCCCCGTCCAGATCCAATCTGCAGCCGAGGCGGCCAAGGGTCTGCAGCCGGCCGGCGGAACAATGGCTAAAGCGCTCTTCTCGTTGGGCTTCATCGGCACGGGCATGCTCGCGGTACCAGTGCTGGCGGGATCGGGATCCGCGGGCCTCGCCGGGCTGATCGGTAAGCGATGGGGCTTTTCTCGGTCGGTACGGGAGGCGCCCACCTTTTACGCACTCGTGGTCCTGGGCACCGCCGGCGGCGCGGCATTCAGCCTGGTCGGGGTGAATCCGATCCGTCTGCTGGTGATCGTCGGACTCGTCAACGCGCTGGCGGCCGCGCCCTTCCTGGTCATCGTCATGGTGATCGCCAGCGATCGATCGATTATGGGCGAGTACAAGAGCGGGTGGCTGGCGAGGGTCTTGGGCTGGGTCACGGTCTTGGTGATGACGGCGGGCGCGATCGCCCTCCTCGCGGTGTCCTAGCGCGGCGGCCGTTACGACTGGTCGTCGTGCATTACGGAGCTGCCAGCAGAGCCCGGCAAAGGATCGAGTGCCGCCGCGCAGAGCGTGCCGGTGATGATGTCGCGGGCGACGTCGACCAGCAGAAGGTTGTGGCTGCGGGCGTGGTTGCGCAGCGTGGAAAAGGCCTGCTCCATGTTGAGCCCCAACCGCTCGGCCGTCATGCCTTTGGCCTGCTCGATAACGATCCGGCTGTTGAGCGCCATCTGGAGCTGCTCGTTCACGAGTTGCCCCTCAAGGGTGGCGCGGTGTTGGAGGATGGCGATCGTGGCGACATCGGCGAGAGCCTGCGCCACCTCGATATCGGCGGGCCTCATGTCGCCCGCGTCGACGTGGAACAAGTTGAGCGCCCCGATGACGGTTCCGCGCAGCCGCATGGGGAGGGCATGCACGGAATGAAAACCGGCCGCAAGCGCCTCGGCTGCGAATCGGGGCCACCGACCGTCGACGGAGGCGAGATCCTGGTTCACGATGGGAAGACCCGTGCGGTAGGAGTCGAGGCACGGACCTTCCTGCGCCTGCAGCTCGAACAGCTCGAGCACGCGCATCGCCTCGCTCGACGACGCCATCACCCGCAAGTCGCCTTCGGGAGCCACGAGCATCAGCCCGGCCGCGGCCACATCGAGCACGTCGACACAGCGGTCGGCAAGAAGGGTCAGCAACTCAACGACGTCGAAGTCGTCGACAAGGGTGTCGGCGAGCTCCACCAGTGTTCTGGCCAGGACGGCTTCTCTGGACATGGGTTCTCCAGTCACCACGTCGCGACCGTGGGCCGTCCCAAGGTGGAGGCCGCAGTCGCATCATATGGTTTTCGGGTAATGATCGATAGTGAAAATTCTCCGCCGAGCTTCTGCACATACTGCGGACTAGGGCTCGATGAGCTCACGGCGCCAAGCGCCTTTCGCCGGCGTGATCATCGAAGCGCAGCGTTCGGGCCACAACTTCTTTGGCGACCTCGATGAGCGGTCGGTCATTGCCGAACGCGTACGCCCGCAGACGGATTAGGGCTTGGCCGACGCTCACTTCGAGTTGCGCGGCCACCATGCCTGCCGCCTGGTGCACGACGTACTGGAAGTTCCCGCCCGCCTCCAGCTCGAGGGCCAGCTTTCCGGGCGGGGCGTTGGCCTGCATCAGCAAGACCGCCTGGGCCGCGATGCCCGCCATCACCAGGGCGTCGGCGTGTTGTTCAGCGGTGAGGGACCCGGGCTGGTCGCAGTACAGGTTCAGGGCGCCAAGCCGAACCTCCCCGACCAGAAGGGGAAAGCCGAACACCGCCCGCACACCCGCCTCGACGGCCGGCCCCGTGAACGCGAGCCAGCGGGGGATGGCCGGTGCGGCCAGGTCGGGCTCGAGCACCGGCCGGCCCTGATGATGGGCGTCGACGCACGGTCCTTCGCCGAGCTCGAACTGCAACTCCTCGACCCTCGCGCTTACGGCGTTCGTTGTGCAGACCGAGCCTTGGGGCACTTCTCCGGCCATGAGCATGATCCCGGCGCCGGTCATCCCGGTGATGTCCCTGCAGACCTCACAAAGCCGCTTGGTTTCCCCCTTGGACGGTATGTCGCCGGTCAGCTTGCGCAGTATGCGGTCTCGCCGCTCGCCCGACATTGCTCAAGGACTCCCGCTACAGGCCAGGCTCACCTAGCCGCCGGCGTCGGCGGTGCCGGCCTGTACGAGGCCTTTGAGGCCAAACACCTCGATGACGCGCGCCGCACATCTCGAGGGCGCGCGCAACGCCAAGCTTCGAGACTGGCGGCGTAGGTTGTCCGATGCCCGCAGCAACACCCCGATCGTTGCGGCGCCGATGAACGTGACACCGCTCAAGTCGACCACCAGGTCGGCATCGTCGGCCGACGTTGCCTTCTCCAGCGCGTCGGCCAGGGCGAACACGGTGGCGATGTCGTGGTCCCCTTCCAGCCATATGACCGTCCGGTCGCCGTCCCTGGTCAAGACGGGCGCGCAGTCGCGCTGGCGAACCGTTGAATCAGACGTTGAAACGGAAGAGGTCATCATCCATCCCCCTGCTTAGCTAAGCGTCCATGCCGACGCGCTGCCAGGGTCTGGAGCACCGCTCCCGGAACCGGTTTTCGCCGGGCCCAGCACGTTCGGGACCTGTCGTGCCGTCAGTCAGGTTACATGGGGCATCCCGTCCTCGCCACCCACTGTGAGCAGGGGCTCTCCGTGGGCGTCAGGTCGGACGCTGGCGGACACACGGAAGGCCCGGCCGCGAGGGCCGGGCCTTCCGTGATCGCGCGATGTGACGGCGTAGCGTCAGGCGCGGGTGACGACCCGACGAGTCGCGGTGCGGCGCACAGCAAACAACGAGCTCAGTACAACCACCGCACCGAACAGGATCGCCAGCCATCCCAGGCCGCGGTCCGTGTGCAGACGGGTCCGGGTCGAAAGATCGACGACTACGGCGATACCGCCGGCGACCATCAAGACGCCGAGAAAGCCAGACAGCCCCCGCAATCCGGGCGCCATGGCGCAGATGCCGAGGACGAACCCGGCAGCGATCTCAACGAGTCCAATCGCGGTCGTGTGGCGTATGCCAACGATTGTGAAAGAGGGCTCGTTCAGCGAGCCGGAGAAACCGCCACGAGCAATGGCAATGATGCCGAACACGAGGAGGGCACCGGCCACAGCTCCGACCAGAATCTGGGTCGGCGAGGGGAACCGGGCGCTCGTCACCGTGTCGTCAACGACCGCAACTGCAGGAGTGGTCTGGCTGACCTCTACCACAGGGGTCTCCCGAACAACGACGGGAGGAGGGGCCGCCACCGCGTATGGGGGCGGGGGGTCAAGGGTCGTATCTTCATACCCAGGTTCTCGCACGACGCGTGCCATGACAGTTTCTCCTTCGTCCCTTCGGACCTCACGTCCTGCGGATCAAGACGTTGTCGGTTTTGTTCCCGCGGACGCGCACGTCTAGACGTAAGAGTCGTCAAGGCGTATTTCAAAGTGCGCAGCGCTGCGATGTTTAGAAGAGGGCGGAGTGGGAACAGCACCCCTATGGTGCTTAAGCGCATGCGGAAGTCGTTGCGATCCGTCGCCACTGTGAGCACGGCGTGGTGGGTTTGGCGTCACCGCGTAGAGGCGCAGCGTTGGTGGCGGTACCTGCGCGCCCTGCCAAGCCGGCGCGGCGTCGGCCGAAGCGACCTCTTCACCGAGGCGCGGGTTCGGGCGGCGATGTCGAGCGATCCGCGCCTTACCGGTAGACGCGGCATCGAAGTTGACGGTGTGACTGACGGCGTCGCCACCCTCGTTGGCCGCCCGGACGACGTCCTGACTCGGATCGCCACCGAAGTCGCCGCGAACGTCAATGGTGTGCGCGAGGTCCGGATCCAGCATCCAGTACCGATCGTCGTACCGGCGTAACCGCCGAGTTGACGCCGGAGCGCGAGTCCAAATCACAGGGCGTCGCTATCGTCAACGCGGGTGGCGGCAATTCTAATGCCGTCGCCGCCGAGCTCTTCGAGCGGGTTCCGACGCTCCGCGTCATCGAGGTCGAGCATCCTCATCTGCTGCGCCGCACGGTTCGGGCCGCGGTCGTCGACGGCGCCCCGTTCGTAGCGGCAATCGGAGGCGATGGAACACTAAGAACCACTGCAGAGGTGTTGCTCGGTTCAACGACCGCGCTCGTGCCCGTACCCGGTGGCACCCGAAACCATTTCGCGACGCAGGTTGGCCTCGAGTCGGTCGATCGCGTCGTGGAGGCGATCTCGTCGGGCGTCATCACCAAGATCGACGTCGGCGACATGAGCGGACACGTGTTCCTTAACAACGTCGTGGCCGGCTGGTATCCGGCGATGGTCCGCCGACGCGAACGTCTCCAGCGGTTGCTCCCCAAGAGGATCGCAAACCTCGTCGCGATCGCAATCGAGCTTCCGCGTCGCCAACGCCTCGAGGTGACAGTTAACGGCGAACACATCACGACCTGGATGCTCTTTGTCGGCAACGGGATATATGGGTTGTCCCTCAATGAGATTGCTGAGCGCGAGGGGCTCCGCGAGGGCGTGCTCGACGTACGGGTCCTTCGGGCCGAGGGCGTTTTGGCCAAGCTTCGTGCCGCGTTTGTACTGCTGACCGCTCGAGTCGACCGGTCGCCCACCCTCGTGCGGTTGGTCGCACCGAGTGTCCTCGTCAGCACCCGGCCCCGCGCGATCGATGTGACACTTGACGGTGAGCTAACGGGCGTGAGGGGTCCCTTAGAGTTCTCGATCCGTCGTGGCGCGCTCGCGATTCAGCGTCCGGTCGACGCTCCCGTCCCGTGAACTCGGTGTCCTGACCGTGTCATAGCCGCGTGTCATAGCCGCGTGTCATAGCCG
>JBDUDK010000040.1:0-52219 GCA_040002995.1 Acidimicrobiales bacterium | reverse complement strand
AAACTTCACCGTCAAGTCTGCGCGCTGAGGGTTGACTTCCGAGCGCCGCGGTGCGCATTGTGGCGAGAGCTTCATCTGAGTTCGGGCGGCGACGGTTCACGTAGGTGAGGGGACACCGAATCAGATCGCGGTTGATGTAGCGGGGGAACTTTTCGTCAGCTTCATCTTTGGCGGGCAATACCGATTCATCACGGTTCATGCAATGGGCGCGGCCAACCAGTCACGTCCACGTTGCCGGCGAACACGGATTACATCGGAGGGGTCAACCATGCATCGACCTTGGAGTCGCAATTCCCATTCGTCGCGTTCAGCGTCTCGCGGGCCGCTCGCAGCCCTCGCCGCGGTTTTAGTTTTCGGCAACGTCGGGCTGTTGACCGCATCGTCAAGAAATGCGGCCCGCCTAGAGTTTGAGGCGCGCACGCTCGACGCGTCAGCGAACAACCAAGCCCATCCGGGGTGGGGGCAGGCCGGAACGAATTACCGTCGGATTGCACCTGCCCTCTACGCCGACGGTGTATCGGCCATGGTCCCAGGACCGAACTCTCGGTATGTGAGCAACCGCATCTTCAACGACATCGGACAGAACCTGTTCTCTGAGAACGACGTGTCGCAGTGGGGGTGGGCGTGGGGGCAGTTCATCGACCACGACCTCGGTCTACGCGACGAGACGCCGGCCGAACACGCGCCTATCGCGTTCAACGCTCTCGATCCGCTCGAGGCGTTCACCAACGACTTCGGCGCACTCGATTTCGCTCGCACACCGGCGGCTCCGAACACTGGAACGGTCTTACCTCGCCAGCAGGTCAACACCATCACCAGCTACATCGACGCGTCAACTGTCTACGGTTCTGCCGCGGACCGACTGGACTGGCTGCGAGAAGGCCCCGTCGACGGGAACCCGGCCAACAACGGCGCCCTCCTCCTGCTTCCAGACGGCTACCTCCCGTCCGTCGGAGCGCGCCCCGGCACCCCTGCGCCGCCGGTTGATCTCATGGGAAGACTGATGGGAACACCCGATCGCGCCCGAGTGGCGGGCGACGTGCGGGCGAACGAGAACATCGCGCTCACGGCGATCCACACGATGTTCGCCCGAGAGCACAACCGGATCGTGGCGTCGCTCCCGCCCTCGCTCTCGGAAGAGGCCAAGTTCCAAATCGCCCGGCGTGTCGTCGGCGCCGAGGTGCAGTACATCACGTATCACGAATTCCTTCCCGCACTCGGGGTGAGCTTGCCGCTCTATCGCGGCTACGACCCGCGAGTTAATGCGACTCTCGCCAACGAGTTTGCCGTGGTCGGGTACCGCGCTCACAGCATGATTCACGGGCAGTTCGACGTGGCCTACAACGAGGGGGCGTATTCGACCGCACAGGTAGAGGCATTCCAGGCTCAAGGCATCGGTATCGGCGACGAAGACGGTCTTTCGGCACTCAACATCCCCTTGAGCGTGGCCTTCGGCAACCCTGACCTGCTTCCACAGGTCGGGCTCGGTGCCGTGCTGCAGAGCCTCAGCGCCGAACGCGAATACCGAAATGACGAGCAGATCGACAACACGCTGCGCAGCGTCCTCTTCGAGGTACCGAGGCCCGGAACCACCGACCCGGCTGCGTGCCAGGTACCCGTTGTCGACCCTCTGTGCTTCTCGGGGGTCGCCGACCTCGGCGCGCTCGACGTTGAGCGCGGCCGCGATCACGGGATGCCGAGCTACAACGATCTACGGCGCGCGTACGGTCTGCTTCCCAAGAGGAGCTTCAGTGCCATCACCGGTGAGGCCACCGACCAGTTCCCCGCTGACCCCATGATCGACAGCGCCAATGCGATCAACGATCCCAACATCCTCGACTTCGTCGAGCTGCGTGACGCCGGCGGGAACCTCCTCGATCCCGCGGAACCGAATACCCAGGAGGAAGCTGTCTCGGGTGTCCGTCGGACGACACTCGCGGCGAGGTTGCGAGCTATCTACGGCAACGTGAGCGAAGTGGATGCCTTCACGGGCATGGTGTCGGAGCCGCACGTCCGCGGCAGCGAGTTCGGCTCCCTGCAGTTGGCCATCTGGAGGACACAGTTCGCCGCGCTACGAGACGGTGACCGCTTCTACTTCGCCAACGACCCGGCACTCACCACCATCAAGCGCGCCTACGGCGTGACCTTCCGCCACACGCTCGCCGAGCTCGTCCAGACTAACAGCGACGCGCAGGTGCCCGCCGACGTGTTCAAGGTGGCCGAAGAGCCGGCCGCAGCCGCGGTCGCCGTCCCGGCCCTCGCCGCTCCGGCAGTTCCAAACGCGGCTCCCTCCACAGAAGTAGCGTCACCAGACTCCGGACCCACGACGTCGGTCCCACCCGACTCGACGACCGTAGCGACGCCGTCCGAAAGCTCCCCCGTCACCACGCCCTCGACAACAAGCGAGCCGGTGACCGCCCCGTCGACGAGCGTGCCCGAATCCACGACGAGTCCTCCCGTACCGGCCACGACCGTGCCGGAAACCACCACCACGAGCCCGCCGGTACCGCCGACCAGCGCGCCACCGCCACCGTGAGCGTGAGCCGAGTTGTCAGCGGGCGGCGGGCTGGAAAAGCTCGACCACGTTTCCGGAGGGGTCTTCAAGCAGTATCTGCTTCCCCCCCGGCCCGGTCACGATGTCGTTGCGGAACGTGGCCCCGGCGTTGCGTAGCCGTGCGACCTCGGCGTCGATGTCTTCCACGAGTAGGTGGATGCGGTTCCAGCCTCCGGGAGAGGGACGGCGTCCGTCGGACATCGGGCGCCCGGCGGAGCTTTGCGGTCCGGAAAGAAGCAGCCGAAGGTTGTCGCGCGCGACATCGGCGAACGCGGGCGAGGCGCTCGACAACAGCCTGAACCCGAGATGCTTGGTGTAGAAAGCAAGCGCCTCGTCGACGTCGTCGACCATGTACCGGACGTTCACGAACTCGTCGTCAGCCATCGGCCTGCAACCCTAGGTCGCTCAGCGGATCCCGGTGTCGCAGCTGATGTCGGCGCGGGTTGGAACACCGTCAGCAACCGCCACGTCGACGGTGGGGCAGCGCGGATAGATCGCTCCGGTCGAGACAGTGAGCGTGTAGTAGCCCGGCCGCAGGCTCAGGCTGAAGCGACCGGCGGCATCGGTCGGGCCCGTGGCGACCAGCGAGCCGGCCGAGTCGCGCGCCTCGATCTGCGCCGTGACCGGACGCGGAGGGCAGGGTTGCTCCGCCCGCTCGACCGGGCAGGTCGGTCCTGCGGTGACGTAGCCGTACGCGCCGGTGTTTGCAGGCGGGGACACCAGCGGTGAGGTCGTCGCTGGCAATGTCGCCATAGGTTCTGAGGTGATCGACGATGTCATGCCTGCCGTCGTCGGCGTGGAGCCTTCAATCGTCCTTGTGGGCGCGGCCGTTCCCGTGGTCGCCGAGCCGATGGTCTCGGCACTACCGCACGAGGTAACCGTCCATATCGCGATCAACGCGACCACTGCGGCTCCGGTTCGCACCGGGCCAGTCTTTCGCGCCGGTACAACTCACGCAGGTCGCGTCTCTAGGACAATGAACCTTCTGAACGTCGCGGCAACGTCGCGGAGAGGCTCAGCGCGCCGCGAGCGCGACGAGGAAATGCTCGATCATCGAGTTCACCTGTGCAGGCACTTCGAGCTGGGTGAAATGCCCCGCCCCGACCGTGCAGCCCGTGGTGCAGTCGCTCACCATCGACGCGAACATCTCAACCGGGTTGAGCGGCGGGGTGGCGGCGATGTGGAGCACAGGACATTTCACCTTGGCCAATACCCCCGGACCATCCATATCGAACATTGCTTCCCAGCAGCCGATCATGGTGTCGACCGGCTCGCCGGTCATCTTGCGCACGGCAAGCTGCTTGATGCTGTCCGCCGCCACCGGATGAAAGAAGCCCTCGACGAACGCCTTGAACACGGCCTCACGAGTGGCGTCGTCGGCGTGGAACGCGCCGTTGGCTCCCGCGATCGGTTCGAGATCAGGGAATCGCGCAACCATCGGCGCCGGGTCGACGGCCACAACGGCTTTGACCACCTCCGGCGCGTTCCCGGCCAGTACGAGAGCCGTCGCGGCGCCCATGCTGTGACCCACCACGATGGCGTGATCGATACCCACCGCGGCCATGGTCCCTCTCACAGCGTCGGCAAGGGTCGAGATCGTGATCGGCCCGCCAAGCGGAGCGCTGTCGCCGTGGCCGGGCAGATCGAGGGTCAACACCTCATGTCCACGGGCCAGGAAGTGGGCGACCTGTGGGGCGAACGCCCACCGACCGCAACACCATCCGTGGACGAACACCAGAGGATCACCGCTTCCGGTGTAATGGTCGTACGCAATCGATCGACCCTCAACGGCGACGTTCGACATTGCTACCTCGCTCCCCTAGCTGGTGCTCGGATTACACCACAGCGGTCATACCGCCGTCGACGTACAGGATCTGGCCATTTACGAAGCTCGACGCGTCGCTCGAGAGAAACACGACGGCTCCGCCGAGTTCCTCGACACGACCCCAGCGACCGGCAGGCGTGCGTTGCGCGATCCATTTCGAGAACTCGACGTCGGCGACGAGCGCCTCGGTGAGATCTGTCGCGAAGTAGCCGGGGGCCAGGGCATTCACCTGGATGCCGAGCGGGCCGAAGTCGGCGCACATCCCTCGCGTGAGCATCTTCAACCCGCCCTTAGTGGCGGTGTACGGCGCGATGGTGGGGCGGCCGAGCTCCGACTGCACGGAGCAGACGTTGACGATCTTTCCGCGGCTCCGCCCCACCATGTGTTTGGCGACTGCCTTGCCGACGGTGAAGGCGGCGACGAGGTTCACCTCGATGAGCCGGCGGAAATCCTCCACCGCGAAGTCGAGCAGGGGAGCACGCTTCTGGAGACCCGCGTTGTTCACGAGGACGTCGATCGGTCCGATGTCGCGCTCGATCGAATCAACGGCGTCGACAACCGCACCCGGATCGCACACGTCGAACGCACGGCAATGAGCTGTGAGGCCCTCGTCGCGCAACGTGTCGGTGGCGGCGACGAGCGCGGGCTCCGTGCGGGCGTTGAGAACGACTTCCGCGCCGGCTTGGCCGAGCGCCCGTGCAAGAGCGAGGCCGATCCCCCGGCTTGCACCGGTGACGAGCGCGACGCGCCCCGACAGGTCGAAGGGCGACGCATTCATCATCAGTCCGATAGTTCGTCGAGGTGGATCTGGCCGTCTTTCATCACGAGATCCATTCGATCGCGATCCTGTAGAACCGCGATATCGGCAAGCGGATCGCCATCGACGACAATCAAATCGGCCAACCACCCCGGACGCAGCTGGCCCAGTTCATCCCCGCGCCCATCATCGCCCCGCCATGGGGTCCGTCGCAGATGCACGCGAAGCGCGCCGTTCGGGGATCGGAAGATGGGCCTGATCGACGAGCACGTCGCCCGCGTACAACGGTCCCCCACCGCCATCGAAGATCATCCCCCCGGCAAGCAAGAACGATGCATCCACGTCGTTGTCCATGTCGCCTCCTGCAGACGAAGAGGCAACGGTAACGCCACAACAGGAAACCGAGCAGCGAGACGGTGCGGGGCCAGTTTCAGACGGGATGTATATAGGCAACGACGGGGACACCATCTGGTAGATCGGGGATGACGTTCGCCGGCGTGTGGAACATCCACAGCGACATTGCGCGGTACCCGCCCCAGTCGTTGTCACTGATCCGCAATGCCGCGATTTCGTCCGAGGCGAAGCGGGCACGGGTACGGACCATTTCCATTTTTATGGGCGGGGCGCCTGCGAACTCGACCGAAACGAGACCGGCCTCAGGCAGCGTCCCTACCGGAAAATAGACCGCGGCGCCGCTGACCGAGACGTCTACGAGCGCCCCCGAGCGGTGATCGACCACGACGTTTGTCGGGAGCTGCACCCGATAGGCGTTGCGACGCGACGTCGCGTACTCGGCGGCGCGGATCCGTCGGGTACCGAACAGCAAGACGAGCCCGGCGAGACCGAGCCACACGCCTGACGCTGTCGTGGACGCCGCGTTGGTGCGCCAAGGCACGAGCCCGGCCACGCCCAACGCCGCGTACGCCAGCACCGCGGTGACCAAGGACATGAGCACCCAAAGAATGAACGGCGCCCGACCGCGGTGACGGCTGTCGGACCCGCCCTTAGGCGTGACCTCGAACTGCAAATTGCGCCTGGTGATCAACCACCACGCACAGGCGATGCCGATCGGGACGCGAAAGATACGCAGAGCGAAAGCCGTCGGCCACTGGATCTGTTTACGCATTAGGCGCTTCGCTCCCCACAAGCGTGCTGTGAACATCGCGATGAACGCCGCGGCGAACGCGGGCGGGCTGGCGGTCGACGTCTCGGCACCAGAGAGCATGACCGCAATTGGAATGACAAACGCGAAGAGCGTGGCGATGCCCTCCATCCACCACAGGGTGCTGTTCAAATATTCATGAAAGTTTCGCCAGCTCATCCATCGTTTCGCGGCCCACAATTTTTCGAGGACCAGGATCTGCATTGCCCCTAATCCCCACCGGCGTCGCTGCAGTAGGTACTGGTCGGGAGTCGCCGGCGCCAGGCCCACCGCGAGCGTCTGGTGGTGGTACACCGTCTTCCAGCCCGCCTTGATCAACTTCAGGGTGGTGTGCATGTCTTCGGTGATGGTGTCGGTCGCCACACCACCGACACCTTCGAGAGCCGATACGCGCAGCAACGACGTGGAACCACACCAGAACGGGCCCGCCCCCGCGTGATTGCGGGCCGGCATGAGTACGTTGAAGAAGAGGCCCTGCTCGCCGAAGTAGCCGTCGTCGTCGAACGCCCCCGCGTTGTAGAACGCCTGAGGTCCCTGGACAAGCGCTATGCGTTCATCGACAAACCAGCCGAGCGTGGCGGTGAGAAAGTGGGGCAGTGGCACATGGTCGCAGTCGAGCACGGCGATGATGTCGGCGCCACCGATGCCCGCCTCGCGCTCGGCGGCCATCAGGCCGAGTGCGTAGTTCATGTTCCCCGCTTTGGCGTGGTCGTGCACCGGTCGGCAGACGTAGCGCGCTCCCCATGCGTCACACATCTCTGCGACCCAAGGACGATCGCCGTCGTCGAGAACCCAGGTCTCATGAGCCGGTTGAAGAGCGCACGCCGCGGCGATCGTCGGGGCGATCACCTCCACGGGTTCGTTGTACGTGGGAACCAATACGGCTACGCGCAGGCCTGCCGGAAGCATTGACATTGGCGGCGGCGCCTCACTGTCGATGTTCCACAGAGTGATCGCCTTCGCGACGAGACCAAACATCGGAAGCGCCTCGAAACCGATCAACGTCCACGCGACCGCCCGGTTCCAACCGCCGCCCGGCAGAGTAACGGCGACACGCCAGGTGAGATAAAAGAGGAGGGCGACGATCGACGTGAGCGCGCCGATGTGCGCCCACCGCCGAGTCTCCGCCACCTCGCGCCCCGGCGAGCCCAGATCCATCGCCCATGCCGCTATCCGGGGCCGGCCGTCACTCATCGTAATTTTCGCGTTCACGTCGGACTATCGGCCGCTCCGAGCGGCTATCCAGAACGCACTCCGTGATCTTCGACACTGGGCCTAGACCCGGCGGAGCCCCAATCGAGTGACCGCTACCCCTTGGTGGCCACGACCTCGTTGAGGACGTTGGCAGCGGGGTCGTAGCTGTAGCCGGTCTTGGTCACCACCGACACGGTGAAGCGGATCGATGGCGCGCTTGTCTTCGTGCTGACCGAGCAGCGTCCGTCGGTACCAGTGACGCAGGAAAGTGTTCCACCGCCACCCGGCTTAGGGGCACCCTTTGCGACCACAGATGCCGTGCCGGACGCGACTGAGAACTTGACCGTCGCACCCGCGATCAGATGGCCGACCGTGTCGACAATGTCGACCGTGGCCGTTGCGGTCCACCTTTGGCCACCGCTGGCGGAGGCGGTGAGCCCGCCCACGTGCAAGATCGTCGGCGTCGTTGTGTTCGCGACCGTTACAACAACCCCTGGGCTCGTCCCGGTCTGGCCGATGGTGTCGGTGGCAACCGCGGTGAGACTGTGCGCCGCGTTGGTCTGTGTCCTCGTGTCCCACGGGAGCGACCACAGCCCGCCGGACGGCGTCGTTGTGCCGATCCTCACACCATCGACAAAAACCTCGACCTGCGTGACGCCGTGGTCGTCGCTCGCCGTGCCCGACACCGCGACCACACCCACGACGGTCGCAGCCGCCGCAGGGGCAGTAATCGCGACCGTCGGTGCGGTATCGACCGGCGGAGCACCGGCAGCAGCGCGGCGTGCCGCGCGAGAAGTGTTGACCAAGGGCTCCGCGATGCCATCGGGGTCGGGTTTGGTCCCGACGGGGTCGAAGATGGACCGATTGGCAGTCTGTTGCCAAAGGCCCTGACCCGCACACGACGCGTCATCGCCGGCCTCCGTCGAATCCGGACACTCCCCCGTCTGCTGCAACAGCATGCGCACCGCCACGGCATCGAGCGTGGCGTTGGCGCCGAGCACGATCGCCACCACGCCGGTGACGTGGGGCGCGGCCATGCTCGTCCCGGACAGGTAATCGAAACCACCGCCCGGTACATCGGAGTAGATCTCCACGCCCGGGGCGACGACGTCAACGCTCGCGCCCCAGTTAGAGAACGACGCGAGCGTGTCGTCGCATTCAAAGTTGAACTCCCCCGCCACGTACTGGCAGCCCGCGAGTCCCCCGGCCGCGCCATCGTGGTCGGCCAGCGCCGACACGGCGATGACGTCGTGGAACGCCGCGGGGATGGTGCTCGCCGCGTCGACCGAATCGTTGCCGGCTGCGGCCACAGGAACGATCGGCACTCCGTGCCCGGCGCCCACGGCCACCAGGTCGCACAACGCTTCGTGGAGCACGTCGGTCACAATCCCGTCGTCACACGTGCTGTCGGTGCCGACGTCGGCAAAGCTCATATTCAAAGCGGTCGGCATTGGAGCAGCCGCGGTCACCTCGGCGAGATGGTTCATCGCGCAGACGATCTGCGCGGTTGTCCCGTTGCCGCTGGCATCGAACGCCTTCAGCGGCACGATCTGCGCCGACGGGGCGATACCGACGACCCCGAACCCATCGGAGTTGAAGGCCGCCGCCGCGATGCCGGTGACGTGGGTGCCGTGGCCGTTGTCGTCCTCCGGCGCGGTGCCGGGACGGATGCAGTTGTAGCCGTGGGCGAGGTCGAGGTTGGGGGCCAGATCCGGGTGACTGGTGTCGACCCCCGAATCGATTACGGCGACGCGCGTCCCCGCGCCCCGGTACGGACCTTGCGGGTCGTTTATGGACTGATCCGCGTGGATGCGGAAGAACCCTGTGCTGGCGACGTCGATCAGCGAGAAAGTCTCGTCGGGAACCACCGCCCGCACACCCGGCGCCCTAGACAGCGCCGCGACGGCCTGCTCGGAGCCGACGAACTGGAACCCGCCCAGCACGTGCTCGAATACCTGAGGCACTCGACCACCGTGCTGCGCGGCGAGAGCGTGCGCAGCACTCGAGGCGTCCTCAGCGCGATCCAACACGACGATCACGCTCACATCGGCCGCGGCGAGATCTCCCGGGTGCGCCGACGCGGGAACCACCGAGGCGAACGTGGTGAGCAATCCGAATCCCGCCACGACCGCTGCCGCCCGAGCATGCATCCGTGCCCCCTAGATTGTTGTACGGGGAGTAACGGCAAGCCTGTCGACGCGGTTGCGTCAAGAATCAGCGCACTTCGGGCGGTGTAGGCAAGAGCGGTGCGACCTTGGCGGCGATGTCGCGCAGCACCTTCTCCTTGGTGGCGAGCGTCGGCAGAATCATGATCTCGTCGAGGCCGGCCGCGCTCATCGCCGTCAGCCGCTCGGCGAGTTGCGGGGCGGTGCCCACGATGCACCCGGCCTCGATGACCTCCTTGGTGAGGAAACGTTCCTCCTCCGGCTCGACCCAGCAGTTGTGGCCCAAGTGGATCCGCAGGTGCCGGCGCTCCTCGGGCACCCGAGCGATCATCGCGGAGTAGTCGTCCCAGATACCGGCGAACGCGTCGGGCGGAGCTTGGCCGTACTGGCGCCACTGCTCGTACACGTAATGCACGACCGCCATGGCATAGGCCCCGCACTCGGCCTTGACCCGGTCGCTGTCGACCGCCTCGCCCGGTTCGAGCACCACCATCGTCCCGAGCAATGTGGTGCGAAACGTCGAGCGGTCGAGAGTGCGTCCAGTCTTCTGCGCCACCGCCGTGAGCAACTGCCACACGGTCTTCACGTCTTCCGCACGGTTCACGCCACCAAGCACGACGCCGTCACCGTGGCGCGCGGCCACCGCCATCGACTTGGGGCCAAACGCAGACACGTACATCGGCATGCGTGGCTGGAAAGCGACGAAGCCGGCGTCTTGCATCACATGGCGGGTCGGCAGCACGGTGCGGCCGTCGCGCAGCGTCGCCTCCTCACCGTCGAGCAGGGGACGCAGTTCGGTCAGGTATTCGTCGAAGCGAGCAATGGACATTGGCTTGCGGCCGAGGATGCGCATGGCGGTGTTTCCCGACCCGATACCGCAGAACACCCGCCCCGGAGCCAGCCGGTTCACCGTTGCGTGGGCGGCGGCGGTGACAGGCGCCAGCCTGAGGCCGGCCACCGCCACCCCTGTTCCGATACCTATCCGTGACGTCGACTTGGCGATCAGGCCCATGGTGGTGAAGCAATCGGACCAGAGCATGGGGCTGTCGGCAACCCACACTCGCGCGTACCCCAACTCCTCGGCGAGGACCGCATAGTCGATCTCGTCCACCTTCGCGGCCATGCACACGCTCAGCTCCATCCGCCGCAACCTACTGAGCCCCCCGAGGTCACTCAAGCGCCGTCGCGAGACAAGACTGGCCCGATCATGTCGACTGACAAACGAACACGGGCTTTCGTGGTCGGACTTGACGTTGGCGGTACCAAGACCAACGCCACCGTGCTCGAGGAGACCGGCACGTTCTTGGTCGAGCGAATGGTGGAAACGCCGAGTCGCGTTCGCGAGGGACCCGCGGCCGCGATCGAGGCCCTCAGTCAGGCTATGGAGTTCGCCTTAGAGAGCGCGGGCGCTTCGCGCCACGCAGTTCTCGCCATCGGGCTTGCGACCCCCGGCCCGGCCAGTGCCAGCGGTGTCATCTCCGGAAAGGGGGCCACGAACTTTTCTGATAAAGCGTGGTGGCGCTTCGACTTCCGTGACGCGGTCGAGCAACACCTACATCTCCCTGTCGTCTACAACAATGACGGGAATGCGGCGGCGCTCTACGCGCACACTCGGCATTTCGGTGCCGATGCCGTCCACCGCTCGTCGATCTCGGCGATCGTCGGTACCGGCCTCGGCGGTGGGGTCATCGAGTCTGGTGCGGTAGTTCACGGTGCGAGCGGCATGGCCGGCGAGTTGGGGCACGTGCACATTCCGATGCACGGCCTGCTCGTGAGCGGTCAGACGATGCCACGGTGCAACTGCGGATTCGTTGGCGACCTGGAAAGCGTTGCCTCGCTGAGCGGCATCGAGAACAACCTCTTGCCGTTCTGGCTCACCCAGTATCCCCATCATCCCCTGACCCGAACGGATTCAGTGCGTGCGGCGGCGCAGGCCGTACGCGGGTTCGGCGAGCGCGGAGACGAGATGGCGCTAAGGATCTTCGAACAGCAGGCCATGGCGATCGGTCGCATGTTCACGATCGCGGCCAACTTCACCGATCCCGACGCCTACTTCGTCGGTGGAGGAGTCGTCGAGACCGCGCGCCACTTCCGCGACTGGTTCATCGGCAAGGTTCAGGAGTTCACGCTGTTACGCGAGGAGCAGGCGCTCGCAGCGAACTTCGCTCTCGTGTCCGATCTCGACATGGCAGGGGCCCGCGGCGCCGCCATGGCCGCCCTCCAAGCGATCCGGCCGGGATTCGCGTTTCCCAGCCTCTAGATCAGCGCTTCTTGGATTTGCCGCCCACAAAGAGATCGCGCCAGTTGTCGGCCTCGATCTCGATGTCGTACTTCTTGGCGGCGCTCTTGATGCGATGCCACGCCCGATCACGCGCGGCATCGCTGACATCTTCGACTTGGTCGAACCGAGCGATGGCGTTGCGGACGTGGGCGGCGTCGATGATCGGCTCCTTGCGGGCCTCGGGGAACGCGAAGGCGCTCTTAGGAAGGTCGTTCTGCTTGGCGGTGCTCATCCCCTTCGACTTGGGTTTCGCACGCTTCTTTACGGCGGCGCGTGCCTTGGTGAGGTTGCGTCGCGCCGCCTCCCTCTGCTTGGTCGTACCCATTTCGGGCCTCCTTCGGGAGTTGCCTTGCTTCTACCCGATGGCGCGAGTCGCAAACCGTGATTGCCGGGACGATGGGTCAACGTGAATATCGTGATCCGACATGACGATGCGCTCGGTGCCGGCTCTTCTCAATCTCGCCGCGGACCGGGATCCCGACGCCCCCGCCATCACCTGCGACGCCGTAACGGTCACTCGGTCCCAGCTTCGCGAGCGCACGAATCGAATGGCGCGAGCGTTCGCCGAGTTGGGCGTGCGAACGGGCTCCTTGGTCACCATCGCGCTACCGAACTCGGTTGCGTTCCTGGAAGCGGCCGTCGCGAGCTGGAAGCTCGGCGCGGTTCCCCAGCCTGTTTCGCACCGGCTGCCCGACCGGGAGCGCCAGGCCATCGTGGAGCTCGCGGACAGCGCGCTGGTGGTCGGCGCCGATCCCGAGGCCCATCCGACCCGAAACGTGCTGGCCCCTGGTTGGCAACCGGACCAGGCGTTGTCGGCCGACGATCTGCCAGAGGCCGTCTCGCCCACCTGGAAGGCGCCCACGAGCGGCGGCTCAACCGGCCGACCGAAGCTGATCCTTTCGGGAACCGGCGCCGAGTTCGACGATGCCGGACCGGGCAGCATCTTCGGGATCTACTGCGATGGTGCAGTCGCGGTCCCAGGGCCGCTCTACCACAACGCCGGCTTCATGGTCAGCTCCCTCGGCCTTTTCGGCGGCAATCACGTAGCCGTCCTTCCGAAGTTCGACGCGCTGGCCACGCTCCAGATGATCGATCGGCACCGAATCGGGCTGGTGCTGTTGGTCCCGACGATGATGAGCCGCATCGTGCGGCTCCCGGAGGCCGAGCGGGCCGGGTTCGATCTGTCGTCGCTGACTCATGTGTGGCATATGGCCGCGCCGTGTCCGGTCTGGTGCAAGTGGGCGTGGATCGATTGGGTGGGTGCCGAGCGCATCTACGAGCTCTACGGCGGAACCGAAGGTCAGGCGTACACGATCATCCGCGGCGACGAGTGGGTTGCCCACCCGGGTTCCGTTGGCCGAGTGGTCGGCGGGGAGATGCGTGTGCTCGATCCCGAAACTCACGAAGACCTGCCTGCCGGGGAGATGGGCGAGGTCTTCATGCGATCCACCACCGAGGCCCCGACCTATCAATATGTCGGCGCCGAGGCGCACCGAATCGCCGACAGGTGGGAGAGCCTGGGCGACATGGGCTGGTTCGACGCCGACCGCTATCTATTCCTCGGCGACCGGAAGAGCGACATGATCCTGTCGGGCGGCGCGAACATCTACCCGGCCGAGGTCGAGAGCGCGCTCGCCGAACACCCCGCCGTGCTGTCGAGCGCGGTGATCGGGTTACCGGACGACGATCTCGGTAAGCGGATCCACGCCGTCGTACAGGTCGACCCATTAGTGGGAGTCACCGGCATCGACCAAGACGAGTTGCGACGGTTCCTCGGTGAGCGGATCGTCCGCTACAAAGTGCCGCGCTCATTCGAATTCACGATCGACACGGTGCGCGACGACGCCGGCAAGGTCCGCCGGAGCGCGTTGGTGGCAGAACGTCGCCCGCCTACCGATACCCAAACGTCGTGACAGACACCGAATTCGCTGAAAGCGATATCGAACTGCTCGAACGCGTAGAGCGCAGAGTGCTCTGGTTGGCCACGAGCATGGTGCATCACGCCAACCACGTGCGTGCGAATCCGTCGGGCATCAAGGTCGGCGGCCATCAAGCGTCGTCGGCGTCGATGGTCGGCATCATGACGTCGCTCTACTTCGGGAACCTGCGCGCCGGCGATCGGGTGTCGGTCAAGCCGCACGCGTCACCGGTGCTCCACTCGATCAATTTCCTCCTCGGCGGGCTCGAGCGGCGCTATCTCACTGAGCTGCGCGCGTTCCACGGCTTGCAGAGCTACCCGAGCCGCACCAAGGACCCTGATGTCGTCGACTACTCGACGGGGTCCGTTGGCATTGGCGCCACCGCCACGATCTGGAGCGCGCTCGCGAAGCGCTACATCACCGACCACGGAGGTCCCGCCGACGGTGGACGTCACATCGCGATACTCGGAGACGCCGAACTCGACGAGGGGGCGATCTGGGAGGCACTGGTCGATCCGCAGGTCCCCCGGCTGGGCGAGGTGCTGTGGATAGTCGATCTGAATCGGCAGTCGCTCGATCGCGTCGTGCCCGACATCGCCGCGGGCCGCATAGGCGCGATGTTCGCGGCCGCGGGCTGGCAGACGATCAGCGTCAAGTATGGGCGCCAGCTGCGCGAACTGTTCGACCGCGCCGACGGTGACGCGCTGCGTCAACGCATCGACACGATGAGCAACGAGGAGTACCAGCGCTTGCTGCGTTCACCAGTTGGCGAGGCCCGTGACCGCCTCACCAGTGACCCGGTCACGGGCGTCAACCTGAAGCGCTTGCTGGCCGACGTCGATGACAACGAGGTCGCGTCGGCAGTCCGCGATCTCGGCGGGCACGACATCGCGGATCTCATCGAGGCCTACGCGCAAGCCGACCGCACCCCTGACCGTCCCTCCGTTGTTTTTGCCTACACGATCAAGGCACGGGGACTGCCCACCCAGGGGCATCCGGCGAACCACTCGGCGCTGCTGTCGCCCGGCCAATGGCGAGCGCTCGCCGCCGAACTCGGCGCCGATCCCGACGACCCTTGGGCCCCGTTCCCTCCCGATTCCCCCGAGGCCGAGCTGTGCTCGATCGTCGCGGCGCGGTTACGACGAGACGACCCGCTCACTCTCGAGCCGGCCGCGGACGAATTCGCCGTGCCTACCGAACTCGATCGAAGACATGCGCCGCAGGTGTCGACCCAACAGGCACTCGGCCGGTTCTTCGTCGACCTCACTCACGTTGCTCCCCCCGTCGCGGCGCGTGTCGTCACGGTGAGCCCCGACGTCGCGTCCTCGACCAATCTCGGCTCATGGATCAACCGCGTCGGTATCTGGAACATGCAGGACCGCCCCGACTGGTTCTCCGACGACGCCGAGATGTTGATCAAGTGGCGCGAAGGCACCGCCGGCCAGCACATCGAGCTCGGCATCGCGGAGGGCAACCTCGCCGGGCTACTGGCCGAGCTCGGCGCAACGTGGTCCAGGTGGGGCCAGCGGTTGTTGCCGGTCGGCACGATCTACGACCCGTTCGTCACCCGTGCTCTTGAACAGTGGTCGTTCGGGATCTACGGCGGCGGCCAGTCGATCCTCGTCGGCACGCCATCGGGAATCACCCTGGCGCCCGAAGGCGGCGCCCATCAGTCGATCATCACGCCGTCGATCGGCGTCGAACAACCACAGTGCATCGGCTGGGAGCCGTGCTTCGCGCAGGACCTTGAATGGACGATGCTGCACGCGCTCGCGCAGCTCGGCAAGGCCGGTGGTACATCGGCGTACTTCCGACTCAGCACGCGGCCCATCGATCAATCCCTCGCCGCGATACCAACCGATGCCGGTCAGCGCGAGCGGCGGCGGCGCCACGCATTGGCCGGGGGCTATTCACTCCGGCGCTCTAGCGGTCCACCCCACATCACGATCGTCGGTATGGGCGCCGTGATGCCCGAAGTTCTCGCCGCGGCGGACCAACTCGAGGCGGCCGGCCTCGCCATCGACGTCGTCTGCCTGACCTCGGCCAACCTCGTGTTCCGCGCGCTGCAAGCTCGTCAGGCACTGACAAGCGGCTCCCACCGGATTCTCGATGTGTTGTTGCCGACGGCGCGTCGCTCGCCGATCGTCACCGTGCTCGACGGTCACCCGCACACGCTGTCGTTCCTCGCCGGCGTCACCGGTGCGCGCATCGCGAATCTCGGCGTGAGCGACTTCGGTCAGGTAGGCGACATCGGCGACCTCTACCGGCACTATGGCATCGACACCGACACGATCGTCGGGGCCGCATGGGACCTGATCGACGGTCCGGTCGACGGCCTATGACGGCGGGTCGAGCCGCAGGCGTCCGTCGGAACGATCATGGAGGCCGGCGGCAGGTCGGGTATCGGCCGCGTTGACGGCGACACCGCCCTTGGGTGTGGAGGTGGCGCCCGGACGTCCACGGCCAGGGGCGGCGACGCGGGCGAGAATCCCGAGGGTGGCGCGCAAGTTGGTCTCGGAGATCACCGGGAAGATGTTCGCCGCGACGTCCTTGTAGGCCTCGTTGATGTTCGACCAGTCGTAGTAGGAGGTCACCATCGTTCCGCCCTCGATCGGCTCGAGTTCGTAGCCGTAGACATGACCGATGGGTGGTTGGATCACGCCGTCGACGGTCCAGGCAATGGCGCGGTCGGGCTCGAACCGTGAGATCACGACGGTGACCTTGTACTCGCCGAGCGGATAGTCCTGCAGTGACTCACGGTCCATGTTGACGTCGAACCGATCACCGACGCCCGTCGTCTTGTCACCCGACGCCGACATCAACATGCCCGAGGCATCGATGGCGACGTGTCCGCCCGGACTTCTCAGGATCTCGAAGATGGCCGCGGGCTCGGCGGCGATCGCTCGTTGTACAGAGAGGCGCCGCTCCATCGGGAGTCTTCCTAGCAGACCAGTTCCGGGCGCGATGTTGGGGGACGGGGCCGCTGACATGATCGGCCACGTCGGGCGGCCACCTTTATCGCTCCGTTGAGCAAGAGTCGTCAAGCCCGCCTCGAAAAAACACACGGGCCGATGTCGCGAATCCGAGGCCGGCGGTGTCATAGACGCGGGAGAGCTCGACGCGCCTGGGGGTCGGCATGGAGATGGAATACCGGAGAAAGGCTGGCAGCAAGATCGTGCATTTCTGCGCGGTTTGTAGGAGGTACCCGACATCGAACTTCTTTCGCTACACCACCAAGCCGAGCACGGGTGAGCCGTGCGAGGAATGCCTCCGAAAGCAACGCAAGGGGCTGTGTTGACAGCCGCTCGTTGATAGTCGCGTGCTGACGCGACACGTATCGTGAGTGCTCGATGACGCACCCGATCGAGGTGATCTTGATGCGCGAACTGGCGGGTCATCTCGCTACTCCCATTTTCGTCATCGACGCCGCGGGTGATCTGCTCTTCTATAACGAACCGGCCGAAAGTCTTTTGGGTAGCCGCTTCGACGAGACGGGCATGATGCCCTTTGCCGAATGGTCAACAGTGTTCACCCCGACCAACGGCCGGGGCATCCCCATCCCGCCCGACAAACTGCCGTTGGCCATCGCGGTGCAACAGGGCAGACCGGCGCACAGCGACATGTGGATACGCGGGCTTGACGGCAAGCGTCGCCGACTCACAGTCACAGCCTTCCCGCTCAAAGGGCAATGGGGAGAACACCTCGGGGCGGCCGCGATCTTCTGGGAGGAGCCGTGAAGGTCACCCTGTGGGGTACCCGCGGCTCCCAAGCCACACCGGGACCCGACACTGTCCGGTACGGCGGCAACACCTCCTGCGTCGAACTGCAGACCGAGCCAGACACGAGAGTCGTGCTCGATGCGGGCACCGGCCTACGTCTCATGGGGGTCGAGCTTTCGGACGATGTGCGCCGCGTCGACATTTTGTTGACGCACCTCCACCTGGACCACATCCAAGGCCTCGGGTTCTTCCCCCCGCTGTTCCGCTCCGGCTTTGAGGTGCACATCTGGGGACCAGGCTCCGCCACCGCGGACCTACGGACGCGCTTGTCCCGCTACATGTCGCCGCCGCTGTTTCCGGTCCGATTGCTCGAGTTGCCCTGCGATCTACATCTGTACGACCTCAACGAGGGGTGCGTCGAAGTCCCGGGCTTCACGGTCCACACCGCGCTCGTTAGCCACCCGGGGCCGACCGTCGGCTACCGGCTGGACGACGGACACGGGAGCCTGGCGTACCTCCCCGACCACGAACCGATGCTGGCGTGCCGCGACTTCGCTGACTCGCCCGAATGGTGTTCGGGTCTCGAGATCGCAGACAACGTTGATCTGTTGCTCCACGACGCTCAGTACACCAACGACGAGTACGCACAGCGCGTCGGGTGGGGGCACAGCACCCTCGGCCACGCGCTCGCGTTGGCCCGACTCGCGAACGTTAAACATCTGATGCCGTTCCATCACGACCCTGGACATGACGACAACACCCTCGACGCCCTGTTCAGCGAAACTGCGGGAAGGCACGACGAGAAGTTCGCCTTCACGCCCGCGCGCGAAGGCGACACGTTCGACGTAGGATCCTCGAGTCCTGGCGGCTCGGATACGTCAGAGAGCTGAGCGTTCAAGGATGTGCACGCCGCAGGCTGAGCCGAGGCCGATGACGTGCGCAAGACCCACCTTGGCGTTCTCAATCTGGCGGTCGCCCGCCTCGCCGCGGAGGTGGTGGCAGATCTCCCACACGTTCGCGATGCCGGTCGCCGAGATCGGGTGTCCCTTCGACTGCAGGCCGCCCGACACGTTGACCGGCATGTCGCCGTCGCGCCGCGGCTTGCCCGACTCGAAGAAGTCGACAGCCCCGCCCTCGGGGCAGAGCATCAAGTTGTCGTAGTGCACGAGCTCCGCTGTCGCGAAGCAGTCGTGCAGCTCGACGAGGTCGAGGTCGTCCGGCGACACGCCACTTTGCTCGTAGGCCTGCCGGGCGGCGTTGCGGGTGAGCGTGTTGACGTCGGGAAGGATCTGGCACGCCTCCTGCCACGGGTCGGACGTCAGCACTGAAGCCCGGATGCGGACGGCGCGCCGCTGCTGCTCGCCCGAGAGCGACCGAAGTCGCTCGCCCGACACCACCACCGCGGCGGCGCCGCCATCGCAGTTGGCGGAGCACATCGACCGCGTGTTCGGGTACGCGATCATCACGTCGTTCTTGATCTCGTCGACGGTGAACTGCTTCTGGTACGCAGCCAACGGGTTTAGCGTCGAGTGGGCATGATTCTTCTCGCTGATCCGGGCGAAGAGGTCGAAGCTCGTGCCGCCGTACTTGTGGCCGTACTCCATGCCGACCTGCGCGAAAACGCCGGGCATGGTGTTCGTGCCGATGCGCCCGTCGACCGGACCGACGGCACCGAACTTGCCGGCGGGCTCCCACTTCTTCGCATCGCTCTTCGCCACGCCGCCCCCCCCGAGGAGACCGGCGCCGGCCAACTTCTCGACGCCGACCGCCAAGCCCATGTCGCACTCACCCGCCTTCACGGCCATGATCACCGTGCGGAGGGCAGTGGCCCCCGTCGCGCACGCGTTGGCGACGTTGTAAACGGGTATGCCTGTCTGGCCTATCGCCTTCTGCAACTGCTGGCCAAAGCTTCCTGCACCCAAAAGGTTTCCGGCGGCCAAGACCCCCATGTCCTTCATCGTCACGCCACCGTCCTTGAGCGCGGCGCGCGCCGCCTGGGCCCCAAGGTCGACCGCGTCCTTGTCGGGATGCTTGCCGAACTTGGTCATGTTGATCCCGAGGATCCAGATGTCGTCATTTGCCATGAATCTGCGCCCCTCTCAAACGGGTTCGAAGCCGTAGTTGATGGCCTCGACGCCGTCATCGTCGAAGCCGACGGAAGTAATGGCCAGCCGCACCTTCATGCCGAGGCGGACGTGCTCGGCGTCGGGCTCGGTGTTGATGATGTTGCCCTTCACGCTCGTGCCGTCGCAGTCGACGACGGCGGCCACAAACGGCACCGGGATACCAGGCGCCGCCAGTGACACGATCGTGAAGGCCTTGACTTCGCCCGCCGTCGCGACATCGACCTTGCGGAACTCGTCGCTCTCGCAACTCGCGCAGGCCACGCGGTGGTCGAAGAACTTCGCCCCACACGACGTGCATTCATTGGCGACGAGGTGCGGTTGCGGATCGAGCACCAGATAATCGACGAAGGGAATCGCGGTAGCCGTCACAGCCACACTTTGTCATAGCTGTCCCAGGTCCCATCCAAACGAGGACCGTATTCAGTGGTACTGACAGCCGGTCGGAGGGGATGACCGCTCTCTACGCCGAAAGTCGTCCCCCCACCGCGACCGCACCCGCGGACTCACCGTCGGCCTGCGCCGGCGCGGCGAACTCGCTGCCGCAACTGACGTTGCGGCTGCATCAAGATTCGGCTAATCCGGTGTGAATCGTGATCGGTACGGGTACGACACGCCCCGAATATCCACACGACAAAGGGGCACTCATGGGCGCGTTCAGCGTTCTTCTCATTGCAGTCGGAGCCATCCTGGTCTTCGCCGTCAACACCACGGCAAAGGGCGCAAACATCCACACGATCGGCGTGATATTGATGATCGTTGGTGGGATCGGACTTGTCGCGTCGATGATCCGCGGCTCGTTCTTCGGCTTTACCCGTACCAGGGAGACGGCCGTGACCGACGACGGGCGCGCCGTCGTTGAGCGTGAGCACGTTTCTCGCTTCTAGGAACTAGCGAATTTGTCGAAAGAAGGACCGGATCTCGTCAACGAAGAGGTCCGGTTCTTCGAAGGCGGCGAAGTGGCCGCCGCGGTCGAGTTCGTTCCAGTAGCGGATGTCGGTGTACACGCGACTGGCCCAGCGGCGCGATGCAGAGATGATCTCCTTTGGGAACTGTGAGACGCCGGTAGGGATCGGCACGGTGACACCGCCGAACGCTCCGAAGCTCTCCCAATAGAGCCGGGCTGACGAGGCTCCAGTTCCGTTCAGCCAATAGAACATGACATTGTCGAGCAGTTCGTCACGACCGAGTGCGTCTTCGGGATGGCCGTTGTTGTCGGTCCATGCCCAGAACTTCTCCAGGATCCAAGCGGCCTGGGCGGCCGGCGAATCAACGAGGCCGTAGCCCACGGTTTGCGGCCGGGTGCTCTGCTGCTTGGAGTAACCGGCCTCGTGATCCTGGTAGTGCTGGAACTTGGTGATGGCAATCTTCTCGTCGTCGGTAAGGTCGTTCATGTCGTCGGGCCCCGGCCGGGCGACCGGCATGTTGACGTGGATCCCGGCGCAGTGACCGAGGTTCTGGGCACCGATCCTCGTGGTGATCGACGAGCCCCAGTCGCCGCCCTGGGCGCCATAGCGCCCGTAGCCGAGGCGCACCATCAGTTCGTCCCAGGCGGTGGCAATGCGATCAACGCTCCACCCGGCGCGGGCGGGCTTGTCACTGAACCCGAAGCCGGGCAGAGACGGAGCCACGACATGAAATGCGTCAGCCGCATTGCCACCGTGGGCTACCGGGTCGGTGAACGGACCGATCACCTTCATGAACTCGACCGTAGAACCGGGCCAGCCGTGGGTGAGCAGGAGCGGGAGGGCGTCCGGCTCGGCGGAGCGCGCGTGGATGAAATGGAATCCGAGGACCTCGTCGCCTCCGCCGCTCAACGACGTGCGGAACTGCGGGAACTGGTTGAGCTGCTTTTCCCGGACCCGCCAGTCGTACGACGCGCCCCAGTACTCGCAGACCTCCTGCACATACGCCAACGGAATTCCCTGCGTCCAATCATCGACCGTTTCGCGGTCGGGCCAACGCGTGCGGGCGAGTCGCTCATGTAGGTCGGCGAGGTCGGCGTCGTCGACGGCGATGTGGAACGGCTTGATGGCGTCGGACACGACCGCGACCATATATCGGCCCGCCGACACGTCGAGGCGCCGGTGCGGCACGATTCGGTGGTGGCGCCGGGCTGGTCCAGCTCTGGGCAGATTCAGGCGCACAGCGCTCGCAGCAGCACTGGCGCCGTTCCTGGCTATCACGGCGTGGGTGTACGCCGGTGATCAAGCTCACCTCAACATCCGTGCCGCCGGCGCCAGATACAAATAGTTGTTGTCGGGCGCGGCGAGCGTCTCGTCCGTGGTGTCGTGTACGTCTTGCTGAACCTGCCTGATCACCTTCTCGGAGTGTTCCTCCAAGCCCAAGAGTTGCTCGTGATCTCCTTCTAAGGCGATGAGGACGGCGTCGAGCTTTGTCTGCACGGCGCGTGCGTCGCGATTTTGGGTCGATTGGATAATGAACACCATGATGAACGTCAGGCTCGTGGTTGTTGTGTTGATCAAGAGGTGATATCTGCTGTTAAGGAACCCGTCCTTGACAAACGGGATGTACAGCAACCACGTCAGGACAAGTACGACCGACAAGACGATGGCGGGGAACGACCCCAGCCACGCCGTCAGAACCGAAACCAGCTTCGTGGGGCGATGGCCTGGGTGATTCGCTTTCGCAGTCTCCATGAGTCGACACTAACGACGGCGCCAACCTGCGGATCAGGTCGCTCCGCTCGGATGTGGTTGGTCGTGCCAGATCCACCACTGGTACGGCGCGGTCTGCGGGTAGCCGTCCGGCGAGTCCTCCCACTCCTCTTGGCGCCCAAGCGCGGTGAGGTCGAGGTAGCTCCACGTGCTCCCCATCGACTCGTCGCCGCGGGCGTTGATGAAGTACGTGCGGAACACGTTGCCGCCGTCACGAATGAACGCGTTCGTGCCGTGCCACTCGTCCACGCCGAAGTCCTTGTCGAAGTCGTCAGTCATCGTGTACCAGGGCATCTCCCAGCCCATCCTCGCCTTCACGCGCTCGATGTCGGGCTGCGACGCGCGCGAAGCGAAGACGAGCGTGGTATCGCGGGCATTCAGGTGCGCCACGTGGGCGACCTGGTCGGCCACCATCGAGCAGCCGATGCAGGCATGCTCGGGCCAGCCCGATACGCCGGGCTCGAAGAAGGCGCGATACACGATCAGCTGACGGCGGCCGTGGAACAGGTCGAGCAGGCTCGTCTTCCCCTTCGGCCCGTCGAACTCGTACTCCTTTGGTATGGCCATCCACGGCATTCGGCGACGTTTGGCGGCCAACGCGTCGCGGGCGCGGGTGAATTCCTTCTCCTCCACGAGCAGTTGCTGGCGCGCCGTCTCCCACTTGTCCGGCGACACGATCGGGGGTGTTTTCATGGCGGTCTCCTCTGGCGTGTTCGCGTTCCACATTGTCACGCTGCAGCGCGCTGATTACGGTCCGAAAGGTGACCTATGACGACCTGGTGTCCATCTACTTCGTGACACCTCCGGAAGGGTTTCCAGCGTTTTCGCTGCCGACGTCTGCGGCGCGCCGTCTGCGTGACGCGCTGGAGCCGATCGCCACGCAGGGTTGGTGGTCGCGAGCCGTGGCCGAGCGTCTTTCGGCGTTGGGACTCGACTTCTTCGAGGCCTACGTCTGGGGACGGGCCGCGTCTCTAGGTAAACCCGCGGCTGCGGCGGTGGTGGCGACGTTTGGCGTCTTCGACCCCGCACTGCTGACCGCCGTGTACGAGCGCGGTTCGGCCACTGCTTCACGCGAGGCGGTACTCGCCGCTCGCGAACAGGGCGCGGCCGAGGCCCTCGGGGCGATCGTCTCTGCCGACAAGGCCTCGGCCTTGGCCGACCGTCTGCAGCCGGCGCTCGAAGCCTTGGACGGGATGGGACGTCCGTTGTTCAGCGCCCTGCGCGCCCTGCCGATCCCAGACACTCCGTTTGGACGGCTATGGCGGTCGGCCGAGCTTGTGCGTGAGCACCGCGGCGATGGTCATCTCGCGGCACTGGTCGCATCGGGCATCGACATGGTCTCGGCCAACATCCTCACCGAGCTGTGGCTCGGCTATCGGTTGGGGGAATACAGCAGCTCGCGCGGAATCGACTCTGATCACCTCATGCCGGCGGTTGCCCGTCTCGAGGCGCGGGGGTGGATGGAGGGCGGATCTCTGACTGCCGCTGGTCGGGCCGCCCGTGAGGATCTCGAGGCCGCCACGGACCGTTCGCAGGACGCGTTAGTGGAGGCGCTTGGCCTCGGAATCGACGATGTGATCGCCGATGCGGAGGCGATCTCCAAGGCCGTCGTGGCGGCACCTTCGTTTCCTGCCGATCCCCGCAAGAGGGCGGCGGGCTGACACGTGATCGCCGAACCGGAGATCCGGTACGCGAAGGACGGCGACGTCTATATCGCCTACCACGTGTTGGGCGTCGACGCGCCTGACCTCTTGGCCTTCTCCAGTGCCCTGCTGCCCATCGACAGCATGAACGACGAGCCGTCGCTCGCTCGATTCCACAATCGACTCGCCTCGTTCCGTCGACTGATCCGCTTCGACGAGCGTGGCGTGGGACTATCCGACTCCGTGACGCCGTCCAATCCCCCGACGCTCGAGCAATGGATGCAGAACGCCTTGGCGGTCATGGACGCAGCGGGGTCGGAACGGGCAGCCGTCTTCGCCCCGCGCGACTCATCTCTGGAAGCAATCTTGTTGGCCGCCACCCACCCAGACAGAGTCAGCGAGTTGATCTTTGTCAACGGCACCGCTCGTGTAGCGCGGGCGGACGACTATCCAGTGGGGGTCCCGCAACGGGTACTCGACCGGTTCCTCGAGACCAATATGGAGCCTGATGCCGTCGAGCGGGGGCTCGACATGCTTCTGCAGTTCGCGCCAAGTGTTGCGGGCGATGGCGCCTTTCGCGCGTGGTGGAACCGGGCCGGCAATCGGGGTGCGGGTCCGGCGACGGCGAGACTGATCGATCGGGTCAGGGTTCAAGCCGACGTCCGAGCACTCCTGCCACTCCTATCGGTGCCGACGCTCGTCCTGCACCGAAGCGACAACGCCGTTATCCGGGCCGGACACGGCCACTACCTGGCCGAGCACATCCCACACGCCAAGTACGTGGAGCTTCCGGGAGCCGATGACCTCTACTGGGTGGGCGACACAGACGAGATGCTGGACGAGATCGAGGAGTTTCTCACCGGCGCGCGCCACGGTCCGGAACCCGACCGCGTCCTTGCCACGGTTATGTTCACCGACATCGTCGGCTCCACCGACCACCTTGCCGAGGTAGGCGACCGTCGGTGGCGAGATCTACTTGACCTCCACGACGCGGCGGTGAGGCGGCAACTGGAACGCTTCCGGGGCCGCGAGATCAAGATGACCGGCGACGGTGTGCTGGCCACGTTCGACGGACCAGCACGAGCCGTCCTTTGCGCCCTCGCGATTCGAGACGCTGTTGGCCAGCTCGGCTTGCAGGTTCGGGCCGGTGTCCATATTGGAGAGGTCGAAGTTCGGGGCGACGACGTCGGCGGCATGGCTATCCACATCGCGGCCCGGGTCGCGGCATTGGCGGGACCGCGCGAAGTGCTCATTTCGCGGACCGTTGTCGACATCATCGTCGGGTCGGGCATCGAGACCACCGATCACGGCGAACACGTTCTCAAGGGGGTACCCGGAACTTGGCGCCTCTTCGCTGCAGAGCATTGACGGCGGGCCCGCCGATCAGGCCGACGCGAACACGTTCACCGACGCATCGAGGCCTAACGGTGCCGGGTCGGCCCGCCCCGTGGCCACCAGTAGGAAAGCCAGGGGATCGCCGGTGATGCGTCGCGCGCTCGCCCCGTCGGCGTCGCCCACTCGCACCTCCTCCAAGCCGTCGAACGCGAGGACCGCCGGACCCCACGTTCTTTGGGTCAGCAGGTCAGCCACGTGGTGGACACCGGCGCGCAGGCCCGGCCCGCGCTCCGACGGGCGCCCGACGGCCGCCCGGATGTCGTCGGCGTGGACATATGCACCACACCAAAATGCCTCCATGGCCTGGCCCACCGTCAGCGCGTAACCGCCCCCCGCCTGTCTGGCCCAGGTGGAGTCACTGAAACTCGCGACCATCTTCACCATCAGCTTGCCGACCCTGTCGAGTTCGTCGGCCACCTCGCCCGCGGTACGGCCCCGACGCTCCGCGGCCTGCCGCTCGGACACCTCGGCCGTGCCCTGACCCTCGATCTGCCCCGATGTGATGTCGGCGAAGGCTCCGACGAGGTGGCCGGCCACGTCGCTGACCGTCCACCCTTCGCATCGGCTAGGCCGGGCCCAGTCGCGCTCGTCGAGGGAGCGCACGAGGTCGGCGAAGTCCTCGAGTTCTCGTTGGATGCCTCCGACGACTTCGGCTTGCGGCAACATGCGCGCTCCATTTCCTTCAGAAGCGAAAGTCGACTCCGCAGATACGGTGGGTGCCGGTTCCAGACCCGCGCAGGTCGACCCCGACGAGACCGCCCGTTCCCTCCGACCAGTGGATCTCGGCGTTGTCGAAGTTCGGCTGGCCGACGATCTCGCGCCATCGGGCCGACGTCTTGTCGGGGTCGGGGACCGCGAGTTCGACACCGGTGATGCCCTCGACGATGTGGGTGCGGACGGCGCGCTGCCAGTCGGGACCGGCGGGCGACCATGGTCCCTGCGGGTCCTCGCCGCCGGGCTGGAAGTCGATCTCGAGGAACGACCCGCCAGTGTCGCCGGGATGGAGCTGCCAGATCTTGTAACCGTGGTCGTCGGCCTCGAGCGCGGTGCGGATGCCGAGTGCTTCGGCCCGCGCCCGGTACGGCGCCTGGTCGTCGGTATGGCTGATCACCATGTAGCCGCCGTCGCCCCCCATGCGCTCCAGCTGCCGTCCGGCTGCAGTCCCGGCTTTCGTGGGCGACACGACCTCGATGAACTGCGTGCCGACTGGGAGCACCGCGTTGCGAAGACCGAAGGTGGCCACGCCGGGGTCATTGAACGCCACCTCGAGACCGAGCACTCGGTTGAGGTCGGCGAGGACAGCGTCGAGGTCGTGCGCGACGAGTGCAACCTGGCGGAGCCGAATCATTGGAATACCGGCTTTCTCTTCTCGACAAATGCTCTGAACGCTTCGGCGGTATCGGCGCTGGCGGCGATTTTGAGGTGCCGTTCGGTCTCGTAATCGACGAAATCGCGAAACGTCATTTGCTCGGCGGCGATGTAGTTCTGTTTGAGACCGAGGAGCGCCGTCGGCGACTTCTCCAAAAGCGCCGTCAGGAAGGATTCCGTGTCGTCACGGAAGGAGTCGTCGGCGAACACGCGGGCGACAATCCCTATGCGCTGTGCTTCGTCGGCCTCGATACGGCGAGGTATGAACGACAGGTCGCGTGCCCGCGCTGCGCCGACGATGCGGGGCAGCGACCAAGGGATGGCCATGTCGCCGGCGACGGCCACGTCGAGGAAAGCGGTGTTGAGCTTCGCCGACGCCGACATCACCCGGAGGTCGCAGGCCAGCGCCCAGCCCATGCCCGCGCCCGCGCACGCCCCGTTGATCGCGGCGACAGTGACGGCCGGCATCTCATGCAGCATCGTCGTGACCTTGAACTCGCGTGCGCTAAGGACCTCGTCCTTGCCCCCGCCGGAGAAATGTTTGAGGTCGGCGCCGGGACAGAACGCCTTGCCCTCACCAGTGAGGACGAGCACACGGATTGTCGAGTCGGCGGAGGCGACTTCGAGTGCGTCATGCGCCTCGCGCACCATCTGGTTGGTGATGCCGTTCATGTGGTCGGGTCGGTTGAGCGTGAGACGGCACAGCGCGCCGGCCACCTCGTAACGGAGGGTGTCGAAGTGCATCACTCCCCCAATCTCGGGAAGCTCGGGGCGCGTTTCTCAATCAGCGCGGCGGCGCCTTCCTTGGCGTCGACCCGGTCGAGCGCGGCGTACTGCACGCCATCGACGGTCTCGAGCGCTTCGGGATAACGCACGCCGAATCCCTCGTAGACCAAACGCTTGGTGTCGGCCAGTGACGCTGGCGACGCATTCTCGGCGAGATCCACGACATACCGCCGCGCCGCGGCGAGCAGGTCGTCAGGTTCCACCACCTGCTGCACCAAACCGATTCGGTGCGCTTCGGCCGCGTCGATCTTGCGCGGCGACCACAACAGATCGAGCGCCGCGCCGGCGCCGATCAGACGGGGAACGATCCACGTCGTGCCGTGCTCGGCGATGAGTCCGCGCTTGGAGAAAATCGAGGTGAACGACCCGTTGGTCGACGCGATGCGCAGGTCGCTCATCACCGTCAAGACAAAGCCACCGCCCGCGGCGACGCCGTTCACCGCGCTGATGACCGGCTTCGGGATCGACAGCAACCACGTGAACATTCCGGGGACGCCGTCTGACTTCCGGCGCGACGACGAGCCAGTAGTGGTGGTCTGCTGAAGTGCGCTTGCGTCGAGCCCTGAGCAGAAGCCGCGGCCGGCGCCGGTGATGACGATGCCGACGACCCGCGGATCCCTGGCCGCGCTCTCGACCGCTTCCCGTAGCGCGGCCAGCATCGAATAGGTCAGGGCGTTCAGCGTCTCCGGTCGGTTGAGGGTGATCAAGGCGACGGGGTCGTCGACTTCCACAAGGATCTCAGTCATGTGCGCATTGGATCAGGCGGTGAGCGCCGGGGCCAGGGCCCGCCACTGCGCGGCGGGAAACGCCCGCGGATCATCGGTCAGGGCCTGAATGCACACGTGATCGGCGCCGGCGTCGCGGTGCTCCTGGACGCGTGCCGCGATCGCCGTCTCGTCGCCCCATGCTACGAGGGCGTCGACGAGACGGTCGCTGCCGCCGGCGGCGAGATCGTCGTCGGTAAAGCCCTGACGCTTCCAGTTGTTCGAGTAGTTCGGCAGCCCGAGATAAAGCTCCAGATGCAGGCGCGCCGTGGCTCGGGCCGAGGAGGGATCGGTGTCCAATACGACGCCCTGCTCGCACGCGACGAGCGCGTCGGGCCCGACACCGGTACGCGCCGCCCTGGTTAGCTCCGGCGTCACGAGGTAGGGGTGGGTGCCCGCGGTGCGCGTGCGGGCGAGCTCGAGCATCCTCGGACCCAGGGCGGCGATGACCCGGTCGGCCGGCGCCAGCGGCGGTTCGGCGGCATCGAGGCCGTCGAGGAAGGCCACCATCGTCTCGATCGGCTTTCCGTACGTGCCCGGCGCGTTCACCCGGTCGATGAGCGGACGGTGGCTGATGCCGATGCCACACAGAAAACGCGGTCCGTGCGCTGCGACGAGTGCCGCGTGCTGGGCGGCGGTCTCCTCGGGCGTATGCATCCAGACGTTGAGGATCCCGGTGGCGACCGTCGCTCTGGTCGTCGCGCCGAGCAGGTTGGCGAGCGGACCGAAAACGTCGCCACCGACGTCGGGGATCCACAGAGTGGAGTAGCCGATCTCCTCGAGCTCGGTAGCGAGCGCAGCGGCCTCACCAGGGTCGCCGTAGCGCAGCGTGCTGCTCCAGATGCCGGTGCCGGTCAACCGAGTAGTCATGGCGCTCAGCCTTCCATGACGTCGGGCGCGAGGGCGGCAAACGCCTTGGCCGTCACGATGCCGTACACGACATGGGCGGACAGATCGTTTCGCAGGGTTTGCGCGTCGTACTCCCAGATCGGCTTGTAGACCTTTGCCAGCGGGAGTACGACGTAACTGGTCAGCCAGGCCGCAGGACCCAACGCAGCCGCCAGCAGCCAACGGCGTCTCGACGCCCTGCCCGCTACGAGCGCGTATTGGAGGCCCCAGCCGGCCCCGGTGGCCCAATGAACGATATTGGTGGTCGACCGAGCCCAACTGTCCGGCGGAGGGCGGCGAGCAATGAGCTGCTCCACCTTCCGTCCGAGTTGACCGGGTGCGGATGCCTGATCCCAGTTCGTGACCCCTTCGGCAAACTCCCACTTCCCGACCGGTTCGTTGCCGCCCGAACGGCGGTAGCGGGCGTACAAGAGCAGATCCATGGCAGCGGTGCCCGCCGCACCGGACAGCGCGCCGAGGAGAACGTTGCGAGTGATGTGATCACTGGTCCTGGCCATTGTTTTGTTACGTCCCCGCCGTTGCACCCAGCGGGTCGATCTTGGCGGCGAGGATGAAGTCGTTGCGCGATAGACCCTCGATGGCGTGGGTGGTCAGCTCGACCACGAGCCTGCCCCAACCAACGAGCATGTCGGGGTGGTGGCCCTCGCCTTCGGCCAACATCGCAATCGACGTCGCTCTGGTGAACGCCGCATTGAAATTCGAAAACCGAAATTCGCGGCGCAGCAAGGTGTTGCTCTGAACAGTCCAATCCTGGTGAAGGTCAAGACGAAGGGTTTCAACCTCGCGGGGGGTAAGAACTGGCGTGGCGCGTGTGCACGCCTCGCATTTCTCTGCGGCCAGCTCAGTCATCGTTGTTCTCCCCGACGCGGAGTCCACGCGGAAACGTGCGTGGTGAAAGAGTAGGGCTAGCGCGGCCGGGGCTGAGGCGCCTGGCGAAACAAAGGAGCATCTCGATGGCAAACCACACGTATCGGGTCACTGAAATCGTCGGGACATCACCCGACTCGGTTCAACAAGCCATCCGAAACGGCGTCGCTAGGGCAGCGCAGACGCTGCGGAACCTCGACTGGTTCGAGGCGACACAGATCCGAGGCCAGATCGTGGACGGGGAGGTCGAGCACTTCCAGGTCACGATGAAGGTCGGATTCCGACTCGAGGACCCCGACACCTGAGAGACGAGCACTGATCCTGCGTTTCGTGTCCCCTTCAGGCTCTGCTCTTGTCGACCAGAGCCAGCCGAGGGAGGATTCGACAATGGATGACAACGCGGTGGCGATCGTGACCGGTGCCAACTCGGGGATCGGGCGGGCTGTCGCCGTGCATCTCGCTACGAAGGGGTTCCGCGTCTTCGGCACGGTGCGTCAGCGGGCGTCGGCGAACAAGCTGCTCGCTCTGGCCGACAGCGCGCACGTCGCCGTCGACCTGGTCGAGATGGATGTGGCCGACGACGAAGGTGTCAGCAGTGCCGTCGGCGCCGTGCTCGACCAGACCGGACGCATCGACGTACTGGTCAACAACGCCGGCATTGGCACCAACGGCGTGGTCGAGGAGACGCCGCCTTCACGGTTTCTCGAGGTCATGAACGTGAACCTCTGCGGCGCTGTTCGCTGCACCCAGGCCGTACTGCCATCGATGCGGGCTAAGGGAGCAGGCTGCATCGTCAACGTGACATCGGTGGTCGGCCGATTCGGTGCCATGGCTCAAGCGCCGTACGTCGCATCCAAATGGGCACTCGAGGGCTTAAGCGAAGAGCTCGCCCTCGAGGTGGCGCCGTTTGGTATCCGGGTGGTGGTGATCGAGCCCGGGGTGACGAAGTCGGCCATCTTCGCCAAGAACGTCGAGGTACCGAACACCTCGGGCGCGTACGGCGACCAGAACCGCAGGATGCTCCAGATGTATGCGACGGGCATTCCGAACGCCACCGACCCGTTCGAGGTCGCCGACGTCATTCACCACGCGATCACCACCGACCAGCCAAGGCTCCGCTACACGACGTCATGGGGCGGTGACGGGCTCGTCAACGGTCGGGCGAGACTCAGCGACGAGGACTGGGTTGCCATGGGCGCGGCGGTTGACGACCCCGACTACTACCGGCGTTTCGAAGCAGCGTTCGGTCTCGCAATCGCCCCACCGTGAACGGCGCCGAGGCTGGCTGACGCGACCATCGGCTTCAACGACTTCGCTCCCCAACCGAGCACTACAACTAACCGGAGACCGCTCGGGCAGCGCCGTCAAGGCTCCCGGTAACGTTCCCAACATGGAAACGTGGGACGCCATTCGTGCTCGCCGAAACGTTCGCTCCTACACATCGCAGCCGATCGTGGCCGCCGATCTCGACCGCATACTCGAGGCCGGTTGGCGGTCGCCGTCGGCATCGAACCGCCAGAAGTGGAACTTCGTAGTGGTCACCGACCCCGGGCAGCTGCGGGCGTTGTCGACGGTCTGGCAGGGAGCCGGCCACATCGCGGGCTCGGCCGCGACGATCGTGCTGGTGTTGGCTGAACCGGAGACCGAGCGCTACCGCGTCATCGACCAGTACGACCTCGGCCAAGCGACCATGGCGATGATGCTCGCCGCCATCGATCTCGGTATCGGCAGCGGTCACTCCGCGGTCGGCGACCAGGACGCCGCCCGTGAGATCCTGGGCGTGCCCTCCGGGTTCCGGTGCGAGTACATGATCGGGCTCGGCTACCCCGCCGATCGCCCGTTGAAGCCAATCGTTCGACCCGACCGACGTCCGTTCGACGACGTGGTCCGCCGCGGCCACTGGACTATCGCATAGCGCAAAGGCGCCCTCGGTACTGTTCGAAGATGGCCAACAGCGACACTGCATCCGATGGATCCAGCCACCAGCTGACATGTGCGGCGTGTCGGGTAATCGACCGCGCCGATGGCGTCGAAGACGGACAGTTGTGGAACCCCGAGCACTACGCCACACCGTCCGAACGGGATCTCTTCAGTCTGATGCGACGCGTGCAGGATCACACCGCTGACAGCATCTCCGCCGTCGCCGGGTCGATGCGGTTCGTCTACATACACCTGATCTGGTTCGGGATGTGGATCGCCATCAACGTCGGCCTCGCCGGCGTCGGTCACGAGTTCGACAAATTTCCCTTCGGCCTTCTGACGATGATCGTCTCGCTCGAGGCGATCTTCCTATCGACCTTCGTCATGATCAGTCAAAACCGCAATCAGCGCGATCTGACATCAGAAGCGAGCTCGACTTCGAGAACAACATCCGGGGGGAGATCTGGTCGGTGCACATCGGCGAGGCACTGGGACTCGACGTCGACCACATCGAAGATGTCGTACGCCGCGCCATCGAGGGCGCACAAAACGCCATGCGCAATACATCCGCGCCCAAAGCCGGCACCTAGCGGGCCGACGCGGCGACGTTCGCGTGTGAAGTATGTTCCGCGCCGCAATCTCGGGACAAGGGGGACGCAGTATGAGAACCAGGGGCGCGGTGATCAATGAGACTCCGGGGAAGTGGGAGATCGTCGACATCGACTTCGACGAACCACGCCAAGGGGAAGTGATGCTCGAGATGGTCGCCGCCGGCCTCTGCCACTCGGACGACCACTTCGCGACGGGCGACCTTCCACCCGGCATCCTGCCGTTCGCCGGCGGGCACGAGGGCGCCGGCATCGTCGCGGCCGTCGGGCCGTACACGCCTGGCTTCGAAGTCGGCGACCACATCGTGACGTCGTTCCTGCCCGGCTGCGGACGCTGCCGTTGGTGCGCGTCGGGCATGCAGAACCTGTGCGATCTCGGCGTCAACACGCTGACGGGCTGCCGCGCGGACGGAAGCTTCCGGGCAACAGTCGACGGGCAGCCGGTCGGTCAGGCGGCCGGCATTTCGACGTTCAGCGAGATGACGGTTGTGGACGCTGCGTCGTGCGTGAAGGTCGACAACGACATCCCGCTCGATGTGGCGGTACTAGTGGGTTGTGGCGTCGGCACGGGCTGGGGCTCCGCGGTGAACTCGGCCGAGACGAAGCCGGGTCACACGACGATCATCATGGGCATCGGCGGCATCGGCATCAATGCCGTCCAGGGCGCCAAGCACGCGGGCGCGACGCACGTCATCGCCGTCGACCCTGTCGAGTTCAAGCGGGAGATGGCGCAACACGTGGGTGCCACGCACACGTTCGCGACCATGGACGAAGCAGCCGAGTTCGCCCGCTCGGTCACGGGGGGCCAGGGGGCCGACGCCGCGATCGTAACGACTGGTGTGCTGAAGACCGAGCACGTTTCCCAGGCGTTCGCCGCGATCCGCAAGGCGGGCACCGTCGTCGTCACGGGCATCGGCAACGTCAACGAGCCGATCCAGGTCCCGGCGTTCGAGCTCACGCTCTACCAAAAGCGCGTCCAGGGGGCACTTTTCGGCGCGTCGAGCCCCAGCCGCGACATCCCATGGATGCTGCGCATGTACCAGGCGGGCCAACTCCACCTCGACGAACTGATCACCACGCGGTACAAGCTCGACCAGATCAACCAGGGTTACGAGGATATGCACGCGGGCAAGAACATCCGCGGCGTCATCAACTATTGACGCCCTTCTCGCGCCAAGCGTCTTAGGCGTCGACCGACTGGCGTGCCTCGCTGATGACGAAGCCGCGGTAGCTGTCGGCGACGATGGCGTCGCACTCCTGCCGGTACACACCGACCCCGCCGATGTAGGGCATCAGCATGCGCGGCTTGCCGGGCACGTTCGACCCCATGTACCACGAGTTGGCCAGCGGGTAGAGCGTGGCGTTGCCGACCTCGGTGTTGTGGTCGACCCACGCGTCCTCGGCTTCCAAGGTGGCCTCGATCACGCCCTGCCCGTTGTCGCGCAAATATTTCATGCAGGCGCCGATCCAGTCGACGTGCTGCTCGATCGAGATCATCATGTTCGAGAACACCGAAGGGCTGGCCGGCCCGGTGATAGTGAAGAAGTTCGGGAAGCCGGCGACGCAGAGGCCAAGGTAGGTGCGGGTTCCGTTGACCCACTTGTCCTTCAACGTGGCGCCGTCGCGGCCGCGGATGTCGACGGCAACGAGCGCGCCCGTCATCGCGTCGAAGCCGGTGGCGTACACGAGGGCATCGAAGGTGAACTCCTCGTCGCTGGTCTTGACGGTGGTCGGTGTGATCTCAGTAATCGGGGTGCGGCGCAGGTTCACGAGCCTCACGTTGTCGCGGTTGTAGGTCTCGTAGTACCCGGTGTCGAGGCAGGGTCGCTTGGTGCCGACGGGGTGATCGAAGGGGCAAAGGTCCTCTGCCGTCTGAGGATCCTTCACGACGGCTCGGATCTTGTTGCGGATGAACTCTGCGGCCGTGTCGTTGGCCTCTTTGTTCGTGATCGTGTCGTTGAACGCGAGCAGAATGGCCACGAGGCTGCCCTGGTCCCAACCCGACTGGTACTTGGCGTTGCGCTCCTCTTCACTGACCTCGAGCGCCGCGTGTGTCGGCAGCTCGGCCAGCACACCGAAGCCCGACATGCGGTTCCCCTCGCGCTGCTCGGGGTAGCGAGCCTTCATGTCGGCCACCTCCTTCGCGGCAAGCGGGCGGTTGCCGGCGGGCATGCTGAAGTTCGGCGTGCGCTGGAACACGGTGAGTTGCTGCGCCTGCTCGGCAATCACTGGGATCGACTGGATGGCCGACGAACCAGTGCCGATGACGCCGACGCGCAGGCCCGTGAAGTCGACGCCCTCGTGCGGCCAATGGCCCGTGTGGTAGGTGGGGCCGGCGAAGCTCTCAACGCCCGGTATCTCGGGCAGCTTCGAATGCGATAGGCACCCCGACGCCATGATGTAGTACTGCGCCCGAATGGTCTCGCCTTTCGAGGTGGTGATCGCCCACCGCGACGTTGCGTCATCCCATACGGCCTTTTCGACGCGCGTCTCGAACTCGATGTCCTTGCGCAGATCGAAGCGGTCGGCCACGTGGTTCGCGTACGCCAGGATCTCGGGCTGGGGCGAGTACTTCTCGCTCCAGGTCCATTCCTGCTCGAGGTCCTTGGAGAATGAGTACGAGTAGTTCAGGCTCTCGACGTCGCAGCGCGCGCCGGGGTACCGATTCCAATACCACGTGCCGCCCACCCCGGCGGCCGCCTCGATCACGCGGGCCGAGAACCCAAGCTGACGCAGGTGATGGAGCATGTACAGGCCACCGAAGCCTGCGCCCACGATCACCGCGTCGTACCGACGCTCGCCGGATCCGTTGCCATTCGTCGTTCCAGCGGCCGCGAGATCGAGTGCCATGTCATTTGCCTCCTGGGGCTATATCCATCAAAACGTAGACGCTTCGCTCGTCAGCCAGTAGAACCCGAAGGGAAAGCTTCGATGCCGGCACGCGTCCGGACGGGCTTGCGGCGCCAGCCACGGGGCCTCGGTAATTCGTAACACGAATGCAAGCATGCTCAAATACTAGGGTAGTCCTACGTTCGTCCGTGTGATACAAAATGCCGTCCGGTGCCTGGGGGCCCGCGAGCGAGACGGTTGGGGGACCGTCTGAACCACCATTCATCGGAAGGTCGTGCTGCGGGCGGACCGACGACGCGTCGTCGATCGAACCGCTCCTGTGACGTACCACGGGTTGCGTGCTGCTGTCGTGAAGGGATGCCGGTCGATGATGACTGGATCGCTGACGCCGGCCGGCGAATTCCACCGCCAACAACAACCACCACCACCAGAACAACGGGGGGAGTCAGTAGATGGCATCCGATGTGAGGAGTAGAAAAGGTTCGCGCCGCCGCGCCAAGTGGGCGGTGGTCACCATCGCGCTCGGTTTCATAGCCGCATCGTGCGGTAGCAGCTCCACCAGCTCGACCGCGACGACGAAGGCCGCAGGCGGCACGGCAACTACGGCGGCCGCGGGCGGCACGGCAACCACGGCGGCCGCGGGCGGCACCGCAACCACGGCGGCCGCGGGCAAGGCACCGAGCGGCGAGCCGATCAAGGTTTTGAACGAGGCGCCGATCGACACCAACGTCACCCCGTATCCGAACATCAAGGAAGCGGGCCGCATCTACCAGGAGTACATCAACGCCAAGGGCGGCATCAAGGGTCGGCCGTTGCAGGTCATCTTCTGCGACGACAAGAACGACGCCAACGAGGCAGGCAACTGCGCTCGCAAAGCCGTCGAGCAGAAGGTCGTGGCGAACGTCGGTTCGTTCACCATCGACGTGAGCCGCGGCATCGCGATCTACGAGGAGAACAAGATCGCGTGGTTCGGCGCGTGCTGCCCGATCGTTTCTCAGGAGAACACGTCGAAGGTCTCGTTCCCGATGGGATTCGTCGGCGGGTTCACCACGGCCGCCGCGCTGAAGATGATTGACGACGGCTGCAAGGTCGTGGTCGACACGTACGGTGACCTCCCGGTCGCGGACGTGTTCCACACGGGCTTCATCAACGGCTACAAGTCGAGGGGCCTCGACCCGGCCAAGTTTGACCATTACGTGAAAATACCGCTGGCTGTGGGCGACTACACCTCGCAGGCCGCCCAGATGCAGAGCTTCAAGCCCGACTGCCTGTTCGGCAACATCGGTGAGGCCAACTGGCCGCCGCTCATCACGGCGCTCAACAGCGTGGGTGCCACGCCCCGTCTGTACGGCCCGCAGGGCAATCTCGACGGGAAGGTCGCTCAGCAGTACCCGAAGGAGACCAACGGTGGCTTCGTGATGAACGTGTACCCGAACATCGCCGCTCCCGTGTGGGCCGACTACCGAGCCGCGCTCAAGACGTACAACGCGCCCGACCTCGATTGGAACAGCCTCGCCGGCCTCGGCACCTGGGCGGCGTTCACTGCGTTCACGCAGATCGTGGAAGGCATGACTGGTGACATCAACAACGTGACCTTCCTCGACGCGGCATCGAAGACGTCGCACCTCGACACCGGCGGCATGGTCGGCGTGCTCGACTTCACGAAGGAGTGGACCGGCGGCGGAGGGCAGTTCCCCCGCATCTTCAACCGGTCCATCTGGACCGATGGCATCAAGGACGGGGTGCTAACCCCGGTCGGTGACAAGCCGATCGATGTGAGCAACGCCTTCGACGGCAAGCCGGACTGAGCCACCGCCCTAGTCGAGTCGTCCGGTACCGGCGCTGTGGTCATCACAGCGCCGGTACCGGGAGATAATTCGATGTTGGCCCGGTAGATCGGAGAGAGCGGCAGCATGGAAGTCCTACGGTTCGCCTTGCTGGGCCTCGGGCTCGGGGCGCTCTACTCACTGGCGTCGCAGGGCCTGATGGTGATCTACCGGGGGTCGGGCGTGTTGAGCTTCGCCCACGGCGCCATCGGCATGGTCGGCGCGTACATCGAGTGGGAAGTGAAGGTCCGGCACCATCAGCCGACGTGGCTGGCGTGGCTCGCCGGGCTCGGGGCATGCGCGGCGCTGGGCGCGCTGTCGCATCTCCTCGTGATGCGCCAGCTCCGTCGGGCGTCCCCACTGGCGCGCATCGTGGCCACACTGGGCCTGCTCATCCTCCTGCAGTCCGGGGCCGTACTCCGCTACGGCCAGCGCGTGACGACCGTGCCCTCCGAGCTGCCCCGCAACCTGATCCATCCCTTCGGGCTCACGCTCTCGGTCGACCGGTTCATCCTGGTCGGCATCGCCGCCGTTGTGAGCGTGGCGCTGTGGGCCTTCTACAAGTTCGCCCGCTTCGGCGTGTTTACCACCGCTGTCGCCGAGAACCAGCGGGCCGCGTCGAGCATCGGCCTGTCGCCCGACTGGATCGCGACCGCCAACTGGGCGCTCGGGTCGGCCCTCGCCGGCATGGCCGCCATCCTCATCGCCCCGATCGTCCAGCTCCAGGTCGCGACCATGACCAACCTGGTGCTCGCCGCCATGGCCGCCGCGCTGGTCGCCGGCTTCCGCTCGTTCCCGATCGCCTTCGTCGCCGGCGTGGTGATCGGCATCGGCCAGACCGAGGCCGACCGTTTCGTGCACACACCCGGCGCGTCCAGCTCCCTTCCGTTCCTCGTCATCGTCGTCTGGTTGATCGTGCGGGGTCAGGCCTTGCCGCTGCGCGACTTCTTCCTGCAGCGCCTCCCGGCCGTCGGCAGCGGCCGAGTGCACATAAAGGCGCTCGTCATCACCATGGCGATCACGACGCTGGTGATCCTCGCGGTGTCGCCGCGGTGGCAGGACGCCTTCGTCGTGACGTTCGCGATGGGAATCGTGCTCTTGTCGGTCGTCGTCGTGACCGGCTACGCGGGCCAGCTGTCGCTGGCCCAGTTCGCCCTGGCCGGGTTCGGCGCGCTGGTCGCCGGGCGCTTGATCGACGCAGCCGGTTGGCCGTTCGCACCCGCGCTCCTCGTCGGCGTCGCCGCCACCGTGCCACTCGGTGCGCTGTTCGCACTGCCCGCCGTGCGGGCGCGCGGCATCAACCTCGCCATCGTGACACTCGGTCTCGGTACCGCCATCGAGCTCATGATCTTCCAGAACGGCCGCTATGTCGGCGGGTTCGGCGGTACGAAGATCGGCAGGCCGCACCTGTTCGGCTGGGACTTCAACGCCATCAAGTATCCCGGCCGCTATGCCATCGTCAGCATGTGCTTCTTCGTGGTGCTCGCTCTCATGGTCGCGAGCCTCCGACGAGGGCGCTCGGGCCGCCGCCTGTTGGCGGTGCGCACCAATGAGCGCGCCGCCGCCGCGCTCGGCATCAGCGTCGCCGGCGCCAAGGTCTACGCCTTCGCCTTATCCGCCGGCATCGCGGCCGTCGGCGGAATCCTGCTCGCATTCCGCCAGGACGTCGTCATTTACGGCTCCTTGTTCTCCAACTTCACGTCCATCCTGGTGGTCGCCTGGTCGTTCATCGGCGGCATCGGCTTCCTGCTCGGTCCGATGTCGGGCTCGCTGCTCGCGCCCGGCTCGCTCGGTGCCACGGCTACCAACGCCATCCTCTCGAGCATCAGTCACTATCTCCTGCTGATCAGTGGCGCCATCGTCGTGCTACTCGTGCTGCAGAACCAGGACGGTGTCGCCAAAGAGGCCATCAACCAGATCGCATGGGTCGGGGGCAAGATCAAGAAGAGAATCCCCCGCCTCGCCCGCCGCGAGCCCGAACGGGTCGTGCTGCCGGAGGACGCGGTCGCGCGCGAGCGTGTCGAACCACGCACCCTCGAGGTGGCGGACCTCAGCGTGCGTTACGGCGGTGTGACCGCGGTCGACGGCGTGAGCTTCGCCGTGCACCCGGGCAGGATCCTCGGCCTCATCGGACCGAACGGCGCCGGTAAGACCTCGATCATCGACGCGGTCACCGGCTTCACGCGCTGCGCGGGCGCCGTGACGCTCGAAGGGGTCAATGTGTCGGCTCTGTCCGTTGCCAAGCGCGCGCGGGCGGGCGTCTCACGTTCGTTCCAATCGTTGGAGCTGTTCGAGGACTCGACGGTGCTCGACAACCTCCGCGCCGCCTCCGATCCCCGCGACCGAATCTCCTACCTCCGCGACCTCGTCTACCCGAAGGCGCCGCCACTACCGAGTGCGGTCGTCACCGCGATCAAGGAGTTCGGTCTCGAGGACGACCTCCTGCGCAATGTGCAGGACCTCTCATACGGCAAGCGCCGGTTGCTCGCCATCGCCCGCGCCGTTGCCAGCCAGCCGAGCGTGCTCCTGCTCGACGAGCCCGCCGCCGGTCTGGGCGACGTCGAGACCGCCGAACTGGCGCACTTGGTGCGCCGACTCGCCGACGACTGGGGCATCGCAATCTTGCTCGTCGAGCACGACATGAACTTTGTAATGAGCGTGTGCGACACCATCTTGGTGGTCGACTTCGGCCGCCCAATAGCCGAGGGCACGCCGGACGCGATCAGACGCAACCCGGCCGTCGTCGCCGCTTACCTCGGCGAGAGCGACGACGACACCGAGGCGGCACTCGAGCCGGCGGCAGGAGGCCCGCGGTGATTACGGACCCAAGCGTTAACGGTCAGCCTGCGTCAGGCGTCGTGCCGCGCGCACCGGCGATCGAAGCGCGCTCGATCTCGGCCGGCTACGGCCCGCAGGCCGTCATCCACGACGTCTGCCTCGAGGTGAGGCCCGGCGAGGTGATCGCGCTACTCGGCTCGAACGGCGCCGGCAAGACAACGACGTTGCTGACGCTTGCGGGTGAGCTCTCTCCGCTCTCGGGAAACGTCATGATCGACGGCATCGTCGCCAAAGGCCCGCTGCACAAGCGAGCCCGGAACGGCCTCACGTTCGTCACCGAGGAGAAGTCGGTGTTCAAGGGCCTGTCGACGCGCGACAACCTGCGGGCGGCGTCCGTCGATGTCGACGAGGCGCTCGAGCTGTTCCCCGAGCTGGCCCGGCGTATCCGTGTGCGCGGCGGCCTGCTCTCGGGTGGCGAACAGCAGATGCTCACGCTGGCGCGGTCACTCGCCCGGAAGCCCCGCGTCCTGCTGGCCGACGAGCTCTCGATGGGCCTCGGCCCCCTCATCGTGAAGCGCCTATTGGAAGCCGTGCGCGCGGCTGCCGACGAGCAGGGCACCGCAGTGCTACTCGTAGAGCAGCAGGTCCGCAAAGCCCTCGCGATCGCCGACCGGGCATACGTGATGCGGCGCGGCCGGATCGAGCTGTCGGGTACCGCAGCCGAGCTCGGCGCAAGGATCCGCGAGATCGAGGACAAGTACCTCTCGACGCACGCCTCGCGCGCCTAAAGGCCAGCGCATGTCTCATTCCGTCATGATTCATCTCACCTGCAACAAAGGTGCCGGCGCCGAGTTCCTTACGGTGTTGCTCCCATCGCTTGTTGAAACCCGCGCGTACAACGGATGCGAACTCGTCGAGACATACGTTGACTGCGCCAATCCTGACCGCATCGTGCTCTGGGAGAAGTGGGCGGCGCGCAGCAACCAAGAGGCGTACATGAGCTGGCGTGTCGAGACCGGCGCGATGGAAGCAGTCGGAGGCTTTCTCGCCGAGCCACCGAGCGTCTTTCACCTCACCGCCGCGGACTGATCTCAGACGTCGTAGGCGGCGTCGATGCGCTCGAACCGACGCCGCACGAAGGGGCGGCTCTCGGCGTGGGGCACGATGTAGAGCCGGTTGCGCTTGATGGCGTCGACCACGTCGGCGGCCACCGCGTCGACGGGTAGGACGCGCCCGGCCAGATCGGCGTTTTCCGCAGCCTGGTCGGGGACGCGAGGCGACACGTCGGCCCCACCCAGCTCCGTCGGTCGGTTGCGTTCCGAGTTCCCGATGTTGGTGGCGACGCGCATCGGACACAGCACCGACACACCGATGCGATTGGCGCGCAGCTCCTTCTGCAGCACCTCGGCCAGTGCGACGACGCCGTACTTCGTGACGCAGTACGGGCCGAGGCCGATGTTCGGTGTCAACCCCGCGAAAGACGCGGTGAACAGCACGTGTCCCTCAGTGCCCTGGGCGACCATGCGCGGCAGGAAGGCCTCGACGCCGTGGATCGGTCCCCAAAGATTCACCGCCATGAGCCACTCCCAGTCGGCGTGGCTCATTTCCACGGTGGGTCCGGCGACGGCGACACCGGCATTGTTGAACAGAATGTGCACCGCGCCGTGCCGTTCGTACGCCGCGTCGGCGAGCCGATCAACGTCGGCGCGCACGCTGACATCGCAGTGCACTCCCAGCGCGTCCAACTCCTTGGCCGCAACGGCGAGTGGGCCGTCTTCCACGTCGGCCAGCACGAGATGGGTGCCTTCAGCGGCCAGTAGCCGCGCGGTCGCCAGGCCGATGCCTGACGCTCCCCCAGTGATCACTGCCACCTTGCCGATCAGATCTTCCATCGTTCCCCCCGAGGCTGAATGCGGCCCGATGCTGCGGGCCGCCGTACCGTACGACGGGCAGCCGGCTGGGCAAGAGCCCGCCGCCGTCGGAGGTGTCGCCATGTCGTGGGACTTCGAGACAGACGAGGAGTTCCAGGAGGAGCTCGACTGGATCGAGGACTTCGTTCGCAGCGAAATCGAGCCACTCGATTTCGTGATCGCCCATCCGTACGACCTGAAAGACCCGGTCCGTCAGAAGCTCATTCCACCGCTGCAGGAGAAGGTCAGAGCCAGAGGGCTTTGGGCGTGCCACCTCGGGCCCGAGTTGGGCGGCCCGGGCTACGGCCAGGTGAAGCTGGCGTTGATGAACGAGATCCTCGGGCGATCGCATTGCGGTCCGATCACGTTCGGTTGCCAGGCGCCCGACTCGGGTAACGGCGAGATCCTCGCTCACTACGGAACGGCCGCGCAGAAGGAGAAGTACCTCGAACCGTTGCTCAACAACGAGATCGTGTCGTGCTTCTCCATGACGGAACCTCAAGGTGGTGCCGACCCGAAGGTGTTCATGACGCGGGCGGAGCTCGACGGTGATCAGTGGGTCATCAACGGCGAGAAGTGGTTCTCGTCGAACGCCCGCTTTTCGTCGTTCCTCATCGTGATGGCGGTCACCGATCCCGACAATCCGCCCTACCAGCGCATGTCGATGTTCATCGTGCCTACCGACTCGCCGGGCGTCGAGATCATCCGCAACGTTGGCCTCGGCTATCACAACGAGGGCGACGGCACCCATGCCTACATCCGGTACGACAACGTGCATGTGCCCCGCGAGAACATGCTCGGCGGCCGCGGAGAGGCGTTCGTCGTGGCTCAGACGCGCCTCGGGGGCGGACGCATTCACCACGCCATGCGTACGTGCGGCATGGTGAAGCGGGCGTTCGATCTGATGTGCGAGCGGGCGGTCTCGCGTCACACGCAAGGCGAGATGCTCGGCCGCAAGCAGATGGTGCAGCTGATGATCGCGGACTCGTGGATCGAGATGGAGTCGTTCCGCTTGCTGGTGCTGCGCACGGCGTGGCGCATCGACAAGTACAAGGACTACAAGCGAGTGCGCGCCGACATCTCCGCGGTCAAAGCCGCGATGCCCAAGGTCTTCCACGATGTGGCGGCTCGTGCCCTGCAGATCCACGGATCGCTCGGCGCGTCGAACGAGATGCCGTTCTCGGCGATGCTCATCGAGTCGTTCCATATGGGCCTGGCCGACGGACCAACGGAGGTGCACAAGGCGACGCTCGCGCGCCTGCTCCTGAGCGAGTACACCCCGGCGCCCGGCCTCTTCCCGACTGGTCATCTGCCGGCACTGCGCGCGCAAGCGCTGGCGCGCTACGCCGAGGACCTCGAAGCAGAGCTGGCCGAGCTCTAGGGCTAGCGTGCCTATCAGCTTCAAAGGGGGACGAACGATGGATCAGTTGGAGACGCTCGAGTTCGCGGTGAACGAGCTGCGGCGGGTGGTGACTGCGCTCGACGAGACGGAGATGGACACCGTCACGAACTGCGAGCCGTGGACCGTTCGGCGGCTGGCCAGCCACGCTCTGAATAACCAGCTCCTCTGGGCCGGCATGGTCACCGGTCAACACACGGTTTCGGCCGAGGACACCATGGGTGCCGTGCCGTATGACAGACCTCTCACACCCATCGCCGACGACGCCGCCGATCGTGCCTTGGCGATGTGGAGGACTGAGGGCGTGCTGGCGGGGATGCACAAGACACCGTTTGGGGAGCTGCCCGGTTCAGTGGTCATCCTTTTTCCGACCGTCGACGCGCTGGCCCATGCGTGGGACATCTCGTCGACCCTGGGTCGCGCGGTCGAGTTCCCGCCCGAGACGATTCCGACGATCTCCGCGGTGTTCGAGGCGACGTGCACCGATGCGGCCCGCGACCATGGGTTGATACGTCCCGCCACCGAACCTCCGGCCGGCGCAACCGACACCGAACGGGTGATGGCCACGTCAGGCCGAACCATTCACCGTTAGTGGCGAAGGCTCCGGCGACTGACGTCGACGTGGGTGGGCGCACGGTTCGGATCTCCAACCCGGACCGCGTTTACTTCCCGGCGACGGGAGCGACCAAGCTTAACCTGGTCGACTACTACCTCGCCGTCGGACCCGGCATCGTGAATGCGCTCCGAGAACGGCCGTGCATGCTCCACCGGTTCCCGACCGGCTTGAGCGGCGGCAAAGTGCACCAAAAGCGTGTGCCGAGCGGCGCGCCACCTTGGCTGGGGACGGTTCGTGTCCACTTCCCGCGCTACGGGCTACACGCTGACGAGTTGTGCGTCACGGAGCTCGCTGAGGTGATCTGGGCGGTGCAGATGTCAACGGTCGAGTTCCACCCGTGGAACTCGAGGCGCGCCGACGTCGAGCGGCCCGATGAGTGGCGCATCGACCTCGACCCGATGCCGAAGTGCAACATCGCGAAAGTGCGCCGCGTCGCGCATGTGGTCCATGAGGTGCTCGATGAGCTAGGGGCGGTTGGTTGGCCGAAGACGTCCGGTGGCAAGGGGATGCACGTGTATGTGCGCATCGAGCCGTCGTTCGGGTTTCATGAAGTGCGCGCCGCCGCACTGGCGTTCGCGCATGAAGTGGAGCGTCGCGCCGGCGCACTGGTCACGACGACGTGGTGGCGCAAAGACCGCGACCCGGAGGCGGTGTTCGTCGACTACAACCAGAACGCGCGGGACCACACGATTGCGGCGGCCTACTCGGTGAGGGGCGTCCCGGACGCGACGGTGTCGACACCGATCACGTGGGCGGAGATCGATCTCGTCGAGCCGAACGATTGCACCATCGCCACGGTTCCGCGGCGATTCGCGAAACTCGGTGATCTGCACGCCGACATCGATCGAGCGGTGTTCTCGATCGACGAGCTGCTCGAGTGGGCCGCGCGCGACGAGCGCGCCGGCATCATCGACACCGGCATGCCCGACGATCCCGAATGACAAGTGGCTCGACTCTGGGCCGACTTGTTCGTGTTCCGGCGCGTGGCCGCTCTGGTCAGGTGAACGCTTCGTCGAGAAGAGCGAGCATTGACGCCCACGAGCGACGGTCCGCCCGTTCGTCGTAGGCGAAGAACCCGGGCAGACCCCGATTGCCGATGTCAGGGTTGGTGAAGCTGTGGCCAACTCCGCCGTACACCTCGAGGCGCCAATCGGCCACCCCCGCGTCGCGCATCTCGTTCTCGAACCGCGCCCGGTCATCGGCGCTCACCACAGGATCATCCGCTCCGCAGATCATCAGCACACTGGCCGTGAGGGCCGACGAGGCGGCCGGCTCCACCGCGGCGAACCCGGGGTGGAACCCGATCGCTGCTCGAAGCGGGACGCCGCTGCGGGCGAGTTCGAGTGCCATCACCCCGCCGAAGCAGAACCCGATCGCCGCGATTCGGTCGCGGTCCACAACGGTCTGGTTGACGAGGACGTGATACCCAGCGAGCGCGAGTTGTCGAGCGGCGGACGGATCATTGAACAGCTCACCGAGCCGAGCCTGGGCAACGGCAAGCGGGTGCGTGCGGCCGCCGCCGAAGTAGTCGAGCGCGAACGCCACGTAGCCGAGTTCCCCGAGCCGATTGGCACGAGCGCGAACATTGTCGTCCTGGCCCCCGCCTTCGTGCATCAGCAACACGCCTGGTCGGTCGCCAACGCGATCCGAGTTCATCGCGAGATAGCCGATCATGCCGACGCCGAGTACCTCGTACTCGACCCGCTCCGTGTGCAGCATCGCGTGCCGGATCCTACCGGTGCCGTACGGACGAGCGCGATGCCCGCTTCCTGAGCCGCCGGTACGCGAAGGCAAGAACCTCAGGGACGGTTGCTCGGGCTCGTGATTGGGACCATCGGGAAGGGCACACTCGGAAAGGCGTTCGCAAAGACTGTCAAGGCGATCGAAGCCCGCAACTAGACCTTGAGCTCTTCCTGCGCGCTCAGCTGCGCACGATCTTTGACAGCCACGCTTGCACGCCCTCGGGACTGATCGTGATGTCGATTGTCACGGGGTCGATCGACGCGACGTGCCACCCGTGCGCAAAAGCGGACCGGATTTCGGCCTGGCTGACCCGGCGCGGGCCCCAGTCGCCCGGCTGCCGATCGCTAAAGCACAGCATGTAGTAGGTACCGCCGTGGACGACGATGTCATGCAGGCTCGCGACATACCGCGCACGATCGTCGTCGTTGAACACGTGGAAGAGTCCACAGTCCAAGACGATGTCGAAGTCATCTCCAAGCGCCGCGAGGTCCAGTGCATCGGCCACGATGAACCGAGCTTCAAGTTTGCGCTCTTCAGCTTTTCGTCGCGCGATACCGATCGCGATCGGTGCGGCGTCGACGCCAGTGGCCGTCAGTCCGAGGCCGGCAGCCATTAGGGCATGTTCACCGGTGCCACATCCGACGTCCAAGGTCCTTCCGCGCAGGTCACCCATTTCGGCGAGCCGCACGAACGCCGGTTGCGGGCGGCCGATGTCCCATGGCGGAGTTTCCGCGTACATCGCATCGAATTCTTCGACGCTGGGCATTCTTCGCGCGGCCTCGCCGGCGCGCGCCGATGAATCAGTCATCGCGCGGTTGTAGCACCCACGAGAAGCCAGCAGATCTCATCCGTCTCATGCGATGGCGTCGTAGATATGTCGAATCACGATGAACGCCCCGCTCGACGGACGGGGTCGCGACACAAGTAGGTCAGCATGGTTGCTCCGGACCCCGGTAACGGCTGACGGACGCCCCACGAGACGGGTTGTCGCTGAAAGATCCCCCCAACCGGCGAAGGAGTCAATGTGTCAAGACGAGATCGAATCGACGAGCGCGAGTTCTGTCGGTTGATTGAAGAGTCGCAGGATCTTCATGCGGACGCCATGAGTGTCGGCCGCGAGACCCTGCCCGACGTGATCGACCTCGCGGCCGACCGCCGTCGTGCGGGGATCGCGCTCGACGGTGGTGCCGTCAGCGAGTTCATCGACGCTAGGCGCACGCTGATCCGCAGGCTCGGACTCTCCCTCGGCGGCCTACTTGGTGTTGGTGTCGTAAGCACGGCGTTCGCGCAACATGCCTCAGCTAAGGACGGTGACGTGGATGTGATGCAACTGCAGACCGCTGTGTCGCTCGAGTTGCTAGCCGTCGCCACCTACGGGGCCGCTCTCACTCTTCCGTTTATCAAGAACGGCAACGCGGTCATCGTGAAGTTTGCCCAGACCACAATGAGCCAGCACAACGAGCATCGTCAGGCCTTCTCCGCTCAACTCAAAGCTCTTGGCGGCACCGACCAGATGGCCACGAACCCGAAGTACACGCCAATCGTGGAGGCCGCCAAGCCCACCTTGATGGCACCACTCGACGTCGTGAACCTCGCGGCGACGCTGGAACAGGTAGCGACCGAGACATATCTCGATGACCTAAACCGCTACACCGATGTCACGTCTCGCTTCCTGATGGCGACGGTGATGGGCGTCGAATGCCAGCACCTCGCCACCCTGCGAGCGGTCGGCGCGCTTCTTGCCGGAGGGGCGCCGGAGCTCATCGCGATCCCAACCGATGTGACCAAGCTGCCCAAAGCCGCAGGCAGCGTCGCGTTTCCCGAAGCGTTCCAAGGGGTCACCATGGCCAGCCCGCCTGAAGAAGGAGCCGTCAAATGAACGAGCCCACCACCCCCGACTTCGTGCTCACCCGCCGACATTTCTTCGCCGGCGCAGCCGTTCTTGGCGCCGGCCTGGTCGCGACGGCGTGTGGGAGCGATAGCGCCACAAGCAGGGCCGCCACGACTGGTTCGCCCAACACCACCACCGGCAACGCCACGGCGACGAGCGCGGCTGCCGGCAACGTCGACGGGAAGGTCGCCACGCTGGCCGCGGGACTCGAAGTCCTTGCTGTTGGTACCTACAAAGCCGCACTCGACGCCGCGACCGCAGGGAAACTCGGTGCGGTTCCGCCCGCCGTGGCCGAATTCGTGACCGCTGCGATGGCGCAGCACCAGGCGCATCTTGACGCCTGGAACGGCGTCATTACCTCAGCCGGCGGCGCCACAGTAACTGCGCCGAATGCCACGTTGAAGCCTGTCGTCGATGCGGCGTTCGCCAAGGTCACCGACGTCACCGCCGCCGCGCAACTCGCATTGCTGCTCGAGCAGACGGCCGCGGCCACCTATCTCAGCGCCCAGCAGGTCCTGACCGACAAGTCGGCCATCAAGCTCGCCGGGTCCATACAGATCGTCGACGCCCAACACGCCGCAATACTGCTGTACGTACTCGGCAACTACCCCGTACCCGACGTGTTCGCCAAGACCGACCTCGCGGCCGCCTCCTGACACCACTCGTCCGCTTCGCGAGTTGGGCATCGTCAGCGTTTGTCGACATGGCTCAGAGCGGAGGAGAAATCCGTCCCTTTGCCCTCAGGTCAGCGGGGAACCACCGACAATCTGAGTGCACCCGCCTTTGCCTCGGATCGCCGACGCGGGAGCTCAGCGCGCCGCGGGTGTCGGAGCAACAAAGCCAAAGTACGTTCAACAGAAGAACGACAAGACCCGACGTGCCGGGCGAGCTTCGGCTCGTCGGGAGCGGTGCTCCGGACCCTGGCACCGTGTCACGCACTTGATCTCAGGAGAATGCCGTGGCTTTTGCCGAGTGTCCGGACTGCGACCGTCTCGCGACGGCGCCACGCGACGCCGTGTTGCCTCCCCCTCGACATGAGTCTGAGCCGCTGAATGGAGTGCTCGACACGCCCCTCCTAACTGTGTCGCCCGAGACGCACCCCGGCGATACGCGTGCGGCACCTTCCCCCGCCGCAGAGGCAATCATGCGACTCGAGCAAGAGGTCTGCGACCTTTGGGGGTATTCGTTGGAGGCGGCGAACCGACCGTTCGCAGAGCGCCTGGTGGAGGTCGGCCGAGCGCTGCGGCGCGCCGCGCGCTCGCTGGACAACGACCAAGACGCTTAGACAGCTAGCGACCGTCATCGCATGGGACGCGTCGTTCGGACGACCCACACGGTTTACCGAACGCGGCTGGCGGGTACCCGTGGCTCATTGTTGAGTCCTCGAGGGGGTTTGGGCGACGCACCTTGGCGGTGGCTGTCGCCCTGGCTGCGCTGCTGACGAGCGCGTGCGTGGGTTCATCGCGCGGTGACACCGACTATCAGAAGAAGGCGGTCGCGACGACCGAGCATGTGCGCTCCTCGGTGCGGACCGTTCAGCTGGCCGTCCAGGCCGCCGGCGAGGACGACGCGTTCGGACCGTTCCTGTCACGGGTGATCAGCCAAGCCGAAGACGACGCCAGCTCGGCACTGAATGGATTCGCATCGATCCAACCCCCGAGTGCGCGGTCCGACCTGCTCAGAGACGCGGTCGACCAGGCCGCCTCGGGTGCCATCGACCTCTTGGCTAAAGCTCGTATTGCCGCCCGTCGCAACGATCTCGGAGCGCTCACGATGCTGGCCGACAGCCTCGTGCGGACAGGTGATCAGCTCGAACAATTCGCCGAGGATCACCACGCATGAAGAAGGTCTTTGCTCTGACGTTGGGTGTCCTCACCGCTATCGGCGGGTTCGTCGACATCGGCGACATCGTGGCCAACACCGCGGTCGGTGCCCGGTATAAATGGGCCCTCGCGTGGGTGGTCGTTGTCGGGATTATCGGCATCATGTTGTTTGCGGAGATGGCTGGCCGAGTCGCCTCCGTATCAGGGCGAGCCGTGTTTGATCTCGTGCGAGAGCGGCTGGGACCACGATTCGCGTTGGCGAACCTGATCGGGTCGTTCTTCGTGAACCTCATGACGTTGACCGCTGAGATCGCCGGTGTCGCGCTCGCGCTCGAGTTGGCGACCGACGTCAACTACCTGTTGTGGCTTCCGGTGTGCGCGTTCGCGGTGTGGCTGGTGATCTGGCGGGTGAAGTTCGAGACGATGGAAGACGTCGTCGGGATCGTTGGCCTCGCCATGATCGTGGTGGCGGTCACGGTGTGGCGCACCGGCCCCGACTGGGGATCGATGTTCCACGAGGCAACCCACCCGAGCTTGAAGTCCGGTGAAGGGCTGCCCACGTACTTCTATTACGCCATCGCGCTGTTCGGCGCCGCGATGACACCGTATGAGGTGTTTTTTTTCAGCTCCGGGGCCGTCGAGGAGCATTGGACCCGGTCGGACCTGTTCGTGAACCGAGCCAACGTGTATCTCGGTTTCCCTCTTGGAGGTCTGCTCTCGCTCGCGTTGATGTCGTCCGCTGCGCTGACGCTCGCGCCGCTCGACATCTCCGTCGCGCATCTGGGCCAGGTCGCGCTGCCCACGGCGCTCACCCTCGGCAAGGTCGGCTTGGCAACGCTTCTGATCGGCTTCTTCGCCGCAACATTCGGCGCTGCACTTGAGACCGCTCTCTCGAGCGGGTACACGATCGCGCAGTTCTTCGGCTGGCAGTGGGGCAAGTTCGTTCGACCACGCGACGCCGCCCGATTCCATACCGTTGTTCTCGCCACCGTGGTCGTGGCCGCCATCATCGGTCTGTCGAGCGTCGACCCTATCAAGGTCACGGAATACTCGCTTATCTTCTCCGCAGTCGCGCTTCCGCTGACCTACATTCCGATTTTGGTCGTCGCCAACGACCCCAGCTACTTGGGTGACAGGGTCAACAGCCGGTTCAGCAACGCCCTGGGGAGCGTTTACCTCGTCATCGTCGTCGTGGCCGCGGTCGCAGCCATCCCGCTGATGTTGGCCACCAAGGCAGGCGCATAGTGAACGCACGAGTCATCGACGCCGCCCTTGAGCTTCTCGATCGCCAACTCATCGACCGTGACGGGAAGCTCGCCGGCAATGTCGACGACGTGGAAATCGCCCTTCCAGAAAATTGGCCCGACAACGAGCGCGGCGAGCTCCCGGTGGTCACCGCGTTGCTCAGCGGTCCCGGAGTTCTTGCCGAACGTTTCGGTGGCCGATTGGGCAGAGGGTGGGCCGCGTTCTATCGACGGATCCATCCGGGAACCGATGGTTCTGGTTCGATTCCGCTCGCGCAAGTGCGAGATATCGGGAGCGCGATACGGCTCGCGATTTCGCGAGACGAGCTGTCATCGACGCGCATGGAGGAATGGTTCCGCCGCCACCTCATTTCCAAGATTCCCGGAGCCGGGCATGCGCCTGAGTGAGCTGCTCAACAAAGAAGTCATCGACGCCAACGGGCAGAGCGCCGGCCATGTCCATGACGTGCGAGTCATCCAGGACGGGCCGATCACGTCGAGCTTCGACGCGGCTCTTCGCGTCCATGGGCTCATCGTCGGGCGAGGGGCCTTGGCCAATCGGCTCGGCTACGGACGCAGCGCCGTGCGAGGACCTTGGGTGATACGCGCCGTGCTCGAGGCAGGAGACAAGCCCACAGTCGTACCGTGGCATCGGGTTCGCGTCATCGAGGCGACTCGGATCCTTATTACCGGATCTTGTGACGACCTGGAACGCGCCCGACCCGTGTCGGACGGACGAGGGGCGGCCCGAGAATGACGAACGGACTCGCCATCCTCGGCGGCTACGCCATCTTGCTCGTGCTCATCAGCGTCCTAGTGGGGTTCCTTCTTCGTCGCGATCCTGGCGACTAGCCGCACCGGGACTCACTGGTCGCTGGAGGTCTTCCAAAGGTTGATGCCGGCGTCGGTCGCGTAGCGGTCGATCTCGTCCAGCTCATCGGTCGTCAAGCTCATCGCTGTAAGCGCGGCGACGTTCTCTTCGAGTTGACGCACACTGCTGGCACCGATCACCAACGAGGTGATGCGCGGATCGCGCAGCGCCCATACGAGCGCCAATTGAGCGAGCGACTGGCCTCGACGCGCGGCGATCTCGTTGAGTAAACGGACGCGGGCGAGGCGATCCTCGGTAATGGAGTCAGCCGAAAGCGCGCCGCCGGTGGCGGCACGCGAATCGGCGGGAATGCCAGTCAGGTAACGGTTGGTCAACAGCCCCTGGGCCAACGGCGAAAACGCGATGCAGCCGGCACCTACGTCGTCGAGGACATCGAGAAGGTTGTCGTCCTCGATCCAACGATTCAGCATCGAATAAGACGGTTGGTGGATAAGCAGAGGCACTTTGTGTTCGGCGAGAAGGCGAGCCGCCTCGCGGGTGCGAGCCGACGAGTACGACGAGATGCCCACGTAGAGCGCCTTACCGTGCTGCACTGCGGATGCCAGCGCACCCATTGTCTCCTCCAAGGGCGTATCTGGATCGACACGGTGGGAGTAGAAGATGTCGACGT
>JBDUDK010000049.1:0-52459 GCA_040002995.1 Acidimicrobiales bacterium | reverse complement strand
CCCGATGCTGATGCGTACCGACCCGTTCCGCGAGTTCGACCGAATCACCCAGCAAGTGTTCGGCACCCCAGCCCGCCCGGCAGCCATGCCGATCGACGCCTATCGCAAGGGCGACGAGTTCGTCGTCCATTTCGACCTCCCTGGCGTCGACGCAAAGTCCATCGACCTCACCGTCGAAAAGAACGTGCTCACCGTCCACGCGACGCGAGGCCGTTCCGAGACCGAGGGCGTCGAGCTGCTCCTCGGCGAGCGGCCTCAAGGGACGTTTAGCCGGCAACTCTTCCTTGGCGACACGCTCGACCCTGATCGCATCAAGGCCGAATACACCGACGGCGTGTTGACCCTCCGGCTGCCAGTGGCGGAGAAGGCCAAACCCCGGCGAGTCCCGATCGACGTATCCGAGAAGAGCCGGGCGATCGACACGCACGCCCACGACAATGACCGCGAGAACGCTGGCGTTTGATCCAGGGGGTAAGCGGTGGTACTGCCCTTCGATGACGAACACGCACCGCTCTACACCGTGGGGCAGGTCGCAGGGATGCTCGACGTCCAGCCAGCATTCCTGCGGCGGCTCGACCTCGAAGAGGTCGTCCAACCCGCCCGCTCCGACGGAGGCCAGCGCCGCTACAGCCGTTCCGAGATCAACCGCGTGCAGCAAGTGTCGACGATGGCAGGTGAGGGGATGACCCTTGCCTCCATCCGCCGAATACTGCTCCTCGAAGCTGAGGTCGCCGATTTGCAGCACCAGCTGAACGAGGCGCTCGCGACGCGCCGCCGGCGCTAACTGCCGAGTGCAGATTCCGGAGCTGGCCTCCGACGTCCAGTCACCGAGGAGGCCAGCTCTCCTTTGACAACCAGAGACCTCGCAAAAGTTCCTTCCCGACACGAACAGGCCGAAGACGGGCGGCTCTGCTGGCACGACTGCAACGCTGCCCTCGGTTCGACGGCCGCGGGTTAGTCCTCGACGGCGAAGAGTCTCCAAGTATCGGGTACGCCCTTCAGCGTGTGGTCGCCTGCCTCCGAGAAGCTGAGTCCGGATCCGGCGACGAGATCTTTGACTGTGGACGAGACGAGGACCTGGCCGGGGTGGGCGATCGCCGCGACGCGGGCGCCGATGTGGACGGCAATGCCGCCGACGTCATCTCCCCGCAGCTCCACTTCCCCGGAGTGCAGGCCCGCCCGAATAGCGATGCCAATTGAATGGACGTCGTCGCGTATCGCTTGCGCGCATCGGATGGCGCGTCCCGGACCATCGAAGGTCGCCAACACACCGTCGCCCGTCGTCTTGACGCACCGCCCGCGGAAGCGGTTGATGCGATCGCGGACGAGCTGGTCGTGATCGTCGAGGAGCGCTCGCCACGCGTGGTCGCCCAGAGCCACCGCATGCTCGGTGGAACCGACGATGTCTGTGAACAACACCGTTGCCAGCACGCGGTCTCGCTCGGGGACCGGACGGACGCCTGTCAAGAACTCTTCTATCTCGTCGACGATCGTATCGGCATCGCCGAGAAACGGGATGTGGTCGTCGCCGCGCAATTCCACGAAGGTCGCTTGCGGAATGCGCTTGGCTATCTCGCGTCCTTGGCCGATATCGACGATCAGGTCACCTGTGCGCTGAATCACGAGCGTCGGCACGCGAATGTTCGGTAGGACATGCCGGATGTCGAGCTGCCCGAGGATCTCGGCCATCTCACGCCACGCGCCGGGGGACGCGCCGAGGCGCTCGAAGCGGCCCCACCAACGCTTCAACCGCGCGTCGTGGCTTGGACCCTGGAGGTCGAGATTCTTGGCGGTGCCCATCTCCCGCGTGAAGCGATCGTAGAAAAGTTCCTGCTCGCGCTCCGTGCGCCCGAACGGCCAGTCCGCAGAACGGAGCGTCTTCGCGAAGGGTGCGTAAAGCACGAGCGCCTGGGTTCTCTCCGGAAAGCTCGCCGCGAACAACATCGTCATCGCGCTGGCTCGAGCACCGCCGAAGATGACAGCGGTAGGGGACTGCGCGGCGTTCATCACCGCTCCGATGTCGTCTACCTGACGCTCCAGCGTGGGCGGATCCGCGCCGCGATCCGACAAACCGACACCGCGCATGTCGAAGAGAATCAACCGAGAAAACGCCGCCAGTCGGTGCAGGTAACGCGACCACTCGGGCCACTCCCACATGATTTCCAGGTTCGACCAAATCCCTGGCGAATGGACGAGGTCGACCTCTCCGTCGCCGACGACTTGGTACGCGATATGAACGTCGCCGCTCTTGGCATACCGGATCTCCGGGACGTCAGGCACGCCGCGGAGGGTAATGACTCGGCCCTACTCGAGGTCTTTTCCTCAACCTTTTGCCCAAAGCAGTCGTTGGCGCCCTGGAAATGCCGATAGCGAGACATGGTGTCTGCCAGGGGCCATGTCGCGATTCTGCCGACGCCGGCGGCAGAGCCGCGCGAGGCGGGCGCGTCGCAGCGTCAGATCAAAGGCGCGCTCGCCAAGATGGTGCTGTCCTACGTGCGCCGCGTCCTCGGGCAGGATGCCGTCGATGCCGTGCTCGCGGCGGCCTGCGACGAGGAGGCGATCGGCCCGCTTCTTGCGCCGGGTTCATGGATATCGACAACCGAGACGCTGCGGATCGCGGCGGAGGCCGCGCGCATCTGCGGCGAGGAGAACATCGGCCGTCGTACGGGCGAGGAGATGATGCGTGTGTCGCGGGAGCGAGGCACCATCGACGTCGTGCGCGCCAGCGGCTCGGTGGCGGCCGCCCTCGCGACCACCGTCAACTTAGGCACGAAGATGTCGTCCGGCCGTGTGTACGAGCTCACCGAAGTCGGTGACGGTCACGCCACCATCGTCGCCAAGTACGTCCTACCCGCCGACGCCAGCCCGTTCTATTGCGGTCAGGCCGCGGGGTACTACGGGTTGGTCCCCGATGTCTTCGGGTATGCCGGGGTGATCGCGGAGCCAGAGTGCATGTGCCGAGGCGACGCGCGCTGTGTGTACAAATTGCGTTGGTCGATGCAGGCTGATGGCGCGCACGTCGCCGCGGACGAGATTGCGGCCAGCCGTGACCGCGCCGACAGCTTGATCGAGCGGTTCGAGCAGGTGCACACGATGGCGGCCGAGCTCGCGAACGCCGAAAATGTCGACACGGTGCTGGCACGGGTGGCCGATCGTGCCGGTATCGCCATCCACGCGCCGCGATATCTTCTCGCCGCGCGCACCCACGAAGCGGGTCGCCTGCACATTCACCACAAGGGTTTCGACGAAGACCTGGTGGCTGGTTTCGCGGGACAACTGTTGGCGGGCGAACTCGTCGAGCACGAGGGTCGCCTGATCGCCGACATCGCATCCGGCGGTCGCGTATACGGCCGCTTGGCCGCGCTCTACCCGCGAGGGTCGTCGGTGAGCGAGGCGGAGAAGCGTCTTCTATCGGCCTACGCCCGTCACGCCGCGGCCGCACTCGATGCCGTTGCCTCACTCGAGGCTGCTCGTCGTGACCGCGATATGGCCCAGGCTCTGCTGGCTCTTGCGCAGTCACTTGCCGTGGTGAGCACGCGCCACGACGTTGCCTGCCGCGTTGCCGCCGCGGTACCCGCCGTGGTGCTGTGCGAGCAGGCGGGCGTCTGGTTGTGGGACGACGTCGAGGGTTGCCTGCGCCTCGCGGCGGAATCTCCGTCCGAACGTGTCTCCGAGGAGCGCCGCGTTCTCCACACCGGCGAGACGCCAGGGCTGGCCGAGTTGGTGCGTCATCCGACTGCGGTTGTCATCGAGGGCTTGGAAATGGCGGGACCGACGATGCGAATTCTGATGGAGGAGAACGGAGTTCGACGCTGTTTCGTCGTCCCCATCATGGCTCGAGGCGGCTTTCTTGGTGTCGTGGCGGCGGGATTCCTTCCGGACGAAGGAGCCGACGAGGTTCCCGTGACCAAGGCTGAGTTGCTCGCTCGTCTCGGAGGCCTGGCCGATCACGCGGCCACGGCGCTCGACAACGCCGATTTGATAACGCGAGTGCGCGAGCAGGCGCTGCGCGACGCGCTCACCGGCCTCCCAAACCGCCGGCTCATGGAGGAGCGCGCCCAGCAGGCGCTGCTGCAGATCGGACGTACCGGTCGGCGTGTCTCGTTCCTCTTCGTGGACCTCGACCGGTTCAAGAACATCAATGACACGCTCGGTCACGAGGTCGGCGACGAACTCATTCGGCAGGTGGCGGACCGGCTTCAGCAGTCTCTCCGGGCGTCGGACACCCTGGCCCGCCTGGGCGGCGATGAGTTTGTGGTCATGCTGCCCGACATCGTGAGCTCCGCGGATGCCGATGTGGTTGCCGAGGCGATCTTGCAGTTGTTCAAACGGCCGTTCTGTATCGGTGAGGGCGAGATTTTCGTCACGTGCAGCATCGGTGTGGCGATCGCACCCGACCACGGCCACGACTACACCACCTTGCTTCGTCACGCCGATGCCGCGATGTACGAAGCGAAGCAGGCTGGTCGCAACATCACGGTGGTTTACACGCCCGCAGCGACGACATCACAGCCGCGGAAGCTCGAGCTCGAGAGCGACCTGCACACCGCCGTCGAACGCGGCGAGCTGCACGTTCTCTACCAGCCGCAGATCGACCTCAGGACCTCACGGGTGGTCGGCGTCGAGGCGCTCGTGCGCTGGGATCATCCCGAACTTGGCCGGCTGGCGCCCGACCGGTTCATCCCCATGGCTGAGGAGTCCGGCCTAATAGCCGGCATCGATGACTGGGTACGCGACACGGCGTTTCGGCAGGCGCGTACCTGGCTCGACAGCGGCATTCGACTGCGGATGGCCGTCAACCTGTCGACACGAGTCCTGCGCGACAGCAAATTGGCCGAAAACGTCGCCGAGCAACTCGCCGAATGCCATCTCGACCCCGACCAGATCGAGCTCGAAATAACCGACCGGGTCGTAATGGACGAACACGAACTCGGGCTGGCCCTCGCGCGTCTCTGCGATGTCGGCGTTCGGCTCGCGATCGACGACTTCGGCACAGGAAGCTCGGTGCTCGGTCGTCTTCAGGGCTGTCCGATCGACACGCTGAAGATCGACCGCAGCTTCGTCAGCGCCATCAACGTCAACAGAAGCGGGGCGCCGATTGTGACGGCGCTGCTTTCGATGGCGGAGGCTCTGAGCCTCGATGTGGTGGCCGAGGGTGTCGAGACCGACGCGCAGGCTCAATTCTTGCGCGGCGCCGGATGCCAGCTGGCCCAGGGCTTCCTATTCAGCCGGCCCATCGAGGCCAGCGAAGTCGAAGCTCTCATCGCCTCGTCGGTCACCTCCTGATTCGGGAAGTCCAGTGAAACTCATCAATTGATGAGAAACACTGGAGTTCGGCGCAGACCTTGCTCCCGCGACCGCGAACTTTCATACAAGCTGGGGCACCCGAAAAGAGGAGGAGACCATGGCGATTGTTGTGCTTTCCGAAACGCCGAACATGACCAAAGAACAGTTCGACAAGGTCGCGGCCGAGCTGGGGCTGGACCAGTCCCTGCCCGAGGGGTGCCGCGTGCACATTGCCGGGGTCGGACCCGACGGCTCGACGTGGCGCGACATAAGCGTCTGGGACAGCCCGGCTGAGGCGAAGCACTTCATGGATACGAGCTTTCGTCCCGCCATCGAACGGGCGGGCGCCACCGCGATCTGGGGCCCCCCCATTACCTGGGAACCGCACAAGCTCCTTCTCTGAGGAGCGGTCAGGCGGATTCGCGCACGGCCGCCGCGGCGGCGTCGCGAGCGTTCGACGGCAGGCCGAGATGCCCGCGCAGCGTGTTTGTGCGGTACTCGCTGCGGAATGCGCCCCGTTCCTGCAACAGAGGGACGACTCGATCGACGAAGTCGTCGATACCACCAGGCGTAATGTGCGGCACAAGAATGAAGCCGTCGCAAGCGTCGGTCTCGACGTACTCGATCATCTCATCTGCGACCTGCTCCGGTGTGCCGATGAACGACTGGCGGCCGGTGGCCTCGATGACCGTTTCGCGGATGCTGAGCCCTTTCGTCTCCGCGAGTCGTCGCCATTGGCTCGCGGTCTTCATCGGATCGGGCCACATGCGGGCCCGACCCTGGATGATCGAGGTGGTCGACACGTCCGGGTCGATCTCCGGTAGCGGACCGTCGACGTCATACGCGGACAGATCTCGATTCCACACCTGTTCGAGCAGCAGGGTGGCGGTCTGAGGACTCACCTGTTGGAGCCGAATCTCGTGGGCACGCTCGCGCGCTTCCGCCTCGGAATGTCCGAGCACGAACGTGACCGCCGGCAGGATCTTCAGTTGCTCCGGGGTACGACCGAAGCGGGCCAGCCGGCCTTTCGTGTCAGCAAAGAACGCTCGCGCGTCGTCGAGCCGCGAGTGGCGGCTGAAGATGGCGTCGGCGGTGGCCGCGGCGAGTTCTCGACCCGCGTCGCTGTCACCCGCCTGAAGAATCACCGGGTGACCCTGCGGGCTGTGGGGAACGTTGAACTGACCGCTGATGTTGATCTGTTTGCCGTGGTGGTCGAAATGGCCGACGTCGGGCGTGGCCACGAAGCGTCCATTTTCGGCATCGGCCACGATCGCGTCGTCGGCCCACGAATCCCACAGCGTGCGCGCGGCGCGAATCATTTCCTCGGCGCGCTCGTAGCGCAACGAATAGTCGAGGAAGCCACCGCGACGGAAGTTCTCGCCGGTGAACGCGTCGGGCGACGTGACGACGTTCCATCCGGATCGTCCGCCCGACAGGTGGTCGAGCGTGGCGAGCTGGCGGGCAAGCTCGTAGGGCTCGCGGAATGTGGCGTTCAGGGTGCCGGTGAGTCCGAGGTGCGTCGTCACCGCGGCGAGCGCCGCCAGCACCGTGACGGTGTCGGGCCGGCCAACGACATCAAGGTCGTGGATGACGCCGCGCTGCTCGCGCAGCCGTAGGCCCTCCGCGAAGAACATGAAGTCGAACTTGCCGCGCTCGGCGGTGTTCGCCATGTGGACGAACGATTCGAACTCGATCTGGCTCCCAGCGGCGGGGTCGCTCCAGACGGTGGTGTTGTTCACACCGGGAAAGTGGGCGGCGAGGATGACCTGCTTGCTCATGAGGTCTCGCTTCCGGCGACCGCGCCTGCGTGCCGATTCTCCGGTCGCGGCAGGCCGAGCCTTGCCCGCAGTGAGCCGGGTGGGTACTCCGTCCGGAAAGCGCCTCGCTTCTGGAGTGCGGGCACGACTCCATCGACGATCGCGTCGAGGTCGTGCGTGACCACTGCGGGTCGAAGCCGGAATCCATCCAGGCCGTGTCGTTGCCAATCCACGAGTTGATCGGCGAGACCGTTGGGGGTACCCACGAAGAACGCAGCGTCCGAGCGATACGCGTGGCCGTCGAGTTCATCGAGGCGCGCTCGTCGCGCTTCGGCCCGATCGATGCTCTCGTCGAGGAACACAACGAGGTCGGCAAAAACCATGAGTCGCTCACGCGCGCGTTCGACCGTTTTCTCCGCGGCCCGGATGTCGCCGACCTTCCCCGATACGTCGTCGCCCTCGGCCGGTGTCACGAAAACCACGTCCGCCGATTTGGCGGCGAAGCGGAACGGCACCTCCGAGTGGGCGAGCGCAGCGACAATCGGCTGTCCCTGCGGCGGGCGGGGAACAATCGACGGACCCTTCACATTGAAGAAGCGACCGCGAAAGTCGATGTAGTGCAGCTTGTCGCGATCAACGAAACGACCGGTCGTCACGTCGCGAATGATCGCGTCGTCTTCCCAGCTGTCCCAGAGTCGCCGTACAACCTCGACCGCATCGGCCGCCTCGTCGAACAAGTCGTTGATGTAGCCGCGCGTCACCTCGTCGTTCGCCCGCCGATCGATCGGAGGCACCTCGCGCAGGCCGACATGGGTGGCCTCATGGGACTTCCACGAGATCTGGGGCCGCCAGCCGGCGCGTCCCTTGCTCACCCAGTCGAGGGTCGAGACGGCCGACGCGACATGGAACGGTTCCGTGTGGGTCGGGATCACCGTCGGGATCAGCCCGAGGTGTTTCGTCGACGGCGCAATGACCGACGCGATCAGGACGGCGTCGAGTCGCCCCCGCACCTGATCGGTGCGATCGTCGGGAGTCGAGCGTGACGATTGGAGACTGAACGCGTCCTCGATGGTGATGAAGTCGAGGAGGCCCCGTTCGGCGCGCTGCGCCAACTCCGTCCAGTAGCGCGCCGTGAACAACTCCTTCGGCCGGGCCGACGGCTCGCGCCATGCCGCGGGATGGAAACCCGCGCCGTCGAGCGCGACGGCAAGATGAAGGGAAACGGTCATGGCGTTTCGACCGCGACCCAGTCGAGTTGCTTGCGACTCTCGAAACCGAGACGGTCGTAGACGCGCTTCGCAGTGACGTTTGTGCTGGCGACATGCAGCATGGGGGTGTCGCCACGCGACGCGATGTGGCGGGCGACATGGGACGTCAGCAGCGCTGCGAGCCCCCGGCGGCGGGCCGTCGGATGGGTGGCCACCGCGCTGACCTCCGTATAGCCCCCAGCGCGGAGGCGTTCACCGGCGAGGGCGATCAGGTGGCGGTCGCCGTCGTACACGCCGAAGTAAGAGCCCATCTCGATCGTGCGGGGCCGGAAGGGCCCAGGCTGGGTGACCTCGACGAGAGCGAGCATCTGCGGAACGTCGGCTGCCGTCATCGTCTCGATGCGGACGCTCGGATCAACGGGCGCGAGCTGCTCTGGTCGACGCAGCACCATCTGGTGACCAAGCCCCTGAAAGTGCCGGACCCAGCCGTCGGGGACCGCGGCAACCGTCGCGCCCGTGAGGAGAACTGTCCGCTTCGGACCGACGAGCTCCTGCAGGGCGTCCCACGCCTCGCGGCTCACGAGTTCAACCGCGACGAAAAGCGCGACGTCGGGGTGGTAGCGGCGCACCAGTCCGCTTCCTTCCGAAAGGTGGGCGTGCGGGCCGACGAGCGAGTGCCACATCAAGTTGTCGAGTAGCTCCGACTCGACCGCGGTCGCTCTTGTCGACACTTCGTCGCCCATCACGCGCTCAGCGCCGTGACCTGACGTCGCTCATGACCCCACGCCTCCGCGATGAGCTCGTACGAGCGGACGCGATCGTGATGATCATGCGTGATCGTCGTAAGGATGAGCTCGTCGGCACCGGTTTCATCGGCGAGCGCCTCGAGGTGGCCGACCACCGTCGTCGGCGATCCAACGAACTGCGTGTCGACTCGGTCCGCCACGAGCTGGCGATCCTCGTCTGACCACTCGTGTTGCGCGGCCTCGGCCGGAGTGGGGAAAGGGATGGCGCCCGAGGCCGTCCGGATGCTGCGGACCCAAAGTCCATAGCCCGCCGAGAGTTCGCGGGCTTCCTCATCGCTCGGCGCCACCACGACGTCGACGGACACGGCCACGTACGGCCGGCTGCGTTCCGGCGATGATTGGAACGCCGTGCGGTACGCGTCAACGGCCTCGAGCACACCCGCCGGGGCCACGTGGTAGTTCGCCGCGAACGGCAGCGCGTGGGTGCCGGCAACAGTGGCGCTTTCTCCGCCGCTGCTACCCACGATCCACACCTCGAGGGCCGCTCCTTCGCCCGGAACGATGTGGGCCACGGTTCCCGCCGCGTCGCAATAGGTGCCGGCGATCAAGCGCAGCACGTCGTCGACCTGCTCGCTATAGGGAGGTGTCTCGGCCCCTGGCTGTTGTATGAGCTTGCCCTGCAACTTGAATCGGGGAGAGCGCAGCAGAGGGGCCAGCGAGAAGGGCGACGGGATGAGCACGCCCCGCTCGGTCCGATGCGGAGCCTTCGGCTCGCCCCCGGTGAAGGGAGTGCGCGCCCCTCGACGGAAGCCCGAACGACCGAGGCCGAGGTCGATTCTTCCGGGATACGCGGCATCGAGGAGGCCGAACTGCTCGACCACCGACAGGGGAGTGTGATGTCCCATCTGGACCGCGCCGGATCCCACGCGAATGGTGCTCGTCGCGTTCGCGATGACCGACATCACTACCGCGGGTGCGGTGCCGGCCACGCCGGGGTTTAGATGATGTTCGGCGATCCAGTACCGGCGATAGCCGGCGCGCTCCGTACGACGGGCGAGGTCGATGCTGCAGAGCAATGCGTCGCGGGCGGTGGAACCTGAAGTGATCGGCACGAGATCCAGCACAGACAACGGGGGCCGCACCGGCCAATTCTCGACTCTTACCGTCGTATTTTCAACCGCGTTCTCGCGGGCAGCCGACCTGGCACTGTTGGAGCCACATGGAGCTCATCGCTATCAACGGGAGTCACTCGACCAGTTCGACGACCCACAGCCTCGCCGGCCTGGCCGTAGCGATCCACGGCTCGGGCCGGGTGGTCGACCTGGCCACGCTCGACCCCGCGGGTCTGCTCGGCCTTCGCCCAAACGATGCGGTGACCGAACTGCTCGAGTCGATCCCGCGCGCGGGCGTGCTCGTACTTGTGTCACCGATCTATCGAGCGACGTACAGCGGCTTGCTGAAGGTGGTGTTTGATCAACTGCCGCAGTCCGCCTTGCGCGGTGTGGCATGCGTGCTCGCGGCAACGGCCGCGTCTCCCGCGCACTTTCTCGCGCTCGACACGGGCTTTCGCGCGCTCGTGGCTAGCCTCGACGGGTGGAGCGTTCCTGGGGTGGTGTACGCGACGCCCACTGATTTCGATGAGGCGAAGCAACCCGGTGATGCCGTGCGGGAGCGGATGAGCGAAGCCCTCGGGCAAGCCGCGCGCATCCGCGACTCGTAGTGCGTTTGCGCTAGCTCAGCAGCGGCCGGTAGCCGACGGGCCACCTCTGCGCGGACAGATCAATGTTCTCCCGCCAGCCGACGTTTTCGCCGACCGTGGCGGCGGTGAAGTCGTTGCCGACGATCTCGTTCAGCTTTCGGTCGCAATCGTGGCCATCGGGTGCTCGCCCATAGAACACGGCGGTGCGGATCGGGCCTTCGAACGTGCAGCGGACGTAGTCGGCACAGAACGAGAAGTGTTCCTCGAACCGGCATCGCCGGAACGTGCAGTCCTCGAAGCGGGCCTGTCCGACCGAGAACCCGGCGCGAAGTCGGAACCTCACGCCGTCGAACGTGCAATGCCTATAGGTGCTCGGACGCGAGCCCAGATTGCCCTGCGGCCACAACCCGTCGTACGACTTGCGGAGGCGCTGACGGAAGACGCATTCGTCGAAGTCGGACCACGCGACGGCAAGGTGCAGGCGGTCGAGGTCAAAGTCGACACCGTGGGCGACGACCTCGAACAACCCGCAACTACGCAGGGCCGATACCTGACGTTGGGGCACCTGCGAGACGTCGAAGGTCCCTCGGGGGAGTGCACCTTGGATCACGGTGGTGAGTGGCGACCACGGCGGACGATCGTGGTGAACGCGGCGGGTGGGCACGTCCTCAATGATGCCGTTTAGACGACACATGCGGGCGAAATCCTGTTGGAGATCGGGCGCGATAATGGACGCATGACCGACACCGAGGCACGACCCGGCCGGCTCGGGTGGCACTCGTCGGTCCCGCCCAACGGTTTTGCCAACCGACCGGCAACCCCGAGCAAGAACCACAGCAATCCTCTCGGTCTCGATACACCGGATAACGAGATCGAGACCACGCCGGAACACCGAAATCTCATCGCCGGCGATCCGACATGTGCTGACTGGAGCCGGTCCTTCGACGATCCGAACGTCGTGGCGCTACGCGAGAAGCTCAACAGACACAACGGCATCAAGGGCCTCGAGGTCTTGGCGCCGACCGAGATCGAGCGGGCTGTCGAGTTGTTCTATCGCGACGGCTTCGTCGTCGTACGCGATCTTCTCGGTCCGCAACAACTCGAGCGCATGCGCGCAGCGGCCGGCAGAGCGCTCGACGAGATGCTGGCCGTTGATCCGACCTGCGCGGCCGGTGGGGGAGCGGGTGGCCTGCCGCACCGCTTTTCCTTCGGCAGCAGCTCCGCGTCTCGGCACATGATGCACGTCGACGAGTGGGTCGAGCTGATCGACATGCCGACGACGACACCGATCCTCACGGCCATCTTCGGTTCGCCGAACTACATCGTCCTCGGCGGTGGGGGCGACATCGCCATGCCAGGGGCGATCGAGTACCAGGGGCTTCATTCCGACAACACGTGGACGGAGCCGTTCGACCCGTCCGGCCGCATTACCACTCGCGAGCTGCCCGTCCCGGCGGTCACTATCAACTTCCCGATGGTCGACCTCACCCCCGAGAACGGCCCGACTCGGCAGATTCCGGGGACGCAGAACTCGCGAAACCCGATTCCGAACCTCCTCGACGAGCCGGAGTGGATGAAGCTCAGCACGGTGTGCCCGGCGCCCGCGGGCTCGGGCATTTTCCGCGACCTACGCACCTGGCACGGCGGCACCCCCAATCTGTCGCGCGAAGTCCGGGCCGCGCCCAACATCGAGTATTTCGCGCCGTGGTTCCGTAGCGAGGCGGTCGTTCGTTCGATGCCCTATGAGAACTGGAAGCGCCTGTCCCCGCACGGCCAGCGGATCAGCCGGTACATCATGTGCGGGAAAGCCGAAACGGTGATCGGCGCCGGCTACATCCACCCGAGGTCCAAGATGCGAGAGGCGTTCAAGGCGGAACAACTTCGCACGCTCGGTCCGGAGGCCGCCGAGGAATACCTCCGCCGGTTGTAGCTTCGCCGACGTCGCTTTCTCGTGAGTGCGGTTCCTGTGACGGCTCTTGCGCTGACCCGAGCTGTAGCGAGGCCGGCGAAAAGGCGGTCGGCTGGGGAGCAGGCGTTCAGATCTTCGCCGGGACGATCGACGCCTCCGCGGTCGGCCGCGTCTCCGTGTGTGTTGAAGACACTTGCGCGGAGTTGGCGCGACAGGAGATCTGAGCAAAATCCAAGTACCCGAAGCCATTCGAGTTCCCGTTCGCCCCTGAAGATGTTCACGACCGTGACGGCGTCCCGCTGGCCGGCAAGCGGTTGAGCGTGAAGGTGACACTCCGGATGGAGGCGAACACGGTGATCGCTGAAGGCTCGACATCGACCGAACTTCGCTACGTCAGAACGGTTGGTTGGTATTGCGACGAAGAGCTAGCGCAGCGCGTCACTTTTGGTGAGGGCCCAGCCGTGGCCGTCGAGTTCCAGTCGGCCTCACGTCTGGTAGGCGTCGACGTCGCGTCCCGAAACCTTCCTGCCCATCGCCGTCGACGTAGAGCCCGACCGTCAGATGTTCGGAATCGCCGCGATCTTCTCGCGGGCGCCTTCGATACCTGGTGGGAGGCGGCACGGTCCATACACGACGCGGTAGCCGTCCGAGAGTCCAAGCTCGACGAAACCGCCCGTGGCGCAACAGGTCGCAGGTTGCTCGACAGGTTCCGGCATCGGGACGGGCACTTCGTTCACCGCGCTCACGAAGGTGTCCTGCATCGACGTCACCACGAGACTTGGTCCCTCAGGGAACGGCTTCAGGGCGATCGACACAATGCCTCCGTGATAGCGCTCCGGCCCGTGCTGCGCGGAGCATGGCGAACTCGTCGCGGCGGAAGTTGATGCCGTCTTCTGACCACTCGACCCACAAGCTGATACGAGCAGCCACGCCAATGTCACCACCACAAACCGGCGACCCACCACGACGCCAGTGTGCCAGCGTCCCGTTCGAACGTGTGCTCAGGCCGGCCGGCGAGACGTTCCGACGTTTGACTGTCCTGGAGACACCTTCCGACACTTCTTGGTCCGCGGCAGGCGGGAGCGGCACGGGCTTTCGGCCTAGACGATTCGAGGGTTGGTGCCCCTGGAGGGAACGAAACCTCGAAACCTCGGCGGCGGCGCGCGACCTTTCGAAGTTTGGTGCCCGTGGAGGGACGTTTCGGGGGGTTGGGGACGGGCGGTAGGTTCGCGGGGTTCGGGGTAGCGGGGGGAGGATCCGTGGCTGATGTTCGACCGGGACGTTGGACGGCCCAGATTGATGGCGACTTCGTCGTCTTCTTGATTGGCGCCCGCTTGAACCGCAAGCTGCATCTGCTGCGGAGCTTCAAAGACCTCGGCGGACGCCGCGGCATGAAGCACATGCTCGACTACCTGATGGAGCATCCCGAGAAGGGCTTGCTGGGCTACGAGCTCGGACTGCCGGTCATCGTCCAGTACTGGCGGTCGTGGGCGCACCTCGAGGACTTCGCCCGAAACACCGACGACCCGCACCTGCAGGTGTGGCGTGACTTCTGGAAGCGAGTGGCCAAGGACCCGCGCACGGGAATCTGGCATGAGACCTATCTCGTCCGCGCCGGGGAGTTCGAGACCGTGTACGGGAACATGCGGCCCTTCGGTCTGGGTAAGGCCGGCACGTTGATGCCGCTGTCGGAAGGCGTCGGAGCGCGCCAACGCTTCCGGGCGGCCGCGGGCCGCTAGCCCGTCACGATGGCCGCGCACACCGTCGTCGCTCGCAACTGGGCGACCGAATCGTCGAATCGCATTCACGCCGACGATGTCGCGGCGCAGTACGGCTTTCGCGGCGGTCTTGTCCCGGGAGTCACCACGATCGCCTACCTCGTCCCTGCCGTCGTCGCGGCCATGGGCCACGAGTGGATCGGAGGGGGACGTTTGAACGTCCGCCTGTCGTTGCCGGTCTACGACGGCGAGACCGTCACCGCCCTCGCCGACGATCTCGGACTGGTCCGGATGGTCGGCGCGTCAGGCGACGACGATCGCGTTTCGGCGTCTGCGTCGCTCGACCACGAGCCGGCACCCGGCAGCGAAGCATTCCCGGTCGCCGCGGTTCCGAGCCAACGGCCGCCCGCAGAACCCGACACGCTCGCCGCGGGCACCGTGCTCGGCACGCTCCACCACGAGGCCAGCGCCGAGGCGGTCACCCGCTACCTCGGCGCGATCAACGAGCAGCCGTTCGCGTCGGGCCTCGATGCCTTGCACCCGGGATGGCTGCTGCTTGACGCCAACGACGCGCTGGCCAAGAGCGTCGTGCTCGGCCCGTGGATTCACGTCGGCAGCGACCTTCATCTTTTACGCCCCGTCCGTGACGGCGAGCCGCTCGAGGTGCGCTCGATCGTGACCGCCGAGTACGAACGCAAGGGCCACCGCCTCGTCGAACTCGACGTGCTGACGCTGGCGGCCGGCGAGCCCGCCCTCCTCGTCCATCACACGGCCATTTACCAATTGCGGCTCGCGGGCGTGTGAGTCAGCCGACGGCTGCCTTGGCGAACGCCTCGAGCTCCCGTGCGATGTCCGGTCCGGCCGGCTGGTAGGCAATCTCGGTCGCGCCCTCGGCCTCGAACCCCGCCAACTGCTCGCGCAGCTCTGCCGAGGAGTAGACCGAGCCGGTCGCGCGGATGAGCTCGGGAACGATGAAGTCGCGGTCGCGCTCGTTCACGCCGATCAGATGGAGATCGTGGATCGCGAGGTGGCGTTCGTCGGCTGGGACGTCGGAGTAGCGGGCGACCCACTCCTCGCCGCGCGGAACCATGTCGAGCGGCAGGTTGTTTTCTGCGATGAAGTGGTACAGAACCGCGGTCGCATGGCCGGCGGCGTCGATGACACGAGGCGACGCGTCGGTCTCACCCTCGTCGAGGACGGTGCCGAAGAAGAGGCGGGCCTCCCACGCGAAGCCAGGAACACACGGCGCGCCAGCGATGAAGACACCGTCACCGACCTCGCGCGCAGTGGCGATGCCTTTTGGACCGGCCGCGCCGAGCAGGATCGGCACCGCGATGGGACGCGGCGCGCCGTAGCCGGCCGGATGCATCATCCGCATCTTGCCGCCCTCCCAGAGGACGGTCTCGCCGCGCAGCAAGGCGCGCAGTGCCGTGACGTACTCCGCGACGCGGGCCCATGGCAACGGACGCTGGCCGAGCGTGTAACGCCCGGTGAATCCGGTTCCCACCGCGATGGCCACTCGCTCAACGCCGGCGAGCTCGACCAATGTCGCGATCGCGGCGGCCGTCGTCATCGGATGCCGCAGGGTAGGGATCAGCACACCCGGGCCGAGTCCAATAGTCGAGGTGCGCTCGGCGGCCCGAGCCAACTGCACCCACACGTCGGGATACAGCGCTGGTGAGTCGTAGAGCCAGGCGCGCTCGTAGCCGAGTGACTCGGCGATGACGACATGGTCAGGCGTCGACATCGACGTGGCGAACGCGCAGGACAGGGTGAGCGACATGGCTATAAATTACGTCGTCCGTGAACGTGACGCCTGAATGAGCATTCCTCTCGACCCCGAACCGGATCGCGTCCGGGCCTCGGAGGAGCGCGTGGCCTTCCTGTCGGCCGCCGTGGAGTCGTGCGACGATGCCGTGGTCAGCGTCGACAACGGCGGGCTCGTCGCGAGCTGGAACCGCAATGCCGAGCGGCTCTTTGGCTATGGCGGAGGCGATGTGCTCGGCCAGCCCGTGACGTCACTTTTTCCGGAGCATCAGCGCGAGCACGTCGGCGCGCTGCTCGTGCGGGTTCTGGCGGGCGAGACCCTCGACCACCTGCCCATCGAGGCCCAGCGCAAGGACGGCATGGCCGTCGAGGTGGCGCTCACGGTCACGCCCGTCTTCGATGCGACGGGTCGCGCGCTCGGGGTCTGCTGCGTGGCCACCGACGTCACCGAACGCCAAATGGCCCAGGCCGCGCTAGCGGCGAGCGAGGCACGCCTGCGCCGCGGCGAGGCCCTCGCACATGTCGGCGGGTGGGTGTGGGATGTCGGTTCGGACAGCGTGCAGTGGTCCGACGAGTTGCATGCCATGCACGGGATCGATCCGAGCGACTTCGAAGGCACCTTGGAAGCCCACCTCGCGCCGGTCCACGTCGAGGACAGCGCTCAGGTCCGCTCGGGGATGGAAAGCGCCGTCGCGGGGCGGCGAAGGTTCGTCGCCGAGTACCGCATCGTCCGCTCCGACGGGGGAGTCCGGTGGATGCGCGCCGAGGCCGAGGCCGCCCTTAGTTCGTCGGGCGCGGTCGTCGGTCTCCAGGGCGTCTACCAGGAGGTCACCGAACGGCACCGCGAGGCGGAGGCGTTGCAGGTGGCCATCGAACGGGAACGGGAGGCGGCCGAGCAACGGCGGGTCACCGATCGCAAGGCGGCGAACGCTCTGCGCCGAGCCGTGGAACTCCTCGTCGAGGTGGCCAAGGAGCCCGTGCCGCCGGCACTCGTCCGGCGCGATGAGGTCAGGTTGGGTGAGGAGATCGAGCGGATCGTCGCGTTGCTCGGTGATCGGCTGGCAAGTCGGAGGGTCACGATCGACGTGTCACGCGGAGTGCCTGTGAAGGTCGACCGGGCCGTGCTTACCCGGCTGCTCACTGCATTTCTCGCCAGCGCGTGCTCGTTTTCGGCGCCGACCTCCCCGATCATGGTCTCGGCTCGCCGCGAAGGCGATGCCGTTGTGATCTCGGTGCTCGATCGGGGCCCAGGTCCGCCCCCTGATTTCGCCGGCGATCTCGCGGCCGCGGACCTTATCGGTGAGAATGAGCGGGCACGGTGGGAAGCCGGGTCCGGATGGTCCTCGCGAGCGTCGCTCACATTCCCCGCTGGTTGAAACGGGAGTCGCATGATCAAGAAACTGGTGAAGCTGGTGGTTCTTGTCGGCGTGGGGTGGTTGGCGGTGCATGCCATGCCGAGCGTGGCCCGCTATATCAAGATTCGGGAGATGTAGCGCCCCTTGCACCAGGGTCGAGTCGCGATCCGACGAGGGTGCGAACGCGACTGACCACATCGCCGACGCTTTTCAGCGGCATTTTCGCGTCGCCTCCGACAATGGAACTCATCTCGAGCAGTGTGTGGCTCACATGCGACCGCACCGCGGCCACGAGCCCCTTGAACTCGTCGGATTCTCGTACCGCGTGAAAAGAGTGGACGACGTCGTCGAAGCCCTCATTCCCGGCCCGCGCGCCGATGAAGTAGCCGACCGCAAACGCTACGAGGATCTCCATCGGGCGCGGAGGCTACTGGCGAGCCCGGCGGTCGGTTGTCATGTGAGACTCGCCTCAATTCGCAAATGGATGCGGACGTCGGGATAGATGCGAAGTTGGAGTACCGCCGGCAGCGTGATATCGAAGTCACGGACATCGAACATCTGCTCACCCGTCACGACGATCGTCGACGGGTCACGCACGGCCATGTCGACGGCGCCTGCGAGCTGCTTGCGCACGCCATGGAACGTCACGTCGCCCGAGAGTCGGTAGCGCGGACCCGATCCCACCGGCGACGCTTCTCGGAGTTCCACCGTCGCGAGCGGGAATCTCCGGGCATCGATGCGCCGTCGCAGCTCCGCGTCGTAGAGCGCGTTGCCCGACTGCAGCTGATTGACGTCGATGTCGATGTGCGCCCGCGGTTCGCTGCCCTGAACCACCACGCCATGGTCGAGCTCGACGTCGATCCAGCCAACCAGGCCGAGTGCACCGAACTCGATCGGACCTACCGACGAACGCGCCTGGATGAGCACGGCCGATCGCTCCGGCTCGAGCCGAAACACGTTCCGGCGAGGCTGGGGGCCGGGCTCGCTGGTATCGGTAGTTGATGACATCAAGGTTTCCGCGGCGGCTGGTGTGGCCGGAGTGACGGCCGCCGCGAACGGTGTCGACGTTGGGGTCGACCGCATCCACAAGTCTTCGACCTGGACCAGCAGCGACTCGGCATTGCCTCGCTCCCGATAGCGACGCAGGACGCGCTCGAGGATGTCGCGCTCCTCCACCACGATGTGCATCCAGGTCCGGAGCGCCCGCTCGCCCGTCGGGGTGAGCCCGTAGACGTGACGAACCGGACCCGCCGTGGGGGTCTCTGACCAGGACTCGAGCAAGCCGTCGCGTTGGAGTTGGGCGAGGGCCCGGTAGACGCTGGGGCGATCGACGTGCCCGAAACGGAGGTCGCGAAGCTCGCCCATGAGGCTGTAGCCGTGACGGGGCTCCTCTGCCAGGAGTAACAGGATCGTCGGGAAGAGGAAGCGCCGAGGAGGAGCTAACTCAAACAGTCCGCGCCCGCCCGACCAATCGCGGGCGCCAGGTTCGGGCACCGATCGACCCCCAATGTGTTCGTTGGCGGATTAGCCCGCCCTTGCTAGCCACTGTGCCCTTCGGGTGTCAATGGGTGCGGCACGCACCCTTGGCGCCGGAGGCAATCATGGGCTCCAATCGCGCAAGGCTGACCAAGGAGGGCTCGTGACGATCGCTGACGGCGTGCGCGGAGAGCGTTTGGCCCGCGCTGCCTTCGATCTGGCGCGCCGGTTCGCGTCAGGGGCGACGATGTGGTGCGTCGCCCCCGAATGGCCAGAGCACGCCCGGCACGTCGCGGTCGAATTCGTACATCCCGTGATCGTCGGCAAGCGTGCCCTGCCGGCGGTGGCCATCGACGGCAGCGATCCGGTCGCCGCCCTGCGAGCGGTGGCGCGCTCGGGCGACGCGCTGCTGGCCGTCGGCCGTCGCGACCAGGCCACGATCCGTGATGCGCTGCGGCGGGCGCCGGCTTGGGGGGTTCAGACGATTTGGCTCGGCGTAGGAGAGCCGCCGGCCGGAACGGTCGCGGACCACGAAGTGTGGACAGGCGAGGCCTCCGAGGTCGCGGCGCACGACGGCGGACTCATCTTGCTCTACCACCTGCTGTGGGAGCTGACGCATGTGTGCTTCGAGCATCCCGGCCTCCTGCGAGAGGAGGCGGCCTGCGGTGATGAGGTGTGCATCACATGCTCCGACGAGGGCCGGCTCGGCGAGGTCGTGGCCATCGAAGAAAACCAGGCGACCGTCCGCACCGCCAGAGGAGTGGAATCGGTTGACCTCACCCTCGTCGGGGGAGTGGGTGTCGGTGAGCTCGTGCTCGTGCACGCCGGTGTTGCTATCGCCGCGGAACCGATCGGACGCTGATGACTGCGGGAAGTGACTTCCTCTACCCGTTCCTCGAAGGAGACGAGAGCGACCTCGACGCCCTCCTTTCTGATCTGGCCACATCGGCTCAGGCGAAGGCGGCCGACAGCCGGCGCCTGCGGGTCGCCACGCTCGAGGAGACTCGCTCGGCGCTTGCGAAGGCCGCGGACGAAATGGCTGAGCGCTTCCGCGCCGGCGGTCGCCTCTTTACGTTCGGTAACGGCGGCAGCTCGACCGACGCCGCGGGGGTGGCCACGCTCTTCGCGTGCCCGCCGATCGGGAGCGCGCTTGCGGCCCGGTCACTCGTGGACGACACAGCGGTGCTCACCGCCGTGGGCAACGACATCGGGTTCGATCTCGTCTTCGTGCGCCAGCTCATCGCCCACAGCCGTGCCGGAGACATCGCGTTGGGCTTGTCGACGAGCGGTAACTCGCGCAATCTGCTCGCCGCTTTCGTCGAGGCCCGCCAACGCGGGCTGCTCACTGTCGGGATCGCCGGCTACGACGGCGGCGCCATGGCTGGGGCGGGTCTCGACCACTGCCTCGTGGTGCGGTCCGACAGCGTGCATAGGACCCAAGAAACCCAAGCCGCGCTCGGGTTCGCCCTGTGGACCGCCGTCCACGCCCGGCTCACGGAGAGGACCTCTCATGGCTGACCCGATGGTCGCAACCACAGATCGAGAAGCAGTGGTGCTCGACCGGATCGAGGCGTTTCGCCGTCGCCGGCCGCGGTTGACCGACGAGGTGGTCACCCTCGCCCACGGCGCCGGTGGCAAGGCCTCGGCGGCACTCGTCGATTCGGTGTTCCTCGACGCCTTCTCGCACGGGGCCATCGGAGCGCTCGCCGACGCCGCCACCCTGCCCTTGCCCTCGGGCGAACGCCTGGCGTTCACGACGGACTCGTTTGTGGTGCAGCCGCTGCGCTTTCCGGGCGGCTCGATCGGACACCTCGCGGTCAACGGCACGGTCAACGACCTCGCCGTATCCGGGGCGCGGCCGGCGTGGCTGGCCGCCGCGTTCGTCATCGAGGAGGGGTTCCCAATTTCCGATCTACGCGCCATCGCTGGGGATATGGCGGCGGCCGCGGATGCGGCGGGCGTCAGCATCGTCACCGGCGACACGAAAGTGGTGGGCAAGGGGGCGGCCGACCGGGTGTACATCACGACGGCGGGTGTGGGGACGATTCCGGCGGGCAGGGTCCTCGGTCCAGAGCAAGTGCGGGCCGGCGACGTTGTATTGGTGTCGGGCACGATCGCCGACCACGGCATGGCCGTCATGCTCGCTCGGGGCGATCTTGCGCTCGACGCCGATATCCGGTCGGACACGGCCGCGCTCGGGGGTTTGGTCGATGTACTGCTGAACGCCGCTCCCTCCACGCGTTGGTTGCGTGATCCCACCCGTGGAGGTCTCGGCACGGTCTGCAACGAGTTGGCCCGCGACACTGATCTTGCCGTCGTTCTCGACGAGAGCTCGTTGCCGATCGAGCCGGCCGTCGCTGGCGCGTGCGACCTGCTCGGCATCGATCCTTTGTACGTCGCGAACGAAGGCAAGCTCGTGGCCGTCGTCGCGCCCGAGGAGGAGGACGCCGCGCTCGCTGCACTGCGCGGCCACGAGCACGGCACACGCGCGGCCCGTATCGGTCACATCGCCGAAGGGCCGGAAGGCATCGTCGTGTTGCTCACGACGTTCGGAGGGACCCGCATCGTCGACATGCTCGTCGGTGACCCGCTTCCACGGATCTGCTGAGCCCGTGGCGCGGACGCGAGTACGGGTCACCGGCACGGTGCAGGGCGTGGGGTTTCGACCGTTCGTTTATCGCCACGCGGTGAGCCTCGGCCTCACCGGATTCGTCCTGAACGACAGCGCCGGGGTGCTCATCGAGGTTGAAGGCGATGACGGCGGCATCGCCGAGCTCACCAGACTGCTCGCCGACGATCCTCCGCCGCTCGCGCGGGTGGCCACGATCGAATGCGAAGCGATCGTGCCGTCGCGCCGAGACCGCGAATTTCGCATCGTCGAGAGCACGGCCTCGAGCTCGCCTTCGGTTCCGGTGAGCGTCGACAGCGCGACTTGTGCCCCCTGTCTGGCCGAGGTCGATGATCCCACTAACCGTCGCTATCGCTATCCGTTCACGAACTGCACCGACTGCGGTCCCCGCTACACGATCGTTCGCTCCGTGCCGTACGACCGCCCGGCCACCACGATGGCCCGATTCACGATGTGTCTGGCCTGCCAGCGCGAATACGACGACCCCGCCGATCGCCGGTTCCACGCGCAGCCCAACGCATGTCCGCGCTGCGGACCGCAGCTGTCGTGGCGTGACGCGTCGGCGGCCGTGAAGGCCCAGGCCGACGAGGCGTTGATCGCGGCGGTGACCGCGGTCCGTTCTGGGGCCATCGTCGCGATCAAGGGAATAGGTGGTTACCACCTCGCCGTCGACGCGTCGGATGCGAGCGCGGTGGCCGAGTTGCGCCGGCGCAAGCGTCGAGACGACAAGCCGTTTGCGATCATGGCCCCCGACCTCGCCGCCGCCCATCGCCTGTGCCTCCTCGACGCCGCGTCGGTAACGGCGCTGACTTCAATAAGACGCCCCATCGTCCTCGCGGAACGGCGAGCCGATGCCGATGTGGCCGACGCCGTCGCACCTGGGCTTCGCGACTTGGGCATCCTGCTTCCGTACAGCCCTCTCCATCACCTCCTGCTTCGCGATCTCGGCCGCTCCATCGTCCTCACCAGCGGCAATCTGAGCGACGAACCGATCGCCCACGACGACAAGGACGCGGTCAATCGTCTTGGCTCGCTCGTCGACGGGCTTCTCACCCACGACCGCCCGATCCACATCCGGTGCGACGATTCCGTTGCGCGCGGTCTCACGTCCGGGCGCATACAGATGCTGCGCCGCTCGCGTGGCTACGCGCCCGAGCCCATCCGGCTTCCTGTTGTGGCGCGTCGCCAGGTGTTGGCGGTGGGCGCGGAGCTGAAGAACACGATCGCGGTCGCGAAAGACCACTTTGTCGTGGCCAGTCATCACATCGGAGACCTCGAACATCTGGCCGCGTACGGCTCCTTCCGCCAGGCACTCACCCATCTCTGTCACTTGTACGGCGTAACGCCCGAGGTCGTCGCCCACGATCTCCACCCCGAGTACCTCTCGACCAAGCTCGCTCTGGAGCTCGACGTCGCGACCCTCGGAGTTCAGCACCACCACGCGCACGTCGCGGCGTGCCTGGTCGATAACGAACACGGCGGACCGGTCCTCGGCGTCGCGTTCGATGGTTTGGGTTTCGGCGCGGACGGCACGCTGTGGGGAGGCGAGCTGCTCGTCGCCGATCTGCACGGCTACGAGCGGGTCGGGCACTTGCGTCCCGTGGTGATGCCAGGGGGCGTGGCCGCGATTCGTGAGCCGTGGCGCATGGCCGCGGCGTGGGCCACGGCGGCCACCGACCTGGGGGGCGGTCCGGCGTGGATCGGTGGGGTCGACGCCTCGAAGCGCGATGCCGTGTTCGACTTAGTGGCGAAAGGTGGGGGCCCGGTCACCACGAGCGTGGGACGGCTCTTCGACGCGGTCGCGGCGCTCCTCGGCGGCCGGCAGCGGGTCAGCTACGAAGCGCAGGCCGCGATCGAGCTCGAGACGATGGCCCGCTCCGTCGACCGCCACCTCGCTTCCTCATTCCCAGGAACGGTAGGTGTGGCGCACGTCGACGGAATGGCGGTGTTCGACCCCGCGCCCCTCCTGGCCGCGATCATCGATGCCAGGGACGCGGGAACACCGCCACCATTGGTGGCCGCGGGGTTTCATACGGCGCTCGGGCGCGCGTCTGCCCTGCTCGCGGCGGAGTTGGCCGATGCCCACGCGCTCGACACGGTTGCGCTCACGGGCGGCGTCTTCCAGAACGCGCTGTTCGCCGAGATCGTGCAGTTCGAGTTGGAGGCCTTAGGCAAACGGGTTCTGGTCCACCGTGCCGTGCCGCCGAACGATGGTGGCATCAGCATCGGCCAGGCCGCAGTCGCGGCGGCGCGCCCCGGCTGAGGACAGTGCAAAACACACTCATAGACACCACGGCTGCTCGCGGGGCGTAGTTCTCGGTGGGGCGCGTCGCGCCTCGCCCGCAAAGACCCCTGGTCAAATTCTTGGAGGCGTATCCGTGACCGCCACTGAAGCTCCCGCCGAGACCGTCATCCACGTCCTGTGGATCAACGCCGGGCTCAGCTGTGACGGCGACTCTGTCGCCCTCACAGCTGCCACCCAGCCGAGCATCGAGGAGATCGCGCTCGGTGCGTTGCCCGGCCTTCCGAAGATCGCGGTGCATTGGCCGCTGATCGACTTCGAGTGCGGGCCCGTCGGCGGTGCGGACGACTTCATCGAGTGGTTCTTCAAAGCCGACCGGGGCGAGCTCGAACCCTTTGTGCTCGTCGTCGAGGGCTCAATACCCAACGAGGCCATCAAGAAGGAGGGCTACTGGTGCGGCTTCGGGAACAACCCCGATACCGACCAGCCGATGACGACGAGCGAGTGGCTCGACCGACTCGCTCCAAAGGCGCTCGTGGTGCTGGCCGTCGGCACGTGCGCCACCTACGGCGGCATCCACGCCATGGCGGGAAACCCAACTGGCGCCATGGGTGTGCCCGACTACCTCGGGTGGGGTTGGAAGTCGAAGGCGGGCATCCCGATCGTGTGCGTACCGGGCTGCCCGATCCAGCCCGACAACCTGTCCGAGACGATCCTGTACCTGCTGTACCAGGCGACCGGACAGGCGCCGATGATCCCGCTCGATGAGGCCCTCCGTCCGACGTGGTTGTTCGGCGCGACGGTGCACGAGGGTTGCGATCGCGCGGGCTATTACGAGCAGGGCGACTTCGCCACCGAGTACGGCTCCCCGAAGTGCATCGTGAAGCTCGGATGTTGGGGTCCGGTGGTGAAGTGCAACGTCCCCAAGCGGGGCTGGATCAACGGAGTGGGCGGGTGCCCCAACGTCGGCGGCATCTGCATCGGCTGCACGATGCCCGGCTTCCCCGACAAGTTCATGCCCTTCATGGACGAGCCCCCGGGCGCGCGCGTGTCGACGATGGCGAGCGGTTTCCTCGGCGGCGCAATACGCGGTCTACGAAAAATTACCCTGAAGACGCTCGACGACGAACCGAAGTGGCGAGCTCCGGGCAAGAAGCTGACGACCGGCTACAAGAGCGAGTGGAGGTAGGGCGATGGCCACCAAGACACCCACCAAAGACGCCAACGGCTTGGTCGAGATGGCATGGGACCCGATCACCCGCATCGTCGGGAGCCTCGGGATCTATACCAAGATTGACTTCGGCAAGGGCAAAGTGGCGGAGTGCCAGAGCACCTCGTCGATCTTCCGGGGCTACAGCATCTTCATGAAGGGGAAAGATCCGCGCGACGCCCACTTCATCACCAGCCGCATCTGCGGCATCTGCGGCGACAATCACGCGACCTGTTCGTGCTACGCGCAGAACATGGCCTACGGCGTGCACCCGCCGGCCCTCGGCGAGCAGATCGTCAATCTCGGCGAGGCGGCCGAATACATGTTCGACCACTGCATCTTCCAGGAGAACCTAGTCGGCGTGGACTTCTGCGAAAGGATGGTCGCCGAGACCAATCCTGGCGTGCTCGACAAGGCGAACAAGACCGAAGCACCGCACGCCGCTGACCACGGATACAAGACGATCGGCGACATCATGCGGTCGCTCAACCCGTTCTCGGGCGAGTTCTACCGCGAGGCGTTGCAGGTGAGCCGGTATACGCGCGAGATGTTCTGCCTCATGGAAGGGCGTCACGTGCACCCGTCGACGCTCTACCCGGGCGGTGTCGGGACCACCGCGACTATCCAGCTCTTCACCGACTACTACATCCGGCTCATGCGCTACGTCGAGTTCATGAAGCGGGTCGTGCCGATGCACGATGATCTCTTCGACTTCTTCTACGAGGCGATGCCCGGGTACGAGCAGGTCGGCGTGCGTCGCACCCTGCTCGGCTGCTGGGGGGCGTTCCAGGATCCCGACGTCTGCAACTTCAACTACCGCGACATGACGCAATGGGGTCGTGCCATGGGTGTGACTCCCGGAGTGGTGGTCGACGGCAAGCTCGTCACGAATGATCTCGTGACGATCAACCTCGGAATACGGATCCTGCTCGGCAGCTCGTTCTATGACAGCTGGGAAGGCCAAGAGATGTTCGTCACGCGCGACCCGCTCGGCAATCCCGTCGATCGGAACCACCCGTGGAACCAGCACACGATCCCCCAGCCTCAGAAGCGGGACTTCGACGGCAAGTACAGCTGGGTTATGTCCCCCCGGTGGTTCGACGGCAAAGACCACCTCGCTCTCGACACCGGTGGCGGTCCGCTCGCTCGCCTCTGGTCGACCGCGTTGTCGGGCCTGGTCGACACGGGCTTCATCAAAGCGACGGGCACGAGCGTCGTGATCAACCTGCCGAAGACCGCCCTCAAGCCCGAAGTGCGCTTCGAATGGAAGATCCCGAAATGGTCGAACACGATCGAGCGTGACCGGGCCCGCACCTACTTCCAGGCCTACGCCGCGGCGGCGGCGCTCGGCTTCATCGAGAAGGCGCTCGCCGAGGTGCGTGCCGGTCACACCAAAACGTGGGAGCCGTTCGAAGTGCCCGACGAGGGCATCGGCTGCGGTTTCACCGAAGCCGTACGCGGCGTACTTTCGCATCACATGGTCATCAAGGGCGGAAAGATCGCGAACTATCACCCGTACCCGCCGACGCCATGGAACGCGAGCCCGCGCGACATCTACGGCACTCCCGGTCCTTACGAGGATGCCGTGATCGACAGCCCGATCTTCGAGGAGAACGGCCTCGACAAGTTCAAGGGGATCGACATCATGCGCACGGTCCGCAGCTTCGACCCCTGCTTACCCTGTGGTGTGCACATGTATCTGGGGAAGGGCAAGGTGCTCAAGAAACTGCACTCGCCCACGATGCTCAACGACCCTTTGGCGTAACCCCAAACAATCCGGAGGCAACATGTCTGAACCGCAGAACCTCCGGGCCGTAGGCGATCGGCTGGAGCAGTTGTTCGATGTGCTCCAGGCCGACGCCGACCCGAGATCGCGTGAGCTCGCTGAGGAGCTCGTGCGTCTCGTCACCGAATTGTACGGCGCCGGCTTGGAACGGGTGGTCGAGCTCGCACGCGAAAAGGCGCCAGCGTTTGTCGCCTCCATCGCCGACGACGAACTCATCGCCAGCCTCCTCGTCGTCCACGGCCTACACCCCGACGATGTCGCGACCCGCGTGGGGCGGGCCCTCGAGTCGGTTCGACCGTTTCTCGCCACGCACGGCGGAGACGTCGAGCTCCTCGCGATCGACGAGGCGGTCGGCGCCGTACAGCTTCGTCTTCTCGGCAGCTGCGACGGCTGCCCATCGTCGGCTATCACTCTCCAGATGGCCGTCGAGCGGGCGATCGTCGAAGCCGCTCCCGAGATCATGCGGATCGATGTTGCGGATGCGACGCCCGCGGCGGGTGTCGCCGCCCCCGCGCCGGGTGTAGGGGTTCCGATCTCGCTCACGGAGAAGCCGGCGACGCGGTACGACCCGGCGACGGCGTGCGGCGCCATCGGTGCCGATGCGCAGGAGGCTGTGCTGCGATGACGTCGGAACCGCTCGCGGTACTGCAAAGGATTCGCGCCGGCCGGGTTGTGCCGAAACCTCGCCCCGGCGAGTGCTGCGAGATGTGCGGCGAGCCGATTGCCGACGAACACGGTCACGTGGTCGACCTCCATCGGCGGGCGTTGCAGTGCGCGTGCCGGGGCTGCTACCTGCTGTTCACATCCGAGGGGGCCGGTGGCGCCCATTTCCGGGCTGTGCCCGACCGCTATCTCGCGTTCACCGACTTCCGGCTCTCGGCGGCTCAATGGGACGAGCTCCAGATACCGGTGAGCATCGCGTTCTTCTTTTTGAACTCGACGATCGAGCGGGTGGCGGCGTTCTATCCGAGCCCCGCGGGGGCGACCGAGTCGATGCTCGAACTCGACGTCTGGGAGGAAATCGTCGCCGCCAACCCCGAGCTCGGCACGCTCGTGCCCGATGTCGAGGCGCTGCTGGTACGCAGTGACTCCGATCGCGGTGGCGATGTCGAAAGCTTCATTGTGCCCATCGACGCGTGCTACGAGTTGGTCGGTGAGTTGCGACGACTGTGGAAAGGCTTCGACGGAGGTAGCGAGGCCCATCGAGCCCTCGAGGCGTTCTTCGACCGGGTCCGATCCAAGGCGCGATGACCTCCCTCTCGTTCTCCGTCGTCGGCGCCCGCGCCGAACCGTACGCGGCAGTGCCGACACTGCTGCTGCGCCTGCAAATCGACGAAGCCGATGCTGCGCCGGTGCACGCGATCGCGCTGCGCTGCCAGATCATGATCGAACCGCAACGGCGACGGTACGAGCCTGAGGAGCAGGAGCGGCTCACCGAATTGTTCGGCGACGCGCCTCGGTGGGGCGAGACCCTTCGCCCGTTTCTCTGGACGCACGTCGCCACAACCGTTGGCAGCTTCGTCGCCACCACCGAAGTCGACCTGCCCGTCACATGCACCTACGACTTCGAGGTCGCGGGGTCGAAATACCTCTACGGGCTCGAAAGCGGCGAGATCCCCTTGCTGTTGCTGTTTTCCGGGACGGCGTTCGTCCGGAGCGACGCCGGCTTCTCCGCGGCACCCGTGGCTTGGCACGAAGAGGCGCGGTACCGCTTGCCCGTGGCGATGTGGCGCGACGTCATGGACTACTACTTCCCCAACAGCGCCTGGATCCGCGTCCGGCGCGACACGCTCGACGCGTTGCAGCGGTTCAAGGTCGGGCGTGCCCTGCCCACGTGGGACGAGACGTTTGAGCGGCTGCTGAAGGAAGCAGGCGAGGACACGTGACCCCGGATCGATTCGCCGCTGCGAAGGCGGTAGCCGACGCGGTGCTCTACGAGGGCTACGTCTTATACCCGTATCGCGCGTCGTCTCGGAAAAATCAACTGCGTTGGCAGTTCGGCGTGCTCGTGCCACAGGCGTTCGCACAACTCGATACGTCGGAGCGCTCGTCGATGCTCACCGAAGTGCTCGTCGACGCGGGTAGCGAGCCCGTGCTCGACGTTCGCATCCGCTGCCTCCACGTGCAACAACGCACTGTCGAGATGGCGGGTGCCACCGTCGAGTCGCTCTTGGTCGACGGCGCGCTCATCGTGCCGTGGGACGAAGCGGTCGACTGGGAGTTCGATGTGCCCGACGTCGCTTTGCTTTCCCAAACCGCTGGGGCACGTGAGGTGACCTTCGAGCTCCCGGCAGCCGAGGAGATCGAGTTGGTGGGGACGACCGGACGCGTCGTGCGCCACCGCGACGCCGTACAGGGCGTTGTCCGGATCTCGGTCGCGAAGGCCGCTGGACGCGACCGGCGGTTGCAGGTCTCGATCGAGGTGGGCAACATCACCGACTGGTGCGAGCCGGGCGCCGCGCGCGACGACGTCGTCCGCCACTCGCTGGTGTCGGTGCACACGCTGCTCGCGCTCCGCGACGGGGCCTTCGTGTCTTCGTTCGATCCGCCCGTCGACGCGACGGCGGCGCTGGCCGCCTGCACGAACGACGGCACTTTCCCCGTGCTGATCGGCCACGAGGGTTCGGCCGACGTCGTCCTTTCGTCACCGATCATCCTCTACGACTATCCGGCCATTGCACCGGAGAGCCAGGGCGACCTCTACGACGCCACCGAGATCGATGAAATCCTGGCGTTGCGGATACTCACCCTGACCGACGACGAGAAGGCCGAGGCCCGCGCGACCGACGCGCGGGCGGCGGCCATCATCGACCGGTGCGACAACGCGCCGCCGGAGGTGTGGGATCGTCTGCACGGAGCGGTGCGCAGCCTGCAGGCTCCTACTGCCTCAGCCGGTGCAGACGCCGTTCCGTGGTGGGACCCGGGCGTCGACAGCAGCGTCGATCCGTGGACCGACACGGTCTGGGTCGGCGGCGTCGAGGTCATGAAGGGGACGCGTGTCGTGTTGCGACCATCGCGCCGCGCCGACGCTCACGACCTGTTCCTCGCCGACCAGCCGGCCACTGTGGCAGGGGTCTTTCATGACGTCGACGGTGAACAGCACGTTGCCGTCACGCTCGACAACGACCCCGCCAACGACCTGTTCGAGTGGCAGGGGCGCTACCTGTACTTCTTTCCCGACGAGATCGAGCCGATTCGAGAACAGACGACCCCCCGGATACTGGTCGCTGGCATCGGCAACATCTTCCTCGGCGATGACGGTTTCGGCGTCGAGGTCGCCAACCGCATGGCCGGCATGGCGATGCCCAAGGGCACGCAAGTAACCGATTTCGGCATCCGCGGCGTGCATCTCGCCTATGAGTTGCTCGATGGCTACGACGCGCTCGTGCTCATCGACGCCGTGCCGCTCGGCGAGCCGCCTGGCACGATCGCCGTACTCGAACCCGAGCAGCTCGAGCAGCAGGGCGTAGACGCCCCGACGCTCGACGCGCACTCGATGAATCCAGCGGTGGTGTTGGGCGCTCTGGCCGGCCTAGGCGGCGCCATCGGCCGCGTGCTTATTGTCGGTTGCCAGCCCGCCGTGATCGAAGAGACGATGGGTCTTTCCGAGCCCGTCGCGGCGGCCGTCGAGACCGCCGTGGACGTCGTTAGAGATCTCGTCACCGAACTGTGTGGAATGAGAAAGGAGACGTTCGCATGATCCGACGCTTCGTGCTTTCGTTGGCGTTCGCTCTGGTGGGCGGCCTGGTGGTGAAGTCGCTCCCCGACATAGCTCGTTACCTCAAGATGCGGGAGATGTAGGAGGTCGTGGCCCGTTTCCGCGTCCTACCGGATCGCTCGCAGGTGTGGATTCACGCCCGCTCGAGCCTCCATCCGATCGACTCGTCCACCGACGGGCTCGAAGGCACCCTCGACCTCGAGGTGCAGGGGGGCGGCCGGGTGAACCTTTCAGTAGCTCCCGCAGCCCACGTCCAGTTCCCGGTCGAGAACCTCTCGTCGGGCAATCGGTTGGAGGACCGAGAGCTCAAACGACGCATCGACTCGCGCCGCTATCCGACGATCGAGGGCGACCTCACGGCCATGAAGGACACCGGCAAGGACGGCCGGTTCCTCGTTCGCGGCGACCTGACGTTCAAAGGCGTGACCCGCAGCTACGAGGATGAGATGACGTTGGCCGTACAGGACGACAAGACCATCCGGCTCGAGGGTGAGTCGACCTTCGACATTCGCGATTTCGGCATGGAGCCCCCGAGGATCCTCATGCTGAAGGTCGAGCCAGAAGTGCGCGTTCGGGTAGTCATCGTTGCCGAGCAGGAGGGTGTTTGAAATGCATGAGCTTGGGTTGTGCACCGCGATTGTCGACGCTGTGGAGAGGCGGGTCGGTGATCGACCGGTCGCCAAGGTCACTATTCGCGTCGGCCGGTTGCACCATGTGCATCCCGAGGCCTTCGACCAGTCGTTCGCGGTGGCGGCGGCGGGCACCATTGCCGAGGACGCCACCGCCGAGCTGGTGCTACTGCCGGTGAGCGCGCATTGCCTGGGCTGCGGTGCGACATGGGAATGCGAGGAAATCCCCTTGTCGTGTCGGATCTGCGAAGGGGTCGATGTCGAATTAATTGGTGGCGACGAGCTGGTGCTCGAGTCGATCGAGTACCGGAGCTAGGGGCCAACGGCATGTGTCTCGGCATTCCCGGACAACTCGTGGAGTTCATGGACGAGCACGAGCATTTGGCGCGCGTCAATGTCAGCGGCGTCACCCGCGTGATCAACATCGGGCTGCTCGAGGACGAGGGGCTGCAGAAGGGCGATTGGGTGCTGATCCACGTCGGGTTTGCGATGTCGAAGATCGACGAGGCCGAGGCACAGCTCGCGCTCGAGGGCTTGCAACTGATGGGCCAGGCCTACACCGATGAGATCGAGGCACTGAACGCGTCAAGGATCACGACCAACGTACGAGGAGGCTAATAATGGGCGCACTAGTGGGCGTAGTGATCGGATATGTCCTCGGCACTCGAGCGGGCGAGAAGGGCTATGACGAGTTGCGCTCGGCCTGGAAGACGATCGCGAGCTCCGACGAGGTCAAGGACTTGGCCAGCGGAGGACTGTCGTTGGCACGCGACCTGCTTCGCCGGGGCGGGGGCCTACTCGCGGATCGGCTTCAGTCCGCGCCAGGGCACACGGGCCTCTCACGGGTCGCGTGACACCGCAATGAAGTTTGTCGACGAGTACCGCGATCCGACGGCAGCGCGCGCGCTGGTCGGACGCATCGTTGAGCTCGCCGGCGATCAGCATTTCAAGTTCATGGAGGTGTGCGGCGGCCACACGCACACCATTTACCGCCACGGCATCGAGCACGTGCTACCGGAGAACGTTGAGCTCGTCCACGGGCCAGGTTGTCCGGTATGCGTGATTCCGATGGGTCGCGTCGACGACGCCATCGCGGTAGCGGAGACGCCCGGAGTGATCTTCACGTCGTTCGGCGACATGATGCGCGTGCCAGGCGGGCGCGGAAACCTGTTGCAGGCGAAGGCACTCGGCGCCGACGTCCGCTTTGTCTACTCCCCGCTCGACGCGCTGCGAATCGCCGTCGAGTCACCCGACCGCGAGGTGGTGTTCTTCGCCGTCGGTTTCGAGACCACCGCGCCATCGACCGCGATCACGCTCCTACGGGCGCGTGAGCTCGGCGTCACGAATTTCAGCGTCTTTTGCAACCACGTCACGATCGTGCCGCCGATCAAAGCAATTCTTGAGTCACCCGACTTGCGCCTCGACGGCTTCCTGGGGCCGGGCCACGTCTCGACGGTTGTGGGAAACCGGCCCTACCGATTCGTGCCCGCGCAGTATGGCAAACCGCTCGTGACGGCCGGGTTCGAGCCGCTCGACATCTTGCAGGCCATCGTGATGCTCCTCACGCAGATACGCGAGGGCCGGTGCGAGGTCGAGAACCAGTACACGCGTGTCGTTCGCGACGAAGGTAACCCGCGCGCCCTCGAAGTGCTGGCCGAGGTATTTGAGCTGCGACCCCACTTCGAGTGGCGTGGACTCGGCTTCATCTCGCAGAGCGCGCTGAAGCTCCGCCGCGAGTTCGCGACGTTCGACGCCGAACTTCGGTACTCGATCCCCAATGTCCGGGTGGCCGACCCCAAGGCGTGCCAGTGCGGCGAGGTGCTCAAGGGCGTCATCAAGCCGTGGGAGTGCAAGGTATTCGGCACCGCGTGCACGCCGGAGACTCCGATCGGCACGTGCATGGTGTCATCCGAAGGCGCGTGCGCCGCGTACTACAACTTCGGCCGCCTCCACCGCGAGGCCGCGGTCACGTTGGGTCGCCGCTGACAATCGGGAACCCCCTCCACGGCCCGTGTGGGCGGTGTGACGGAGCCATCGCGAATCGCGCTGTTGGGCCTGACTCCTCTATGTAAAGGCCCAAACTGCGAGTATCGGTAGCTGTGCGCCGTGAGGTGGGCTCGTCTCGCTTGAGGAAAAAATTGCGCGCGCGATGGCGCGTTTCGAGCGTCGGCGGGGTCATTGGTGGCGATGAATCGACCGCTCGAGCTCGAGCGGGGCGAGCGAGCCTCGATGGTTGACCCGCGCACCGCCCGCGAAGAGTTCGCCCGCCTCTACCCAGATCTACGCCGGTTCGCGGCATCGATTTGCGATTTCGACGACGATCCCGACGACTTGCTGCAGGAAGCGCTGATGCGCGTCCTGCGGAGGGGCGATCTCGACGACGTCGACAATTTCAACGCCTACCTCCGCCGAGTGATCGTGAACCTTCGCTCGAACCGGCGACGGCTAGCAGCGCGGCAGAAGCGCCTTCGGCAGCGAGTCAAACCTGATGTGGCACACGCCGCCGAGCCTGTGTACCCGTCGGATCTCGAGATCCTGCTCACGCTGCGGCCAATCGACCGGGCGATCGTCTTTCTCGTCGATGTCGAAGGGTGGTCGTTTGCCGAGGTCGGAGCGCTTATGGGGCGCCCCGAAGCATCAGTTCGCTTAAGAGCAACCAGGGCCCGCCGCGCGTTGCGGGAGCGCATCGAAAAGGAGAATCCGTCATGACCATGTTCGATGACACCGCCGTCATCCGTAGAGCCGTGGAGCGAGCTAATCCTCGAGGCGCCGATGCCGTCTGGGCCTCGGCGGTGATCGCGGCTCGAGAGCCAAGGCGTCCCGACCGAAGGCAACTCGGATTCGCCCTGGCCACGGTCGCGGTGCTCATCGCGGTCATCGTGGTGATCACCACCTACGGGCGAGACACGACGGCACCCGTCAACGTCACGACCGGGGTGCGCTTTGCTCTGCCTGCTCCGCTCCCATCAGGCTGGACCGTCACCGACGTGACGTCGAGCTCCGCACCGCGGAACGCGCCGCCAAATGTGTGGGTGTTCCGGCGTGGGGCCGCGGCGCTGGTGTTGAGCAAACCCTCGTCCGACAATCTCGGGTTCCTGGGTTCGCTAGCCGAATCCGAGACGCGGGTGATTGACGTGAACGGTCTGCCCGGAGTGTTCACTCCGGCTCGCGTGAATTTCTGGCAGACCGCAGTCGTACGCGTGACGACACCCGCCGGCGAGGTGCTTCGAGTCGGAACACGACGAATCGACGATGCCGAGACGGAGCGTCTTGCCCGCGACGTCGTGTCCAGCCTCCTTGCGGGATCGGTGTCGACCCCGGCGGGCTTCACGCTCGACTACGACGGGCCCGACCGGAGTGTCTATGCGGCTTCGGCGGTCGACCACGCCATGACGTTTCGGACGGGAAGCGGCGCGGAGGTGACGCTGACGATCTTCGAGGGCTCCCCCTACGACCCGCGGGCCGAAGCCTGGCTCTACGACGACGCATCGTTCGTCTCCGTCGACGGTGCACCGGGGCTGGCCGCCACCGATCCCGGAGGCGCGGGTTCGGTCGTCAGTTGGGCGCTCGGCGACGCCAGGGCCATCCTCGGCGGAAATATTTCGAAAACTTCGATGATCGATGTCGCGAATTCGGTTCGAGCGGTGTCAGAGGCGACGTGGAAGGACCTCGCCCGCACTGCGCCCACCGGGAGCGGCCAAGTCCCCGTCGTCACCGTGTCGGGGTGAGGAGGGCGACCCCCCCGGTCCTCCCACATTTTCTCCGCCAACCATGGAGGTAACAGGTCTTTGTCAGCTCGCGCGATCTTTTGTGCAACAGCAGCACTCGCTGCAGTCATGCCCGCCGTGGCGGCGCCGGCCTGGGCGGGAGGAAAGGCTGAGTATTGCTATACGACGCTCCTGAGCAGCGCCGAGCTCGAGTCGGGGAAGGTGAGCGTGATCTCGTGCTATTCCAGCGAGTCGCTGCTCACCGTCGCGGTGGAGCTCAAGCTCGCGCCCTTCGACACCCTCGGGTTCTTGCCCCTCTCGTTTACGAACCGCCGTCTCGCGCGGCATTACGACTCGGGTACCTCGGGCTCGAATCTGTCGGTGTACGGCACGGGGTGTACGGGGGGCGGCCTCAACCTCACCGGCACCGGGTGGGAGGACCGCATCAGCACCACGCAGCACGGGGCCTGCGGAGCAATTGTCCACTACACCGACGTCAACTTCGGCGGCAGCGCACAGACCACCTTCGGTGGCTGCGGCGCTTGGGCTCCTCTGAACTTTCCCCTCACAAACAACGTCAGCTCGATCCGGTACTACGGGCCCGAGTCCGGTTGGTGCGCGATCTAGAGGCCGGCCGGAGGACACGTGCCTATTGCGATCGCGTTGGTGGGAGCAGCGGTCCTCATCGCCGTCGGTGTCGTAGTCCGGCTTCTCGTTAGACGTGCGCGGCCCTCAACGATTGGCACCGATGCGGTCGACGTAACCGCGAACCAGATTGGCGCCACATCACGGGAATTCCCGCGCGGAGGGTGGATCACGCAGGCACAACTCGAGGCGGCCGCGGTGATCTCGCACTCTCGCCTCGATCCACCGCCTGAGACGGTGATCGTCGTGAACACCACCGACGCGGTGCTGGCGGATGCGCTGGGCCAGGAACACGAAGCGCGCGCCGCGGCGCCGATCGATGTCTTCGTCGTGCGAGGCTCGTTCACCGATCACGGGGCTGTTGCGTTCCACGGCTCCGAGGCGCCGACAGGCACGACCGGCGTAGTTGGTCTTGGGCGCGGGTCCACTCGCATGGTGGCCTGGGCGCTGATCGGTGACGAGGCGGACCTAGAAGAGATCACGCGCGAAGGAGTCGTCATGGCCCTGCCGGGCGGGTCACGCGCCGACCGCGACCGGAGGCCTTAACCCGCGAGATGGCGAAGCGCAACCGCGGCGTAGAGGCCGATACCGGTGGTCATGGCCGTCTCGTCGAATGTGACGCGATTGGAGTGGTTCGGAGGGGCGGTGCTCGGATCGAGCCCGGGCGTGCACGCCCCCAAGAACGCCATGGCACCGGGCACCCGCTGGAGAACATAGCTCCAGTCCTCCGCGCCCATCACGGGCGTCGGCATCGTGAGTACGTGATCGTCGCCGAGTAGATCGCGAGCTACCCCTGATGCAAACGACGCCACGTCGTGGTCGTTGATGGTGACCGGATAGCCGGCCTCGATCTCGACGGCGGCGGTCGCGCCGTGGGCGGTTGCCACTCCTTCCGAGACGCGGCGTAACTCGTCGTGGACCAGCGACCGCGTGCGCTCTGACACGGCGCGGATCGTCCCGAGTATGAAAACGGTCTCGGGGATGACGTTGCTCGTTGTTCCCGACACGATCTGGGCGACCGTGACCACTGCGGGGTCGAACACATCGACGCGACGCGTGATCATCGTTTGGATCGCCTGCACGATCGCGCAGGCGACGGGAATCGGGTCGAGCGCCGTGTGGGGCATCGACGCGTGACCGCCCCGGCCCGTGACGGTGATGCGCAAGACGTCGGCGGACGCGAGCATCGGGCCCGCCTTCAGTCCCACAAAGCCGGACGGCAACATGGTGGTGACATGCAGCGCGAACGCCTTGTCGACCGGGCTGTCGGCGCCGACATCGAGGAGGCCGTCTTCGAGCATGAAGCGCGCACCGTGTTGTCCCTCCTCGCCGGGCTGGAACATGAACAGCACCCGGCCCGCGAGTTCCCCGCGTCGAGCAGACAGCACGCGGGCCGCGCCGGCGAGCATCGACGTGTGGAGGTCGTGACCACACGCGTGCATGGCCCCTTTGACCGTCGACGCGAATTCGACGCCGGTGTCTTCGGGCATCGGCAGGGCGTCCATGTCGCCGCGCAGAACGATCGTCGGACCCGGGCGCGAGCCCGTGAGCATCGCAGTAACCGACGTGGTCGAGCGGCCGCGCGTGACCACGAGCGGCAGACCGTCGAGTGCCTCGACCACCCGCTCCTGCGCGAAGGGGAGCTCCAGACCGATCTCGGGCTGACGGTGCAGCGTGCGGCGGAGCTTGACTGCGTCGTCGAGGAGGTCGCGGGCTTCGTCGAGCAGAGTGTCAGTGGCCATAGCCGCGCATCGTAAGCCCACTTGGTGAGCGATAAGTCAGTTGCCCGCCAACTCCTCCACAACCGGAGCAAAGGCTTCGACATCGTCGGGCCCGACGATCACGTAGCTGAATCCCCAGCGTTCGCGGCGGGCCCGGAGATCGTCGCAGATCTGCTTGCTCGAGCCGATGAGCGCGAAGGGCGAGGCGAGCACGGCGTCGGCCGTGAAGCCGAGCATCGAAGCGATGTTCTCGGCCACGGCGATCCGGTCGTCGGTGACGTTGACGAAGAACGATCTCACGTTCAGCTCGATCGGTCGCTCGCCGGCGGCTGCCTTCACGAGCGCGATCTTCTCGTCGACCACCTCCGCCGTCATCGACGCTATGGCCTCGGGCCCGACGAACCCCGACCGCAGGTCGCCATTGATGCCGACGATGTCGGCCTCGCGCGCCGCGATCATGAGAACGCGCTTGCCGCCTCCACCGATCAGGATCGGCGGATACTTCTGCACGGGTTTGGGCATCCCGTCGTAGTCGGTGATCGTGTAGTGCTCGCCGGCAAATGTGAGCGGACCATCCGCAAACAGGCCCTTGATCACGCGCACGCCCTCGACGAAGCGGTCGACGCGCACGCCGGGACGATCGTACGGAATGCCCGTGCGGTCGTAGTCGATTTTCTCCCATCCGGCGCCCAGGCCGACTTCGAGACGGCCGTCCGAGAGCACATCGATCGTCGCCAACTCCTTGGCCAGCATCGCGGGATGGCGGTAGTCGTTGTCCCACACGAGCGCGCCGACGCGCAATGTCGTCGTGGCATCGGCCGCCGCCATCAGCGCGGGCACTGGGGCCAACTGATCGGAGAAGTGGTCCGGCATCGTGAGCACGCTGTAGCCGAGGGACTCGACGTGGCGGGCGTAGTCATTCCACGCCTTGGCGGACTCCATGCGCGATGCCTGCACACCGAATCGGAAGGGTCGCTGCTCCATGGCCGGCACCCTAATAGGACCGCCTTTGGCGGCTCCCTGCCCTGAGAAGCGAGTGGGGTGACCACTACCCTCGGAGTATTCAAGTTCGTGCGTTGCTCCGTCTCCAGGCTGTCATCGTCATCGCTGGCGTTGGTACTTCGGCGGTGGTTGCCGGCATCTTCCCGCGTCTCGTCGACATCGCCACGGCTCACGACTCGACTTCATCGCTGCCCGAGCTCGATCCGCTCGCGCAACGATCAGTTATGTACGACCGCAACGGCAACGTCATCGCAGTCTTCAAGGCCGAAGAGAATCGCAAGCCGGTGTCGATCAAGGACATGTCGCAGGATGCGATCGAGTCGGTCCTCGCGGTTGAGGACGCCGGTTATTACAAGCACAAGGGGGTCAACGGCAGCTCGCTGATCCGCGCGATTCTCACAAACATCTCGGCGGGCGAGGTCTTGCAGGGTGGCTCGACGATTACCCAGCAGGTCGTCAAGCTTGCCCTCGTCGGTTCGAAGCGTGATGCCAACCGCAAGATTCGCGAGGCGATGTACGCGTTGCGGCTCGAACGCCAGTTCACCAAGGATCAGATCCTCGAGCGCTACCTCAATACCGTCTACTTCGGGAACGGGGCGTACGGCCTCGAAGCCGCCTCGGAGGTGTATTTCGGCAAGAAGGCGTCACAGGTCAACATCGCGGAGGGGGCTTTCCTCGCCGGACTGATCCGCAATCCCGAGGGTTATGACCCGTTCCGCCATCCCGATCGTTCAACGGCCCGCCGCGGTCAATCGCTCGACCGCCTCGTCGCGATAGGTCGCCTGACCAAGTTGGAGGCCGACGCAATCGACGTCAGCCCCATTCCTGATCGGCCCTTGTCGACGACGGAGACTCCCAAGCCGGGTACCTACTTCGTCGAGCAGGCCAAGAACGTGCTGCTGGCGAGCGCCTCCCTCGGCGGCAACGCGCAGGAGCGCTACAACGCGCTGTTCCGTGGCGGACTCCAGATCTACACGACGTTTGATCCGGCGATGCAGACCGCCGCGGAACAGGCGCGCGACGGAGAGCTCACGGGGGTCAATCCCATATTCACCGCGGCCATTACCGCGCTCGAGCCAAAGACCGGTGCCGTGCGCGCGCTTGTAGGGGGCCCCGGCTTCCAGCGCTACAACTTCGACTTGGCGACCCAGGGCCTACGCCAGCCCGGCTCGACGTTCAAAGTCTTCGTACTCGTCGCCGCGCTCGAGGCCGGTGTGCGTCCCGACGACCTTCTCGACGGTACGTCACCATGCACGTTTCCGGTGAAGGGGCAGAAGCCGTATGTCGTGGGAGGCACGAGCGGTGGCATCGCACCCGTGGCACTACAGCTGCAGCGCTCGATCAACTGCGCATTCGTGCGCCTCGGCTTGATCATCGGCGTCGATCATGTACTCGATGTCGCCAAGCGCATGGGCGTTGATACGTCCGCGATGCTCTCGGTGCCCTCGGCGAGCATCGGCACGTTCGAGGTTTCGCCCCTCCAGATGGCGTCGGCGTTCGGCGTTCTGGCGGACGGTGGGGTGCGGCACAATCCGTACTTCATCGAGCGCATCGTGGATCGTGACGGCAACGAGCTGTTCAACCACGCGCAAGAGCCCGGGCAGCAAGTGCTCGACCAGGGCGTCGCCAACACGGCCGTCGAGCTCATGCGCGGCGTGATCACGGGCGGAACCGGAACGCGCGCCGCCATGAAGGATCGCCCGGCGGCCGGCAAGACTGGTACCACCGAGGACAACGCCGATGCGTGGTTCGTGGGCTTTACCCCCGATCTCGTCAGTGCGGTGTGGATGGGAGCACCGACGGGGCGGGTGCCGATGCTGAATATCGGGCCGTTTGCGACGGTGACCGGTGGCTCGTTCCCGGCGTTGATGTGGCACGACTTCATGACCGCCGTGTTGACCGGTAGTCCGGTGGGGGAGTTCCCCGCCGCACCCCCGGCGAACCCCGACCGCGGCCCGCGGCAACTGTTTCTCCCGGGCACCGACTGTGTCGCCAAACCCGTCGACACCAGCATTGTCGACCCCAGCGGCTCGGTGCTGCCGGCGACGTCGTTCCAGGAAGTGAACGTTGTCACCACCCTGGTTCCGGGTGGTCCCAGGTCGCTGCCACTCGTGCCCGCCGACTACATCTTGTATCCCTGCGCGGGGGGTCCGCCGGAGCCGTCGACGACCGCGCCGCCGAGTACGGTCCCCACCACGACAACGAGCACGATCCCGGCGGCGACCACGACTGTCGCAGCGGCGACCACCACGGTTGCGGCATCGACGTCATCATCGTCGAATCCATGACGACGCCACTTGAAACGCTGTACGCAATCCAAGTACTCGACAGTGCGGCCGATCAGCTGCGCCATCGACGGTCGCACCTGCCAGAGCGGGTGCGCATGGCGGAGGTCGAGCGAGCGATCGCCGGCTTTACTTCATCGGAGAAGGCGGCCTCGGCGCGACGAGACACTGCTCTCGCGAAACAGGGAAGCCTCGAGACCGATGTGGGCTCCATCGAAAAGCGCGGCCGAGAGCTCGACCGACGGCTCACCACGAGCAGCGTGCCGCGCGAGATCCAGGCGTTCAACGATGAGCTCGCTGTGCTTCGCGACAAGCAGCGCGAGCTCGAAGATCGCGAGCTCGAGCTCATGGAAGTGGTCGAGGTGGCCGACGCCGAGATCTCAGCGGCGGTCAAGGAACGCGGTCCCCTCGACGAGGAAGCGACCCGACTGCGGAGCGAAGTGGCCGACGCCGACACCACCATCGAAGCGCAGCTGGCCGAACTCGAGGAGCGGCGCAAGGTTGCGGTGGTCGACGTTGAAGCCGATGACTTGGCGTTGTACGAACGGATGCGAACTCGTCTCGGTGGCGTGGCGCTGGCCCGGCTGGTGCAGGGGCGGTGCGATGGCTGTCATGTCGCGCTTTCGGCGAGCGAGGTCGACCGGATCCGTCGTGAGCCGCCCGATGCCCGCGTCGAATGCGAACACTGCGGACGTTTGCTGGTGCGCTGATGCTGCTGTGGTTCTTCGCCACGTCGATAACTGCAGTGTCGTTTGTGTTTCACGATCCTCGCATCGACTATCGCCTCGTGATGCTGGGTTCGATCGTCCCTGATGTTGTCGACGTCGGGTTCGGCGGCGCACGCGTTGGTCACTCCCTGTCCTTCGCCGTCGTCGTGCTCCTGATCGTGGTGGTGGCCACGACGAACCGGCGTGGGCAGCGGCGCCGGTGGCTGGCGCTGCCCATCGGCATGTTCTTCCACTTGGTGTTCGACGGTGCGTGGGTCAACACGAAATCGTTCTGGTGGCCGTTCAGCGGGTCGTGGGGAGATGGCCGCCTGCCCAGCGTGGAGCGGGGTTTCTGGTCGGTCGGTATGGAGCTCGCCGGTGCCGTGATCCTTGCTTGGGACTGGTACCGCTTCGGCCTGAATGATCCCGGGCGACGGACAGAGTTCTTGCGCACGGGGCGACTCGATGCTTCGGTAGTGACGTGACACTCGTCCTGGTTCGTCATGGGCGCACCGAGGTCAACGCGCGCGGCCTCCTCCAGGGACGGGCCGACGCGCCACTCGACGAACTCGGCCAGCGTCAGGCGGATCGTGTCGCGGCCCGTCTCGGTCGCGTCGATCGCGTGATTACCAGCCCTCTGCGTCGTGCGGTCGAGACGGCCCAGCGGCTCGGCGAACCCGTCGTCGACCCGCGTTGGATCGAACTCGACTACGGCAGCCTGGACGGCATGGCGATCGCCGATGTTCCGACATCGACATGGGTGCAATGGCGCACCGATCCGGCGTTCGCGCCTCCCGGCGGTGAATCACTGACGGCCCTCTACGCGCGCGTGGTGTTGGCCTGCGAGGAGCTCGCCGTGGACGCGGCCGATGGCGACATCGTCGTGGTGAGCCATGTGTCTCCGATAAAGGCGGCGATTGTGTGGGCGCTCGGTGTAGGCGTGGAACTTGGTTGGCGGATGCGCCTCGATCCGGCGTCGATAAGTCGAGTGTCGTTCACATCAAATGGAGCCACCCTCACGACGTTCAACGAGACGGCCCATCTGATCGAGTGACCGACCGCGAGCGCGTATGGGGGGCCAGCCCATCTGTCGAAGCGGCCGGACACCGCGTACCGTTCCGAGAACGGTTGTCTCAGAGGGGCGGGTATGCGGCGTTACCTTGTGATTGCCCACAGAACATTGGGCAGCCCAGAGTTGTTACACGCGTTGCGTGACCGGCTCGCGTTTGGTCCGGCGCGCTTCTACCTCGTGGTACCGGAGCGCCACGCCAACAGCCTCGTGTGGACAGACCACAGGGCGCGGGCGGAGGCGAGACGGCATCTCCACGAAGCGCGTGCTCGCTTCTTCGCGGAGGGCGTCATCGTCGACGGCGAAGTGGGTGATACCAATCCGGTGTACGCGGCGACGGCGGTGTTGCGACGCGACGGCCTCGGCACGTTCGATGAGATCATCCTGTCGACGATGCCGTGGGGCTTGTCGAGGTGGTTGCGCCTCGACGTTCCCAGACGGTTGCAAAAAGCCACGAACCTCCCCGTGTTCCACGTAGAAGCCAACGTCGCCCGAGTGTGAATTGGCGCGTTCTGACGCGCTTTTTCCGCCTCTGGGTGTCGGTTTCGCGCGCGAGAACGCGCGTTAGGGCGCTGAGAGGTGCGTCAAGACGTTCTGGGTGACGCGCTGGACGAGTGGATCATGTTCGAGGCCATAGCACCAGTCGGCCGAGCCGGCGTTGAAGACCGTGCCCGCGCCGCGCGTGAAGCAGCCGATGACCGCACTTCCGTGCGCGACCTTCGCTTTGTTCTCCGGTGACGCGTCGCCGAAAAGACCCGTCGCCACTCCTTCAAGATCGCCGGGGCCATCGGGGTCGGCCCACAACGCTTTCGGAATCTCGCTATAGGTGTCCGTCTGTGACAGCAAACGCGCCGGCGCCGTCGCGAGGATCGTGAGATCGGCCGGCGCGCCATCCTCGTGCGTGGGGACGGGGAGGCCACGGTCGAGCGTGAACGCGCATCCGTCGACCTCGTACCCAACGACGTACGAGCCCAGTCCGAGCGCATCGCCGTAACACAAGCCGGTGTCGGCGAAGGCCCAATGGTCGGGGCGGTACACGGTGAAGGCGCCCGAACTGCGTGGCGTGCCGCGACCGATGCGCGAGTAGCCGCCGCGCGTGAAGGTCAGGCCAATCGTGCTCGTTTCCGGCCGTCCGATCGAAGGGCTCGACCAGAACGTCGTCTGCAAGTTCGCACGGTCGGTGCCGACAACCGGGTCGGCCGCCGCTTGGCCCTTGTAACAGACCATCTTTTCGAAGTCGTCTTCGAGGCGCACCTGCCAGAACGCCGTGTTGCCCGAGAAGATCGCATGGTTGCCACCGCGCTCGACGAACGCGTCGATCGCGTCGCGCATGCCCCACGACCAGTACTCGTCGTGACCCACGCTGACCATGACCCGGTAGCCGTTCAGGAGGTCGGAGTGACGCTCGAGGTCACTGTTGACCGCGAAGTCGAGGGCGACGCCATTGCGCTCGGCCCAACGCACGAAGCGGCGCTCCCAGTTGTGCCATCCCGTCGACGCGCACCACATCGGGTACTTGTGCGTCTCGAGGTAGTCGAGGAGCCGCTCGTGGCCAGGGTCGCCGTCAGGTTCGATGGACGCGATCCGCCCGTCGTAGGGCTCGTCGGGTCGAGTGAGAAACCCCCGTTCGATCGGACGCAGGAAGGAGACCTGCGTCGCCCCCGTGTAAAGACACTTCCCACCCCATTTGTTGTATGCGTTATAAGTGTTCGTCGCGAGCACGAGCAGGATGCCTGTGTCGCGGTCGGGATGAGAGGAGCGCACCACGAAAAACGCGTGGCTCTCGGCCTCTGGCCCTTCCACGCCGTCGCCCCGCAACGTCACCTCGTAGAAACCCGACCGCCACTCGTCGGCCACTGGAATCCTGAATGCCTCAGGCCAGTCGCACCCGTTGGCGTACGCGGCGGGGGGAGTGGGGTATCCCGTGCCGGGGATTCCGTCTCGATGCCAGACAACCTCGCGAGCGGCGCCGATTCTGGCGACCTCGACCGAGTACGACGGCGCACGGGCTGAGCAACAGAAGATGACCTCCTCACCCGCTCGATAACTCTGGCGAGTGGGGTAGCCCTCCACGACGAGAACGAGGGTGTTGCGGTCGATGATGCCGGTCACGTCCTCATTGTTGCCCGAGGCACGATCCCGAGCGTTTCTCGCGCGCGACACCGACACCAGAGACCGAAAAAGCGCGTCAGAAGATCTAGGAGGTCAGACGATGGGGGTACCGGCGTCGAGACCGAACGTCAGCCTTCCGAGGATGCCTATGTGTGGCGGCGACAGGATCATGTGCTGGGCGGCGACCGCACCATCGCGCACACGAGACGTTCGATTGGGTCGGTGACGTAGATAGCCGACGAGCTGGCGAGCAGCTGGCATTTGAAGGTGTGCCAGGTGTCGATGATCTGGATGCGTCGGTGCGAACGAAGAAGGCGCGCACATCGGGCGCGCCACCGAATATCCGCGGACTCTCACCCTGCAGCACGATGCCGAACAGACACGCCCAGTCGGCGACGTCGATCGCGCTGACGATGTCCCAACGGCCTGAGAGGGCATAGCCCGCCTTAACCGGCACCGCCGCGCCGGCAGGTCGAGCCGAGTTGGCGATGATCGGATCGACGCCCGATCCAGAGTCGTTCATGGAGTTGCGTCGCAACGCCGGACTATCACTCGTCGCGACCAAGCGCGTGCTGACGGCCATGGCGACCGGCCTGCTCAATCTCGGCCCGCGCTAAGCCCGACCCTCACTGTTCTCGCGCGCGAAACCCACCCTGTAGCGTCGAAAAAGCGCGTCAGAACGCGCGAGGAGGGTCCTGGCGTCTCCTAGAGATTCTTGACTCGTTCCAGTTTATGTGATTGGGTCAACGCAGGATGTCGCCGCCACATGTCCACGCGAAGACCCTGCGCGACGCGGGTGTCCAGGTCACCGGCCAGCGCCTCGCCGTCTACGACGAGGTCGTCCGCCGACCGCACTCCGACGCCGACACCATCGCCGCGGGTGTGCGCGACGCGATCGGCTCGGTGTCCACGCAGGCGGTGTACGACGGGCTCCGCGCCCTCACCGCCGCCGGTTTGTTGCGCCGCATCGAACCCCCCGGCTCGCCGGCCCGCTTCGAGACCCGAGTCGGCGACAACCACCACCATCTCGTGTGCCGCACATGCGGAGCGCTCGCCGACGTGGACTGCGCGCTCGGCGAGACGCCGTGCCTCGAGCCAACCGACCCCGCCGGTTATTCGATCGACGAAGCCGAGGTCATCTACTGGGGTCAGTGCCCCACCTGTCAGGAAGCCACCAGCGATCGAGGAGAGTCATGAGTAACGAAGAGCACGGAACGGTCACCACCAGCGACGAACCGACAACATCAACGTGCCCCGTGATGAGCACCGCCCACCAAGCGGTTGGGATCACGGCGAACCAGCACTGGTGGCCGCATAGCTTGAACCTGAGGGTGCTCCGCCAACACCACCCCGATGCCAATCCCATGGGGGAGGACTTCGACTACGCCAAAGAGTTCAAGAGCCTCGACTTCGACGCGCTCGCGAATGATGTCGATGCGCTGATGACCCAGTCGCAGGAGTGGTGGCCCGCCGACTACGGGCACTATGGACCGTTCTTCATCCGGATGACGTGGCACGCGGCCGGCACGTACCGGATCGGCGATGGCCGTGGCGGCGGTGGCAGCGGTGCACAGCGCTTCGCTCCACTCAACAGCTGGCCCGACAACGTCAACCTCGACAAGGCGCGCCGGCTGCTCTGGCCGGTGAAGCAGAAGTACGGCCGGAAGATCTCGTGGTCCGACCTACTGATCTTCGCCGGCAACCGCGCGCTGGAGACGATGGGTTTCAAGACGTTCGGCTTCGGCGGCGGGCGGGAGGACGTCTGGTCGCCCGGGGAAGACACCTACTGGGGTCCGGAGCGAGTGTGGCTCGAGGACGAGCGTTACAGCGGTGACCGTGAATTGGCGAAGCCGTTGGGTGCGGTTCAGATGGGCCTGATTTACGTCAATCCGGAGGGCCCGAACGGCAACCCCGATCCGATGGCATCGGCCCGCGACATACGGGAGACGTTTCGCCGGATGGCGATGAACGACGTGGAGACGGTCGCGCTCATCGCCGGCGGACACACGTTTGGCAAGACCCACGGCGCCGCCGACCCCGACCAGTACGTCGGGCCCGAGCCTGAGGGCGCGAGCCTCGCTGAGCAGGGATTCGGCTGGCGGGGCAAGTTCGGTGCGGGCAAGGGCGGCGACACGATCAGCAGCGGACTGGAGGGTGCGTGGACCAACGACCCGATCCGCTGGGACAACGGCTACTTCGAGAACCTGTTCGGCTACGAGTGGGTGCTGACGAAGAGCCCCGCCGGTGCGAACCAGTGGACCCCCAAGAACCCCGAGGCGCAGGGCACCGTGCCGGACGCGCACGATCCGGCGAAGCGCCACGCTCCGATGATGGCGACCTCTGACATCGCGTTGCTCGTCGATCCGGTCTACAAGGAGATCGCCACCCGGTTCCACGAGCACCCCGACGAGTTTGCCGACGCGTTCGCGCGGGCCTGGTACAAGCTGCTGCACCGTGACATGGGACCCATCGTCCGCTATCTGGGCCCGTGGATTCCCGACGAGGTGCTGTTGTGGCAAGACCCCGTCCCCGCGGTCACGCACGAGCTGATGAACGACGCCGACGTCGCGGCGCTCAAGGGCAAGATCCTCGGCGCTGGCCTCTCCGTCTCCCAGCTGGTCTCGACCGCGTGGGCGTCGGCGTCGACCTACCGTGACACCGACAAGCGCGGTGGCGCGAACGGGGCGCGGATCCGCCTCTCGCCGCAGGCCGAGTGGGACGTCAACGTGACCGCCGGCGTGGCCCGGGTGGTGTCGACCCTCGAGGGCATCCAGAAGGAGTTCAACGGTTCCCAGTCGGGCGGGAAGATGGTTTCACTGGCCGACCTGATCGTGCTGGGTGGCTGCGCGGCCGTCGAGCAGGCGGCGAAGAAGGCCGGCCACGACGTGCAGGTTCCTTTCAGCCCGGGCCGCGCCGATGCCACGCAGGAGCAGACCGACGTTGAGGCCTTTGTCGTGCTCGAGCCGACCTTCGACGGGTTCCGTAACTACCTCCAGAAGGGCCACGAGGTCGCAGCGGAGCATCTGTTGATCGAGAAGGCGTTCATGATGAGGTTGTCCGCACCCGAGATGACCGCACTGCTCGGCGGCCTGCGCGTCCTGAACGTCAACGCCGGGCAAACAGAGCAAGGAGTCTTCACTGATCGACCCGAGACGCTCACCAACGACTTCTTCGTGAACCTGCTCGACATCGGCACAGAGTGGAGGGCAACCTCGGAATCCGAGGACGTGTTCGAAGGTCGCGATCGCGCCAGTGCGAAGCACCGCTGGAGCGGCACTCGCGTCGACCTCATCTTCGGGTCGAATTCCGAGCTCCGGGCCCTCGCCGAGGTCTATGCGTCCGGCGATGCGAAGGAGAAGTTCGTGCATGACTTCGTGGCGGCCTGGACCAAGGTCATGAACCTCGATCGCTTCGACCTCGCCTGACCACCGGCTCGTAAAGGAAGCGACCCCCGGGCTTACGCTCGCCGGGGTCGCCTCCTGCACCGGGCCGATTGGCTCCCGACCGAGTCGGCCGTCCCTTTCCAGAAACGACCGTCCCGGCCATGGATGCAAACCACATGTACCCCCCAGAGCAACCAGCAAAACGCTCTCGCCTCCGTCCCCAAAAAGTCTGCCGCGAGCTTGTCTACGAGGCGGGGCGGCTGGGTACCGAGGCACCAGCCGCGAGTGGTGACCGCGGCAGAGGAAGGAAGCCTGCGCAGACCGGACCTGAGCTGCACCGGCGGCCCACCTCGATTTCCCCCAACAACCCTGAGCGATCCTCGGGCTCGTACCGGGGATCGTTCGCGTGAAGCGACGGCGAAGTGGCGAAGCGTCGGCTCGACTTGACCCGTGCGCAGGTCCTGGCGTTTCGCCGGCGCTCAGGCGGCCTCGACAAGCGGCTCCCGCGGGCTCGGAAATCATTGAGAGCCGCGGCATGGGCCGGGCTGCAGGACAGCATGCCGCGAGCCGCGCTCCTCTCCTTTCACGCTCGTATCGAGGGGACCGAGCCCGGCACCTGGGAGGACTCGTCGCTGGTGCAGGTGTGGGGGCCACGGTTCCACGTGTACGTCGTCGCCGAACGCGACCGAGCGGTGTTCACCGTTGGGCGGCTGCCGGACAATCCTTCCAAGCGCCGTGCTGCGGAACAGCTGGCGGACCGGCTCGAAGAATTCCTCGACGGCCGCCAGATGAAGTTTGGCGAGGCGGGCCGCGGACTCGGTAAGAACCCGAATGCGCTGCGCTACGCCTCCCCGACCGGCCGAGTGGTCATGCGATGGGATGGCGCGCGACAGCCGACGATCTGGATGGTGCCCCCACCGGCCCTCGATCCGGGCGACGCTCGACTCGAGCTCGCGCGTCGGTACCTACACATCTTCGGACCGACGACAGCAGAGGCGTTCGCCGAGTGGGCCGCAATCGCGCCGGCGCGCGGTCGGGCCACATTCGACGCGTTGGCGGGCTCGCTCACGCCGGTCCGCACGCCTGTCGGCGACGCATGGACGCTCAGCGCGGACGAAAACGCGTTCCGTACCTCCGTCGGAGGAGATGTGGCGTCGGCGCGGCTCCTCCCCAGCGGCGATCCGTACTTCCTTCTCCACGGCTCCGATCGAGAACTGCTTGTCCCGGATCCTGAGCGGCGCCGAGAACTCTGGACACCGCAGGTCTGGCCGGGTGCCGTTCTGGTCAAGGGAGAAGTGGCCGGGACGTGGCGCCGGGCGGGAGCGGTCGTCACGATCCAGACGTGGCGTCGTGTCTCAGCAACGGCGCGCGCAGCGGTCGAGCTCGAGGCGCAGTCGTTTCCGCTATCAGATGTCCAGGGCCTGATCCGCGTTCGATGGGCGGCTCTCTAACTACTCGTTGGCTTCCGACCGTCGTCGACATCATCGACGAGACCTGGGACCACTACGCCGATCTGCTCGTCATCCCGGTCGAGCGGCTCGCACCAGAGTTCTTCCGGCTGTCCACCGGGCTGGCCGGCGAGGTGCTGCAGAAGTTCGTCACTACGGCTACCGGGTGGCCATCGTCGGCGATATCGAGACGTACCTCGCGGCGAGTTCGGCGCTGCGCGACTTCGTCCGGGAGTGCAACTCCGGTCAGCACGTATGGTTCCTGCCGGACCGGGCCGCACTCGACCGATACTGCGTGTCTAAGCTTCAGTCCACCAGCCTGTCGAGCAGCCAGCTCGGCCCGACGACTTTGGCGTTGGTCGCTCGGACCCGCTCGGCCAGTTTCCGGTCCGCGGTGACCACGATGACGTCGCGATGGGCCTCGGCGATGGCGGCGATCGTGTCGTCGCCTTCGCCCGGCGCATGCACAACCTCGACGTCATCCACGTCCGCCTGATCGACTCCCGCCCGAGCATGGCCCTCGAGCACGATGGTCACAGGTGGTGCCAGCCGTCCCGCCATCACCGTCGAGCGCACTCGTTCCGTGAAGCTTCGTGCTGCGCCTGGGCGATCGCGCCACCAGCCGGTTGGTCGAGAGCCAATCACGTTGGCGGCGTCGATCACCAGCATCTGAACAGCATCGCGCTATCCCAGTGGCGGATCCTTCGCCAGGAGAGTCCGACGCAAGAAGTAGACCCGGGGACCGTCTTCGGGCCCACTTCGCGTCTAAAGGGCCGCCGTTGTCGGGGGGTGGGCGGAGGAGTACGTCGCGCCCCTGAACCCTGGGGGCGCGTGGGGTCGCCCCGTCACCGCCGCCTTTCGTCGCCCATGGGGCGCTTGTCCCACGAGGGCGATCGCGTCGTGGTGTGGCTCCACGGTGACTAGATGTGCTGGAGCCGTGGAAAGGGCTCCCGACTGCGACTGAACGCGGTCAAACGTGAACGGCGTGATTGCGACCGTCGTCCGTAGTCGTGCCCTCAGAGTTTCGCGGTTGCGTAAACCGCTTGGGCGGCCAATTCCTGTCGGGACGGATATGAGCTCCAGCCCGGCGTACCGTCGCTGTAGGTCAGCCCAGAGGGGAACCGGGTCCAGACCCCGCTCGTGCTGCCCCCCAAAAACGAATCGGCCCTCGGGAGCTCCCCTTCCGGGGGCCATTCGCTTGTCGGCCGGTAGCGCACGGTCTGAGTCGTTTCAGGCTGAGTCGGTTCCGCGTCATCTGGGGGCCTCCCTCGGGACGCCCGAGCGAAGCTGGCCCTCTCGCGGCAGAGGTTGAGAAGCCAGAAGGCGCGAACCGGCGTCAGGCTCCTTCCGATCCGGCGTCTCATCTTGACCCAAACGACGTGACCGCACGGAGTGCGGGTATGTGCCTGGCCCCCTACCGATGGGCCAGGCACACCCGGAGGCGGGTCAGGCTCGCCCCGCTGTATACGGAGTCATGCTCGATCTGGATTGAAATCCGTACGCCCGATCAAGTCAGCGCCCTCGATCCGAACCGGTCCCGGAGTGACCGTGATACAAGAAATCAGGCGCGGTTCTCGGTCGTGGTGTTCGTCGCCTAGCCCACCGGAGGCCTGCTGGTTGGTGATCGGGTAGAGCGACACGATCGCGACGCCGTTCTACGGGCCCTGGGCCGACATACGCGACGGTGTAGCCGTGTATCTGCAGCACCACTGCGCCGTTCAGGTGGAGGAGGAACTCGCCGCCCTGCCCATCTGACGCTTCGTGCCGGTCAACCCTTGAGCTCCCGGTCGAACATGACCTTGGCGCGCTCGTAGGATCGCGTTGCCGCGGTTTCGTGGTAGGCGGGGCCGTAGACGCCGAACCCGTGCTCGGCGTCGTCGTGGATCTCGGCCTCGCCCTTGACTAGGGCGTTGGTGGCCTCGATGAGCGCCGTGTTCGAAGTCGCGGGCTGCATCGCGTCGGCCGAGCCGAACCCGACGTACAACGACCCGGTGTACGACGGAACGGCGAGATGAGGTGAGTCGCTGTCGTCGGTAGTGCAGAACGACGGGTGCAGGCCAACCCCTGCCCGAAATTGCTCACCTCGAGCGCGGAGGGTGCACAGGACCGACCGTGCACCGATGCAGTAGCCGATGCAGCCCATTGCACCGCCGCGGGCTGCCAAGTCGGACGGCAGCCAGGCAAGCAGAGCGTCGAGATCCTCGGCGACCTGGTCCTCAGTCGTGCCCAGCACCAAGCCGAACATCTTGTTGATCTCGTCGTCGTTGCGGCTTCGCATCGTGTACCACGGCTCTGCTCGGTGGTAGCGGTCGTGGGTCACCACGTAGTAGCCCCACTCAGCAATGCGCGCCATCGTCTGCTTCGATCCCGCATCGAGACCGGGGCCGTGATGGAAGAACACGATGACCGGGAATGGGCCCTCGCCGTCGGGCCGCACGACATGTACGCCCATCGGACCGTTCGGCGTAGCGATCTCTTCGGTGCGCGTCTGCATCCCGCCACTCTTATGCGTAACGAACGTGGCCGCAACGATCGGCTGTGCGCCGAACGTCACCCGCCGCGTCCCGGCCGCGTCCCGGCGTTATGGGCACCCGCGCCGCGTCGATCTGGCGCGGCGACGTCGGTCTCTACAAACCTAGGCACGCAGCCATGGTGGAACCCCGCTAGGACATAACTGCCGAGACGGAGTCGTACGCGACCCTGCGCGTGTACAGATTGCGCGCGCAGATTGTCGGTCCCGGAGCCGGCGTTGGGGGACGCGTTGACGCGTCGACGAGGGAGCGGGTGCCGCAGTCCGCTCTGACGAACGTCTATGGGGTGCGGCCGATAAACGCCAGCAGCTTTCTGGACGTCCGCGTCATCGGGGACGTGGCCGCGCGGCCCGTACTGGCCGCTCTGGCGCAGCGCCTCGAGGTGAAGCCGGAAGCGGCTCTCGAGGCCGTCGTTATCCGCTATAAATCGCGGAGGCTCCGTGTGAGGATGCTCGGTCTGGTCGTGGTAGTCGTTGCGGGCTGGCGTTCGGGTCGGTGTTCACCGACAACCGTTTCCTCGAAGGCGTTCAGGTAGGAGCGGCGGCGGTGCCGGTGGCCCTTCTGCTCGGGCTTCGTCGCGATTGATTCCGTCTCGTGTGTCCACCTCGTGTCCAGAAAGGATGCCCAACCCATATAAGTCCTGGTCAGCAGGCGAAAGGCGGTGAGCCGGCCTGTAGGCGGGGTTCTGTCCAGGCCTTGCGGCCGTGGGTGATC
>JBDUDK010000103.1:0-18844 GCA_040002995.1 Acidimicrobiales bacterium | reverse complement strand
CACGGTGTCTCCTATGTCTTGACACACCTGTCGCCGATCTCCTGGGATCCGGCACCTCCGCCCGCACTCAGGCGGCGAGCGCGGCGGGCGGCTTCGATCGGCGCGGTGCCCGGCGGCAGGATCTCCGGACCCGAGGCGGCGATGCCCCACCGAACACCCGTGCCCTCATTTCTGCGTCTATTTCGCGGTCCTAAGTTCGGCCTCATTCGCCGCAGGCGTCCCGGCGGATCACAATCGGGGCCATGACCGACTCACTCGAGGTGCTCGCAGAGGACTGGAATCGTGCGTTGGCGGTGGTGGCCCATCCCGACGACATGGAATACGGCGCGGCGAGCGCGGTGGCGCGCTGGACCGACCAGGGCAAGGACGTGGCGTACGTGCTCGTTACGCGCGGCGAGGCCGGCATCGCGTCGATGCCGCCTGCTGAGACCGGCCCGGCGCGTGAGCAAGAACAGCGGCGAAGCTGCGCGACTGTCGGCGTGAGCGTGGTCGAGTTTCTCGAGCACCGCGACGGCCTGGTGGTGGCCGACCTCGATCTCCGGCGAGATCTCGCGGCCGCGATACGGCGGCACCAACCCGATGTCATCGTGTCGATCAACTACCGCGACAGCTGGGGACCGCAGAGTTGGAACCACACCGATCACCGCAACGTCGGCGTGGCGTTGCTCGATGCCGTCCGCGATGCAGCTAACCCGTGGCTCTTCACCGACTCGGGACCGGCATGGAGCGGCGTCCGCTTCGCCGCGTTCAACGCGTCGCCGCAATCTGGTCACGGCGTCGACGTCAGCGATCATCTCGAACGGGGAATCGACTCCCTGCGTTGCCACGCGCTGTACCTCGCCAACCTCGGCGGTTCGCACAGCGATCCCGAGCAGATTCTCCGACCGGCCGCCGAGAGCACCGGCACACGTCTCGGTGTGAGATACGCAGCCGCCTTCGAAGTCGTGGGGTTCTGAGGCAATACTGATCCCATGACTGCCAACGTCTCCGTCACGCGCGATATCGCGGCGTCGCCCGTCAAGGTGTGGACCATGATCTCCGACTTGCCCCGCATGGGTGAGTGGTCGCCGGAGAACACCGGAGGGAAGTGGGTGCGGGGAGCCAATGGGCCGGCCGTAGGCGCGCGCTTTGTCGGTTCGAACCGCAACGGCAAGAAGTCATGGACCACCACGTGCACCGTCTCGGAGTGCGAGCCCGATCGTGCCTTCTCGTTCGATGTGGCCGTCGGCCCCATAAATGTGGCGCGATGGGAATACCACATCGAGCCCCTCGCCGACGGGGGTAGTCGGGTCACCGAGACATGGTCTGATCGGCGCGGCTGGTTGGCGAAGAAACTTGGCGGCCCGGCGAGTGGCGTGAACGACCGTGCGAACCACAACCGCGCCGGAATGGAGGAGACGCTGCGCCGCTTGGCCGACGCGGCGACCGCCTGACGACGAGACTCAGCGCGAGGCGAGCACGACCTCGTTCCAGAATCGGTCGTAGGCCTCCCGTCGCTTCTCGTTGGTTTTCCCGAACGCGAAGTCGGGCACGATCAACTCTTCGATGCCGGCGGCCTGGTACTCGCCGATGTTGTCGACCAGCTCGGCCGCCCCACCTACGACCGACCGATCGGCGGGCACCCGCGCCCTGATCGCATTCGCCACATCGTCGTCGTCGGTAAGGAAAAAGAGCGCCTGCGCAGTACGCCGCATCGTCGCCGGATCGCGGCCGACAGCGGCGCATGCTCGATCGAGCGCAGCCGACCGGTCTCGTACCCGCTCGGGAGTCCCCCACACGTTCCACGCCTGTGCCCAGCGGGCCGTCAGCCGCAACATGCGCGGGCCGCCAGTGCCGACGAGGATGGGCACCGGGTCGCCGGCTCCCTTGGGCTCGCACGGAGCGTCGACGACAGAGAAGTACGTGCCCGCAAACGTCGTGCGCTTGTCGCGCAGCAGCCCGTGCAGGATCTCGATGAACTCCGCGAAACGGTCGACGCGTGCCTTGGGCGGCGGGAGCTCCCACCCATAGGCCCTGTGCTCGTTCACTTGCCAGCCGGCGCCGATACCAAGGACGAGGCGGCCCCCGCTCACGGCATCGACGGTCGTCGCCTGGTGGGCCAGGAGGGCCGGATGGTGGACGGTGCTCGGAGAAACGAGCGAGCCCAATTGCAGACGCGGTGCGGCGGCTCCGAGCGCGGCCAGCGTGCTCCAACATTCGAGCGCCGGTTCATCTGACGGCTCGCCCTTCGGATCGTCGGCCATGTAGTGGTCGGGGAACCAGATCCCGTCCCACCCCTGGGCTTCGGCACGACGGGCGAGCTCGAGAAGTTCGGTCCACTCGCGCTGGAATGAGGGCCACACGGAGAAGCGCACCCCTTGACCGTACTGGCTCGCCGCTACCGTTTGCCCGTGGCCAATGGGGCGAGGTTGCGGGAGCGGTGGAGCACCTTCGACGAGTGGCGTCGACAGCTCGCGACTGAGCTGTGGGCGTTGCCAAAGACGCTGGCCGACTTTCGCGAGGGGGTCGCCAATTTTCGCGTGGTGGCCAACCGGCTCGCCGACACCACAGAGGGCATCGAGCGGATGCGTGAGTTCTACGCGGCCGGATCCCTCGACGCCACGCGCCGGCTCGAAGACGCGATGAGCGCCGTGCAGCGCCGAGCGAGCGCCGCCAAGGCCGCGCTTCCGGGCACCGAGATCGTGCAGGCGGCGATGGATGAGTTGGGTCGGGCCGTTTCGGCGATGTACGACTTCAACCCGTTCTGGCGCTCCTCGGATCGCCCGGACGCGGGTCAGTCGAGGTAGAGCTCGCTCACCGCCCACGGTGCGTACATGAGTGGATGCTGACGCTACGGTCGGCGCGTTCCGACATAGAGGAGTAGATGTGGCCGGCATGAGCGAGTTCAACGAGAACCTGATCGCCGAGTACCGGGCGAACGGCGGCAAAGTCGGAGGGCAGTTCGCCAACGCTCCCCTCTTGATCTTGACCACCGCCGGAGCCAAGAGCGGCCGGGCCCACACGATCCCAGTCGTCTACACGACCGATGGCGACCGCCTCGTGATCATCGCTTCGAAGGCCGGAGCGCCGACCAATCCAGCCTGGTATCACAATCTCGTCGCGCACCCGACGGCCACCGTGGAACTCGGAAGCGAGAAGTTCGACGTCGACGCGGAAGTCACCAAGGGCGAGGAGCGTGACCGCCTCTACAGTCACCAAGCCGAGCAGATGCCCGCGTTCGCCGAGTATCAGGCCAAGGCCACCCGCGTCATCCCCGTGATCGCCCTCAAGCGCAAGAGCTAGCAGCCAGCGCGTCGGCGGTCACCTCCTGATCGAGCGTCGCCGCCTTACGGCCGAAACGGGCGTTCGCGCGATCGAGCACAGCCATGAGGAGCAGGCAGCAGACGACGACGGGTCCGATGGCCTCGACGCTTCGCCATGACACAAGGAGCCCGACGCCACCCGGAACGACCGCCGCGCCCACCGCCGCCGCGGCCACCTGGTAACCGATCATCGCGACGGCACGCGCACCTCGAGCCCGTAGGACGGTGAGCGCCACGAGCGTGGGGAAGATCGCCGCCATCCCGGCTCCCGCGACGCAGATCGAGATGATGCCGCTCACCGCACCAGGCAAGATCCAAATGCCCAACCCGCCTGCGCCCGCCACGATCATGCTCGCCTCCAGCAAACGCGAGGCCGGCCAACGAGGCCCGCTGAGGCCGACGGTCAGGCGTCCAACGCCGAAGCTGAACCAAAAGCCTGCAGTGGCGAGCCCGGCGGCCGTCGCCGACAGGCCCCGCGACTCGTGCAACAGCGTCGAGCCCCATTGGCCCACGGTGACCTCGGCGCCCACGTAGGCGAAGAACGTCGCGATGCCCGCGGCTATGGCGAGGCGCGCCACCGCCGGCGCCCGTTGAGTCGGAGCTTTGACGGCCACCGCCTGGGGCGATAACTCCAGAAACCGGGCCAACGTCAGGGCCAAGACGACGTACGCGCAGCCGAGCAGGGCGAACCCGAAGCGCCACGAAAGTCCGGCACCGGTGAGCGCGGTGATTAGCAGCGGCCCGATGGTCGCTCCCACCGGGAAACCTGTGTGCAAGACGTTGAGGGTGCGTACGTTGCCGCCGCCGCGGGTGGCCCACGCGTTCAGCGTCGTGTCGAGCATCCCGCTGCTGACGCCCTCGGCCCCGGCGGCCACGAGCACGAGCGGCCAGGTCGGGGCGACGGCGATGCCGAGCAGGCCGAGACCGGCCAGCGCGGTCGCCGCGACTCGCAGGCTGCGCACTCCCCCACCCTCGTGGAGATGACCGCCCGCCACCGCGCCCAGCGCGCGGGTCAACCAGAACACGAACAGCAGGAGACCGAGCGACGAGATCGGTTGGTGGAATGACGCGCGCATCGATGGCCACGCCACCCCGTAGGCGCCGACCGGGGCACCAAGGGCCATAAAACCGAGCCCGGCGAGCACCACCTGGCGTCGCCCGCGAAGGGCGTTGACGATCACAGGCCGTACGTCTCCATCAACCGCAGCCACACTTCGCTCACGGTCGGAAACGAGGGCACGGCATGCCACAACTGGTCCATCGTGACCTGGCCCACGATCGCGATCGTGGCGGAGTGAAGAAGCTCAGCGAGACCAGGTCCGGTGAACGTCGCGCCGACGATCACACGGCGAGCCTCGTCGACTACGAGCTTGCAGGTGCCCTTGATCCCGTTCCCTTGCGTGTACGCGCCTGGGACAGACTCGGTGGCGCACTGGACGGCCCTCACGTCGATGCCGGCCTCGCGCGCCTGTGCCTCGGTTAGCCCGACCGCACAGATCTGCGGATCGGTGAACGTGACTCTGGGAACCGCGCCCTGGTCGGCGACATCGGTGACGGGCCGGCCAAGGATCACATCGCCCGCGATACGCGCCTGGTACTTGCCCATGTGCGTCAGAAGGGCCCGGCCGTTGCAATCGCCGACGGCATAAAGCCAGTCACCGTCGACGCCCACCGCGCGCAGCCGGTCGTCGACAGCGACGTATTTGCCGGGCTCGAGCCCCACCGATTCGAGACCGATGTCGGCTGTGGCGGGGCGGCGGCCAACCGACACGAGAATCTCATCGGCCGAGAGCTCACGCCCGTCGACCAGCGTGGCCACAATCGGCCCGTCGCCGCCCTCGCGACGCACGGCGCTCATGCGGGCCTCCGTGAGCACGGTGATGCCCTCGGCCTCGAACGCCACGCGGAGCTCGTCGCCGGCAAAGGGTTCTTCGCGCGCCAGCAGCCGTTCGCTGCCTTCGACGACCGTGACCTGTTCAGACCCGAGGCGCCTGAACGCCTGTGCCATTTCGACGCCGACGGCACCGCCACCGATAACGAGCAGCCGTCGCGGTAGGTGCGTGGCCGCCGTGACGCCGCGGTTGTCCCAGGGCGCGACATCACGGAGCCCGGCAATGGGCGGAACGGCGGCACTCGTTCCAGAGGCCAGCACGACCGCCCGGGCAGCGGTCAGCGAGGTGACGGTGCCGTCGCTCGCGGAGACAGAGACACACCTCGGCGCGGTGAGGCGGGCCGCACCTCGGAACAGCGTGATGCCTTTGCCGTCGAGCCAGAGAACCTGGCCAGAGTCGTTCCAGTTCGACGTCATGACATCACGCTGCGCGAGCGCCGCGGCAACGTCGATGGCGCCGATGATCGCCTCCGCGGCGCCCGGTGCGCGGCGGGCCGCGGCCAAGACATCGCCCGGACGGATCAATGTCTTCGACGGTATGCAACCCCAATAGGAGCATTCGCCGCCGATGAGCTCGCGTTCGACAATGGCCACCCGCAGTCCGCCGTCGGCACAGCGACCCGCGGCACCTTCACCCGCGGGGCCCGCGCCGATAACGACGACGTCGAACTCCGTCGCTTTGGGATTCATGGTTTTGGGGAACTCATGGTGGTGGCCTCCCGGCGATGAGGTCGGCGACGAGGCCGGTCCAGCCGGTTTGGTGCGAAGCACCGAGGCCCATGCCGTTATCGCCGTGGAAATACTCGTGGAACGGGATCACGTCGTGCCACGCCGGATCCGAGTGAAAACGCTCGTAGGGACCGTGCACCGGACGCCGGCCATCCGCGTCCTCGAGAAACAGCGCGACCAGCCGGCGCGCGATGTCGTCGGCCACCTTGTCGAGAGTCATCATGAGCCCGGACCCAGTCGGCATCTCGACCGTGTAGTCCTCCCCGAAGAACCGGTGATAGCTGCGCAGGGCCTCCATCATGAGGTAGTTCACAGGGAACCACACAGGACCGCGCCAGTTCGAGTTTCCACCGAACAGACCAACAGCGGACTCAGCCGGCTCGTAGTCAACCGACGCGGCCATACCTCCCAGCTGGATCGAGAAGGGGTGGTCGCGATGACGCTGGCTCACGGAGCGGATGCCGAACGGTGACAAGAACTCGTCCGACGCGAGCATCTTCTGGAGCATGCGGCCGAGCCGCTCGGGGCTCACGATCGCCAACAGACGGCCCTGGGCACCGGCGCGAGTGTGAACACGATCGATGTGCTCTACGAATTGCGGTCGGTGCTCGATGAACCAGCGCAGCCGGCGGGCGAAGGCCGGCAGTTTGTCCAGCGTGCTTTCACCGAGAGTCGTCGAGGCGCAAAGCGGTAACAGACCCACGAGCGACCGCACTCGCAGAGGGACGCGTTCGCCCCCTGCAATCTGCAGGATGTCGTAGTAGAAGCCATCTTCCTCATTCCATAGTCCGCGGTCGTAGATGGCCGTCGCGATGAGGGCAAAGTGTTCGAAGAACTTGGTGGCCATGTCCTCGTACGCCTCGTCATGCGCGGCGAGTACCAGCGAGATCTCCAACAAGTTCAGGCAGTACATGCCCATCCACGCGCTGCCGTCGGATTGCTCGAGGATCCCGTCGACGGGCAGCTCCGATCGATCGATAGGACCGATGTTGTCGAGTCCGAGGAAGCCACCTTCGAACACGTTGTTCCCGCCAGCGTCCTTGCGGTTCACCCACCAGGTGAAGTTGAGTAGGAGCTTCTGGAACACGCGCTCGAGGAACTCGAAGTCGTGCGAGCCGTCGATCTCGAACACCCGCAGCGCCGCCCACGCGTGCACGGGCGGGTTGACGTCGCTGAAGTTCCACTCGTACGCGGGCAGCTGGCCGTTCGGGTGCATGAACCACTCGCGGCAGAGCAGAACGAGTTGCTCCTTGGCAAACCGGGCATCGACGCGGGCGAGAGCGACGCAGTGGAACCCGAGGTCCCACGCGGCGTACCACGGGTACTCCCACGTGTCGGGCATCGAGATGATCTCGGCGTTGTCGAGGTGGCGCCAGTCGTGGTTGCGACCGGAGAGCCGATCCGCAGGAGGCGGGGGCGCAGCCGGGTCGCCATCGAGCCAGCGCGCGACGTTGTAGTGGAAGAACTGTTTCGACCACAGCATGCCGGCGAAGGCCTGGCGCATCACCGACGCCTCCTCCGCGGTGGCGCCTGCGGGTGTGAGCGTGGAGTAGAACGCATCGGCCTCGCGCTCGCGCGCCTCGAGCACCGCGACGGCGTCTTGACCTACGCCCTTTCCATCGGTGCTCAGGCGAACGGTGAGCTGCGCACTCTCTCCTGGCGCGACGAAGAGCCGGTAGCGCATCGCCCCTTTGGTGCCTTGGGCGTCGGGATTGACAGTGTCGGTGCCGTGCACGACGTGATCGCCGATGCCGTCCTTCGGATAGCGGCATCCCTGCCCACCCCAAAGGCGCAACGCGTTCGACTCGTTGTCGCAAAAGAGGAGCTCGGGCGATCCCGAGCCGCTGAGCACGCGGCGCCCGAGCGCGTGGTGCTCCGCCACAATCGCGCCGTCTTTCGCGGTGAGCCGCGGGCGGCGGTCGTCGAGGCCCCACGACCACGTGTTGCGGAACCAGACGTTGGCCAGCAGATCGAGCGTGGCCGTCTCGGCGCCCGCGTTCCGAGCCGAGACTCTCATCACGATGTCGTCGGGCGTCGCCTTCGCGTAGTCGACGGTGATGTCCCAATACCCCTGTTCGAACACCCCCGTGTCGAGCAGTTCGTATTCCCCATCGAGCTTGCCCCGCCGACGGTTCTCGTCGACCAGGTCGGCGTAGGGGAACGCCGCTTGCGGGTAGAAGTAGCGCCAGCGCATCCACGAGTGGGTCGGGGTGGAATCGAGGTTCCACCAATACTCCTTGGCGTCCTCGCCGTGGTTGCCCTCAGGGCCGCTGAGGCCGAAGAGGCGTTCTTTGAGAATCGGATCGTGTCCGTTCCAGAAGGACCACGCGAAACAGAGCAGCTGATGGTCGTCACAGATCCCGCCCATACCATCCTCGCTCCACCGGTAGGTGCGGGAGCGGGCATGGTCGTGGGGGAAGAAATTCCAGGCGTCTCCGTTGTCGCTGTAGTCCTCGCGCACCGTTCCCCAGGCCCGTTCCGCGAGGTATGGACCCCATCGGAGCCACGCTTCGCGATCGACTTCCAAGCGGGCTCGCTCGACATCGGTCATGAGCGAGCAGTCTCCCAAGTCATCGAGTCCCCGTCTCACACAATGTGTCCGCTTTGTCGTTTGAGGGGCGAGACTGTTAGCAGTCCGGTTATACGAGGAGGAGACCCATGAGACTGCCGAGGGCACGTAAGGAAGCATCCGACGAGACCCCTCCCACGATCCAAAAGACCGAAGACGAATGGCGCCGCGAGCTGACGCCGGCTCAGTTCGAAGTGCTTCGAAGGGCGGGCACCGAGCGAGCCTTCACCGGCGAGTACTGGGACTGCCACGACGACGGCATTTATCGGTGCGCGGCCTGTCAGGCCCCGCTCTTCAGCTCCGACACCAAGTTCGAATCGGGCAGTGGGTGGCCGAGCTTTTCTGAACCGGCGGTCACCGACGCCGTCGCGCTCCATCGAGACGACAGCCATTTCATGACCCGTGTCGAGGTTTGTTGCCGCCAGTGCGGTGGCCACCTCGGCCACGTGTTCCCTGATGGACCCACGGCTACCGGCGACCGCTTCTGCATCAACTCCGCGGCACTCACGCTCGAGCGCCAAGAAACGTCGTGATGTACGCGAGGTTTGATTCGCCGCGGTGGTGGGCATATTGAAGGACTAGCAAGCGGTGGGCACGGCCATCCCCTCAGCCGGAGCCCGCCGCTTTGCTGTTCACGGCCTACTATGGCTCCATGGATCAGGAGGGCACGCTGCGAGCCATTGAACGTCGGGTGCGCCATCTCGCCGAGCAAGGCATGAGCGAGGTCGAGATTGCCCGCCGCTTCCGGCGCAGCCCGGGGATGATTCGCCGCGTCATAGAGATGTCCGACCTTCCGAGGAGCAAGCGCTCTGCGAGTCAGCCCCACGAGGTGCTCCGCCCGATCGAGCGACGTGTTCTGCAGTGGCGCGACAACGGCGCCCATTTCCCCGAACTCGGCGCCCGCTTCCGTTCTAGCCCTGCGCACATGGAGCGAGTCGAGAACTTGGCCCGCTACAAACTGAACCGGGCCGCGAATTCACCTTCGTAACCTTCTCACGCGTCGTGGAAGGTCCAGTCGGGAAGCTTGTACGCGTGGCGTTCGTCGTAGATCACCTCGCCGTCGTCGGTGATGTCCTTGATGAGCGGGACGAGTAGCGAGCGCAACGGACGGGCACGGCGCTCGAGGTGAGCGGCAAAGTCCTCGGGGAAGAGGCGCAGGATGCTCGACACGATGTTCTGTTCCTCGGTGCCGAGGTAGCAGCGGTTCGCGTCGGTGACCGAACGAAGCCGTGCATTGATCACCCCGAGGTCGCTGTCATTGCCGCGGCCCTCTTCGATCGCGAGAAGCCGTTCCGTGATGGCCATGCAACCGTCCTTGCACGCCGGGCACTGCCCACACGACTCCACCGCGAGGAAGCGCGACAGCTCTCGGGCCACGCTCACCATGTCGGTGGTGTCGTCGTAGACAACGAAGCCGGCGGCGCCGAGACCGGTGCCCCTGGCGGTGAAGTCTTCGTAGGTGAGCGCCACGTCGAACTGGTCGGCGGGTAACACCGGGTTCGACACCCCGGAAAACGCCGCTCGGTACTGCCGGCCGGGTTTCGGGCCTCCACACAGGTCGAGCAGGTCGTTGAAGCGAGTGCCCAGATCGACCTCGTGAACGCCGGGCCATTGCACATCACCAACCACCGTGGCGATGATCGTCCCCGGTGAGCGCGCCGTTCCCATCGTGCGGTACCACGCCGCCCCCTTGGCGAGGATGTAGGTGGCCGCGGCCAGCGTCTCGACGTTGTTCACCAGCGTCGGATTGCTCTCGGCGAGCCCGCTTATCTCTGCGGCCTCGGATTCCCACCCGCCCGCCGGCGCGGTCGCGAACAGCCCGTGCTGGTAGGGCGGAAGCAGGCGCGGTAGCGGCTCGTGGCCCTCGATGACCTCCAAGAGGGCCTTCTCCTCGCCGAAGAGGTACTCGTCGGGTCCCTCGACCACCGTGACCGCGAGGTCACGCAAGATGCCCTCCTCCCCCAACTCGATCACCGCGCGCTGAAGGCGCGTGGCTTCACGGGCGTAGGAACGCTTCGTGGCCACGAACGCCTCCCTCGCCCCCACGGCGAACGCGGCGATGGCGAGGCCTTCCACGATCCGGTACGGATCGCGTCGCATGAGCGAGCGGTCTTTAAACGTGGCCGGCTCGCCCTCGGCACCGTTGCCCACCGCGTAGCGGGTGCGTCCTCCGGCCGCCCGCACCGATGCCCATTTCGTTCCCGCGGGAAAGCCCCCGCCACCGCGGCCGCGGAGCCCTGAAGCGGTGATTTCGTCGATGGTGCGCAACGGGCCGATGCGACGGGCCACGGCGATCCCGGCGCCGCCCCCGCTCGCGAGATATTCGGCGATCGTCTCGATCGGCTTCTCCGGAAGCAGATGCGGGGGCATGCGAAAATCCTCTCTACACCAGGGGAGCGAGTGCCTCCGCGAGCGGTCCGAGGACGTCGACTCGGAACGGTTGCGGCAAGTTCACAATCACGAGGTCGACGCCGAGATCCTTGTAGACTGCGGCCTCTTGGACCGCGGGTCCGATGCCCTTCGCTGGGTCGATGCGGACGTTCACCGAACAAGTGATCTCGGCGGGATCGCGACCGAGCGCGGCGCAGTGGCCGAGCAGCGTTTCTTTGAGGCCCGTCCACTCGTCGGGCGCGCCGATCACATTCCATTGCTGAGCCCAGCGGGCGACCGCCCGCAGCGTGCGTTTCGGGCCGCGCCCGCCGATCACGATCGGGGGATGCGGCCGCTGGATCGGCTTCGGCTCACAACGGGCGTCGGTGAGCGTCACGTAGCGGCCGGCCAGCGTGGTCGTTTCCTGTGTGAGCAGCGCCACGATCGCCTCGACGCCTTCATCGAAACGATCGAAGCGCTCGCCGAGGGGATACAGCGAGATGCCGTACGCGTCGGTCTCCATCTTGTTCCATCCGGCGCCGAGGCCCAGCTCAAGCCGGCCACCGGAGATGATGTCGACCGTCGCGGCCATGTTCGCGAGCACGGCCGGATGCCGGTAGATCATGCCGGTCACCTGACAACCGATGCGGATCCGGTTGGTCGCCTGGGCCATCGCGGCGAGCATCGTCCACGCCTCGAAGTTCGCGCCGTGAAAGTCACCCGTCAGGGGATAGAAGTGATCCCAGTTCCAGACGGACTCGAACAGCTCGATCTGGTCGGCCGCGCGCCACACGTCGAGCATCTCGCTCCACGTCGTGTGTTGCGGGACCGTCTTGACACCGAAGCGCACGCCCGCACCCTATGCGTCAGCGCCCACTCCGGCCGGTTCCCGATCAGAGACGGAGCGGCTTAACCGGGGCCAGCACCGCGGAGGGGTCGGTGCGCCAGAGCTCCGGCTGCACGTCGATGTACAGCTCGATCTCGTTGCCGTCGGGGTCTTCAATGTAGAGAGAATGGGTGACGGTGTGATCTGACGCGCCAACAACCTTTGCGCCCGCGGCATTCAAGTCGGCCACGGCGGCGCGTAACTCGTCGTCGGTGGTGCCGATTTTGAGACCGAAGTGGTACATCCCCACCCTCCGGCCATCGGGAATCGGAGCCGCATCGTCGCCCACCTGGATGAGGAGCAGCTCGTGGTGGGTGCGACCCGAGCTGTAGACCGCGGCGCCGCCGCCCAGGCCGGCCATCGAATGGATCTCGTTGAAGCCGAGCACATCGCGGTAGAAGCGGCGAGATCGCTCGAGATCACGGACGTAGAGGACGACGTGGCCGAGCTCTTGGATCTTCATGGGGAGCACGATATCGGGACCGTGCTTCACTGTGTCTGAAGGGGGTGCGCATGTTCGTGTCGTTCGAAACGCATCCGGACCGGTACCGCCACTGGCGCCTCGACATCGCCGGCCGGGTGGCGACCTTGTCGATGAAGGTCGATGAGGACGGCGGGCTCGACCCCGCCTACCCGCTCAAGCTGAACTCCTACGACCTCGGCGTCGACATCGAGCTGTACGACGCGGTGCAGCGACTGCGCTTCGAGCACCCGGAGGTCGCCGCGGTCGTGATCACCAGCGGTCTCGACAAGATCTTCTCCGCCGGGGCCAACATCCGTGTGCTCGCGGCCTCGTCGCACGCCGCGAAGGTGAACTTTTGCAAGTTCACGAACGAGACGCGCAACGCCATCGAAGACGCCTCGGCCCATTCCGGGCAGCGCTACGTCGCTGCGGTCAACGGCACGGCGTCCGGTGGCGGCTACGAGCTCGCGTTGGCCTGCGACCACATCGTCCTTGTCGACGACAACGCGAGCGCAGTCTCGCTACCGGAGGTAGCACTGCTCGCCGTACTCCCCGGAACCGGCGGTCTCACCCGCCTCGTCGACAAGCGGCAGGTGCGCCGCGATCGAGCCGACATCTTGTCGACGACCGCCGAGGGGGTACGCGGGCGGCGCGCTGTCGAATGGGGTCTGGTCGACGAGCTCGCGCCGAGGAGCCGTTGGGACGACGCGGTTCGAGCGCGTGCCGAGGGCATGGCGGCGGTGTCCGATCGGCCCGACTCCGGACCCGGGGTCGAGCTCTCGCCGCTGACACGCCAGATGGAGGCCGACAGCGTCCGCTACCCGTCAGTGACGGCGACCCTCGACCGGGAGCGGGGTGTCGTCGAGATCACCGTGCACGGACCCGAAGGCGCGCAACCGAAGTCGCCCGACGAGCTCCTGCAGGCGGGCGCGGACTCATGGCTGCTCGGCACCGCACGTGCGCTCGACGACCTCATCCTGCACCTGCGCGCGAACGAGCTCGAGCTCGGCACCTGGCTGCTGCGCACCACAGGCGACGCCACGGCGGTGCTCGCCGCGGAAGATGTCCTGACGAGGCACGCGGATCATTGGCTCGTGCGCGAGATCGTCCTCTACTGGAAGCGCACGCTGAAACGGCTTGATGTCACGTCGCGCTCATTGCTCGCCCTCATCGAACCTGGCTCGTGCTTTGCGGGCACGTTGTTCGAGCTGGCGCTCGCCGCCGACCGCTCCTACCTGCACGAGGGCGGCGAGCCGCCGACGCGGGTGGCGCTGTCAGCAATGAATTTCGGCCCGCTCACGATGGGCAACGACCTCACCCGCCTCGCCGGCCGCTTCCTCGGCCAGACCGGTCACGTTGAGGAGTTGGCCACGAATATCGGGGTCGGCCTCGAAGCACAGGACGCCGACAAACTCGGCCTCGTGACCGCGGTCCTCGACGACATCGACTGGGACGACGAAGTCCGCCTCGCGATCGAGGAGCGCGTGAGCTTTTCGCCCGACGCGCTCACCGGCATGGAGGCGAGCCTGCGTTTCGCGGGTCCCGAGACGCTAGAGACCAAGATCTTCGGGCGGCTCACCGCGTGGCAGAACTGGATCTTCCAACGCCCGAACGCCACGGGTGAAGACGGCGCGTTACGCCGTTACGGTACGGGTCATCGGGCCGAGTTCGACACACGGAGGGTCTGATCTCATGACGATCGACTATGCCGCCCGCATCCCGAACAACGTCGACCTCGCGAACGACATACGTCTGCAGCGCGCCCTCGAATCGTGGCAACCGCGCTTCCTCGACTGGTGGCGTCAACTCGGCCCTTCGGCGTTCCAGGACAGCGACGTCTATCTCCGCACCGCCGTCGACATCGGCCAGGAGGGCTGGGCCCACTTCGACTACGTGAAGGCGCCCGACTACCGGTGGGGCATCTTCTTGGCCGAACCCGAACCCGATCGGAAAATCGGATTCGGCGCGCACCTCGGCGAGCCTGCGTGGCAGAGCGTGCCCGGGGAATACCGCGCCGAGCTGCGGCGGCTGCTCGTCGTGCAGGGCGACACCGAGCCCGCCTCAGTGGAGCAGCAGCGCCACCTCGGTCTCACTGCGCCCAGCCTCTACGACCTGCGCAACCTCTTCCAGATCAACGTTGAGGAGGGTCGCCACCTGTGGGCGATGGTTTACCTGCTGCACGCGTACATGGGACGCGACGGTCGCGACGAGGCCGACGCGATGCTCGAGCGCCATTCCGGCGACGTCGACCGCCCTCGGATCCTCGGTGCGTTCAACGAACCGACCACTGACTGGCTCTCGTTCTTCCTGTTCACCTACTTCACCGACCGCGACGGCAAGTACCAGCTGGCGACCTTGCGCGAGTCGGCGTTCGACCCGCTCAGCCGCACGTGCGACTTCATGCTGAAAGAAGAAGCTCACCACATGTTCGTGGGCGCCACAGGCGTGGGCCGGGTGGTCGAGCGCACCGCGGAGCTCATGCGCGAGCACGACACCGACGACATCGCGCCTTACGGCGGGATCAACCTGGACACGGTGCAGCGCTACCTCAACTTCCACTGCAGCGTGTCGCTCGACCTGTTCGGCAACGACGTCTCGACGAACGCGGGCAACTACTTCACGGCCGGACTCAAGGGTCGCTTCCACGAGGGCGACCGCGCCGACGATCACCGCCTCGGCGGCGCGGTTGCCACGGTCCCCGACATCCAAGACGGGCGGTTCGTCACACGCGAGGTCGACGCGCTCACTGCGCTCAACGCCGACCTCCGCAGCGAGTACATCGCGGATTGCCAGAAGGGCGTCAACCGCTGGAACCGTGCCCTCGCCGGACTCGGTCGCGAGCTGCGACTTCCCCACCACGGCTTCAACCGGAAGGTCGGGCCCGCCGCGGGTCACCACGTCAGCCCCGACGGTCACGTGATCACCGCCGCCGAATGGGAACGACACGTGCACGAGTGGCTGCCGACGGCGGCCGACCGGGAGCATGTCGCGTCGGTGATGATCCCGGTGTACGAGCCCGGAAAGTTCGCGGCCTGGCTCGCGCCGCCCTCCACCGGCATCAACACGAAACCGATCGATTTCGCCTACGTCCGGATCTGACCGGTGCCGACGGCCTACAACGCGTGCGTCGACCTCGTCGATCGCAACGTCTCGCACGGGCGCGGTACGCATCCCGCGGTAACTACAAGGGCGCGCACCGTCACCTACGCGGAGCTGCTCCACGAGGTGCGCGCGACGGCCGGCGGACTGCGCGCGCTCGGCGTAATGCCCGAACAACGCGTCGCCATGATCATGCTCGACTCGATCGAGTTCTACGACGTGTTCCTCGGCGCGTTGCGCATCGGTGCCATCCCGGTGCCGGTCAACCCTCTCCTGCCGGGGCGCGACCTCGCAGGAATCATCGCCGCCAGCCGAGCGACGGTATTGGTCGTGTCGTCCGAGCGCGCCGGTGAGCTCGACGCAATACGCGTGGCCGCGCCCGAGATCGCCACCGTGATCGTCACGGGTTCACCGGAGTGGGCATCACTCATCGAATCAGCCGATGACGGAGATCCGTGGCCGACCTGGGACGAGTCTCCGGGTTTTTGGCTCTGCACATCCGGCTCGACGGGCACGCCCAAGCTGGCCATGCACCGGCACGTCGACCTACGCGCGACGGCCGACACGTATGGCGCTCAGGTGTTGGGCATCGGGCCCGATGATCGCTGCTTTTCCGTCGGCCCGATGTTTCACGCGTACGGGCTCGGCAACTCGCTCACGTTTCCGTTCTCGGTAGGCGCGACCGCGATTGTGGAGCCGACGCGGCCGCCGACCCCTTCACTCGTGGGCGAGATCCTTCGCACTCTGCAGCCGACGCTCTTCTATTGCATCCCGACGTTCTATGCCGCGTTGTGCGCGTCAGACCTTGCGCCGGACACGTTCAGTTCGGTGCGATGGGGAGTCTCGGCCGCCGAGCCGCTCCCGGCTGAGATCTTCAGGCGCTTCCGTGACCGATTCCGAGTGTCGATTCTCGACGGCATCGGCTCGACAGAGCTCACCCACATCTTCATCTCGAACGCGCCAGGCGCGATCCGTCCGGGTACGTCGGGCCGGCCGGTGCCGGGCTACTCCGTGGATCTCATCGACGATGCGGGGGGCCCGGTGGGCGCCGACTGCCCTGGTCACCTCGTCGTGGGCGGTGAGTCGATGGCCGTCGGTTATTGGTGTGCCAGCGAGGCGACCCGGCGCAGCTTCGTCGGGCCCCTGATGCGCACGGGTGACATGTACACCCGCTCGGCCGACGGCTACTACACGTATCTCGGCCGCAGTGACGACATGCTGCGCGTGGGCGGCGAGTGGGTATCTCCCGCGGAGGTGGAAGCGACGCTCATCACCCACCCGTCGGTATTCGAGGTGGCGGTAGTGGGCGAGCGCGACGAACTTGGCGTCCTGCGCCCGGTCGCGTTCGTCGTGCCCGCAGCCGGCGCGACGCTCGAGACCGCCGAGCTCGAGGTGTTGTGCAAAGAAGCGCTTGCGGGATACAAGCGGCCCAAGCGCTACGTCGTGATGCCGGAACTGCCGAAGACGGCAACCGGGAAGATCCAGCGGTACAAGCTGCGGAGCGTCGACTAAGCCTCTTGGGTGCCAGTGTGACAGCGGGGCGCGGCCGATACGGTCCGCAGCCATGACCGACGAGGACACCGAGTCACGCGCTCGCGACTCGTGGTCGAAGCCGTCAACGTGGTTATGGGCCGCGTGCTGGGTCGGTCTCGTTTTTCTCGTGCTCGTTGCCCTGTCGCGCCATATCGATACCGACCGTCCCACGATCGTCTTCCTGCAGGCGACGACGCCGTTTCTCTATCTGCCCGCCTATGTGGTGCTGGTGGTCGCCGCCATCCGCAAACACTTTGTCCTCGTGGGCGGTGCACTCGTAGTCGTCGTCATTCACATCGCCTCAGTCGCTCCCGCGCTCGGAAGTGACAGCCCGCCGGCGTGGGCCGCGTCGGGGGCGCACCTACGCATCGTGTCCGCGAACGTACGTCGCGAGAACACGAAGACCGCTGACGCCGCCGCGCAGTTGGGCGCCACGAAGGCCGACGTCCTCATACTCGTCGAGCTGACGTCGCGGACGTGGGGGGAGCTGAACTCCGCGGGCATCGCCGACCCGTTCCCGTACCAGTCGGTCCAGCTCCACACGGGCAGCGGCGGGGTCGCGATCCTGTCGAAGAAGCCCATTCGCAACAGCAACCTCGTCGACCCCGAAAGGCTCGGAGCGCTCAGCCTCGAGGTCGACACCGGGGGCACGTGGATGCACGTCGTGGCGGTGCACCCGAGCAACCCGACCCACGGCGACGGCTCGAGTTGGCTCCACGACTACAGCGCGCTTCTTGATCTCCGGCGAACCCTGACCGGACCGGTCGTGATTGCGGGCGACTTCAACGGCGGTCGCTGGCACCGACCCTTCGGACGCTTGTTGGCGAGCGGTCTGCGCGATGCCGACGAGGCCACGGGCCGGGGCCTGAGCGCATCGTGGCCGATCGACGGGGGTCTTGTGGGCCTCTTCGGTCCGATTATCCGCATCGACCACGCCCTCGTGAGCGACGACGTAGCCGTGCTCGCCACCCACGATGTCGACCTCGCCGGCAGCGACCACCGCAGTGTCGTCGTCGACATCGCGGTGCGCTGAGGCGCTCTAACAACCCCCTCCCGACCGGTGCTAACTTCGCCCCGGGAAGCGGACACCGCCCACGGGTAGAGGGGAGGTGGTCTCTAGTGTCGGAAGAGTTGCCGCGTCGTCCACGGGCTCCGAAGGGCGGCGGCGCGCGCCTCCGCGAGGACATCCTCACGGCGTCGACGATGCTCCTCGAGCACGCCACGGTCGAACCATCGGTGCGCGCCATCGCGCAACAAGTCGGCGTCAGTCCCGCGGCGATCTACCTTCACTTCCCCGACAAATCGACGTTGCTGCACGAAGCGGCGAGCCGCAAGGTTTTTGCTGCGCTCGATGCTCTTCGCGGCGACGCCGACCTGGCCAACGTCGTCGCCACGTTGCTCACCATGGCCCGAAACTCGCCGGTGGCGTATCGGCTTGCGTTCCTTAGTTCTCCCGCGACGGGCGGCGGAGCGCCCCGTCCGGTGTTCGCGGCGTACAGCGCCGTGCGCACCGCCCTCGCCCGTACCGCTCCCGCGGTCGACGTCAATCTTCTAAGTGCGGCGGTGGTCGGCGCGACGACGGGGTTCACGACCCTTTCCCTGGCCGACCCAATGGGCCCATGGCCATCGCTCGATCGGCTCGGAGACCTGCTGAGTCGGATCGTCGAGGGTGCGTTCGATCATGCCATCGGTGGCGCGTCGCCGAACGCGTAAAGCCCTCCCGTTTCAGTAGTGAGCCAGTACCCCGCGTGCGTCGCGGTTGGCGTCATGCCAACGATGGTGTCGAGGCCTCTTCCGCCGAGCGACCCGACGAATGGCGCGTCTCCGAACGCGAACACACCGCCGTCGCTCGCCACCATCCAGTAGCCGGAGCCGGTAGGGGCCATGGCGACGACAGGACGGTTCAGGCGCATCGCACCGGTTGAGCCCGCGAACGCCGCGTCACCGAACGCGAACACGCCTCCATCGCTCGCCACCAACCAATAGCCGCGACCCGACGCCG
>JBDUDK010000113.1:0-18896 GCA_040002995.1 Acidimicrobiales bacterium | reverse complement strand
GAAAGAAGCGCAGCACCTCCTCGCGCTCGCGCCAGCCGTAGATCATCATCGACACTGCGCCGATGTCCATGCCGTTGGTGGCGAGGAAGAGCAGGTGCGAGGCCATGCGATTCAGCTCGGCCAGCAGCATGCGCATCCACACCGCGCGCTCGGGGATATCGCCGTCGATGCCCAGAAGCCTCTCGACGGCCAGCGAAAAGACGAGCTCGTTCCCGAACGGCGAGGCGTAGTCCATGCGCGTGACGTTGGTGCCGCCCTGCAGGTACGTGAGCTCCTCGCCCGTCTTCTCCATGCCCGTGTGCAAGTAGCCGACGATCGGCTTGCTCCTGATCACCTGCTCGCCCGACAGCTCGAGCATCAACCTCAGCACGCCGTGGGTGCTCGGGTGCTGCGGCCCCATGTTGATGATCATCGTTTGATCGTCGGCCGGAGCTTCGTCGACATCGCCCGCCAGGGCCGCTGCTTCGGCCTCGCTCATTCTGAGCACGCAGCCCACTTCGCGCAGGAGCTCGTTCGCGGTGAGCTGGCTGCGGGGCTTCAGTTCCTGATCACCCTCGGACGTGAGCGCGGGATTTTCGGTGGCAGTCATCCGCGCGCTCCCGTTTGGTCCGCTGCTGTGCCGATGCGCGCTCCCCTTTGGTCCGCTGCTGTGCCGATGCGCGCTCCCGTTTGGTCCGCTGCTGTGCCGATGCGCGCTCCCCTTTGGTCCGCTGCTTTGAACTGCACGGGTATGCGGCCGACGTCGTAGTCCTTGCGCAGAGGGTGCCCGATCCAGTCTTCGGGCATGAGGATCCTGGTCGGGTCCGGATGATCCGTGAACGAGATGCCGAACATGTCGTACACCTCGCGCTCCATGGCCTCCGTGCCGGGAAACAGATCGAAGAGCGAGACGATCGTTGCATCGTGCTCAGGCACCTGCACCCGTACGCGGGTGCGGCGGCCGTGTTCGATCGACAAGAGGTTGACGACGATCTCGAAACGCTCGGGCGTTACGCCCTCCGGCAGCGTCCTGGTGGCAGTCATCAGATAGTCGACCGCGGTGACGTCGACCACCATGTGGAAGCCGTCGTCGGCGAGCGCCTTGATCAGATCGAGGTAGCCCTCTCTGGTCGGGTGGAGCACCTGCTGGCCGCACGACCAACTCACGGGGCATCCGTGCACGGCGTCGCCCGCGCCCGTTCCGGGTGGACCGTCGTTCCCGGTAGGGGGTGCAACGGCGCCGTTCGCGGCTTCGGTTTGATCGCTCACGAGCGAGAGATGGAGATCGGCGTGGGTTGGGCCGGTGCCTCGACGTGGATGCCGGCGCCGCCCGCCGGACGCTTGGTCAGCTCGCCGTTTTCGATCAGCCGATGGAGCGTCATGATCGCGTGGATGAGCGTCTCGGGAGTCGGTGGACAACCGGGTGCGTAGACGTCGACCGGAACGACCTGATCGACCCCCTGCACGATCGCGTAGTTGTTGAACATCCCGCCGGTGGACGCGCACACGCCCATCGAGATGACCCACTTGGGTTCCATCATCTGGTCGTAGACCTGCCGCAGAACGGGGGCCATCTTCTGGCTGACGCGTCCGGCCACGATCATGATGTCGGCTTGGCGAGGCGAGGCACGGAAGACCTCCATCCCAAACCGCGCGAGGTCGTAATGCGCCGCGCCCGTGGCCATCATCTCGATCGCGCAGCACGCGAGGCCGAACGTGGCCGGCCACGAACTCCTGGCTCTCGACCACTTCACGAGACTCTCGAGGGTACCGGTGAGAAAGTTGTGCTGGAAACCCTCGAGGCCTTCCTCGGGTAGGTCGAACCGAGCCATCACGCGGCTTCGTCTTCGTCGGGCCGGCCCTCGAGTCCGACACGGCGGATGGTGGTGGCGAGAGTGCGCTCCGCCGACACGGCCTCCGTGAGGCGACGCATGCGCTGGAGCGGGCCCCAGTCGAGACCGCCCTTGGCCACCTCGTACACGAACGAGAGGAAGAAGACCGCACTGAACACCACGATCGCCAAGAGTCCGAACCCACCTAACTCTTGATGGTTCACGGCCCACGGGTACAGGAAGATGATTTCGATGTCGAACATGATGAACAACATCGCAACGAGGTAGAAGCTCACCGGGAAGCGGTCGGGGGGATCGCGACTCGGGACGATGCCGCACTCGTACGGTGCCCGTTTCGCGCTGGTCGAACGCTTCGGAGCAAAGATCGATGACGCCACAAAGCTCAACGCCGCGAACAAACCGGCGAGCACAACCAGCGCGATGACCGGTAGATATTGACCCACCCGCTAGGCCTTCTCGAGCGCGAGGCTGCCGCTGCGCGCGGCCATCGAGAGTCGGTCGCGCCGGTGAAGTGACCACGCGAGCGCGGTGAAGATCATCGTCGAGCCGAGACAGATGAGGGCGGCCGGCTTACGGCGCCCGCCGAGGTTGCGGAGCATGACCACGGTGATCGGCTTCTTGGTGGTGTCGGGCACCGCTTTCGGAGGGGCCTTACCGGGCTCGGTGTTCTGCGCGAGCGTCGGCTGCAGCACGACGGCGGCGTAGTGGGGCTTGTGCCAGAACTTGAAGAAGAAACTCGGGTAGGTGCCGCCGCCGAGGCTGTACACGTTGGTGACGATGTACTGCGTATTCGCGGTGAACAGCTTCCGTTGGTTGAGCAAGATGTCGTCGGCGGCCGCTTGCGCCTGGCCCCGGCTCGGGTCGGCTTCCTCGACGACCTTCCACTTCGAGTTGGACGCACCGATGGTGTTGGCCTGCGGCACCACCGACAGGCTCACGTCGCCGAACACGACGTCTTTGCCGACCCATGTGGGGTCGGGGCCCTTGAGGCCGATGCCATATACCCACCAGATCGCGGACATGATCGTCATCCAACCGAAGAGGGCCGTGAGCGCGGTGAGCAGCCCGAGGCGCGACCCAAGGTTCGTGCCGAGGATCATGTACACGCTGCCCATCAGCACCGCGACACCGATCATCACCGACGTGATGCCCTTGAGTTCCGGGTACCAACGCAACGCGTACATGACTGCGTTCATCACAGACCCCGCTCGTAGGCGACGATGGCGCGGATCTGCTCATCGGTGAGCAGGGTGCCGAAGCCGGGCATTTTGCCCGAGCCCTGACCCTGCTGGCCATATTTCTTCCCGGTCTCGGAGCCCCCCTTCACGAACGCGACCTGATCCTCGACATTCGGGAACTGCCGCGGCTCGGCGCCGTTCGTGAGGTTCGGCCCCAGCGCGCCGCCCCCGCTGATTTGGGGGTCGTCGAAGCTCCAACCCGCCGTGTGACAGCGAGCGCACGAGTACGCGCCGGAGGCATACGCGAGGTTGAACAGTGCCTCGCCCTCGCTCGCGTACTTACCGGTGGCCATCGCGGCCGCCAGTTGCTCGGTGATCGACTTCTGGTTCTCGGCGTTGGGGACGGCGGCACCGGTCGCCGGATCGGTGTCGGGTCGGATCTGGATGCTTTTCAGATACGCCACCAGGTTCGATATCTGCTGATCGTTCATCGGGCCGCCACCGGCGAGACCCCACGGCTGCATCGGCGAGAACGGGCGCCCGTACGTGATGATGTACGTGACCTCGTCGGCACTGAACCGCGAGAGCACCGTGTTCAGTGCCGGAGCCTTCCACGTGACGACGCGGATCTGCCCTGTGCGGGTGTCGGTGATCGTGTAGGGGGCCTGGCCGCCCGCCGCCTTCATGCCGCCGTGACACCCTGAGCAGTTGAAGCCGCCCTCCGACGTGGGCGCGAACAACTCGCCACCCTGCTTCGCGAACTTCTTCACGAACCCCGCAGTGGCTCCCGCCTCGCGCCCCGGTTCGCGAATCCAGTACAGCGGCAGACCGATGGCGATGATGACGAGCATCGCGAGCCCCCACAACTGCACGTGCTCGAGATGACGGGTCTCGAGAACGTCGTCGTCGTAGTACGGCCGGCGGTTCGGCGCCAGCTCGATTTCCGAGCCGATCTCGGGCTTGGCCCGGCGCAGGTTGAAGATGAGGTAGAGGAGCCACCCGATGAACATGACCGCCGCGATGAGGATCGCGACGTTGCGAGGCGTGCCTTGGGAGGCAGCGATCATGCGTGCCCTCCGACAGTGGCAATGCAGTGCGGACCCTCAGCCTCCTGCCCAGTGGTGTTCGTTCCAATCGGTGGGCCGATGAACACGTTGCTCGTGTCGACGCTGACCAGCCCGTTCGTGACCGTCACTCCGAAACGATCCATACCCCGGGGAGCCGGCCCACCCTTCTTCTCGCCGACGCGGTTGTACTGGCTGCCATGGCAAGGGCACTCAAACCACTGTGACGTTTCGCACTGCGGTACGCGGCAGCCGAGGTGTGGGCACTTTTGATAGAGGGCGACGATGCCGGCCTTCATGCCCGCCAACACCGGCGCCTGCTTGCCGTAGGCCTGCGTCGCCTTGGGGAGACTCTCGGCCGGGTAGCCGGTGATCCATGTACGTGCGTCGGGGACGTAGTAGAAGCCCTTCGAATCGCGGATCGCCTTGATGATGTCGTCGATCTTGCCGACCGTCACGACCGACCCAAAGCCCCCACCCTTGCGGGGATACAGGAATGCCAAACACGCCCCCCCGAAGCTGGCCAGGCTCACACCCATCATCGCCACGATCGATCGATTGAAGAACCCGCGTCGGGTGTAGCCCACCGTGTCGGCGTCGGGAGGCGTATAGACCGCGGGCGGAGGCGGCGCGTCGACGACAGGAACGAGTTCCTTCGACCGTGTAGCCAGCGCGGTCTCCTCGAACGCTCGGCCAGTGAGACCTTCCTCCTCGTTCTCGGCCGACGACGCGCGGGCTTTGCGGTCGCGGCGGCGGGTCTCGCGTGAAAGTGCGCCGGCCGCCCGGCCGTCGTGGCGACGAGCAGCGGTGACGAACACGAGCACAGCCAGCACCACCAGGACGGCGATAGCGATGGCGATGATTGCTCCTGAACTCATCGAGGTGCTCCTACAGGTCGAAGAAAATCCCCGCGCGCCAGGGGAACACGAAGTTGAACCCCGGACCGCGGAAGAACGAGCCGATGATCACGAGTACGGCCCAGAACATCATGAAGATGGTGAAGATTGAGATCGCGAACTTGCGGTCCTCCGGTTTGTGGCTCGGGTTGCGGTCGACATACGGCGCCAGCATCAGAGCGAAGATGCCCATGCCGGGGATGGTCACGCCCGCGACCATCGGATGGAACATGGTGAGCAGCTCCTGCAACCCGAGGAAGTACCACGGCGCCTTCGACGGGTTGGGCGTGCGGTTGATGTTGGCGAGTTGCAACAGCGGTGCGTTCACCACCGCCGAAAAGACCAGCAGGAACGCGGTACAGACGAGCGAAGCAACGAACTCGGCCACGAGCAGGTGCGGCCACACGTGCACCTTGTCGATGGGCGTGGCCTTGACGTCTTGGATCGAGCCGGCCTTGACGACCGTGAGCAGCCGCTGGGTATGACCGCCGGGTCCCGCACCGACCGGCACGCCCCCCGTAGCGGGCGCCACCGCGGTGGCGACGCCTCCTCCCGAGGTCGTGGTGGCCACAGACGTACCTGCGCCCGCTGCCGCACCTGCGGCCTCGCCTCCGGCACCCGCCTTCGCGGCACGCGACCGCTCGAGAAGGTGCGGGGGGATGCGCGACTCAGCCCCTGACGACGTCGACTCAGCCGCCGTTGACTCCGGCGGCGTGGCGGCGGGTGCGCTGCTTTCTTGGGCCGCACCGGCGGCTGGCGCGCTCGCCCCACCTTTGGCTTCTTCGGCCTTCTGGCGGGCCTCTTCGGCGCGCTTGCGGAGGTGTTCGGGGATCTCGGTCACAGTGGCCCCGATATCCCGCCGTCTTTGCGCACCCGCCAGAAGTGGATCGCCATGAAGATCACGATCACGAACGGGAGCATCAACACGTGCAGCACATACCAACGTAAGAGCGTCTCGGCCCCGATCTCGGATCCGCCGAGCAATACGAAACGCACCTGAGTGCCAAAGACCGGTGTGTAGCCCATCATGTTGGTACCCACGGTGACCGCCCAGAGGGCCAGCTGGTCCCACGGCAGCAGGTAGCCCGTGAAGGACAGCAGCAAGGTGAGCGTGAGGAGGATCACGCCGATGACCCAGTTGAACTCACGCGGCGGCTTGTAGGCCCCGTGATAGAAGACGCGGGCCATGTGAAGGAACACCGACAGCACCATCAGGTGCGCGGCCCATCGATGCATGTTGCGTACGAGGAGTCCGAACGTCACCGACGTCTCGAGCGTGTAGATGTCGTTCCACGCCTGGGCCGTGGTGGGCCGGTAGAAGAACATCAAGAAGATGCCGGTGACGGTGAGCAGGATGAACAGAAAGAAGCTCAACCCACCGAGGCAGAGCGTGTAGCTCACCTTCACCGCGTGACGCTTCACCTTGACGGGGTGCAGGTGGTACAGCACCGAGTTCATGATCACGTACGAGCGGTTGCGCGGGCTGTCGCTGTAGCCCTTCCGGAAAATCGAGCCTGGGCGGAATATCGAGTTCCACGCCTGGGAACCCTTCGTGGATTCGCCCAACCGAGCCATGCGCTCCGCCAAGCGTTGACCGAAGCTCTTGCCCTCGATCGTTTTGGCCACTGCTCAGAGCTCCTTGGGCCTAAAAGCGCATGCCGTAGGCATAGCCGTGGTTGTTAGTACGCGCATGGGGATCGCCATCGCCGGGTGCCGCTCCAGCCTTGCCCATGATGATGACTCCGGTTGGACAACGATCGACACAGAGCGCGCAGCGGGTGCAGACGTCGTCGTCGATGATGAAGATCACGTGGTCGGTGGGATCCGCGCCGGGCTGCTCCGTACCGTCCGCCTCGGCGATCGCGGAGGGCTGCACCATGTGGATGCATTTCCACGGGCAGATGTCGACACAGCCCTCGCACATGATGCATTCGGACTGATCGATGTGGATGAACTGCTTGGGCTTGACGGCCCGCGACAAATAGTCGACGTCGACCTCCACGAGTTGGTACTGGTCGGACCAGTCGGGCATCGGGGGGTTGGCGTCGTTCTTGGCCATGGCTCAGGCTTTCTTCACCAGAGGACGGCCGTATGTGGAGGTGGCGACCTCGACGCTGGGCTTCTTGCCCCGCCTCTGCCACCACGACCACATAGCGATCTGCAAACCAAGGAAGAAGGCGTAGATGACAACGGCGATGGTGTCTTGCAACGCCGCGGCCGTGATGGTGAAGGGGAAGTACTTGAGCAGGTGGCGTGGGCCGATCTTCGGCCCGATGAGAATCTTGTCGGTGCGCCATCCGAGTTCGTTGCCAGCGTGGGTCAGCCACTGGTGGGGGACCACGCCGTACGCGAGAAACAACACGCCGAATACATAGGTGGCCGCGAGCATCGCTTCACCCCACGAGGCAGGGGTGCCGGGCTTGCGCCGCTTGCCGTACGGGATCACCAACAGTGTGAGGGCGACAGTGACGACGAACGACACGATGAGCGCCATGTTGAGGCCCGGTACGTAGTACTTGGTGGCGAACATCGCGGTACTCACGAGACGCTCCCTCAACATCGTGAAATCTCTCACAACACTAGCGAGCGCCACCCGAATTTCCGAAGCGGTGGGCGTCGGCGCCGTGTCTAGCACGGCCAGAATCACCGCATGGCAACCCTTGTCCCCGCCACGGTGGCGCCCGCCACGCGGATTCACCCTGCACCGGGGAGCCACGTAAGGTTGGCGGTCGTCCCGACCTGTCGCGGAGGCCGCACGTGACCGAAATCCCCGAGCATCTTCTGAAGCGCTCACAGGAGCGCCGTCAGGCTGTGGCGGGTAGCGGCGGGGCTGGCTCTCCGGAGACGGCGGGAACGTCGGAGGCCGCGGGCGGGGCGGCGCCTGGTGAAGCTGTCGAGTCTGCGGCTCCCACGCCTGTGCCGACGGCGGCAGCGGCGGCTCCTGCCGCCCGTACGCCGAGGGAACCGGCCGCCCCTCCCCCGCCCAAGCCGTTGCCGCCCTACGTGCTGGCCGCACAGGCCCGGAGGCGCATCCCGTTCTGGGCGATGCCGGTGCTCGCCGCCCTCCCGATCTGGCTGTTCGTCTACATGGAGGCCATGAGCCCGGTGAAGCAGCGGGCCACCGGCGCGCTCGCCGTCGGGACTCAGGTGTTCGCCACGTGCTCGGCCTGCCACGGCAACGGTGGCGAGGGCGGCACCGGTTACAAGCTCAACGAGGGCGAGGTTTTAAAGACGTTCCCGAAGCTCGAAGACCAAGTGAAGTTCGTGTTCAACGGCAGCCCTGGGGTGGGCAAGCCATATGGCGACCCGGCTCGAGCGGGCGGGCAACGGATAAGTGGGGCGCTGGCCGGTGGCCAGATGATCCCGTGGGGGATCGACGGCGGCCTTTCAGCCGCCCAGATCGTCGGTGCGGTCTGTGAAGAGCGCTACGTGATCTCCGGCGCCGATCCGAACGACGCCAACTGGCAGAAGGAGTACACCGACTGGTGCGCGCCCGACGCGCCGAAGTACGCCGCCGCCTTGGATGCCGCTGATGGGCAAAAGTTCGTCGACGACGCCGTGAAGGCGGCGGGCGGTGGCACAGCCACGGCCGGCTCTGCCGCGACGACGACTGCGACGACCGCGGCCCCGTGACGAAGACTGCGTCTCCGACCTACGACGTGCTCGTGGTCGGCGGCGGTCCGGCGGGCGCCGCCACGGCGTATTGGCTCGCCCTCGCCGGCCACGAGGTGGCAGTGGTCGAGCGCAAGGTTTTCCCACGCGAAAAGACGTGCGGCGACGGGCTCACACCAAGAGCCGTCAAACAACTCGACGACATGGGTCTCACCGATGCGCTCGCCACCTATCACCGCTTCGACGGCTTGCGCGCCGTGGCCCATGGCATCAGTCTCGAACTTCGTTGGCCAGAACACCCGATCTACCCGTCGTACGGATACGTCGTTCGGCGGCGCGAACTCGATCAAATGGTGGCCGACCACGCCGTCAAGACCGGGGCGACGTTGCTCATGGGCACTGAGGCGGTCGCTCCGGTCGTTGACCGCGGCATCGTGCGCGGCGCGGTCGTGCGGCACAAGGACGACGACGCACCGACGGAGTTGCGCAGCCGCTACGTGGTGGTGGCCGATGGCGCGAACAGCAGGTTCGGACGGGCACTCGGGACGTCGCGCAACCGCGACTACCCGCAGGGCATGGCGATTCGCGGGTACTTCGAGAGCCCCCTCCACGACGAACCCTGGATCGAGAGCGCGCTCGACTTGAAGGATCGCGCCGGTCACCAATTGCCCGGCTACGGATGGATCTTCCCGGTGGGTGACGGGACGATCAACGTCGGCGTTGGCCTGCTCTCCACGTTCAAGGACTTCAAGAGCGTCAACACCACGCACTTGATGAACGAATTCGTGGCGATGGCTCCCGAGTATTGGGGCATATCGCCCGAGACCGCCACGAGTGTGCCCGTGGGTGGACGCCTGCCGATGGGTTGCTCGGTCGGTCCGCAGGCCGGACCCACATACCTCGTCGTCGGGGATGCGGCGGGCACGGTCAACCCCTTCAACGGCGAGGGCATCGACTACGCGTACGAGACGGGACGCATGGCGGCCGGCGTGTTGTCCGAGGCCTTGACGTCGCGCGATGGGTCGGTGTTGCAGACCTACCCGCGCCTCCTCGACGACGAGTACGGGCGCTACTTCAAGGTGGCGCGCCTCTTCGCGAAGATCATCGGCCGGCCCGCGCTCATGCGCGAGCTCACGCGCGTCGGCATGCAGTCGCGCAGCCTCATGGAGTGGGTGCTGCGCATCATGGCGAACCTCTTGCGGCCCGATGAGATCGGCCCCGCGGAAGCCGCCTACAAAGCCGCGGCCGCGCTCGCGCGCGTCTTCCCCGACTCTTAGTCAGTCTCGTTTCGCGCGACTTCGGTGGCCGCGGCAGCCGCGGTGTCGACGATCTGCTCGATCACGGTGGCGTCGTGGGCCAGACCGGGAAACGCGATCTCGTAGGCACCCGGGGCCAGGGCCACACCGCGTCGCAACATGGCGTGGAAGAACGCCGCGTACATGCGCTCATCGGTTTTCTTCGCGGACTCATAGTCGGTGGCCGGCGTCGACGCGAAGTGGAGGCCGACGAGCGGGCCGATCACGGGCACGGTGATCGGTAGGCCGGCGCTCTCGATGGCCTCCCGCAAGCCGTCACCCAACCGGGTGGCTGTGGTCGCCAGCTCGTCGTACACGGCCGGGTCGAGGCGAGAAAGAACCGTGAGACCCGCGGCCGTCGCCAGTGGGTTCCCCGAGAGGGTGCCGGCTTGGTAGACGGGCCCGAGCGGGGCGAGCACTTCCATGACGTCGCGCCGGCCCCCGAATGCGGCAATCGGAAGGCCGCCACCGATGACCTTCCCGAAGCACGTGAGGTCGGCGTGCACGTCGAAACGCGCCTGCGCGCCACCGAGGCCGAGACGAAAGCCCGTGATGACCTCGTCGAAGATGAGGAGGGCGCCCGTGCGGTCGCACGCGGCGCGCAACGCTTCGAGGAAGCCAGGCACCGGACCGACCAGGCCCATGTTGGCCGCCACCGGCTCGACGATGACCGCGGCGACGTCGGCGTCGATCTCGGGCAGCGCGTTGTAGGGCGCGACCACAGTGGCCGCCACCGCGCCGGACGGGACACCGGCGGAACCCGACAGACCGAGTACCGCGACACCGCTTCCACCCTCGGCGAGGAGTGAGTCGGCGTGCCCATGGTAGTTACCCGCGAACTTGATCACCTTCGAGCGGCCGGTGAAACCCCGGGCCACGCGCACCGCGGTCATCGTGGCTTCGGTACCGCTGTTCACGAGCCGCACCAACTCGCAGCTCGGTACGCACCGCGTGATCGCCTCGGCCAATTTCATCTCGCGCGCGGTGGGCGCCCCGTAGCTGGTGCCGTCGGCGGCTGCGGCTCGGATCGCGGCGACCACGGCCGGGTGCGCGTGTCCGAGGATCAACGCGCCATAGCTCTGGACGAGGTCGATGTAACGGCTGCCCTCGACATCCCACACGTAGGGGCCTTCTCCGCGTACGACGGCGTAGGGGGTGCCGCCAACGGCACGGAACGCCCGCACGGGCGAACTCACGCCGCCGGGAATGACGCGCGAGGAGCGCGCGAACACCTCTGAGTTGTCGGCGAGCCCGAGTCCGCGGCACAGCGCCGGCTCGCAGCCGGCCGCCTGACAGCGGTCGGCGTCGCAGTAGTCGATCACGCCGTGAGCACCTCGGCGAGCTCCGCGGTGAGGTACGTGAGGATGATGTCGGCACCGGCCCGCTTCACCGCGGTGATCTGCTCGAGCGCGACCGCAGGACCGTCGATCCAACCGTGCGCCGCTGCCGCCTTGATCATCGAGTACTCACCCGACACGTGGTACGCCGCGATGGGAACATCGACGGCCGCCCGTACGCGCGCGATCACGTCGAGGTACGTGAGCGCCGGCTTCACCATCACCATGTCAGCCCCCTGGGCGATGTCGGCCTGCACCTCGAGCATCGCCTCGCGACCGTTGTGCCAGTCCTGCTGGTAACCCTTGCGATCGCCACCGCCGGCGATCCGCACGTCGACCGCGTCGCGGAAGGGTCCGTAGAGAGCCGACGCGTATTTCGCGGCATAGGCAAGGATCGCGACATCGGGATAGCTCGCGCCATCGAGCGCTGCGCGGATCGCTCCCACTTGCCCGTCCATCATGCCGCTGGGCGCGACCACGTCGGCACCCGCTTCAGCCTGTGCCAGCGCGACCTTGGCGTAGAGCTCGATCGTGGCGTCGTTGTCGACCTCGCCGTCGGGCCGCACTACCCCACAGTGGCCGTGATCGGTGTACTCGTCGAGGCAGAGATCGGCCATCACGACCATGGCGTCGCCGACCTCGTCGCGGAGATCGCGTAGCGCGAGTTGGACGATGCCATCGGGGTTCCATGCCTCAGAACCGATCGCGTCCTTGGCGGCAGGAACCCCGAACAAGATGACCCCGGGCACGCCGAGGCCGGCCAGGCGCGAGACCTCTTTGCGCAACGAGTCGCGGGTGTGCTGCACGACTCCGGGCAACGACTCGATGGGTTGGGCTTCGCTGATCGCCTCGCGGACGAAGAGGGGGGCCACCAGGTCGTCGACACTCAGCCGGGTTTCGGCGACGAGACGACGCAGAGCGGGCGTGCGACGCAAACGGCGGGGACGTTCGACCGGAAAGCGCCCAGAAAAACGAAGGGTCACGATGGCCATCCTACGGCCAGTGTCTCCAGCGAGACCGCGGCCAAAGACACCACGAGCAGGTCAGCGGCCGAGAGGTCGTGGAGTGCCGACAACGCGTGCGGGGCGGCCACCGTGAACAGCCCCGCCGCCTTGGCCGCCGTCACGCCAGTGATGGAGTCCTCGAACGCAACCGAGCGCTCGGGAATTGTCCCGACCGCAGCGCACGCCGCGAGGTACACGTCGGGCCAGGGCTTACCCCGCACGACGTGCTCAATGGCGCGCACCGCGCTGACGTGACGGTCGAGGCCGAGACGGTCGAGGTGGTGCACGACCCAGGCTTCGGGGGCATTCGACGCCACCGCTACGGGCAGACCAGCGAGGCCCGCCGCGACCATCAGCTCGACCACGCCCGGCCGTGCGCCTTGGTGCTCGATGAGCTCCGCGTGGACGTGGCGACGCGTGCGCTCGGCCGCGGCCCGATCAACCTGCGTGCCCGCGGCCCGCTCGAGGTCGGCGACCCAATCGAAGCGCGCCGTACCTATGAACTGCTGCCAGTGCCCCATCGTGAGTTCGAGTCCGTGGTCGGCCCACACGACACGCGTCGCCTCGAACTCCGGTGCCTCGGTATCGACGATGGTGCCGTCGAGGTCGAACACGAGGGCGTCGGGCGGCACGGACTCGCGACGCTAGCCGTCGACGCGTCGCAGAGCCTGTGTCACCGCGTCGACGATTCCTTCCACGGTATGGGGCTCGGCGACCGCGGTGATTTCGATGTCTCGCGTGCGCGCGGCGGCTGCGGCGACCGGGCCGATCGCGACAACGACCGGCGGGAGACGTTGGCCCTCGAGCACAACCGACGCCGAGCCCGATGTGAGCGTGAGCGCGTCCGCCGTGGCCAGCTCGTGGAGCAGCTCACGCTTAGGTCGCACTGGCTCGGTGGAGTAGGCGGTGACGGCATCCACTGTCCATCCCTTGGCCGCCAATCCCTCCGCGAGCACGCGACGGGCCCCCGCCGCCTGAGCCAGCAGAACGCGTCCTGTCCCGACTGGGAAAACCTCGAGCAGAGACTCGGCGACAAATCGATCGGGTACCAGCGCAGGTTCCACCCCGAGAACGTCAGCGGTCTTCGGACCCACGACCGCGATCGCGGGCCACGGCGGACGCGGCGCCGCGGCCACGAATCTGCGCGCGCCGTTCGCCGACGTGAGCACGATCCACGCATACGAATCGAGATGGTCGACCGCGGTGGCGAGCGCGGCACCGGCGTCGGGCGCGTCGATAATCGCGATGGTTGGTATCTCGAGTACGCGCGCCCCGAGCGCGACGAGTGCATCGACGAGTTCCGCAGCTTGCTCGGGAGGCCGGGTGACGGCGACCACCCGACCGGTAAGTGGTCGGTCAGTCGAGGAGGTCACGGCATAGCTCGAGCCACGCCTGGGTCGTCAGGCGGAGGGACTCGACATCGATGCGCTCATCGTTGCCGTGGAAGCGCGAGGAGAAATCCTCAAACGTGACGTGTGACGAGTAGAGACCGAACCCATACGAGGGGATGCCGACCTCGCGAAAGAACGTGGCGTCGGTGCCCCCTGCGGTGATGCGAGGGACGAGGGTGGCCTCGGGGTAGAAGCGTTTCGCGACCTTCTCCATCGCGTCGTAGACCGGCGTGCCGATAGGGCTCGCCGACGACATCCGGTTCGAGATCTCCTCGACGCTCACACGAGCAGCGAGCGCCGGTCCGAGCGCGTCGTCGAGGGTGCGGGCAACGTCGTCGGCGGTCTGGCCGGGCAGAGTGCGGATGTCGACCTCGATCACGACCTCGTCGGGGATGACGTTGGTCTTCACGCCGCCATGAACGACGTTGGGCGACAGTGTCATGTGGGTGCACGCGTGGGCGAACTTGGCCGTTCGTGCGTCGGGCAGGCGATCGAGCGCGTCGTCAACGGTGGAGGTGTCGCTCAGCGCGCCGATCAGATCGGGTGGGAGGTCGAGCGACGACACGTAGGCCTTCCAAATGTCATTGACCTGGGTCGCCGGTCGGTGCGTGGCCAGCCGGCGCACGACCTCGGCCGCGGTGACCAGCGCGTTGTCCGACCCGTACGGGGTTGAGCCATGGCCCGGCGTGCCCCGCACGCGAAGACGCCGCCACGCCGCTCCCTTCTCGCCGACGGTCACCGTTACCCGGTGGCCACGTGCCCCGTGGACAGAGACGCCTCCCGATTCGGTGATCACCCAGTCGCAGTCGACCGCGTCGCGCTCGTTCGCCACCATCCACCCGGCGCCGTGGCGACCGCCTGCCTCCTCGTCGGCGACGGCGAAATAGATGAGCGTGCCGCGGGGCTTCCAACCCTCCCTGGCGAGTTGCTTCGTGGCCACGGCCATCGACGCGGTCAGGTTCAGCATGTCGAGAGCGCCCCGCCCCCACAGCTCAGCGTCGACCAGCTCGCCGCCGAACGGATCGCGGCTCCATCCATCGGGCGACACGGGCACGACGTCGGTGTGGCCCATGAGGCACAGCGTCGGCGCCGCCGGATCGCTGCCCGTGATGCGCGTGACGAGCGAACGGCGGCCGGGCGTGGGGTCGTAGACCTCGAGGTCGAGACCGGAGCCCTCGAGATACGCCTGGAGCGTGTCGCTCGAACGCACCTCCTGACCAGACTCCGCGCGCCCGTCGTTGACGCACGCGTTGCGGATCATCACCTGCATCAGCTCGACGGTCTCGTTGGTCGCGGTGTCGACGGTCATCGGTCGAGCAGGCTACGCCCGCCTGCGCTCAACACCTCAGCCGCTAGCCGAGCGCCCACTTCGCTCGGATCCTGACCGCTGGCCGAGCGGCGCACGATCTGTCCCCCGTCGATCGATGCGACGAGTCCGACGACGGTGAGCTGCCCGCCCGCGTCGAGCGTGGCATAGGCGCCGACCGGAAGATCGCAACCGCTCCCGAGCTCGGCCAGAAACGCGCGCTCGGCGTCGACGCACATCCGGCTCGGAGCGTGCTCGATCGCGGCCACTACGCCGGCGCTCGGATCGCCCTTCCGGCACTCCACCGCCAGCGCACCCTGACCGACCTGAGGCACCATCTCGTCGGGATCGAAAATCTGCGCGGCAAACCCGTCGAGGCCGAGCCGCTCGAGCGCGGCGAAAGCCATCACGATCGCGCCACCATCGGGAACCTTCGTGAGGCGGGTCTGGATGTTGCCGCGGAGATCGGTGAAGAGAAGATCGGGTCGAAGGGCGGCGAGCTGGGCCCGGCGTCGCACCGAGCCGGTCGCGACAGTGGCGCCTGAGTCCAACGCGTCGAGCGGAAGGCCCACCAGCGCGTCACGGGCATCACCTCGAAAAGGCACTGCGGCGAGCACGAGGGCATCGGCCGTGCGGGAGGGCAGGTCCTTGGCCGAGTGCACCGCGATGTCAGCGCGACCATCGAGCAGAGCCTCCTGGACCTCGGCGCTGAAGATGCCCTGACCGCCGAGCTCGTGCAGCGACGCGGTGCGATTGCGGTCACCCGCGGTCTCGACGAGCACCATCTCGACGATGATCGAAGGGTCGGACGCGCGCAGGAGTGCGGCTACATGTTCCGTCTGCCAGCGGGCGAGCGCGCTCGAGCGGGTCGCCGCCCGCAGCTTCACGGTTCGAGTTCGAAAAGGTCGCGCAGCGCTTCGGCGAGCCGCTCGCCACGGGGCGTGCCCGCCACGTCCTTGAGTCGCACGGTTGGCTCGTGCAGGAGCTTCGCCACGATGCCCTTGGTGAGGGCGTCGATCGCTGCCCGCTCGCGGTCACCAACATTTCGGAGCTTGGCGGAGTGGCGCTGCACCTCCGCCGACCGAATCTCTTCGGCGCGGGCATGGAGCTCGCCGAGAAGCGGCGACATCGTGCGGGCGTGGGCGGCGTCGGCGTAGCGGATCACTTCTTCATCGATGATCTCGCGAACCTCTGCGACCTCGCGCTGGCGACCGACCACACCTCGCGCCGCGAACGCGCGCAGGTCGTCGATATCGAGCAGCGTCACACCGTCAATCGAGCCGACGCCCGGATCGATATCCCGGGGCACCGCCATGTCGATGCACAACAGCGGGCGGCCGCGACGGCGCGCGAACGCGGTGTCGACGTCGTCGCGCGTGACCAACGGCTGGGCCGATCCCGTTGAGCTGAGGACGAGGTCGACCTCGGCGAGAAGCTCCGGCACTTCGGCCAGGGACACGGCTCGCGCGTTGATCCGGGCGGCAACCGCGACGGCGCGATCGAGGGTGCGGTTGGTGACCGCCACCTGGGCGGTTCCTCCGTGGGCGAGCGCGTCGGCCATGCCCGCGCCCATATCGCCGGCCCCGATGAGCAGCACCCGCCGGCCCTCGAACGAGCCGAGGCGCTCCCGGGCCATCATCACGGCCGCCTGCGACACCGATGTCGTATGTCGCGCGATCGACGTCTCGGTGCGCGCCCGCTTGCCCACCTCGAGCGCGTGGCGGAACAGCAAGTTCAGCCCTGCCCGAGCCGTGCCCTCCGACTGAGCCCGCTCGCACGCCACTCTGACCTGCCCGAGAATCTCGCTTTCACCGAGCACGGCGGAGTCGATACCCGCGGCGACCGCGAAGAGATGACGGGCCGTGACGTCGTCGTAGAACGAATAGAGGTGGTCGGCGAACGCCTCGGCCGGAAGGTGGGCAAGGTCGCTCAAGAAGTCGCGTACGTCCTCGTACGCGCCGTGGAAGCGCTCGGCGACGGCGTAGATCTCAGTGCGATTGCAGGTGGAGAGCACGACGGCTTCACCGATGTTGGGGCGCGACGTCAGATCATGCAGCGCCTTGGGCAGACGCTCCTCCGAGACGATCATCCGCTCGAGCAGTTCGAGTGGCACCGTCCGGTGGTTCAGACCAATGACAACGACCGACACGCCCTACGAGCCCCTTCCAGGAGACCGGTCCGACGACCCGCCCGACCAGAAACAGTACCGACCGACCGTCGAAGTCGCACCCGCATGCTCACTGATCAGGCCGTTGCCGCGGTGTGCGGTTCGTCCCGGCGGGGAGGCGGCGGCGCGATCGAGCGTCGCTGCTGGTAGAAGGACAAAATTTGCAGCTCAACGGCGAGGTCGACCTTGCGCACGGACACCTCGCCCGGGACCGTGAGCACGACGGGGGCGAAGTTCAGAATCGAGCGCACACCGGCGTCGACGAGGCGGTCGGCGACGTCCTGCGCGGCCGATGCGGGAACGGCGATAACACCGATCGTGTGGGCGCGATCGACAACGAGTGAGGGCAAGGAGGACAACGTGTCGACGACGAGGCCACCGATCGTGACACCAACCTTGGCGGGGTCGCTGTCCACGATCGCGACGACGGGATAGCCACGCTCGGTGAAACCGCCATAATGCGCGAGCGCCTGACCGAGATTGCCGGCGCCGACGATCACCACCGGCCACGCCTGGGTGAGCCCGAGCTCGCGGCTCATCTGAAACACCAGATACTCGACGTCGTAGCCCACGCCGCGTGTGCCGTAGGAGCCGAGATAGGAGAGGTCCTTGCGGACCTTGGCCGCGTTCACGCCAGCCAGCTCCGCGAGCCGTTCCGACGACACCGTGTCGTCGCCGGCCTCGCGGACGTCGAAGAGCAGCCGGAGGTAGACGGGCAGGCGGGCCACGGTCGCCTCAGGGATACGGCGACGGTCGGCCACGCCGATGACGGTACCGCTCACGTGCACACGTTCACAAAGGGCCCGTACGCTCCAGGGCGTGTCGACCAACGCCGCGCTTGCAGCGGCGGCCACCCTGATCGCGTTGGCGTTCGCGGCGAGCACGTTCGAGCGCTGGCTCGACCGCCGCCGAGCGCACGACCTGGCGTGGAGCGCGTCGTTGCTGTTCTTCTGTGTGGCGTCAGCCGCGCTCTGGCTGGGGGTGGCCAAAGGCTGGGACGGCGCGACGTTCCGGGTCTTTTTTCTCTTCGGGGCGATCGTGAACGTGCCGTGGCTGGCGATCGGGAGCATTTACCTGCTGGCGGGACCGCGCCAGGGCCGGCGATGGGCGGTGTTAACCGCCGCGCTGTCCTGCTTCGCGGCAGGCGTGCTGGCGGTCGCGCCCACCAAGGGTCGGCTTCCCACCGACGGACTGCCCAAGGGTTCCGCGGTCTTCGGCGTGCTCCCCCGCGTGCTCGCAGCGGTCGCGTCCGGCGCCGGTGCGCTCGTCGTGGTGGTCGGCGCGGTGTGGTCGGCGGTGCTGCTGGCGCGTGGGCGATCAGGCTTGCGGCGTCCGCAGGCGATAAACCCGTCGCGCCTCGCGGCCGGCAATGTCCTCATTGCGTTGGGCACGCTCGTGTTGGGCGCAAGTGGGACGCTGGCCGGCCGGATCGGTGAGGTGCGCGCGTTCGGGCTCACGCTCGTGATCGGCATCACCGTGTTGTTCAGCGGCTTCCTCGTCGCCACCAGCGCGTCAGCGATGCGCAGGTCCCTCACACCCCAATACCCACGCCGCCCAGCAGGACGAGATCGGCTTCATCAACCAGAAGTCGACCCACGCGGGTCGTAGCGGCGCCAACAAGACCCCCGAAACGTGCCTCCACGGTCCAGCGTTTTCCGCATTTTTTCGTTGGGACCAGAAATACCGCCACCTGATGACGGCAATGTTGGGTAGAACGTGGAGGCGGCGCGCGGCGCGTGTCGCCGATCTCCCTCGGCCACGCGTCAGCGGAGTTCGCGGCGCAGCAGCTTGCCGCCGAGCCCGTGCGGTAACGC
>JBDUDK010000126.1:0-18930 GCA_040002995.1 Acidimicrobiales bacterium | reverse complement strand
TGCAAACCTGATCTTCGTTACTCCGCCCTTGCTGTGCTCAACGCTCACATCGCGAAGTCGATGGGCGACAAGCGCGAGAAGCAGGCACACGACACCGGTCGCGAAGACGAAAGCGAGTCCCTCTCCGTTCCAACTCTGCGCGGCTCCCACGACACCCACTATTAGAAGACCGACACCGACGAACGCGACGAACCAATGCAGGCGGTGGAGTATCACGCATGTCCCATCTGCCGAGCTACTCGGTTGCGTGATCGGATCCGGTAGATTCGATCGACTGACACCTCATCGGCACGTTCCTAAACAATCATTCGTAAATTTTCGTTGGCGCCCTCGGGAGGGCCCGAACCTCCGACGCACGGTTTAGGAACGGGTATCGGGGCTGGTGCGGGGAGGCGCCGATCGGCTCAAATCGGCGGTCCGTATGTCCGAAACCCGCTGGTACCGGCTAAATCCGGACGCGTTTATGGCACGTTTGATGGCACGCGACGGAGATATCTGTGAGCCCATCCGACTCAAGGTGGCGGGATTCGTGGCTCAAACGCAGAGTCGAGGTGAACCACTAGGTTCAAACCGCTTGCGCATCATGGGACGAGGGGGACGCCATGGGCACGTACGTGGACATCGACGGCCATCAGACCTGGGTCGACGACCGAGGCGGGAAGGGTGAACCGCTTTTGCTCATGCACGGCGGCCTGAGCAACAGCGACGCACTCCTCGACAGCATCGGGCCTGGCCTAACCGGCAACTACCGCGTCGTCGCGTTCGATCGGCGGGGTCACGGTCGCACCGCGGACACCGACGCTCCGTTCCATTACGCCGACATGCTCGAAGAGACCGTGCATGTGCTGGAGCAAGTAGTCGGAGGGCCCGCTCACCTGGTGGGCTGGAGCGACGGCGGGATCTTGGCGCTGCTCGTCGCGCTCGAGCGGCCCGAGCTGGCGAAGAAGCTCGTCGTCATCGGCACGAACTATCACCACGATGGCCTGGTGCCGTTCGAGCCCAACATGGAAGCGCCGTTCTTCCAACAGATCTTCAGCGCCTACGCGGAACGCTCACCCGACGGCGCCGCGCACATCGAAGAGGTCCTGGGCAAGACGTTCACGATGTTCGCGTCCGAGCCGACCCTCACGACCGCGGACCTCGCCCGGATCACCCAGCCCACCCTGGTGATGGCGGGTGACGACGACTTGATCAGCCTGGCCCACACCGCGTCGCTCTACGACGCGCTGCCCAACGCGCAGCTGGCCATCGTTCCCGGCGCTTCGCACGGGCTGCCGATGGAGCGTCCCGAGCTTGTTGCCGGGCTCATCAGCGACTTCCTCGCGTCGAAGGGCGCCGACACGCTGGTGCCCATCCGTCGCGCTTAGCCGCCCTTCTCAGGGTCGGTAGGCCCGCTCACCTTGATGAACTCGCCGGCGGCATCGAAGCCGATGACCACGAGGGTCCGCTGCGTGTGGCGATCAACCCATTTGGTGAGCGTGGCGCCGGGCAGGGCTACGTCCACTTCGGCGCTGATCGCCGCGGCCACCTTGTCCGCGTCGAGACTGCCCGCCGCCTTGACTCCGTCGAGCATCAACTTCGCGCTGTCGTAGCCCTCCATGAAGTTGTTGTTCTCGGGGTCGGCGCCGAACTTCGTCTTGTAGGCGGCGAGGATCTTGGCGACGGCGGGATCGGCGTCCTTGCCCTCCCAGATCTCGGGCGCGAGGTAATACACCTGGCTCATGCGCGTCTTGCCGACGACCTCGGGTAGTTGCGGCGAGTCGTAGGAGCTCCCCCCGAGCACGGGGGTGTCGATGCCCGCATCACGCAGCTGCTTGATGAACGTGCCGGCGTGGGGGAAGTAGTCGTTGAAGAAGATCACGTCGGGTTTGGTGGAGGCGTCGCGAATCTTCGAGATGACCGCCGCGTAGTCGGTGGCCGTGTCGGCGACGACGTCTCGAGCAACGACCGTTCCCTTGAACTTGGACTTGAAGAACGTCTCGATGTTGGTGAACACGCTGTACTGCTCGTTGGTGATCGCGTACGCGGCCTTCCAACCCTTTTCGTTGGCGAAGGCGGCCTCACCGAGCCCGACGCCGGCGTCGGTGATGCCCGCCGCGAAGAAGTGAGGCCCGACGGCATCGGGCATCTTGATGGCGGACGCTTCACTCGTTCCCACGAGCTTGGCCTTCTCGCCGGCCTGCGCGGCGCCGACGCCGACATCGAAGTCCGACGGGCTGAACAGCAGCTGGGCGCCTTTCGAGATGAGATCCTCCGCGATTCGTCCACCGAGCGCGGGATCGCCCTTGGTGTCGCCGTGGATCACCGCCAACTGGCAGCCGAGGAGGCCGCCGGCCGCGTTCACTTCGTCGATGGCGACCTGGTTGCCGTTGGCCGACGCCATATCGAAGAAGGCGAAGTCGCCCGTCTCGGCGCGGGCCTCGCCGACGGTGATTTTCCCGTTCTTGCACGCGCTGCCGTCGCCCCCCGTGGCCTTCTTGCTGGAGCCGCATCCCGCGGCGACGACGCTCAGAGCCACCACGACCGCGACCGTTCCCCGACTGAATCTCATCTTCGTCCCCCTAGCTCCAGCCGACTGTCTGCCGCGCCCGTTTCGCTGTCAACGAGACGCGACCGCTCAGTGGACCTTCTTTGATCGCGCCCTCAAAGACAGCTGCGGCTCACGCGAACCGATCGCACCCGACGGTCTCGCCAGGAGGAGCAACACGAGGCCGATACCGATGCTGAGCTGTGCGATTCCTCTGACGGCGCCGAAGTGCAGCGGCCCGACGTTGCCGTTTTCGAGATTCCGCACGAACTCCTGCCAGGCCGTGAGCAAGGTCGTGCCGACCAGCGCGCCGGCCACGCTGTTGGCGCCGCCGAGGACGACCATCACCACGATCGGGATGGTCTGGGCCAGGTAGAACGAGTTCGGGGAGAAGGCCGTCAGTTGGTACGCGAAGAGCGCGCCGCCGACGCCGGATATGAAACCCGACGCGACCCACGGCCAGAGCCGCGAGAACAGCATGCTGATACCCGCGGTCTCCGCCGCGAGCGGGTCGTCGCGTACGGCGCGCGCTCGGAGCCCGAGCCGCGACCACTTGATGATCGCGGCCAGCGCCACGACGGCAGTGAGCGCCCCGAACACCACCGGCAGCGTGGCGGAGTGGGGGACCCCGAAGAACGTTTCGTTGCCGCGCGTGTAGTCCTTGGCGTTGCGGATCAGCCCGTTCATGATCACCAGGAACCCGAAGCTGGTGATGCCCGCCGCGATGCCCGTGAGGCGCATGAAGACGGGGCCGATGATCACGGCCACGATCGCGGCGGCGAGGCCGGCGATCACGAGCGTCGGCACGACCGGGAGCGTGTGGTCACGAAGAAACGCCGGCAGATGGGGGAGGATCCCCTTTTTCTGCGCGGCAGGCACCGACAAGATCCCGGCCGTGTAGGCGCCCACCGACACGAACGCCATCTGGCCGAACGACATGATTCCCGTGTTGCCGACGAGCACCTGCAGGCCCACGACGAGCACCGCGTTGACCCCGAAGATGATGATCAGGTCGTAGGAGCTCGATCCGGCCAGGACGAGATACAGCGACGCGCCCAACGCCCCGACGACCGCGAGCAGCGCGGTGGCGATCACCACTCCGCTGGTGCCGCCGCGGGAGAGTCCCCGGTCGCGTACCCATCCGAGCGTGATCAACGCGAGAGCTCCACGACTCGTCCGGCCACGCCTTGCGGCCGGAGCACGAGCACGGCGATCACGAGGAGGAAGGCCAGTGCCTCGCCGTAAGGGAGGAGCACACTCGGCAGATAGGCCACGAGGAAGCTCTCGAACACCCCGAGGATGAGACCGCCGAGCACCGCGCCGCGGATCGAGCCGAGGCCGCCGATCACGATGGCGATGAACGCCTTGATCGTGGGATTCAAATCGCCGCTGGGTTGGACCGTTCCGATCTTGGCCAGCCAGATCATGGCCACGATGCCGGCGATCACGCCGCTGATGGCGAACGCCGCCGTGAGGATGCGCTCGGTGCGCACCCCCATCATGCCGGCGACGTCGGCGTCCTCCGCGTAGGCGCGCATCTGCAAACCCAATGTCGTGCGTTGCAGGAGGAGGTACAAGCCGAGGACGACGAGCGTTCCGGTGCCCACCGACACGAGCTGCAGCACCGAGATCCGCACCCCACCGGCGTGCAACCCGTTGCCGAGCACCGATGGCGTGGGAACTCGGCGGAACCCTTCACCGAAGATGATCCGCACGCTCGCTTGCAGGATGAGCGACACGCCGAACGACGTCAGCAGCAGCGTGAGCGGGGGAGCCTTGCGGAACGGCCGGAACGCCACCTCACCCATCACGAGCGAGAGGAAGGTGGCCACGCCGATCACGGCGACCACCGCGAGAACCACGTTGACATGCCAGCCGGCGAGGAGGCCGATCGCATAGCCGCTCCACACGATCAGCATCCCGTACGCGAAGTTCACGAGCCCCATGACGCCGAAGACGAGAGTCAGGCCGAGGGCGAGCAGCGAGTAGGTCGAGCCGACACTGAGCGCGTCGACGAGATGTTGGATGAAGTTCGTCATAGCGCCGACTCCGCGTTCTCCCCGAGGAACACGCCCGCCAAGCGCGGGTCGTTGCGCACCTCATCGGCGGTGCCCCCGAAGAGCACGTGGCCGTTCTTCATGACCAGTCCGTGGTCGGCGAAGTCGAGAGCCCGTCGCGATGACTCCTCCACGAGTACGAGGGTGAGCCCCTCGGCTTGGAGGGCGGCGAGAAACCCGTACACCTCGTCGATCATCTGCGGGGCCAGCCCGAGCGAGGGCTCGTCGAGCAGCAGCAACGAAGGTGCCGACATCAGGGCGCGCGCGATGGCCAGCATCTGTTGCTGACCGCCGGACAACGCGCCGCCGGGGGCGCTGCGGCGGTCCTTCAGCACCGGAAACCGTTCGAACGCGCGCTCCAAGGCGTGCGCCAAGATCTGATGCCGTTCCGTGCGGGCCGCACGACGCAGCAACGCCGTGGCGCCGATGCGCAGGTTCTCCTCGACGGTGAGCGTCGACAGGATCCGCCGCCCTTCGGGACACAGCGTCACGCCTCGGACGGCTCGCTCGTCGGTCCTGAGCCGGCTGATGTCCTCCCCGTTGAGCGCGATCTCTCCCGCCCACACGGGCAGGTCGCCGCAAATGGTTCGCATGAGGGTGGTCTTGCCCGCGCCGTTCGGTCCGAGCACCGCGAGCACCGACCCGGCCGGCACATCGAGGGAGACCTCGTTGACGGCGCGCACCTTGCCGTAGCCCGCCACCAGTCCCTTGACCTCAAGCACGAGGTTCGTCCGCGGGTCGAGCGCCGAGGTAGGCCGAGACCACCGACGGTTCGCGGGCGACCTCGTGAGGCAGGCCGGCGAAGAGAACGGAGCCCTCATGCAACACAGTGATGCGGTCGCTCACGCCCATGATGAGCGAGACATCGTGGTCGATGATGACGATGCTGAGCCCGAGCCGTTCGCGTGCCGCCACGATGGCGGTGCGCAGGTCGGCTGTCTCCTCATCGCCGAGTCCGGCGGCCGGTTCGTCGAGGAGCAGCACATCGGGTTCTGAGACGAGCGCGCGAGCGATCTCCACGCGTCTCTGGAGCCCGTACGGAAGGTCGGCGACGGGCACCCGTGCGAGCGTGATGAGGCCCTGTTGCTCGAGCGTGGCCATCACCGAGGTACGCCGCGTTTCGCCGCTCGCGCGGACCACTCCCACCTCGACGTTCTCGGCCACCGTGAGCTCACGGAAGAGCCGCACGCTCTGGTAGGTGCGGGCGAGTCCGGCGCGGGCGCGTCGGGTTCGCGTCCAATGGGTGATGTCGTGACCACCGAGCTCGATCACGCCGTCGGTCGGGACCACGACCCCCGACACGCAGTTGACGAGCGTGGTCTTGCCGGAGCCGTTCGGGCCTATGAGGCCGAGCGTCTCGCCCGGGTGCACCTCGATATCGACGTTCGTGAGCGCACTGACCCCACCGAAGCTCTTGCTCAGCCCCCGGACGCGGAGCCTGGGGAGCTCGTTCCCACTGGATGGTGGCGGCAAAACTTCATGAGGCTTGAGGGTCAAATGGCGCCTTCACCTGAATGAACTGGCCAGAGCTGTCGAATCCTACGATGACGAGTGTTCGTTGGGTGTGTCGATTGACCCACTTGGTCAACACGGCCCCGGGCAGCTTCACATTCGCTTGCGCGTTCATCTCTTTCGCCACCGCGTCGGCGTCGGTGGTGCCCGCCGCCTTGGCCGCGTTGAGCATGAGCAACGCGCTGTCGTAGCCCTCCATGAAGTTGTTGTTGTCGGGGGCCTTACCGAACTTCGCCTTGTACTTGGCGAGGACATCGGCGACGTCGGGATCGAGGTCCGGGCCCTCCCAGAAGACGGGGGCGGCGTAGTACACCTGCGACATCCGGTCCTTCCCGATCACGCCGGGCAGGTCGAGCGACGAGTACGAGTTGTTGCCGAGGACCGCGGTGTCGATGCCCGCGTCACGGAGCTGCTTGATGAACGTGCCCACGTGCGGGAAGTAGTCGTTGAGGTAGATGAGGTCGGGCTTGGGGCTGGCGTCACGGATCTTCGACACCACCGCGGAGTAGTCGGTCGCCGTGTCGGCCACTACGTCTCTGGCCACGATCTTGCCCGTGTACTTGCCCTTGAAGAAGTTCTCGATGTTGGTGAAGAAGCTGAACTGCTCGTTGGTTACGACGTAGGCGTTCTTCCAGCCCTTCTCGTTGGCGAACGCCGCTTGGCTGAGGCCGAGGCCTTCTTCGGTGATCCCCGCCGCGAAGAAGTGGGGCCCGACCGCGTCGGGCATGTTGACGGCCGATGCCTCGCTCGTGCCCATCACGCCGGCCTTCTCGCCGGCCTGGGCCGCGCCGATGCCGACGTCGAAGTCCGACGGGCTGAAGAGGAACTTGATGCCCTTGTTGCCAAGGAGATCCTGGGCGATGCGTCCGCCGAGCGCGGGATCGCCCTTCGTGTCGCCGTGGACGACGGTGATCTTGCAGCCGAGCAGTCCGCCGTTGTCGTTGAACTGATCGAACGCGAGCTGATTGCCGTTGGCCGACGCGACGTCGAAGAAGGCGAAGTCACCCGTTTCGGCCCGTGCCTCCCCGACGACGATGTCGCCGCCGCTGCACGTCGCGGCGCCGGTGGTCGCCGACGGGGCGCCGGTGGTGGCCGATGGCTGTTCGGCCGCCGTTGTGGATGCGGTGTTGCTCTTGCTGGATCCGCAAGAGACCGTGACTAGGGCGCCTAGAACCAAGACACCCAACGTTGAGCGTGCGCGCATGTTCCCTCCGACCGGCGAACCGTTTCGTGCACTGTTCTGCCCCGGCGGACGGTCTGTCAACGCGGACGATCCATTGAGCGGACCGCTCGGGCTGAGGTCTTAGTCCGATCAGCGGAACTCAGGGCTTGCTTCTCGGACCTGTGATGCCCATGCTCGCGTTGCCATGCTGCGGACTCTGGACGAGAAGGTCTCCCGGGCGCACGCCGCCCTTCTTGTCGTCGATGTCCAAAACGACTTTCTCGATACGGGCGGCGCCTTCGCCCAGATCGGCCGCGACGTCACCACCTTGCACGGCATGGTCTCTCGCCTGGAGCTTCTCATCGAGCAGGCCCGGCGGGCGGGCGTACTCGTGATCTTCGTGCAGTACTGCCACAACAAGAACACCGAGTCAGAGGTCCACGTCGAGCAACGAATGCGCGGGCGCGCCGGCATGCCCATCTGCCAGGAAGGCACGTGGGGCGCCGACTTCTTCAAAGTGGCGCCCCAGCCCGACGACCTCATCGTGAAGAAGCACCGCTACAGCGCGTTCGTGGGCACCGACCTCGACGTGATCCTGCGCAGCTCGGGAATTCGCAGCCTCATCCTCACGGGGGTGGCGACGAATGGTTGCGTCGAGGCCACCGCCCGCGATGGCTTCATGAACGACTACTACATCGTGTTCGTCGACGACTGCTGTGCGTGCTACTCGGCCGAGCTGCACGCGGCCACGCTGACCAACATCACCGACGCCTACGGCATCGTCGTCTCGAGCGACGACGTCGTCGCTTCTTGGCGCGCCTGATGGTCACCGGACTCGGCTACATCGGCATCGAATCGCGTAGGCCAGACGACTGGGTTCAGTTCGGCGTCGACGTGCTGGGCTTGCAACAAGGGACGAACTGCGCCGACGGCGTGATTTCGCTGCGCATGGATGACCGCGCGGCGCGGATCATGGTGCAGCCGGGCAGCCGGGAGGGGCTCGCCTTCCTGGGGTGGGAGGTGGCGGGCGCTCGTCAGCTCGAGACCCTGTTTGACCGGCTTCTCGCGCACGGGTGCGTGCCGGTGTACGCGTCAGAAGACGAGTGTGCCGAGCGCCAGGTCCAGGCCCTGATCCGTTGCGTCGATCCGACCGGCATCCCGCTGGAGTTCTTCTGCGGCCAGCTCTGCGTGAAGGAGCGGTTCCAGCCGTCCCGTGCCATTTCCGGGTTCCGGACGGGCGCGTTGGGGATGGGCCACCTCGTGCTCCAGGTGCCCGACATCGACGTCGCCATGGGCTTCTACGTGAACGTGTTGGACTTCCGCCTGAGCGACCAGCTCGCCAAGGTGCTGTATTTCCTGCGCTGCAACGCCCGCCACCACAGCATCGGGCTGGCGTCGATCGGGGGAGAACCCCGTCTGCTCCACATCATGGTGGAGGTGGAAAGCCTCGAGGACGTGGGCTGCACGCTCGACGTCTGCCTCGATCGCGGGCTGCAGGTGACCACGCTCGGCCTGCACTCCAACGACCGCATGACGTCGTTCTACGTGAAGTCGCCGTCCGGTTTCGAGGTGGAATACGGCTGGAACGGGCTGCTCGTCGATGAGGACACGTGGGCCACCACCACGATCGATCGTCCGAGTGTGTGGGGCCACCGCCAAGTCGACATGACGCACCCGCCCGACCGGCGTCCGCTGCAACGCTTGAGTGCGAAGCCCCGCGTCTAACTGTGCGCGCGTAACCGCGCTTCGACCTCGGCGATAGGGGCGACCTCGCCGAAGAAGGTCGAGATCGCGGTCAGCGTGAAGCGCTGCACCTCGTCGGGGGTGTAGGCGCCCCAGCCGGCGTCGGCCAGGGGAATCGTGCCGTTGCCGTCCTCGAGGAAGATCACCTTGTAGTCGCGGAAGAACGCATCGCGCACCGTGGATTCACAACACACGTTGGTCGCCACGCCGGCGACGATGAGCACCTCGGCGTGCAAGTTGCGCAGCAGGACGTCGAGCTCGGTGGCGAAGAAGGCGCTGAAGCGCCGTTTGGCGACGTAAAGATCGCCTTCGCGAGCGTCGACCGCGGGGAACAGCTCGACCCCTTGGGTGCCCTCGCGCATGGCCTTGCCCGCCGCCGTGAGCGGATGCAGGTAGCGAACGGCGCCGAGGTCGCTGCCGTCGGCGCGATGCGAGTGGACCGTGAAGATGACGGGCACCGATTTCTCGCGGCACAGCCCGATCAGCCCATTCAGCGGTTCGATCATCTCCCGCGCCGCGGAGGACTCGTACGGAGCGCCTGACGCGACGAAGTCGTACTGCATGTCGATGACGAGAAGGACGGTCTTACCCGGCTCCGGATCGAACTTCGGTCGGGTCCATGGATCAGCCATCGTTTTCCTTTCGCGCTCCTGGTCGCAGGGCCACGATGGCCTCGACTTCCACGGGAATGTTCGCGGGGAGCTCGCTCGTTCCGATCGCCGACCGGGCGCAACGGCCTCGCGCCACCCCGTAGACGTCGATGATCAGCGACGAGAAACCGTTGAGCACGGCGGGCTGCTGGGCGAAGCCGGGCGCGGAGCGGATGAACCCGAGAACTTTGACCCAATGGTCGACGATGTCCAGAGAGCCGAACGCGTCGTGGATTCGCCGGAGCATGAGCAACGCTGTGCCGCGGGCGGCGGCAAAGGCCTCCTCGACAGTGCAATCGCCGCCGACGATGCCAGTGATCCCTATCGGTCCGATGCCCGACAGATACGCGAGATCGCCGTGCACCAAAACGGGCTCCAGCAACGGCTGGACCCGCCCCGGCAGCGAGGGAATCTTCGGTAGCGTGAGCCCGAGCTCCGCCAGCCGCTCGTCGGCGTTCATTCAGGCTCCAGTTCAAACAGGGTGTCGATCGTTACCGTCATGTCGAGAGCCGTGGTGGAGACACCGACCGAGGTGCGGGCGTGGCGCCCGCGTTCGGGCCCGAAGACCTCCTGGAAAACCTCGGAGGCGCCGTCCACTACCCACGGTTGACGGTGGAAATCATCAGTCGATGAGACGTAGCCCGTGAGGCGAACGACCTGGGCCACGCGGTTAAGGCTGCCCAGCTCGGCCCGCAGTGAGGCGAGCACGTTCAACGCGCAGAGCCGGGCCGCCGCGTGGCCCTCGGCTTCAGTGCGTTCACCTCCGACTCGGCCGGCGAACAGCGGTACTCGATCCTGGTCAAGCGGGCCGTGTCCGGAGACGTAGGCCATGCCTCGGCTGATCACCAGGGGTGCGTGCCCGGTGAGGGGCGGCAACGGGGGAGGCAGGGTGATGCCGAGCAACTCGAGGCGCTCCTCCGCGGTTCCGGTCATGCTCATCGGAGGCCGACTTCGGTTCGTGTTCGGGAGCACGTGTCCACCGCGGCGTGCACGAGCAGTCTCGTTAGGCGCGCCATCTCCTTCGGCGCGACCGCGTTCATGCCCATCGCGAAGTCGACTTCCTCGCCGGTGGATGACGACAATTTCGGCATGCCGATGCGGGCCGTCGGTATCCCTCGACTGCGCAGGATGTTGGCGTCGGTGGCCCCGCTCGTGAGCTGCGCACTCGTGTGCGGTCGCTTCTCGATGGCCTCCCACGCCCGCGCGCACGACTGCACGATCCAGGTGTCGGGCGGCGTGCTCGTGCCGGGGATGGCCAGCACCATCTCCCAGCGAACGTCAAGGTCGGGGTGCTTTACGACGATCTCGTCGATCGCGTGACCGAACTGACGCTTGACGTCCATCGGAGATGTCCGTGGGCTCACGCGGACATCGACGAGCAGATTGCACACCGCCGGCGAAAGCGAAGCCGTGCTACTCCATCCACCTTCGATGGCGCCGATGTTGCCCTGCGGCAGCACGAGACCGGACGCGTTTTCGCGGGAATACACCGCGAACCACTCCTCCAACCCGTCGATGATGCGGGCCGCGTCGACGATGGGGTTCTTGTAGGCGATCCGGTGTCGACTACCGGCGTAGCTGAAACGTCCCGCCACCTCGATGCGGAACCAGCACAGCCCCACCTCTTCCCAATCGACGGTCCCGCCCGGCTTGGCGATGACGGCAAAGTCGGCGTGCACGCCCTGCTCGAGGAGGAACGAGCATCCCCTGCCCTGTCCCGCGTTGCGCCGGTTGGTGGGCATGCCTCCCGCGCCGAGCCCCAGCACCAGCGATCCGTGAAGCGGGATGGCGCTCTTGGCCACCGCGACGACCGCGCCGATCAGGCAGGCCGCGTGCCCCTTTGGATTCGACGCTCCCAATCCGACGACGCGGTCGCCCACCACGCGCCCCTCGGGCAACATGTCCGGGCGGAGCTCCGGGCCGACCCAGGGGCAGTCCTCCGCGGCAAGGCCCACCGTGAGCGTGTCGAGCGGGGCGTAAAGGAGCAGGTCGGGGCCATCGCCGGCCCGGCCGTAGCTCGCCACCACATTGCCCGCGAGGTCGTCGATGGGCTGGTAGCGAGCGGCGACACCCTCGGAGCGCAGAGCCTCGACGACAAACTCGGCGAGACGGCCTTCCTCCCCGGTCGGGCTCGGGATGCTCGTCATGGCGACGATGAGATCGCGCAGCCAGTCCTCCGAGATATGCGACGACGCCGCTTCGATCCAGTCCTGCTGCTGGTCGGATAGCGGCGCGCTCGTCACCGCCAACTGCTCGGGGGGCTTAACCACGAACGCGCTCGGCTCGAACGTTCGTCCCCGACACGCTGGTCAAGAAGCGGAGAATCGGGCGATGCCAGACGACGGCGGCCAGCCCGACGGCGATTACCAGCTTTCGTCTTGCGGACATCGGGCCTCCTCCTCCGAAAGCATGCGGGCTCGGCGCGACTGCGACAAGGCATTCGATCCACCGTGCGGAACTGCGAGCGGCTAGAGACTCTGACTCAGGGCCCGAGACAAGGCCAGGCTCGCCGTGCGCACCGTGGGGGCGAGCTGCTCCGGGTCGGTTCGGTTGGTCGGGGCGGCGACGGAGCACGCGGCCACGAGCTTGCCCGCCCGCCCAAAGATCGGCGCGGCGACGCACGCGATACCGATCGTGACTTCTTCCCGGTCATAGGCCACGCCGCGGCGCGCCACCAGCGCGACCTCCTGACGTAACACCTTCGGAGAAACGATCGTGTACGGCGTCTTGGGCTGTAGCCCGAACTCGATCACGCGTTCGGTGAGAGAAGGCTCAGAGAACGCCAGGATGACCTTGCCCATCGCGGTGGCGTGCAGGGGCATGCGGCCCGCGACGCGTGTGGGTGCGGCAAATCGGCGATGGCCCGACAGCTTCTCCACGTAGAGAACGTCGAGGCCGTCGAGCACACCCAGGTTCACCGTCTCGTGCGTGACCTCGAACAGGTCCTCCATGAAGGGGAGCGCGGCGTTACGCAGTGACCGCTCCCGCGGTACGAGCTGGCCGAGCTCGAAGAGCCGGGTGCCGAGGCGGAAACGATTCCCTGATCGCTCCAACATCCTGCGGTCGCAGAGGTCGCCCACCAGGCGATGGACGGTGGTCTTGCTGAGGCTCGTCCGGTCGATGAGCTGGCGCTGGGACAGCTCGGTGTCACCCTCGCTGAAGGCATCAAGTACCAGCATGATCTTGCCCAGTACCGACGTGTCGTCCCGTTGAGCGGACCTCATCGCTTGTGATGCTGGCAGCGAATCCTCCATGCTGTAAAGACATGTCCGGGGGACGAACGTCGACGACGCGCAGCACCGGACGCAATGACTGGTCATCGTGGCCCACCTACCAGGCGTCCATTCTCGGGCTGCCTGGCAAGTACTGGTACCCGGTCATGTGGTCGAACCAACTCGCGCGCAAGCCCGTTGCTGTCACCTTGCTCGGCCGGCCGATCGTGTTCTTTCGCGACAAGGGCGTTCCGTACGCGCTGCACGACCGCTGCCCGCATCGGGGCGTCCCGCTCTCCTACGGCCGTCAACAGTTCCCCGGCACCATCAGCTGCCCGTACCACGGCTGGACGTTTGATCTCGAGTCGGGTGTGCTCCGCGCCGTCATCACCGACGGGCCCGACTCTCCGTTGTGCGGGAAGGTCGCGGTCGAGAGTTATCCGGTGGCCGAACGCCTCGGCATGATTTGGGCGTTCGTCGGCGACGGTGAGGGCTCACCGCCTCCGATCGACGAGGTGATCCCGCGTGAGCTGCGCGAGAACAGCTTCTCGATGGGCGGCCGGATCGACGTGCGCACCGGCGGGTGGCGGTTCGCCGCCGAGAACGGCTACGACGAAGGCCACGCCAAGTACCTGCACCGCAACTCGCTCTGGCGCTTCTTCAAGCTGATGCCCACGTGGAGCCGTACACGCGTGGTGCCCGGCGGGGATGGCTGGATCACGAGAGTGCAGGACGAAGTTCACTGGGAGGCCACGTTCCCGGGCTTGGGGAAGTGGTCGGGCCAGCGGTGGTGGAAACGAGGCGCGAAGGCTCGGATGTTGGGCGCGAGTCCTTCGAAGGCGCCCAAGGTCGACCCGGTCATCCGCGATCTCAACGTGCCGGGCAACCAATCGATCCGGTTACCCGGGTTGCTGCGGATCGTGCATTCCCGCTTCATCCACTACGAGTGGTACGTCCCGAGCACCGAGGACGAATACATCTACGTCCAGGTCTTCGTGCAGTTCAAGAAGGGTTTCGCCGCGGTCATCGCGAGGCTCCGCTACCTCTTCTTCGTCCGCTGGCTGTTCCACGGGCAGTTCACCGGCCAAGACCGCTGGATGGTCGACGTAATCGACGCGCCGCCCGAGCGCCTCTACCGGCCTGATGTCTCGATCACGCGGTGGCGGGCGCTTTGCGAGCAGGCTCCGAAGACGGGGCAGGCTCTCATCGACGGCCGGGCACATCTGTCGCTGGCGACGCCCTTGGAGTCAGAGAACCGGGAAGGGGGCGGCGATGGCAGCGATTACTAGGGCCTTCATCAAGACGAGAGAAGGCTTGATCCACTACGTCACCGCCGGTGCCGGCGACCCCGTCCTCTTGTTGCACCAGACACCGCGCTCGTGGGACGAGTACCGAGACGTCATTCCCCTTCTCGCGGAGAACTTCTCGGTAATTGCCATGGACACTCTGGGATTTGGCGACTCGGAAAAGCCCAGCACGCCCTCCTCCGTCGAAGGGTACGGAAGGGCCGTGGTCGCCTTCCTCGACGCCCTCGGCATCGAACGGACCTCGATCGTCGGCCATCACACGGGCGGCGTTGTCGCCGTCGAGGTGGCCGCCACTCACCCTGACCGAGTCAATCGTCTCGTGTTGTCGGGAACGACCTGCGTCGATGAGGAGGGGCGAAGGATCGCCGCGGAGTGGCCGCCGATCGACCTGGTGGAGTTCAGTGCCGATGGCTCGCATCTCATGCGCCTCTGGCAAAAGCGGATGTCGTACTACCCGCCCGATCGTCCCGACCTCTTGCATCGACTCGTCCTCGACTGCCTGCGCGTGATCGATCGCGTGGAGGACGGCCACGTGGCGGTCGACACGTATCACATGGAGGACCGACTCCCGAAGATCGTCGCGCCGGTGCTGCTCGTGTGCGGGAAGGACGATTGGGCTTCCTATCCCGATCAAGACCGACTGCTCTCGTATCTTCCGCACGCCGAGAGAGTCGATGTCGAAGGGGCCGGCGTCCCGTTGCCCGACCACATGCCCGAGCGTTTCGCCGAGATCGTGACGAAGTTCCTGTTGACTGAGTCACCTGGATTTCGGGAATAGGCGGATGCGCCTCATCAGCTACCGCCATCAGGGCCTGACGTCGTATGGAGTCGTGCGCGACGCCGGCATCGTCGATTGCGCAAGGTTGGCGGGCGCGCCGCCCACGGTGAAGGCCCTTCTGGAGGCTGGAACGGTGGACGAGGTCGCGTCGTTGTCGGCCGGACGCGATCCCGACGTCCGCATCGAAGATGTCGAGGTCCTGCCCCCGGTTCTCGACGCGGGCAAGGTGCTGTGCACCGGGCTCAACTACCACACGCATCGCGAAGAGACCGACCGTCCAAAGGTCGACTACCCGACGGTGTTCATCCGGTTCGCCGACACGCACGTCGGCCACGAGCAACCGATACTGCGTCCCCCCGTGAGTGAGTCACTCGACTACGAGGGAGAACTGGCCGTCGTGATTGGTAAGCCGGGCTTCCGCGTCGACGTGGCGACTGCAATGGATCATGTCGCCGGCTACAGCTGCTACGACGACGCGAGTGTGCGCGACTGGCAGCGGCACACCTCGCAGTGGACGCCCGGCAAGAACTTTCCCGCCACCGGAGGATTCGGGCCTTGGCTCGTCACCGCCGACGAGATCGACGACCCGGGCGCGTTGGAACTCACGACGAGAGTCAACGGCGACGTCCGACAGAACGCGTCGGTGTCGGAGCTCATCTTCTCGATCCCCGAGTTGATTGCTTACATGTCGGCGTTCACCGCGCTCCGGCCGGGCGACGTCATCGTGACCGGGACACCCGGCGGAGTTGGCGCGTTCCGAGACCCGCCCGTCTTTCTCGGGTCCGGCGACATCGTCGAGGTCGAGATCTCCCAGGTCGGTCTTCTGCGCAATCGCATCGACCAAGGTTGACCAGCTCGGTCGCTAGCGACGCGGCGCAGACTTCAGCTCTGTATGACGCCGACCCCTTTGACCACGAGCACCACGGTGTCGTCGGAGAGCTTGTCGGCGTAGTGCTGCGCGGCTCGGGCTACCGCGCCCGCGATCTCTTCCGCCGCGAGTCCGGTGGCGTTGTCGAGCGCGGTCAGGAGCCGGTGCTCGCCGAACTGTTCTCCGTCCGCGCGGGCCTCGGTGATTCCGTCCGTGTAGAAGACGATCGTGTCATCGGGCGAGATTTCGAGCGCATGCTCGAACACGGCGATGGTGTCGAACACGCCAAGAAGTTGGCCGTGCGTCTCGATCGTTGCGGATGATCCGCTCGACCGGCGCACAACAGGCCGCGGGTGGCCGGCGTTGGCCAGTCGAAGGACATGCCCTTCGGCCGTCGCCGAGATCACGCCGAAAATCGCGGTGCAGAAGCGGTCTTCTCGGGTGCCGCGCTCGCGCAAGGCTGAGTTGACCAGCGTGAGAACCTCCGCCGGGGGGAGACCGATCCCGGCCAGGGCACGAACGGTGTGGCGAACGAGGCCCGTGACGGCGGCCGCCTCCGCTCCGGTGCCACAGACGTCACCGACCAGTACGCCCCATGAGGTCGTCGCCGCATCGGAGCGGCCGCGAATCGGGAACACGTCGTAGAAATCGCCGCCGATGACCAGATCGCCGCTCGCCTGGAAGTGCACGCCGAGGTCGAGTCCGGGAATCGCCGGCAGCTCAGGCGGCAGGAGGCTCTCCTGCAATGCGATCGCCCCGAGGCGCTCGCGTTCGGCGATGCGCTCGCGCTCGGCTTCGACGTGGCGGTGTTGCAAGAACGCCCCCAGCTGCGGGCCCATCACCGACATGAGTTCCAACGACGACGGGTCGGGTTCGCGCGCCTCGGAGAAGACCAGTTCAATCACACCGAGGGTCAGGGCATGGGCGCGTACGGGAAACGCGAATGCCGAATGCAAGTTGTCGGCGATCGCGGCCGATCGACGGGGGAAGTTGGCATCAGCCGCCAGATCCCGGATCCAAGCGGGCGAGCCCTGGCTCCAGACGCGGCCCGGGAGTCCTTCCCCCGTGCCGAGCACAAGGGCTTCGGTAGCGTCCGCGAAGGCGCCGCGAGGTTGTGCCTGGCCGTGCCACAAGTCCGTTGCCTGCAGAAAGCGCCTGTTGGCCGACGGGAGCCAGAGGGCCGCGAAGGCGGCTCCAAACGACTCGCCCAGCGCATTCAGGATCCGATCCGCGAGCTCGCTCTCTGGCGCGTCTTCGGTGAAGACCCGCAGTAGGTGACGCGACAGCGAGCTCTGCCGCTCCATGTCCACGCGGATAATCGCGTCGCGAACCGTCGCGACCACGAGCTGGCCGCCGTCGGAGAGCGGCAACGTGGACAGGAGCAGCTCCACCGCTCGTTCGGAGCCATTGGCACACGCGGCCGGCACTCTCGTGGGCTGTCCCATGATGCGCTGGTCACCAGACTCGAAGTACCGGGCGAAACTCGAGAGGTGCGCGGCACGAAGCCGCTCAGGGACGAGCACGGTGACCGGTTGACCGATGAGGTCTTCCGGGCGCCAGCCGAGCAACTCCTGTACCGCGTGATTCGCCCAGACGATGAGGTTGTCGGCCGCGGCGAGGACGATGCCGTCGTGCAGCGCGTCGACAACCGGAATCGCGGTTTTGGGAAGCGGGGGTGGGACTCGAGGGCGGCTAGTCAAGTTCTTCGCCGGCGAGGTGCCGCTCGGCGACGTCGGCTGTCCGCGCCCGCCGGCGGCGCGCGACAGTGCGAAGGCGCTCGAACGCCGCAGGCGCGTCTATGTGCTGACGTTCCATGATCATGCCCACGGCGCGTTCTATGACTACCCGGTGCTCGAGCGCGTACTGGAGCTGGTCGATCGACGCGCCCTTTCTGTGTGCGGCGATCGAGGCTTGCAGCAGCCCTTCGATCAAGACCTCAAAGGCACGCATCGCGGCGCGATCGCTCTCATCCCATGCATGCGGCTCTTCGGAGTACGCGTTGAGGCTGCCGACGGCGTGGTCGTTGAGGCAGATGGGCACGCCGAGCACGCCCCGGACCCCGCACCCCTTCAGGGCACGGGCCAGCTTGGGCCAACGCTCGTCGACCGTGGCATCTTCGGTCTCGACGACGCGGGCGTACACGGCCGAATCGACGCAGGGCCCTTCCCCCGTTTGTTCCTGCACCGTCTCAAGAACGCTCGCCCGCGCATCGCTTGCCGCGACGTAGCGCAACACGTCGAGATCGTCGATCAACATGAGACCGGTGCCCGCCAGCCCGAACACGTCGTGGCTCGATTCGATGATCAACTGCAGCGCGTCGTCGACGGGGAGGTCGGCGATCGTCGAGCCGGTGAGCCGATCGATGGCCTGTTGAAGTACGCCGGCCTCCACATGTCCTGACGTGCCACTTCTGATGTGTGATGGCCTTTCGCTGCTCGTGACCACCAGTCTTCTCCCCACCAAACGGTCCCGTGCCGGCCGCGGGGGTCAGGGCGGTCCCGTGAGCCTAGCCCCGTTGGGCGACGAAGCGGGCGGTCTTGCCGGCGCGTGAGATGGCTGGGAGAGCTCCGCCGCGTTGACGAGGGAGGATCGTGGTTTTCCGAAATATCGGCGACGCTGGCGGTCTGTGCTGCGCAGGGATTTCCACCCGGCTCGCTTGCAGCGACGAACACCACCGCCGTCGAAGTGGAACACTGCCGAGGTGACCGGGCGAGGCGCGAGAGACGTCGTCGAGGAAATGTTCCGCCGTCAGAAAGCAGGCGACGAGACGGTCCTCGAGGATCTCGTCGCCGAGGACATGGTGAACCACGCAGCCGGTCCCCAGGGTCGCGACGGGCTGCGGGAGATCCTGCGCACCATCGATCACGACCTCGGACCGATCACCGTCGAACAGCACCACCTCATCGGTGATGGCGAGCTCGTCGCACAGCACCTCACGCTCCACGGTACCCATCGGGCATCCTCGATGCCCCTGCTCGCCGATACGCCGGCCTCCGGTCGCGCGACGGCTTGGACGTTCATCCACATCTGGCGCGTTGCCGACGGAGTGATCGTCGAGCACTGGGCGTGCCGTGACGACCTAGGGCTGCTCGGACAGGTGCGCGACTGATCTCT
>JBDUDK010000038.1:0-53129 GCA_040002995.1 Acidimicrobiales bacterium | reverse complement strand
GATCACAGGTACCCCGGCGGCCATCGCCTCCAGTATCGGGAAGCCGAAGCCCTCGTCGAGCGACGGGTAGGCGAGAGCCACGGCGTGAGCGAGGAAGTCAGCCCGTGCGCCGGCGTCGACCCATCCGGGAAGCACCACGAGCGCGTCATTCGACAATGCAGTGATTGCCGCGTTGATGGCGTCGGTGTCGGGGCCGAACGCGCCGGCGATCACGAGCGCGAGCTCGGGATGGACGCGGTGCGCGGCCCCATACGCGGCGACGAGACGGGGCAAGTTCTTGCGGGGCTCGTGCGTGGCGATCGCAAGGACATAGGGCCGCTCGGGCCGGGCGGGGTGAGCAGCGGGGGCGGCGGACGGTGCCGGCGGACCGAGTGGCACAACCCTCACCCGCGAGGTCGCCAGAAGCGCGCTCGCTTCACGAGCGCCATGGTTCGTAAGCGCGTGGACCCAAGCACCCGCGCGCACGAGCCGGTGCATCACGGGCACGAAGCTCCGAACGGTTGGATTCACCCACTCCGGGTGAGTGATGAGTGAGCAATCGTGCACGGTGATGACCGTTGGCCGCCCGGTGGGAGGGGCGACGTAGTTCGTTCCGTGCACCACGTCGACACCGCCGAGCGCACGCCGTTCGCGCGGCCAGGAGGCGTGAGCCCAGAGACCAAGCGCGATACGCGCCGGAACGGCCAATCGGCTGGCGTCCTGCGGTAGTGCACCGGTGCGCCGTGAAAGCACGTAGGGCACGAGGGCGGGTGGCTCGTCGAGCGCGCGCAACGCGTCGGTGAGCCCGGCGGTGAATACGGCGATGCCGGTGTGCGCGCCGAGGAGCGACGTGACATCGATGCCCACCTGCAGCGCCATGGCCGGTCGACCGTAGTGTCGGAGCGGCCGCTACCCTCGCCGCCGTGCCCCCCGCCGACAGCGCACCCGATCTCGACGTCATCGCCGCCGAGATCGCGGCCGAGGTCCATCGTCGTCGAGCCAGCGGTGAGTTTCCCCCCGACCTCGAGCGCCGCCTCGATGCCGCTTTCGCCCGTTACTCGCCGCCGGGCTCGTTGGGCGCCACTGCCGAGGGACTTCTGGCCCGCGCCGAGGAATGCACCGCGATCGACACCGATCCACCGACCTCGTCGCAGCGGGCGGGCGTTCCCGTGGTCAAGCAGGGGATCAAGCGGGCGATGGCCTGGTACATCAACTTCGTCGCCGGCCAGGTGAGTGCGCTCGGCGGCCACCTCGTCGCGGCTGGGCGCGTGCTCGATCGCAGGGTCACGCGCCTCGAATCCGTCGTGTCCGAAGCGAGCGACATTGTGGCCCAAGAGCGCCGTTTTGCTCCCGCTCCCGCGCCCGACGATGACACGATCGATGCGATCGCACGCGAACTCGGCTTACTGGAGGGCAGGGTGCTCCACGCCGAGTGCCGCACGGGAGCCCTTGTCGAGCGGCTCGCCGGCGCGGGCACTGTCGCCTACGGCGTCGAGCCGCGGCGTGAGCTTCTCGTCGACGCCTCGCGGCGCGGCCTCGATGTTCGTCCCGACGACGCGTTGGAACACCTACGCCGTCTGCCGGAGAAGTCTCTGGCCGCAATCGTTTTGAGCGGCGCTGTCGACACCGCGCCGCTCGCGCAGCAACTCGAACTCCTCGACCATGCGGTCCGTGTCACGCGTCCCGAGGGTCGGATCGTGATTGCATCAACGGCGAAACTCGACCCGATCGTGGCCGATCTTGCGTTGGGTCATCCGCTTGGTAGGGCGACATGGATGCATTTGCTGGCGGTAAGGGGGTGGGGCGATGCTCGGGTTGCTCACGAGACGCCGACCTCGTTCGTCGTCGTCGCTTCTCGAGCGGCGTGACCGCCGTCCACCAGTTCGTGCCGGTGCTGGCCGGGCGCGATGCGATCGGCCGTCATACGTTCGCCGCCCGCGACCTACTGCGCGCCGCGGGTTACGAATCGGAGATCTACGCGGAGGAGCTCCGTCCGGAGCTGATCGGTCAGGCAAAGCCGATCGAAGACTTGCCACGAGGCGACGACTTCTGGCTCCTGTACCAGTGCTCTACCGGTTCAGAGCTCGGCAGCCATCTCGCCGACCACGGTGAAGCGGTCATCGTGAACTACCACAACATCACACCCGCCGAGCTGTTCATGCCGTGGGAGCCGCTGGTCGGCCGCGAGATGCTCAAGGCGCGCAAACAGCTGGCGAGGGTGGTGCCCAAGGCGCGGGGCGCGCTAGCGGTGTCGTCGTTCAACGCGGCCGAGCTCGTCGCGCTTGATTGTCGTCACGTGGAAGTGGCGCCGATCCTCCTCGATCTGACCGATCTCGACGAAGCCCCCGACCGCCTCACCGCGGCCCGCCTCGCGCGGTACAAGGCGAGTGGAGGTTCCGATTGGCTCTTCGTGGGCCGCATCGCTCCGAACAAGGCGCAGCACGAGCTCGTGCTCGCGCTCGCGGCCTACCGTGAGACCGTCGATCCGAACGCCCGGCTATGGCTGGTGGGCTCGTCGTCGTCGCACCACTACCAGACGCGGATCGGCGACCTCATCGGCGACCTTGGTCTGCAGGACGCGGTCCACGTTGTCGGGTCAAGCTCTCCCGCCGAGCTCATCGCGTATTACGCGGCCGCCGACGTCTTCGTGTGCGTCTCCGACCATGAAGGGTTCTGCGTCCCCGTGTTGGAGGCGATGCATCGGCGGGTACCGGTTGTGGCCTATCACGCCGGTGCCATCCCCGAGACGCTCGCCGGCGCAGGTTTGTGCCTCTCGTCGAAGCGACCGCTCGATGTGGCCGGCGGGGTGGGACGAGTCCTCGGCGATACGTCATTGCGCGAGGCGATGGCGGCCAAAGGAACGGTCCGAGCCCGTGATCTCGACCTCGCTCGCACCGGACCTCGTTTCTTGGCCGCGCTCGAGCGGGTGATGGCCGCGTGAGTGCGTTGCACCAGGTGATACCGGTGCTCGATCCCGCCGACGCGGTGAGCGGACACACGTTGCAAGTGCAGAGTCTGCTCCGCGGCCTCGGCATCGACAGCGTGATCTATGCCGAGCGGACGCACCCGTCGCTCGCGGGCAAGGCTCGTCCGAACCAAGAGCTACGCGGCGGCGCGGTCCTTTACCAGTTCGCCATCGGCAACCACCTCGCCGACGTGCTTGCCGCGTCCTCGTTCCCGCTGGCCATCGACTACCACAACCTCACACCGCCTGAACTGTTTGAGCCATGGGACGTCGGGCTTCTGCACGGGACCACGTGGGGCCGCGCCCAGCTCGCCCGGCTCGCCGGTCGTTGCTCGCTTGGCCTGGCCGACTCCGCGTTCAACGAACGCGACCTCCTCGACCTCGGGTACCGCCACACAGAGGTCGCGCCGATCATCGTTGACCTCTCCGATTTCGACCTCGAGCTCGACGAGAAGACGCGGCGTGGGCTGCTCGCCCGCAAAGAGCGCGGCGGTGCCGACTGGCTCTTCGTGGGCCGGCTCGTCCCCAGCAAGGCGCAACACGACGTGGTGAAGGCGTTCGCCGTCTATCGCCGGCACTGCGATGCCAACGCGCGGCTCTGGCTGGTGGGTGGTGCGGCTTCAACGCGCTACGAAAAGGCGGTGCACGGTCTGGTGACCGAGCTCGGCTTGGACGACTCTGTCGTGCACACGGGCTCGGTTTCTCACGGTGCGCTCGCCGCTCACTACGCCACGGCCGACGTCTTCGTCACGATGTCGCGCCACGAGGGTTTCTGTGTTCCCGTGTTGGAGGCATTCCATCATGATGTTCCTGTCGTCGCGGTACGGGCGGGCGCGTTGCCCGACACCATCGGCGACGCCGGGATGCTTCTCGCCAATCGTGCTCCCGAGACCGCCGCGCTCACTGTCGATCGTGTCGTGCGCGATCGGGAACTCCGCGGCGCGCTCGTCGCCGCCGGCCGCCGCCGGTTGGAAACCTTCTCGGTCGAGCGCACCCGCGCGGTGATGGCCGGCCATCTCACGTCGTGGCTCCGTGAGGTGGGTTCGTGAAGCTCGCCGTTCTGACCCCTCGCTATGGGGTCGACGTTGTCGGCGGAGCCGAGTTGGCCGTGCGGCTGATCGCGGAGCATCTTGTGGCTGGATCGGACTGGGCGGTGGAGGTCCTCACCACGACAGCGCTCGATGCCGACCGTTGGTTGCCTGTGTCGTCACCGGGCACGACGAACGAGAACGGCGTCAAGGTCACGCGGTTCCCGGTGGACTCAGGTCGATCACGCGACTTCGACGCCCGCAGCCGCGAGGTACTCCGAGAGCCGTGGCTCGTCGACGAGGTCGACCAGTGGGCATGGATAGATGCGCAGGGTCCGCTCAGCGCCGAGCTCGATGCTGCCGCGCGCTCCACCGACGCCGATGTGCTCGTGGCCTCGCCGTATCTGTTTCCTCCCGTTGCTCGCGGAGTCCTCGCGGCGCGCCGGCCGGTGCTCTTTCATCCGGCGGCTCACGACGAGCCCCCGCTGCGGCTGCCCGTCTATGCCGAGGTGTTCGCGGCGGCGTCGGGCTTTGCGTTCTACACAGAGAGCGAGCGTCGTCTGGTCGAACGCCGCTTCGGTTTCGTGGCCGGACGTCGCCAGTCGGTGGTGGGTTTGGGGGTCGACATTGGCACGGGCGAAGCCGCATTGGCGCGGGCCGCGCTCGGTCTCGGCGACCGGCCCTACGTCGTCGTGCTCGGCCGCGTCGACGAGAGCAAGGGAAGCATCCTCGCCGCCGAGCTGTTTGCGGCCTACAAGCGCCGGCGGCCGGGCCCGCTCACCCTCGCCTTCGCCGGCCCGGTCGTGCACCCTCCGGCGCCTCATCCCGATGTCGTCGTGGCCGGGCGCGTCGACGAGGCCACGAAGTGGGGTCTCCTGCGTGGTGCAGTCGCCCTTCTGTCGCCCTCGGCGTACGAGTCGTTTTCGTTCGTCGTGCTCGAAGCGTGGAGCGCGGGTGTCCCCGCAATCGTGCACGCCGCGTGCGCGGCCACGCGTGAGCACGCCGATGCATCCGGGGCGGGACTGGTCTTCGACGGCTACCTCGCGTTCGAGGTGATCCTCGACCGGTTGCTTGCCGATCGCGACCTCGCATCGGACCTGGCGCAACGCGGGCGCCGTTACGTCGACGACCACTTCCGCTGGCCCGACGTGATTGGCCGCTATCGCCGGCTCGTGGAGGCGGTCGCCACGGAGTAGTCGTTTAGGCTCGCTGCTGTGGCTGACCCCCTCGGGAAACAACTGCGGGACGAGGTCGAGAAACGGCGAGACGCCGGGCGGTATCCGCCGGGCGTCGAGGAGGAGCTCGATCACCTGTACGAGCGGGTCGTGGCGCGTCCGGCGTCGGTCGATACCGCGAGCCTTCACCGGCTCGTGGCGGAGTTGGCGACACCGTTCTATGCATCCGATGCGGAGGCCACCTCGCGAGTGCCCGGCGGCCGGCTCGTGCACCGATGGGTGGCCCGCCTGCGACGGCGACACGAGCAGCAGCTCATCGGTCAGCTCAACGACTTCGCCGAGGCCGTGAAGAACTGCCTCGAGGCCCTTCTCAAGAGCATCGAGTCGACTCCCACGCACGACCACCCCGATCTGCTCGGCCAGGTGGAGACGCTCGAGGTGCAAGTGGCCGAGCTGAGGCGCCGCCTCAACCAATGAGTTCCAAACATTCGACGGGCCAAACGGCGACGGGCCCCGCGAGCCCGACCGCCCGCCACCTGGCCACCTATCTCGGCGGACCGCTGCTCGTGTGGTCGGGTCCGTTCACACGCGCCACCCGACCCGAACGCGTCCTGAGCGCTTATCACTTGTTGGTTACGTGGCGAGACCCTTCGATCGAGCTCGTGATGCACGGCCCCGCCGTCGAGCCCGATGTGGTGTCCCACGTCGACCGGTTCGCCCATGAGCTCGTGCTCACGAAGGCGTGGATCGCTCCCAACCCCGACCAGGAAATGATCGACGCGTTCTCGACGTTCGCCACGTTGGTCGTGACGCCCGACGATCTGCCCGATGCCGGCGTTGCGGACCTTGCCGACGCGTTGTGGTCGGTGTTGCGCACGTGAAGCTTCTCTACGTCGTCCAGCGCTACGGGCCTGAGATCGCGGGCGGTGCGGAGGCGCATTGCCGAGCCTTTGCCCGTCAGATGGTGGGCCGGGGCCACGAGGTCGAGGTCGTCACGAGCTGTGCGCGTGACTACGCGACATGGGCCAACGAGTACGAAGCCGGTGACGAGCTCGATGACAACGTTGTCGTCCACCGTCTCACGGTCACCGGCGAACGCGACATGAAATTCTTCGCGCCCCTCTCCGATCGGGTGCTGTCTAGCCGTTACCTGGCGCCGTGGCACCTCCAGGAGCGCTGGCTCGACGCGCAGGGACCCGTACTGGGCGATCTGGCGCCGTGGCTCGACGCCAACCTCGACCGCTTCGACGTCGTCATCTTCTTCACGTACCTCTACTACCCAACCCCTGTCGGTGTGGCGTTCGTCGCCGGACGCCGTCCGGTCGTGTTGCACCCGACGGCGCACGACGAACCACCGTTTCGTTTGCCGATGTTCCGCTCGATGATGCGACTCGTCGATGCGTTCGCTTTCTCCACTCCGGAGGAGGAAGCCCTCGTTCGGTCGCGCATCGGTACCAGACCGATGTCTTCGGTCGTAGGGGTGGGTGTCGATCCGCCTCGTCCTGAACCCGACGCCGTCGCGCGGGCCGCCTTCGGGCTCGGCGACCGGCCCTACCTTCTCTGCCTCGGTCGGGTCGAGGCCCTCAAGGGCAGCCTCGAGCTGGCGGCGTTCTTCGCGGCCTACAAGGCGCGCCAGCCGGGACCCCTGATGCTCATATTCGCCGGCGATCGTGTCCAAGTGCCCGAGCCGCATCCCGATGTCGTGCTGACCGGCGTCGTGAGCGATGAGGTGAAGCGTTCCCTACTTGCCGGTTGCGAACTCTTGGTCGCGCCGTCGTTCTACGAGAGCTTCTCCATGGTGCTCACTGAAGCGTGGGTGTACGGGAAACCGACACTGGTGCAGGGCCGTTGTGATGTGTTGGCCGGACAGGTAGAGCGCACCGGCGCCGGCTTCGCCTATAAGGGCTTCGCGGAGTTCGAGACCGCGCTCGAGTTGCTGCGCGGCGACGCCGCGTTACGCAGCCGCCTCGGTGCCGCTGGCGCGCGCTACGTAGAAGAGAACTACACGTGGGACATCGTCATGGAAAGGTACGAGTCACTGTTGGAGCACGCTGCGTCTGTGCTTTAGGAGGACGGGCGTTAGGAGAACGTGCTCCGCTAGCATTCGCCGCTGCGTTCGCTCAAGGAGTCTCTGCATGCCTCGCGCCCTCATCACAGGTATCACCGGCCAGGACGGTCAATACCTGGCGGAGTTCCTGCACACGAAGGGCTACGAGGTCTTCGGCTTGGTCAAGGGGCAGAACAACCCGAAGGCGCAGATGCTCACCGACGAGCTGCCGTTCGTGGAGTTGATGCACGGCGATCTGCAGGACCTGCCGTCGCTTGTTGCGGTACTCGAGCAGACGCAGCCCAATGAGGTCTACAACCTCGGAGCCATCTCGTTCGTGAAGATGTCGTTCACGCAAGCGGAGTTGACGGCGAACGTGACCGGCCTCGGGGTGCTGCGGTTGCTCGAGGCGATCCGGATGGTGGGCGGCTCGCAGGCCAACCCGATCCGGTTCTACCAAGCCTCCTCGTCGGAGATGTTTGGGAAGGTCCGGGAGACGCCCCAGACCGAGACGACACCGTTCTACCCGCGCTCGCCGTATGGCTGCGCGAAGGTCTTCGGGCACGACATCATGGTGAACTACCGCGATTCCTATGGGCTCTTTGCGTGCTCGGGCATCTTGTTCAACCACGAAAGCCCGCGCCGGGGCCTCGAGTTCGTGACGCGCAAAGTTACGAATGCGATCGCCCGCATCACATTGGGCCTGCAGGACGAACTTGTGCTCGGCGACCTCGACCCCAAGCGCGACTGGGGATTTGCGGGCGACTACGTCAAGGCGATGTGGTTGATGTTGCAACAGGATCAGCCTGACGACTTCGTCGTGGCCACCGGCGAGACCCACGCGGTGCGCGAGTTCGTCCGGTTAGCGTTCGAGGCGGCCGGCATCGACGATTGGGAGCGCTACATCCGGCAGGACGAGCGCTTCTTCCGTCCCTCCGAAGTCGACCTGCTCGTGGGCGACGCCACCAAGGCGCGCACCAAACTGGGATGGGCGCCCGAGGTGACGTTCCAGCAACTCGTCAATCTGATGGTGAGCCACGACCTTGCCCTAGAGGGCCGCAAGCTCTCTCGCGGCTAGAGCTCGAGCGGAGCCTCGGTGAGGGCCTCGTAGAGCGAGTCCGCATCGGGTGCCTCTCCTCTAGCCAATCGTTGCCGGAGGTCGAGCACAAAGATGGCGAGCGATGCGAGCGAACCGGCCACCAATCCGAGCTCGACGCGCAACAAGAGGTCGTCGCCGAACGCGGTGACGAGAAACAACATGACGACACCCGCGAGCCAGCCGAGTCCGACGACCGCGTGCCCGTGGAGGGCGATGAGCGCTTGTGAGATCGCGAGCGCCACCATGTACAGCGCGCTGGCTATGGCCAGCAACGTGAGGTTCATGCGGCCGATGTCGGCGTCGCTTCCGAACAGCGTGCGGACCACGAACGGCCCGAGTGCCACGCTCCCGGCCACCGCGGCGACGGCGATAACCATCACCACTTTGAGGAGGCGCCGGAAGCCGTCGCGGAATTCACCGAACCGCCCGGAGGCCGCGAGAGTGGCGAGCCGGGGGAGGAGGGCGGCCTGTACGGCCTGAAACAGAAAGAGCGGCACGGTGGTGATCATGCGGCTGGCGAGGAAATGGCCCGCCAGATCGTGCTCAGCCTTTGTCGCGAGCAGGCTGACGAGCACCGGCCCCACCATCACGAGGGCCGATGCCGACACCGATGCGAGCAGGAGCCAGCCGAGGTTGGCGGTTAGTTCGGCCCACGGTGCCTCGGGACCCGGTTTCAGGATCGGCGGCCGCCGCCGGAACGCGAACGCGAGGGCGAGTATCGGTGAGAGGCCGACGAGGAGCCCGTACGATCCAGCGCCTTTGACGCCGATGATGGCGAGCGCGACACACGCGATGAGGCGAAAGCCGCCGTCGGCGGCGAGAAACTCGCCATAGGCCCGAAACTCTCCGCTGCCGGAAAACGCACCGCGCGACAGGTGACCGCAGAAATAGGCGCCGATGGCGATGATGAATCCGGCGAGCAGCAGCCAGCTGTGATCGAAGAGATGGCGGGTAATGAGCGGGCTGATCGCGAGTCCGAGCACGATGAGAAAGCCGGCGAGCGCGCCGCCGAGAACTGCGGCGCGGCGCACGACAGCGGCGCCCCCGGTGCCCTGAGCTTTGCGGTGGGCGAGCGCGCGTCCCACTTCCTGCTCGATCGGCAAGAAAAAGCCAGGAGCGGCGAAGAACGTGAGACTCCACATGACGCCGAGAGGCGAGAAGGCGGCGCTCCCGAGCGCATGCTTGGCTACCGACAAGAACGCGTACGTGCTGAGACCCGAAACCACCAGGCCGGCTCCCACGGCGAACGTGCCTTCGGGAAGGGCCGTACGGGCAAGACGCGATCGAGGTGTGGCGATTGCGGACAAGGTCACACACCGTACCGAACCGCCTGAGTGCAGCCATGACACCAGCCGGGACACCGTGAGCGATGCAGGGTTCGCCATCCCGTCTGGCACGATGTCGGTTACATGACGAGGCGAGCCGTTTCCATGGCGCTTGCGGTGGCGACGGCAGCGACCACAGGGCCACTCCTACCCGTGGAGGCCCGTGCGTCAACCACCGCCGCTCCCGTCATCGCCGTCGACTCGTCGATCATCCCCGGACGTATCGTCGTCAAAGTGTCGGGCCGTCCTGGCTTGCTGCTGGCCGCGTCGGCCTCTTCGGTGGCCCCCGACACGGTCATCCTTTCGGTGCCGCCGGCCGCTACCGGTGACCTACTCGCTCAGTTGAACCGCGATCCCACCGTCGAGTACGCGGAGCCCGACCGATGGGTGAGGGCCGACACGGTGCCCAACGACCCGAACTACGGCGCCAGCCAGGCGAGCTACCTGAACGTCATCGGCGCGCCGAGGGCGTGGGATATCACGATGGGGTCGGCTGCGGTGGTGGTGGCGGTGCTCGATACGCGCGTCGACACCACGCACGTGGATCTTGCGGGCAAGGTCATCGACGGCGGCAACCTCGTCGATCCCGCCAACGACGGAGTGAACGGCTGTGGCAGTCCCAATCCCATGACGGCCGTGGCCCACGGCACTTTCGTGGCGGGAGTCATCGGGGCCCGGACGAACAACGCCACGGGCGTGGCCGGGCTCGGCTGGAACACCCGTGTGCTCGCGGTACGTGCCCTGAACGACTTCGGTTGCGGTTCGGAGTCGGACCTTGCCGCCTCGATTCGCTCGGCCACCGACCAGGGGGCGGCGATCGTCAACATGTCGCTCTCCGGACCGGGGTCGAGCGCCGTGCTCGACGACGCCGTCGCCTACGCGCAGGGCAAGGGCGTGATCCTGGCTGCGGCGGCAGGTAACGACGCGTCATCGGTTCCGAGATACCCGGCGGCTCTCCCGGGCGTTCTCTCCGTGGGGGCGACTGACAAGACCGATCACACGGCGATCTTTTCGAATCGCGGCCCGTGGGTCGATCTCATGGCACCGGGGGACGACATCTTTTCAACGGTGCCGGGCGGGTACGGAAGCGGCGACGGCACGTCGTTTGCGTCGCCGATCGCGGCGGCCGCGGCCGCGCTCATCGTGGCCGCCCACCCCGGTATCACGCCCGCGGGCGTTTTTAGCCGGTTGCAGCGCGGCGCAGTCTCCATCGCCGGCACCGGCACTGACTCGTCGTGGGGTCGTCTCGACATCGGCGCATCACTCGCGCTCGACCCCGTCGGCTTCCGTGTCACCACCGCGCTCGGGGAGGTAGGCGCGTACGGCGACGCGACATACCTCGGGTCGATGGCGGGCATCCCGCTTGCTCGCCCCGTGGTCGGCATCGCGTCGACGCGCACGGGCAACGGCTACTGGTTAGTGGCCGGCGACGGCGGTATCTTCTCGTTCGGCGACGCGCAGTTCTACGGCTCGACGGGAAACCTCAAACTCAACAAGCCCGTCGTCGGTCTCAGTGCCACGGCGTCGGGGAACGGCTATTGGTTCGTGGCCACCGACGGCGGCATCTTTTCCTACGGCGACGCGTTCTTCTACGGATCAACCGGGGCGTTCATTCTGAACAGGCCCGTGGTCGGCATGGCCCGCACGCCGAGCGGCAACGGGTACTGGTTGGTGGCGAGCGACGGCGGCATCTTCACGTTCGGCGACGCCCAGTTCTACGGATCCACCGGGGCCATAGTTTTGAATAAACCGATAGTCGGGATGGCGCCGTCGAAGTCGGGTCACGGCTACTGGTTGGTGGCCAGCGACGGTGGGATTTTCGCCTTCGGCGATGCGCCGTTCCTCGGAAGCACCAACGGCCTCTTGCTCGGTCAACCCATCGCCGGGATGTCGGTGACGGCATCCGGAAACGGCTACTGGCTGGTGAGCGGCGACGGCACGATCTATCCGTACGGCGATGCGCAGTCGCTCGGCAGCGCGGCCGGCGTTTTTGCCGCCAGCCTGGTCAGCCTGGCGGCGATCTGAGCGCGGCTTCGACGGCGCTGTCGCCCAAGCCGGCGCGAAGGAAGTCGAGAGCGCGGGCGGTGGGCGTGCGGACGTCGAGACCCCAGAGCCGCTCTCGAGCCAATAGTTCCTCGGAGGACCTCGTGAACGGTTCGCTCGAGGCAGTAGTTCGCTTTGCGAACACGTACAGGTTCCAGAACTCCGACAGATTGAACCGCGTCAGCACCGGGTGGATGCGTTCCTCGATGGCGCCGCACCGCTCCAAGCCCGCCTCGGCAAAACGGGCCGTCCACCACCCGAACGACGCGATCGTGAGGTGTCCCTCGATGGGCTCACCGCGCGCGTCTCGGTAGAGATCGTCGTAGGGCACCGGACCGTCGTACGCGTCGCCTTGCGCGAGATAGTGCTCGAGACGTTCGTCACGCACCTTGCTGTGCGGGAAACCGTGGGGACCGTGATCGTTGTGCCCGAACGACGGAATCGTTGCGACGACCCACCCGTTCGTGACCCGCGCCAGCTCTTTGATCGCCCGCGGTATGGCGGCGGGTGGCAGGTGTTCGAGCGTCTCCAACGCCGTCACGAGATCGAACTGTCGCTTCTTGTACGGAAGGCGTCCGAGGAGGTTGCCCTGACGCACGTGCCCGCGGGCTCCCGGTGATGCGTGCGTGACCGCCCAGCGACTCACGTCACTTCCTTCGGCGTCGATACCAAGCTCGCGCATTGCCTCGACCACGAAGCCCGTCGCGCAGCCGATGTCGAGCGTGTGGTGCACGTCGAAGAAGCGCCACACGATGTACGCGGCAATGTCGGCATTCGAGCTCTGACGCGAGTAGCGCTCGTAACCGGAGAGGCCCATGCGGTCGAACGGGTTGCGGCCCTCACCGAAGTACTCGGCGTCGTAGGTGTCGTCGTCGAGCGTGCGTCCGAGTTCATAGTGCGCGACCTCGACGAGGCGACGCATCTTCGGGCTCCGGTCCACGCCTTTTTGTAGCGTGCGCCGACCGGCCCGGCCAACGCGCCGCACGGGACCAGGTAGGGGCACGGCGTGATCGTAGTGAGGGTGCGCGGACTTACCTGCGGGGCGGTGGCTAGGTTGGAAGTTCGGGCGGCGTCACGACAGGGTCAAGACACGGGGTGCGAATGCGCGAACTAAGGCCGGCGCTGCTGGCGATCGGCATTGCCATGGGTGCCGTTGCACTGCCGACCGGTAGTGCGGACGCGATTCCCATGGTGCCGCGCGCGTACGGCGCCACGATCACGGTGTTCGGGCACGGCTACGGCCACGGCCGCGGCATGGGCCAATGGGGCGCGTTCGGCTACGCCACCCAATTCGGTTGGGACTACCACCAGATCCTCGACCTCTACTACGGCAACACGTTGGCGGGAACAATCGATCCGCTCTCGCCGATGACCGTCCGCCTGATATCCGAGGACGACACCGACACCATCGTCGTGAACGACGCCGGTCGACTGACATTGACGGGGTCATCGCCGCTCGGTCCGTTCGCCGCACTCAGGATCGTCCCGCGTGCGGGGCCCGGCCAGACCCTCTACGACGTGTATTCGTCGAGCGGCTGCAACGGGCCCTGGGACGCGCAGGTCGCGTCCGGCCTTGCCGGGCCGGTGCGCGTGTCAGTGACGTCACCCAATCTCGACAGCGCGAGCATCAATGACCACATCGGCGTGTGCGAGCCCGCGGGCAGCGTGCGCTACTACCGCGGCGATATCGCCGCGGTGCGCGATCTGAACAGCGCGGCGCGCACGATCAACATCACCACCCTCGACCGTTACGTGCGCGGCGTGGTGCCGCGCGAGTCACCCGGGTCGTGGGGTGATGCCGCGGGCGGCAAGGGGATGCAAGCCTTGAGAGCCCAAGCCGTCGCGGCGCGGTCGTACTCGTTCGCCGACAACCGCTACTCGTTCGCGAAGACGTGTGACACGCAGGCGTGTCAGGTGTACGGAGGCACGTTCCTGAAAGCGAACCCCACCGCGTCGGCGGTGGCGCTCGAAGACCCGCGCAGCGACAGCGCCGTGGCCGGTACGGCGGGCGAGATCCGCACGCGGGGCGGCACGGTCATCGCCACAGAGTTTTCCTCGTCGACCGGTGGCAACACCGCGCCGGGAGTGTTCCCGACGGTGGTCGATGAAGGCGACGCCGTGAGCGCCAACACGAATCACAACTGGACGACAGCGATCCCCACGACCGCGGTCACCGACAAATACCCATCGGTGGGCACGCTCCTCAACATCCAGATCACGAAACGCAATGGCATCGGCGATCTCGGCGGGCGCGTCACACAGATGATCGTGCAGGGAACCGCTGGGTCGGTGACGCTCACCGGTCAGCAGTTCCAGCAGGCGATCGGCCTGATGTCGGACTGGTTTCAGGTGGTGTCGAGCGCATTGACCTCACCGGCGGGCGCCGTGGCCAACGGCAGCGGGTCGACATACTGGATCGCCACCACCGACGGCGGCGTGCTGCCGTACAACGGTGCGCAATACCGGGGGTCGATGCTTGGCAGCCAGCTGAACGGTCCGATCGTGTCGATGACGGCCGGCGCTAGCGGCGTGGGTTACTGGCTCCTCGGCCGCGACGGCGGCGTGTTCTCGTTCAACGTGCCGTTCTACGGATCGATGGGGGCCACGCGTCTCAACTCGCCCGTGCTGGCGATCGCCGCTCGACCACAAGGCGACGGCTATTGGTTCACCGCCGGCGACGGTGGCGTGTTCTCGTTCGGCGCCGCGCCATTCGTCGGCTCGATGGGCGGTACGAAATTGAACAAACCCGTCGTGGGCATGGCTCCAACGAAGTCGGGCATCGGCTACTGGCTCGTGGCCTCCGACGGCGGCGTGTTCGCGTTTGGTGACGCCGCGTTCTACGGATCGACTGGTGCGATCAAGCTCAACAAGGCGATCGTGGGGATGGCGGCGCGCCCGCAAGGCGACGGCTACTGGCTTGTGGCCTCCGACGGCGGGGTGTTCGCGTTTGGCGGCGCGCCATTCTTCGGCAGCGCACCCGGCTCGACCTCGCCGGTGGTGGCCATCAGCGTCACCGGCACGGGCAACGGCTACCGGATCGTGTCCGCCGACGGCACCGTGCAGGCGTTCGGCGACGCGACCTAGTCACGTCGCAAAAAACCTGCCGCAAAACGTTCACGAATTAGGCGGCGCGGGTGGTGAGCTTGCGCACCTGGTTGCGGGCCGTACGAGCGGCCTCGCGGGCCTGATGAAACGCGGCCCTGGCCTGCTCGGGCATCTTCGCCTCGACCTGGTCGAGCGTGGCGTCGATGCGCTCTTCGACGGCGGCGAGGCGAGCTTCGAGCGCCTTGACCTGCTGCTCGAATGCGGCGGTGGCCTTCTCGATGCCCGACTTGCCGGCTCCGAGTTGGCCGTTCAGCCTCTCTTGCAACTCGCGGCGCTGGGCCTGGGCCCGCTGAACGGCGAGGACGCCGAAGCCGACGGTGACATACACGAGGTCCTTCGCCACGTTGGCGATGTCGCGGGGCAGAGCGGTGCGGTTAGCGGTACTGGGCATGGCGGGGGAGCTCCTTCTGAAACCGGAAAGTGCTTGCACATTAGACGATTTCGCTAACTATTGCAAGCACTACCGGCGGTGCCAGGCTTGAGAAACTTCCTCAAGTGTGCCGACTTGATGACGCTTCAGCCGCGCGAGGCCCCCACTAGCCTCGCCCGTTCGTGGATCAAACGCCCGCCGCCCCTCCTGTGGTCGCGGTCGTGGTCACACAGCGGGCCGATGCCGACCTCGATGCCGTTTTTGCGGGACTCGCGGCCCAGGACTACCCGGCCCTGCGCACGATCATCGTCGACCTGAGCGGCACCGAGACCGTGGCGGCCCACGCCGGCGATGTGGTGAGCGGCGCCTTCGTGCGCCGGCTGCCCCGCGACACAGGACCACTGGCGGCTGCCAACGAGGTCCTGCGCCTGGTCGAGGGGGCGGCCTTCTACCTGTTCCTCGACCCCTCGACGGTGCTCGAGACGAGCGCGGTGCGCGCCCTCATCGAGGAGGCGTACCGGTCGAACGCGGGCATCCTCGGGCCCAAGCTGCTCGATCCGAACGACCCGACCCGCCTCGCCGACGTCGGTGCCGCGATCGACAAGTTCGCGGTAGCGGCGCCGCTCGTGGAGCCGGGCGAGCGCGACCAGGAGCAGCACGACGCCGTCCACGACGTGTTCTGGATCCACGGAGCCGTGCTCGCAATCCGGGCCGACCTGTTCGCGGCGCTCGGTGGATTCGACACGACGCTGTCACCCGCCGCCGGTTCGCTCGACTTGTGCTGGCGCGCCCATCTTGCGGCGGCACGCGTCCTCGTCGTGCCGGCCGCTCGCGCCCACCTGCGCGAACCCCTGGAGTCTCGCGACCTTGCACCGGCGGAACGGCTGCGCCTCCTGACCACCCTGTACAGCGTCGGCCATATGGCACGCGTCCTGCCGCAGTTCGCCCTTCTGTCAATCGTTCGGGCGGTGAGCGCTCTCGTCCATCGTCGGCCCCTTGACAGCGTTCGCGAGTTAACCGCATGGCCGGCCACGGTCGCCCGTCTCGGCACGATCCGCGCCGGTCGAGCGCGCGTGAAGAAGACGCGAGAAGTGCCCGACGCCGACGTGCGCGCCCTCCAGGTGAGGGGCAGCGCGCAACTCATGGTCTTCCTGCGCGGCCAGTTGGCCGAGCGCGACGTGCGCCACGGCTGGATCGGGCGGCTGGGTCAGGCGGCGATCGGACTCATTCGGGGCGGCCGGCCCTGGCGGGTGATCCTCACATGGCTCGCCGTGGCCGCCGTCCTAATCGTGGGGAGTCGCCAGCTCATAACGGGGGTGCTGCCGGCCGTGGGCGACCTGCTCCCGGTGCGCTCGTCGGCCGTGACGCTCCTACGCACCTATGCCAACGGCTGGCACGACGTCGGACTGGGCACGAGCGACCCCGCCCCGACGGGCCTCGCCCTCGTGGCTGGGGTCGTGGCCGTCTGCCTCGGAGCGACTGCATTCGCTCGCACGCTGTTGGTCGTCGGCGCGTTGCTGATTGGAGTCGCCGGTGCGTGGCGGCTCACGCGTGCAGTGGGCGTGCCGCGGGGACGGTTGCTCGGCCTTATCGCGTACGCGGCCGCCCCGGTCGGCGTGAACGCGCTGGCGCGGGGGAGTGTGGCCGGCCTGGTCGGCTACGCCAGCGCGCCATGGGTGTTGGCACGACTGGCGCGTGCGAGTGGCCTCGAGCCGTTCGATGAGTCGAGAGGGCTCATACGCGAGATGCTCGGACTCGGCTTGGTGGTCGCGATCGCCACCGCGTTCGTCCCCGCCTACCCGTTGGTGGTGGTGTTGATGGTGGCCGCGTTTGCGATCGCCGCGCCCTTCGCGGGCGGGCGCGCCGGGTTTGGCCGCGTCGTCGTCGTGAGTGCTGGGGGGCTCATCGTCGGAGTGGGCCTGAACCTTCCCTGGCTGTTCGAGGTCTACCGCTCGGGCGGTGCGTGGGCGGCGATCGGCGTGGTGAAGCCCGTCTCGCCGCTGGGTCCGACTCTCGGACGACTGCTGGTCTTCCACTCGGGGCCGGTAGGCAGCGTGCTCGGCGCCGGGTTGGTCGCGGCGGCTCTAGTCGCCGTGATTGTGTCGCGCGGCTGGCGCGCCGCTTGGGCGATCCGTGGGTGCGCCATCGCCGCGGTATTTGTCGCGATCGCGTGGGCCGACGGTCGCGACTGGCTGCCGCGCCCGTTCGCCATGCCCGAACTGTTCCTCGCCTCGGCCGCCGCCGCAGTTGCCCTCGCCGTCAGCATGGGTGGCGCGGCGGTCGATCTCGACGTACGCAGCGCCCGCCTCACGTTGCGTCAACCGCTGGCGTTTCTGTCGAGTGTGGCAGTGGTCGTGGCCGCCGTGCCGATGATCGGCGGAATGGCGGGAGGTCGTTGGCACCTCCCGCGCCCCGACTTCGATCGCACCTTCACGTTCTTGTCGGCCCCGGAGGAGGGGCGTTTCCGGGTTCTCTGGCTTGGTGACCCGCGTGCCCTTCCGCTGCGGGGATGGTGGCTCAACGACGGCCTTTCGTACGCGGTGTCGTCGGGTGGTCCGCCCGAAATCGCCAACCTGTGGCCGGGGACGCCGTCTCGTGCCACGGTCCTCATCCGCGATGCGGTCGAGATCGCGGGTGACGGCCGCACCGACCGGCTCGGGCGGCTGCTCGCACCGATGGCGATTCGCTACGTGGTGGTGCCTGTCCGCGCGGCGCCCGCGGCCTCGAACGCCACCGAGCTCCCGGCGCCCGACACGCTGGTCAGTTCCCTTGGCTCGCAGCTCGACCTTCGCAAGGTCGACATCGACGACGCTCTCTACGTCTACGAAAACACCGCGTGGATCGCCGAACGCGCGACCCTTTCGCCCGTCGCGGCCGCGGCCAGCGCGGAGTCCGACCCCGCGTCCCTCGCCGGCACCGATCTGGGAACGTCGACGCCCGTCCTGCCGGGCAGTAGCGCGACCAACGCAAAGGGACCCTTGCCGGCGGGAACCATGTTTCTCGCTCAGGCGTCGTCGGCTCGTTGGCGCCTGCAAGTCGGCGGTACCAGCGTCGCCCGGCGGCCCGCGTTCGGCTGGGCCAACGCCTTCACCGTTCCGGCCGCCGGCCCGGCGCGTCTCAGCTACCGCACCCCGCTCACGCGACGCTTGGCGCTCCTCGCGCAGCTGACCGCATGGTTGGTCGTGGTGGGCGTGTTGGTGCGTCTGCGCCGCCGCCATTTCCGTCTCGCGACCAGCGCCGAGCCCGAACGTCTCGCAGCTGAGCCCGAACCGGAGCTTGATTGGTCCGATGCCGAGGCCCCTGCGACCGAGTCGTCGACTTCGCGCGAGGCCGCCGCCGCCGCCGCAGCCGACGAGATCCAATGGGCCGACTCGGAGTCAGAGGACGACGTATGAGCCGAAGGGCGCTGGCCGCGTTCGTCCTTCTGGCGCTCACGACGGGCGGCTTGCTGCTCGATCGCGATCGCCCCGCCGCGACCGCGGCGGTCTTCGGACGTCCGGCGAGCGCGGCCACCCCGATCGCGGCGCCGCCGGCCGACGCCCTGTCGGCCAGTTGGTTCTGCCCGGGCGCGCCGGCGGCACCGGGTGGGAGCCTCACCGGCACGATCACCGTGGCCAACTTCGCCGATCGTGAACGAACTGGTTCCATAACGATCTTCCCGAGCGCAGGGGAGCCGGTGACCACGCCGCTCACCGTGCCCGCCCGCAAGACGACGAGCGTGCGGTTGGGTGACATCGTCACGAGTCCCTACGCCGCCACCCTCGTCGAGCTCGAGCGCGGCGACGTCAGCGTCGAGCAGACCGTTACCGGGCCGCTCGGCACCGATCACGCGCCGTGCGCGACGACGGCGTCGTCGAGCTGGTTCGGTGCCGACGGCACCACAACACTCGACGCGACGTTCACGCTGTTCGCCTTCAATCCGTTCCCCGAGACCGCAGTCGTCGATCTTGGATTCCTGACCGACCAGGGCCGTCGCGATCCCCAGGCGCTCCAGGGTCTGGTCATACCGGGCCGTTCCCTCCAGGTCTTTGGGGTGAACGATGTCGTGCTGCGCAGTGTCGACGTCGGCGTCGTCGCGACGGCGCGTTCCGGGCGGATCGTGATGGGGCGACTTCAGCGCTACGACGGCACGTCGGGACGCAAGGGCACCGTGAGCGGCGTGCTGGCGACCTCGCCCGGCACGGAGTGGTGGTTCCCCGACGGCGAGACGGGCCCGAACGCGCGCGAGTTCATCGTGCTCGCCAATCCGACTGACAGCGACGCGTCGGTGCGCGTCGAGCCCTACCTCGACCCGTCGGCCAGTCCCGTGGATGCCATCGCCACCACGGTGCCCGCGGGGGCCATCGTCACGGTGGCGCTTTCTGATGTGTTGCCCGCGGGCCGCCATACGTTGATCGTGCGCTCGCTCAACGGCACCCCGGTTGTGGCCGAGCGACGCATCGACAACACCGACCCCGCGCGCACGGGAACCTCTGCGGTGCTGGGCGCCCGTCTGCTCGCCACGCATTGGTCGCTCGCCGCCGGAGAGTCGTTAGCCACGGTGAACGAGGAGATTGTTGTGGCCAACCCCACGGGCACCACGGTCACCGTCACCGTTGCAACACTCGGGACCACGGGTGCGATACCCGTGCCCGGGTTCGACAACGTCGCGCTCGCTGCAGGTGAGACGCTGCGGGTCACGCTCGGAGGCAACGTTCTCGCGGGGCCGACCCCTGTCGTCGTTGACGCCAGCGCTCCCGTGGTAGTCGAACGCGTCGTCATCGCCACCGACCTACCCACGGTGGCGCGCAGCATCGCCATACCAACACTCGACGGATGATGGCCCTCGACCGATGATGGGTCGCGTCCTCATTGCCGCTGTGCTCGTCGCCGCCGCGGTGATTGTGGCGGCGTTGATCGAAAAGCGGCGGCGACGCGACGCACCGAGCCAACCGAGGGCGATCGTGCCCGCGCAGCTCGATCGGGCCGACTTTGCACGCCCCGACGCCGCGTGGTTGGTGGCCGTATTTTCGTCGTCGACGTGTGACTCGTGCCAGCAGGTCGTCGCGGCGGCGCGCGTCCTCGCGTCGCGCGAGGTGGCGGTGACCGATGTCGAGGTGACCGAGCAACCCCGCGTGCACCGGCGCTACCACATCGAGGCGGTACCGATCACCGTGATCGCCGATTCCGCCGGGACGGTGCGGGCCAGTTTTCTGGGTCCGGTGACGGCGACCGACCTATGGGCGGCCGTGGCCGAGTGCCGAGAGCCGGGATCGACCCCGGAGGCCGATCTCGGCCAGTGAACTCAGTTGCTGGTGGGCGCGGGCTCGACGGGTTGGCCCAAACCCTGCTGGACGAGGCGTCCGATCTCGGCGCCGTCGATCGTCTCGCGCTCGAGCAACGCCGCCGCCACGAGGTCGAGACCGGCACGGTGCTTGAGGATCAGCTGCCGAGCCCGCTCCTCCTGGGAGCGCAGGATGGTGGCGACTTCTTCGTCGATCATGCGTGCGGTGTCCTCTGAGTATTCGCGCCCGGAGGTCATGAGGTCCTCGCCGAGGAACACGTGGCCGCGGGTCTCCCACGCCTGCGGTCCCATCTTGTCGCTCATGCCCCACTCTCGGACCATGCGCTTGGCCAGGTGCGTGCTGCGCTCGAGGTCGTTCGACGCACCGGTGGTACGCCGCTCGAAGACGATCTCCTCGGCGACGCGGCCGCCCATGAAGACACAGATCTCGTCGAGGATGTACTCACGTGAGTAGCTGTGGCGCTCCTCGGGAAGCTGCTGGGTGACGCCGAGGGCCATACCCGTGGGGAGGATGGTGACCTTGTGCACGGGGTCGGCATTCGGGAGCACCGTCGCGAGCACGGCGTGGCCGCCCTCGTGGTAGGCGGTGGTGCGCTTCTCCTCGATCGACAGCACGAGACTCTCGCGGCGGGCGCCCATCATCACGCGGTCGCGCGCCGACTCGAAGTCGATGCGTTCAATCTGCTTCGAGCCGCGGCGGACGGCGAAGAGGGCCGCCTCGTTGACGAGGTTCGCCAGATCGGCACCACTCATGCCGGGCGTGCCCTTCGCCATGGTCTCGAGGTCGACGTCGTTGGCCATCTTCTTGTCGCGGGCGTGCACCTTCAAGATGGCGAGACGCTCCTCGTACTCGGGCAGCGGCACGACGATCGTGCGGTCGAAGCGGCCCGGGCGCAGTAGCGCGGGATCCAAGATGTCGGGCCGGTTCGTGGCGGCCATGATGACGATGCCCTCGCTCGTCTCGAAACCGTCCATCTCGGCCAGCATCTGGTTGAGGGTTTGCTCACGCTCGTCGTGCCCACCGCCGAGCCCCGCGCCGCGCTTGCGACCGATGGAGTCGATCTCGTCGACGAAAATGATGGCGCGGCCCATCTTGCGCGCTTGCTGGAACAGATCGCGGACCCGGCTCGCGCCAACACCGACGAACATCTCCATGAAGTCGGAGCCCGTCACCGACAGGAAGCCGACGCCGGCCTCACCCGCGACCGCGCGGGCGAGCAGCGTCTTGCCGGTACCGGGCGGACCTACCAACAGGATGCCCTTGGGCACCCGAGCGCCGATGTCACGGAAGCGCTCGGGCATCCGCAGGAAGTCGACCACCTCCGTGATCTCCTGTTTGACCCCCTCGTACCCCGCGATGTCGGCGAATGTCGTCGACGGCTTGTCGGCGGTGTACGCCTTGGCGCGGCTGCGCCCGATCGACATCACCCCGCCCATCTGGCTCGCCTGCCGTCGCTGCAACCAGATGAAGAAGCCAATGATGATCGCGGTGGGTAACAGGAACGGAAGGAGACTGCCGATCCAGGAGGGCTGGGGCGAGTCGGGCTGGTACTGCTGGACGTGGGAGATGATCAGCGCTTCGTTCTCGTCGGAGAGCGGCAGCTTCGCGGTGGTGGAGTACTTCGTGCCGTCCTTGAGTTCGCCGTGGATGCGCCCGGTCTGGTTGTTGTACAGGACCGACTTGACCTCGTCGGTCTTCACCTTGCTGATGAACGTGCCGAAGTCGAGCTTCGTGCTGGTGTCGCGGGCGAACAGGTTGGCGCCGATGAACACGGCCGCGAGCAGGCCTAGGAGAACCCAGAGCGACCATTTCGGCATCGATGGACGGCGCGGCGGCGTGGCCCCCGGCCGCTGCTGATCGCCTCGAGGGCCCGGGCGAACCGGTCCCCGGCCGTTGCTCGGCGGCGGAGGCGGCGGAGGAGGGGGAAGATTATTCATGCCGACATGCTACGGCGCACGCGATGCACCTTTGTGGTCGACAAACACTCCGCCGCCGCCAGTGTTGCACGAGCAACTACCCTCGAACCCGTGATACGTCAGTGCTCCCGGCCGGCCTGCAGCGAACCGGCCGAGGCGACGCTCTCGTACAACCACGGTGGCCGCATGGCTTGGATGCACGAGCTCTCGACCGAGCGTGACCCGCATGACTACGACCTGTGCTTCCGCCATGCCGGTCGCATCAGCGTTCCCGCGGGTTGGCGCCTGATCGACGAGCGCCTGCTCGTGGCGGGCTGATCGTCGCGCGCGGGTCGATGCGCGTCCCCCGCACCCAGCCAGAGTTCTCGCCGTTGGTCGCCGTCCTGGCGTGGCTCGCCGCGTTTGTGGCCGCGGCTGTTGGGCAGTCGATCATCGTTGCGGCCACGGGCTATGCCGATATCAAGGCGCGCGACTGGCCCCTTTGGCTCCAGGCCGCCACGCTTGCCCCGCTCTGGGTCGCGCTCGTGGCTGTCATGGTCGTCGTCAGCCGAATGCGGGGCACCGGGCGGCTGCGGCGCGACTACGGGTTGGTGGTGAGGCCCATCGATGCTGCCATTGGTTTCCCTGCGGGCGTGCTCACGCAGATGGTGTTCGTGCCGTTGCTCTACGTACCCGTCCAGTGGATCTTCGGCAAGCTCGACATCGACCGGCCGGCGAAGGACCTCACGAATACGGCGAAGGGCTTTGGCATCACCCTGCTCGTCGTTCTCGTGGTGGTCGGCGCGCCGATCATCGAGGAGCTCTTCTTCCGTGGACTCGTGCTGCGTTCGTTCCAGGCGCGCGTCAATGACGGTCTCGCGCTGCTCGTGTCGGCCACGCTCTTTGGCCTCGCCCACTTCCAACCCTTGCAGCTGCCCGGACTGATTCTCTTCGGGTTGGTGGCCGGCTACCTCGCGCAGCGCACGGGTCGGATCGGCGCGTCAATTTTCGCCCATGCCGGTTTCAACGCCTACACGGTGGCGGTTCTTCTCGCCCGGCGCTGAGTGTGGGGGGCGACACCGGCTCAGCGCTGGTGGATGGCAGGATGATTCCTCCGTTATGACCGAGCTGCTCGACCCGATGATCGCCGAGCCGATCCCAGACGCTTACCCCGACCTAAGCGGGTTCACGCGCCGCGTCCGCGAGCCGGGATTGAGCGAGGCGACGTGGTGGCCGGGAATGATCACCTTCGCCATCGTCGCCAGCGCGGTGCTCTACACGTTCGTTCACCTGAGCCCCGATCTGGTGATCGCCGCGACCACGCCGGCGGGCGGGGACTTCGGCGCCCATGTCTGGGGTCCGGCCTACCTGCGCGACCACATCCTGCCGCACTGGCGGCTCTCTGGATGGGCCCCTGACTGGTACGCCGGCTTCCCCATGTACCAGTACTACATGGTGGTTCCGGCCCTGATGGTCGTGGCCCTCGACGTTGTCCTGCCCTACGGCGTCGCGCTCAAGATCGTGGCCCTGCTTGGCATCTTGTCCCTGCCCATCTGCGCCGCCGCGCTCGGCTACCTCGGGGGGCTCGCCTTCCCGGCCCCCGCGTTCATGGCCGTGGCCGCCACGTTCTTCCTTTTCGACGAGACCTTCACGATCTACGGCGGGAACATCGCGTCGACCATGGCCGGCGAGTTCTCGTTCTCGATCGCGCTCTCGTTCTGCATCTTGTACTTCGCGTTTCTCGCGAAGGGATTCCGAACGGGTGAGAACCGGGCGACGGCCGCTGTGCTGTTCGCGCTCGCCTGCCTGTGCCACGGCATCGTCGCGATCTTTGCGGTGGTGGGCACCATCGTGATGTTCCTGCTCTGGGCCGACCGGAAGCGCCTTCGTTACCTCATCACGTTCGGTGCTGTGGGCGCGGCCCTCACCGCGTTTTGGATGTTGCCGTTCCTGCTGCAGCGCCATTACCTCACCGACATGGGCTACGAGAAACGGTACGACTACTGGAAGATGCTTTTCCCCCACGGGACGGGTACCGAAATCGCGCTGCTCGCGCTCATCGTCGTGGGCCTCGCCGTCTCGATCTCGAAGGGCCGCCGCCTCGGGGTGTTCCTCGCCGTGATGGCAGTTATTTACGGCACGTGGGCGATCGTGCAGCCGCAGAGTCAGCTGTGGAACGCGCGTCTTCTTCCGTTCCTCTACCTGAGTCGCTACCTCCTCGCTGCGATCGGTCTGGCCGACATTGCGTGGGCCGCGGCGTGGGTGGTGGGCCGGGTGCGCGACAGCGACGGTCGGGCCGCGTTGTTGTGGGCGCCGGTGCCGATCGCGCTCGCGTCGGTGGTGACGCTCGGCATGGGCCTGCGCGATCTGCCCTTTGGGCATACCCGCGTCGAGGATCATCTCAACAAGACGCAGTGGGTGTACCACTGGGGGCCCTTCCATTCGAGCAAGGCGACGTTCGTCGACGACTGGGCCGCATGGAACTTCAAGGGCTACGAGCGCAAGGACGCCTACGGCGAGTACTACGGCATCGTCTCGGCGATGAAGGTGCTCGGCAGCCAGCACGGCTGCGGCCGAGCACTTTGGGAGAACAACAACCTCGAGGACCGCTACGGGACACCCATGGCACTGATGCTGCTCCCGTTCTGGACGAACGGCTGCATCGCATCGATGGAAGGCCTGTTCTTCGAGTCGTCGGCCACCACGCCGTACCACTTCCTCGCGGCGGCGGCGCTCAGCGATCACTCCTCCAACCCTGTACGCCGGCTGCACTACGTGAACGCCGACGTCGCCGCGGGTGTCACCGAGCTTCAGGAGCTCGGTGTGCGCTACTACCTGGCGTTCAGCCCGACCGTCACGAAGCAGGCCGACCAGAATCCCGAACTGAAACTGGTCTCGACCGCCGGGCCGTGGCGCGTGTACGAGGTGGCCCAGCACGACCTCGTGGTCCCACTCAAGACGCAGCCCGTCGTCGTCACCGGCGTGTCGTCCTCACGGGACAAGTGGCTCGAAGTCGGCACGAGCTACTTCCAACACCCCGACCAGTGGCCGTCGGTGCCCGCGCAGAGCGGCCCAGCCGACTGGAAGCGCATCGCCGTCAAGCGCACGAGCAAGGAGATCACCGATAGCCGGCACCTCGCGGTCGTCGCACCCGAAGGCACGAACAAACCGGTGACCTACCCCGACGTAAAGGTCAGTGACGTGACAACCGGCGACGATCGGGTGTCGTTCACGGTCGACAAGATCGGCGTGCCCGTGCTCGTGAAGGTTTCCTATTTCCCGAACTGGGAGGCCTCCGGCGCCCGAGGTCCGTGGCGGGTGGCGCCGAACCTCATAGTGGTGATTCCGACCTCGAACCATGTTTCGTTGCACTACGGGCGCACCATGACCGATTGGGCCGGCATCGTCGTTACCGGCCTCGGTCTCATCGGCCTTGGCTTTCTTTTCCGGCGGCGCATGAACTTCGCGTCGGCCGAAAACAACGCCGGCTCGTGGCCCGCGCCCTCCGGTGAACCGACGCATACCTGGTGGGTGGATTGGGAGGACACCGACGATCACGGTTTAGCCGGGTTGCCCTCGAACGGGGCCGGCGAAGCGCCAAACGGTGATACCGAAACCCCAGGGGCGCCGGACCCACGTCCTGGCTAGGGTTGCGGCTCGCATGTCCCCCCTGGGTGAGATCTTCAAGGCGTACGACATCCGCGGCACGGTGCCCGATCAGCTCGACGCCACCAAGACCCGCGCGATTGGTGCCGCCTTCGCGCGTTTTGTCGGGACGCCACGTGTGCTCGTGGCTCACGACATGCGGTCGTCGGGCGTTGAGCTCGTCGCTGCGTTCGCCGACGGGGCCCGGCGCCAGGGCACCGACGTCGTACTGCTCGGCCTGGCGTCCACCGATCTGCTCTATTACGCCGCCGGCTCGCTCGACGCGCCGGGCGCCATGTTCACGGCGTCCCACAACCCCGCGCAGTACAACGGGATCAAGCTCTGCTTCGCGGGCGCCCGTCCGATCGGCGTCGAGTCCGGCCTCGCCGATATCCAAGGTCTCGCCGAGTCGTACCTCGCCGCGGGTGACGTGCCCAGCGCCGGCCGCCTCGGTGAGGAGACGTCGCGTGATCTGCTCGATGCGTTCGCCACCCACGTGGTCTCGTTCATCGACCCGACGCAACTGCGGCCGCTCAAGGTCGTGGCGGACACCGCCAACGGCATGGGCGGGTTGGTGGTGCCCGCGGTCCTCGAGCGCCTTCCGGGCATCGAGCTCGAAGTGATGTACGGCAAGCTCGACGGCACCTTCCCGAACCACCCCGCCGACCCACTGCAGCCGGCCAACCAGCGCGACCTCCAGACCAGAGTCGTGAGCAAGGGCGCCGACGTCGGTCTGGCGTTCGATGGTGACGCCGACCGAGTTTTTCTCGTCGACGAATTGGGTCGCGGCATGTCCGGCTCGACGACGACCGCGATGCTGGCCGTGGGAATGCTCCGCAAGCACCCCGGCTCGAAGATCCTGCACAACTTGATCTGCTCGAAAGCCGTGCCCGAGGTGATCCGCGAACACGGCGGCGTCCCGATACGTACGCGTGTCGGTCACTCGTTCATCAAGCAGGTGATGGCCGAAACCGGCGCGGTGTTCGGCGGGGAGCACTCGGCGCACTACTATTTCCGCGACAACTACCGCGCCGATTCCGGCATCGTCGCCACCGTCTTTGTTCTCGAACACATGGGCATCACCGGGCAGGCCCTCTCGGTGTTGCGTAAGCCGCTCGAGCGTTACGCCGACTCCGGCGAGATCAACACCGAGGTCGACGATCCGCAAGCCACGATCGAACGAGTTGCCGCAGCGTTTCCCAAGGAGGAGCAGGATCGCCTCGACGGGCTAACGGTCGATCGGGGCTCGTGGTGGTTCAACCTACGGCCCTCGAACACCGAGCCGCTCCTGCGCCTCAACCTCGAGGCCGCCACCCGCGACGCCTGCGACGAGCATGTGGCCGAGGTGCTCGCAACCGTCACCTCTGACTGAGTTACAGGAGAACACCATGGCGCTCGACCCGATTCTGCTCGAGGTGCTGGCATGCCCGGAGGACAAGGGCCCGCTCTATTACCTCGCCGACGAGGACGCCCTTTACAACCCGCGGTTGAAGCGTCGCTATCACGTGCGCGACGGCATCCCGATCATGCTCATCGACGAGGCCGAGCAGGTATCCGACGGGGAGCACGATCGCATCATGGCCAAGGTGGCGTCCGACGGTCTCAAGCCGACGTTCACGGCGTGACGCCATGACCGTGCTCGACACGCTTGGCATGTTCGACGCCGCCTACGCACTCCCCGAACAGGTCGAGACGGCGGCGGCCGCGCTCGCCTCCGGTGTCGAGGGTGTGCCCGCGGCCGACGAGGTCTCCAACGTGCTCGTGTTGGGCATGGGGGGCAGCGGGATAAGCGGCGACGTGCTGTCGGCGGTGGCGGGTCCGATTTGTTCGGTGCCGATTTTCGTGAGCAAGGAGTACGAACTCCCCGGGTTCGTCGATTCCGGCACGCTTGTTTTCGCGGTCTCCTTCTCCGGCAACACCGAAGAGACGCTCGAGTCGGCCACCGAGGCGGCCCACGCGGGAGCCAAGGTCGTGACGGTCAGCGCGGGAGGCCGTCTCGCCGAACTGGGCGTCAACTGGGGTGCACCCCACGTGGCGCTACCCGCCGACATCGTCATGCCGCGAGCCGCGATCGGTGCGGCATCGGTTCCGCTCCTCGTGATGCTCGGCCAGATCGGGCTCTGCGGGGGAGTTGAGGCCGACATCGACGCCACGGTGAAGCAGCTGCGCCACCGCCGTGACGAGCTGTCCAAGCCCCGCAACATCGCCGAGGAACTCGCCCGCCACATCGGACGCACTTTCCCGATCGTGTACGGCGGTGGCCCCATCGGTGCCGTCGCCGCCCAGCGGTGGAAGGGTGAGTTCAACGAAAACGCCAAAGCGCCGGCGTTCTCCAACCGGGTTCCGGAGGCGTGCCACAACGAGGCGGCGGGCTGGGGCCAGCACGGCGATGTCACCCGCCAGGTCTTCACGCTGATCTTCCTCCGTCACGATCACGAGCACCCTCAGGTGGCGCGCCGCTTCGACCTTCTGCGGGACCTGATGCTCGAGGTCGTCGGATCGATTCACACCGTCGAGGCCCAAGGCGACGGGCTCATGGCGCAGCTCTTCGACTTGGTGCTCCTTGGCGACCTGGTGTCACTGCACCTCGCCGCTCAGCAGGAAGTCGACCCCGGCCCGATCCCTGCGCTCGAGTTCATCAAGGCCGGCCTCCGCTAGAGTTCTCCGTTCACGGGCTGATGTGAGAGGCGCCTGTAGGCCCCAGCCCCACGAAAGAACCACAGAGCCCGCCGCACGATCCGGCGCGGCCTTCATCTTCGTGAGGAGACCATGACCATCATCGACCCCGACTTCCGCGTCGCCGACCTCTCACTCGCGCCGTTCGGCCGCAAGGAGATACATCTCGCCGAACACGAAATGCCCGGCTTGCGCGCCCTGCGCAAGGAGTACGGACCGTTGAAGCCGCTCAAGGGCGCGCGCATCTCCGGTTCATTGCACATGACCATCCAGACCGCCGTCCTCATCGAGACGCTGGTGGAACTGGGCGCGGAAGTGCGCTGGGCCAGCTGCAACATCTTCTCGACCCAGGATCACGCGGCGGCCGCCGTCGCGATCGGCCCGGAGGGTTCCGCCGACAACCCGCAGGGGATTCCGGTCTTCGCGTGGAAAGGCGAGACGCTCGAGGAGTACTGGTGGTGCACCCAGCAGATGATGACGTGGCCTGGACACGACGGCCCGAACATGATCCTCGACGACGGCGGTGACGCGACCCTTCTTCTGCACAAGGGCGTCGAGTTCGAAAAGGCCGGGGAAGTACCCGATGTGAGCACGGCGGGAAACCCGGAGCTGGCCATCGTCCTCGGCGTCCTGCAGCACACGCTCAGGACCGATCCCACGAAATGGTCACGCATGACCGCCGGCATAAAAGGGGTCACCGAGGAAACGACCACAGGAGTCAAACGTCTCTACAAGATGTTCGAACGTGGTGAGTTGCTCTTCCCCGCGATCAACGTGAATGACTCCGTCACCAAATCGAAGTTCGACAACCTGTACGGCTGCCGGCACTCGCTCGTCGACGCAATCTGTCGTGCCACCGACGTGATGCTCGCCGGCAAGGTCGCCGTCGTGTGCGGGTACGGCGACGTCGGTAAGGGTTGCGCTCAGTCGCTCCGCGGCCAAGGCGCGCGTGTGGTGATCACCGAGATCGACCCGATTAACGCACTCCAAGCCGCGATGGAGGGCTATCAGGTCACGACGCTCGACGACATCGCGGAGTCGGCCGACATCTTCGTCAGCGCTACCGGCAACGAGCACATCATCACTATCGAGCACATGCACCGGATGAAGCACAACGCGATCGTGTGCAACATCGGCCATTTCGACAGCGAGGTCGACATGGCCGGCCTCGCTCGCAGCGGGGCGACGCGCGATCAGCTGAAGCCGGGAACCGATCTGTGGACGTTCCCCAATGGGCACGCCATCATCGTGCTGGCCGAGGGCCGGCTCGTGAACCTCGGTTGCGCCACCGGACATCCGAGCTTCGTGATGAGCTGCTCGTTCTCGAACCAGGTGATCGCGCAGGTGGAGCTGTTCAACAACGCCGACAAGTATCCGCTCGGGGTCTACGTGCTGCCCAAGAAGCTCGACGAGAAGGTGGCCTCGCTGCATCTCGACGCGCTCGGCGTGAAGCTCACCAGACTCACCGACGAGCAGGCCGACTACCTCGACGTCAACCCCACCGGGCCCTACAAGCCGGAGAACTACCGCTACTAAACCAAACCTCGAAACGTGCTTCCAGGGGGCTCAAAGCTCGAAACGTCGCGAGGCCGGGCAGAGGTTTCGAGGTGTGATGCCCTCCAAGGGAACCAACCCTCGAAACGTGGCGGCCCGCGACCCGACCGCGACCCGGCCGGCGAGCGCGCGCGGCGGTTACCCTCACCCACTCATGGAGAACTTCGAGGGTCGAGTCGCGGTTGTCACCGGGGGAGCCAGCGGCATCGGCAAGGCGATGGCGCGCGCGTTCGCCGCCGAGGGCATGCACGTCGTGATCGCCGACGTTGAGGCCGCCGCTCTCGATGCCACCGCGAAGGAGCTGGACGTCGTCGCGCACCGACTCGACGTCTCGCAGGCCGACGAGGTGGCGGAGCTGGCTGACTCAGTGATGGGCCAGTTCGGTCGGGTCGACATCGTGGCCAACAACGCGGGCGTGGGCGGCGGAGGGTTCATCGCCGATCTCACCCTGAAAGACTGGCAGTGGGTCCTGGGCGTGAACTTGTGGGGGGTCGTCCACGGGATCCAGAGCTTCCTGCCCCACCTGCTCGCGAACCCCGATGGTGGGCATCTCGTGAATACCGCGTCGATCGCCGGGCTGATCGCGGGGCCGTACATCGGGCCCTACAACGCGAGCAAGTACGCGGTGGTCGCGATCAGCGAGACGCTGAGCAAGGAGCTGGCCATGGCGGGGAGCTCGACCAAGGTCTCGGTGCTGTGCCCCGGCTACGTACGCACGAACATCTTCGACAGTCAGCGCAACCGGCCCGCCGAGCTGAGCGACGGGAAGGGACCAAATCGCGACGCGCTGGCGAACAACGACGGCATCAAGGCGGCCGCGGCCGCGCTGGCGATCGAGCCCGAGCAGGTGGCGGCCGACGTGCTGGCCGCCGTGCGCGACGAGCGCTTCTGGATCTTCACCCACCCCGAGATGATGGGGATGGTGGCCGACCGGAGCGATGAGATCAACGCCGCGGTGGCCCAAGCCACCCGGTAGATACTCGGCTAGAAGCACGGTCACACCCGCGGCCTACAGATCATCGATGCTCCTGCGATCCGTGTGTCCGATCTGTCGCCGACAGGGCGGCGTCCCGTGCGGGCCGTGCCGCGACGAACTGCGTCCGGCCCCGGCCGACGCTCCGGTGCCGGCGATCATCGCCTACGAGGGTGTTGGTAGGGAGCTCCTCGCCCGCCTCAAGTACAGAGACGCCCGCCAGGCGGTGGCGCCACTGGCCGACGCGCTCGCCGCCCGCGCCGCCGGCGGCCGAATCGATGCAGTCACCTGGATCCCCACCACCGACCGCCGGCGCCGGGACCGAGGCTTCGACCAGGCCGAACTGCTGGCTCGAGCGGTGGCCCGCCGTCTGGGCCGGCCGTGCCGGCGGCTGCTGCGCCGGCTGGGCGACGACCACCAGACCGGGCGCACCCGGTCGGAGCGCCTCGAGGGCCCCAGCCTCGTGGCCGTGGGCGTCGTGCCCAGAAACGTGCTGCTCATCGATGATGTCGTCACCACCGGGGCCACCATGCGGGCGGCGGTCGAGGTGCTCACGGGGGCGGGAGCAGTCACGGTGCAGCGGTGGGTCGCGGCCGCCACCCCTTCCATGCTCAACAAAAGGCAAAGTCGCGCCGATACTTTCGGCAATGAGTGACGCAGTTCCCACCCCGGCAACCTTGCGTGACGCACTGGGCCTGCCCCCGGAGGGCTTCCTCGACCGTGTCTCCGAGAAGGCCTGTCCGCGAGGCGAACGGGTCAACCGTGCTCGCCGAATCCTGATCAAGGGGCCCCAGCCGACCGACGACGAGCTCGCCAGCGTGCTCGTCGGGTGGCTGCTCAAGGACGAGGGCTGAGCCCAGCCAACCGGCGGACTTCGGCCATCGCCTCGGCCCCGTCCTCGACCACCAGGAAAGCGTGCATCCCCACCGCCCGCGCCCCCATCACGTTGGTTTCGATGTCGTCGAGAAAGGCGGTTTCGGCGGCGAGCACGCCGAGGCGCTCAAGTGCCAGCTCGTAGATCGCGGGATTGGGCTTGCGCATCCCGCACTCGTGCGAGTCGATGATGTCGTCGAAGAGCTCCGCGTAGGGCAGGACCGAAAACCAACGCTCACGGAACTCCCGCACGTTGTTCGTGAGCAGACCGGTGCGCAGACCCGCCGTCCGTAGGGCGACGACCAGTTCCACCATCTCATCGTTCGGGATGAACGTGATGGTCGGCGGTCCGGCCGAGACGGTGACGCTCAGCCCCGCTTCCGCCAATGCCAGACGGTTGGCGGCCCGGCACTCCGCGAGCGTGATCTCGCCGCGTTCGACTCGATGCCACGGATGATCGGTATCCTCGCCGTAGGGTCCCATCAAGATCGGCAGGACAACCGCAGGATCGACGTCGGGGAAGCGGCTGGAGAAGTCGGCGGGTCCGCCGTTGCGCATCAGAACGCCCCCGAGGTCGAAGATCACCGCCCGCAACGTCACCACACACGAGTCTGGCACCGGAGGTCGGGCGCGCCCGGGGTGCCGGGCATCCACCCCGGTAGGCTGGCGCCACCATGGGTTTCCTCGATCGCATCCTGCGCGCGGGCGAAGGTAAGAAGGTAAAGGCCCTCGCTTCGCTCGTGCCCGACATCAACGTCCTCGAGCCCGAAATTGCCAAGCTCTCCGACGAGGCCCTCAAGGGCAAGACCGTCGAGTTTCGCCAACGCCTCGCGAACGGCGAAGACCTCGACGACCTCCTACTCGAGGCGTTCGCCGTCGTGCGCGAGGCGGCCCGGCGCACGATCGGGCAACGCCATTTCGACGTTCAGCTCATGGGCGGCGCCGCCCTGCATTTCGGTTGGATCGCTGAGATGAAGACGGGCGAGGGCAAGACCCTCGTGTCGACGTTGCCCGCGTATCTCAACGGCCTGTCGGGCCGCGGCGTCCATCTCATCACGGTGAACGACTACCTGGCCCGCCGCGACGCCGAATGGATGGGTCGCATTCACCGGTGGCTCGGGCTCACCGTCGGCCTGATCATCCCGAACGACGATCCGCCTGAGGTCAAGCGCGCGAATTACGCGTGCGACATCACCTACGGCACGAACAACGAGTTCGGCTTCGACTACCTGCGCGACAACATGGCGACGGCGCTTGAGTACAAGGTCCAGCGCGGGCACGTCTACGGCATCGTCGACGAGGTCGACTCGATTTTGATCGACGAAGCTCGGACACCGCTCATCATCTCCGGCCGAGTGGCCGATGCCGCCAAGCTCTACTACCGGTTCGCGTCGATCGTGCGCGGGCTCCAACGCGATGTCGACTACGAGGTCGACGAGGAGAAGCGCACGGTTGCCCCGCTCGAGGAGGGCATCGACCGAGTCGAACACGCGCTCGGCGTCGCCAACCTGTACGACGAGGTCCAGCAGAACATGGTCCACCAGCTGCAGGCCGCGCTGCGCGCGAAGGAGCTTTACAAGCGCGACAAGGACTACATCATCCAGGGTGGCGAGGTGAAGATCGTCGATGAGTTCACCGGTCGCATCCTCGAGGGTCGGCGGTGGAGTGAAGGCCTGCATCAGGCCGTGGAAGCCAAAGAGGGCGTGAAAATCAAAGAGGAGAACCAGACCCTCGCCACCATCACGCTCCAGAACTACTTCCGGATGTACGAGAAGCTGGCCGGCATGACCGGTACGGCGGCCACCGAGGCCGCCGAGCTGATGAACACCTACCACCTGCAGGTGGTGCCGATCCCCACGAACAAAGAAATGATCCGCGGCGACCACGCCGACCTCATCTACAAGAGCGAGGCGGCGAAGTTCGAAGCGGTCGTCGAAGACATCGCCGAGCGCCACGACTCCGGACAGCCGGTACTCGTTGGCACGGTGAGCGTCGAGAAGAGCGAGCTGCTTTCACGCATGCTCGAAAAGCGCGGCATCACCCACGAGGTGCTGAACGCGAAGCAGCACACGCGAGAGGCGTTGATCGTCACGCAAGCCGGCCGGCTCGGATCGGTCACGGTGGCCACCAACATGGCCGGCCGCGGCGTCGACATCATCCTCGGCGGGAATCCCGAGGGTCTGGCGGGCCGAGAAGTGCAAGCGAGCGGGCTCGATCTCGAGGCCGAGGAAGGGCAGGCCCGCTACAAGGAGCTGCTGCCCAAGTTCGATAACGAGACCAAGGCCGAGGGCGACCAGGTGCGCGAGCTCGGTGGTCTCTATGTGCTGGGCACCGAGCGGCACGAGAGCCGGCGCATCGACAATCAGCTCCGTGGTCGTTCGGGCCGCCAGGGCGACCCGGGTGAGAGCCGCTTCTACCTGAGCCTCGACGACGAGTTGATGCGACTCTTTGCCACAGGCGCGATGAGCTGGGTGATGGGCAAGGCCCTCCCCGACGACGTGCCCATCGAAGCCAAGATGGTCACGAAGGCGATCGAGCGGGCGCAGTCCACCGTCGAACAGCGCAACGCCGAGATCCGCAAAAACGTTCTCAAGTACGACGAAGTGATGAACGAGCAGCGCAAGGTCATCTACCGGCGCCGCGATCAGATACTCGAGGGCGCCGACCTGCGCGCCGAGGCCATGGAGTACCTCGCCGACGCCGTCGACACCACGATCGATGCCCATTGCGTCGCTGACTTCGCCGAGGAATGGGATCTCGAGGGTCTCGTCACCGACGTCTCCCAGTTTTGGCCGACCGAGCAGACCGCGGAACAACTGCTCGAGGCCGGATCCACTGATCGCATCTACGACGTTCTCATGGACGAGGCGACGCGTTACTACGAACGGCGCGAGGCCGATCTGGGTGCCGACGTCATGCGCGAAGTCGAACGCCAGGTCATGCTGCGAATTATCGACCAGCGTTGGCGTGAGCACCTCTACGAGATGGACTACCTCCAGGAGGGCATCCACCTACGGGCGATGGGCCAGAAGGATCCCCTCGTCGAGTGGCAGCGCGAGGGCTTCGACATGTTCGGCCAGATGATGCACGGCATCGCCCAGGACTTCGTGCGCTACGTGATGCACGTGCAAGTCGTGGCCCAGGAGCCGTCCCCGCCGCCGCAGGTGCAAAACGTCCAGTACTCGGCCCCCGACGACGCGGCGACGGGCGGGGGCATGCTGGCCGCGGCGGCTGCGTCCGACGACGGTGAGGCCGCACCGGCCGAGGCGCCGACCATGCAGCCGATCGTCAAGAGCGAGTGGGAGAAGACGCCCCGCAACGCATCGTGCCCGTGCGGAAGCGGCAAGAAGTACAAGTTGTGTCACGGCAAGTAGCCCCCGATGCGTGACTTCTCCTACGAGCTCAAGGAGCAGCGGCGCCGTCTCGATGAAGCCCACCGCTACCTGAAAATCGAGGATTCCAGAGCCCGGCGCGACGTGCTCGAGCGCGAGATGAGCGAGCCTGACCTCTGGGACGATCAAGATCGGGCGAAAGCAGTTGGAGGCGAATTCGCCGCGGTCACCGACGATCTCGTCGGATTCGACGCGCTCGTCGCGCGCATGGATGATCTCGAGCTGCTTGCCGAGATGGCGCGTGAGGAAGGTGACGAGGCTCAGGAGCCCGAGATCGACACTGAACTCACCGCCATCACCCGCAAGCTCGACGAACTCGAACTGCGCTCGCTCTTCACGGGTCCTCACGACGACGCCGACGCGATCTGTGCGATCAACGCGAAGGATGGAGGCGTCGATGCGCAGGACTGGGCCGAGATGCTGTTGCGCATGTACACCCGCTGGGCTGAGGCCCGCGGGTTCCAGGTCGAAGTTGACGACGTGAGCCAGGGAGCCGAAGCAGGGATCTTGTCGGCGGAGTTCACGATCAAGGGCCGGTATGCGTACGGCCTCATGGCCGCAGAGCGCGGCGTGCATCGTCTCGTGCGCATCAGCCCGTTCGACGGCAACGCACGGCGCCAGACATCGTTCGCCGCTGTCGAGGTATGGCCGCACATCGCCGACAAGGGCGAGATCGAAATCGACGAGAAGGACCTCCGCGTCGATACGTACCGTTCCTCGGGCGCAGGTGGCCAGCACGTGAACAAGACAAGCTCGGCGATTCGGATCACGCATTTGCCCACCGGCATCGTCGTCACCTGCCAGGACGAGCGCAGCCAGTTGCAGAACCGCGCCAAAGCGATGGACAAGCTGAAGACGATCCTCGCCGCGAAGGCTGAAGAGGATCGTATGGCCGAACTCTCGCGCATCGCGGGAGGGCGCCAAGCCCAGCAGGGATGGGGCGCGCAGATTCGCAACTATGTGCTGCAGCCGTATCAGTTGGTGAAGGACACTCGTACCGATTTCGAAGTGGGCAACATCGAGGCGGTGCTCGACGGCGCGGTCGAGCCGTTCATGGAGGCCTACCTGCGTTGGAAGCGGGCCACAGTCGACGACGAGTGACGTTTGGCGCCGACGGGGTGCAGCCTCTGGGCCAGGACCGGTTGCTAGGGTCAACCTTCGGTCTGGGCGGGCCGAGGGAGCGCTTCACCGATGATCCGACTCGACAACGTGAGCAAGGTTTATAAGGGGCAAATAGCTGCAATTCGCGACGCGACCGCGGATATCGCCAAGGGCGAGTTCGTCTTCCTCGTGGGCCCATCGGGTTCAGGTAAGTCGACAGTGCTGCGTCTCATCAACAAAGAGGAGCAGCCCACCGCGGGCGAGATCTGGGTCGCCGGCAAGATGACCAACAATCTGTCGCCGTGGCGGGTTCCGTATCTGCGCCGCAACATCGGTTCGGTATTTCAGGACTTCAAGCTGCTCACCAACAAGACCGTGCAGGAAAACGTGGCTTTTGCGCTCGAGGTCATCGGCCGTCCCCGCCACGTCATCCGCACCCAGGTACCGGCGATTCTGGAGCTCGTCGGGTTGGCCGGAAAGCATGAGCGCTTTCCCCATGAACTGTCTGGCGGTGAGCAGCAGCGGGTGTCGATCGCGCGCGCCTTCGTGAATCGCCCATTGATCCTGCTGGCCGACGAACCAACGGGAAACCTCGATCCGGCCACGAGTGACGGCATCATGCGGCTGCTCGACCGCATCAACCGAACGGGCACCACCGTCGTGATGGCCAGCCACGACCAGGGCATCGTCAACTCGATGCGCCGCCGAGTGATCGAGCTCGACCGGGGCACCATCGTGCGTGACCAGTCGCGCGGGGTCTACCAGTGAGCAAAGTGCTGTACGCGCTGCGGGAAACCGCGGCGAACCTACGAAGAAACCTCACGCTCACCATCGCCACGTTCGTGACTGTGGCCGTCGCTCTCACGTTGTCGGGCGCGGCCCTGCTCATGCGCAATGGCGTCAACGACATCACCGCGCGTTGGCGCGGGGGCGTCGAGTTCATCGTGATGATGAAGCCCGACGCCACGAAGGAGCAGATCGACGCAGTCGGCAACGACCTCAAAGCCAACCCGATCGTCGACGCGAACAAGCTCCGGTTCTTCGACAAGGCCCAGTCGTTCGAGGAGGCCAAGATCATCCTCGCCGACACGCCCACGCTGATCGACGCGCTCGGCCTCGAGGGATCGCCGACGCAGTGGAAGGTCGTGCCCACCACGCCCGACCCCGACGTCATACGCGGCGTGGCGGATCAGTTCCAGAACAGACCCGGCGTGTTGGAAGTCATCTTCCCGGCGAAGTATCTCCAGCGTCTCAAGCAGCTCACCGGCTTGCTCCAAGGGATGATCCTCGGGGCGGCCATCACGCTGCTCGTGGTCTCTGCGCTCCTGATCCTCAACACGATCCGGCTGGCCATGTTCGCCCGGCGCCGCGAGATCGAAGTGCAGAAGCTGGTGGGGGCCACGAACTGGTTCATCCGCGTCCCCTTCATGCTCGAGGGACTCGTCCAGGGTTTCGTGGGTGCGCTTCTTGCTTTCGGCGGCGTATGGGGCCTGAACCGGCTGTTCTCCACCCGCGTCGCCAAGGCCAATGAGGTCGACGTCCTCTCGGCCGCGGTGGCCTCGTCCGGCGAGGTGCGTGGGCTCGGCATCCTGCTGTTGGTGATTGGCGTGGTGATCGGCACCGTGGGCTCCGGCCTGGCCGTGAGCCGCTTCCTGGACGTCTAGTCAGCGGGGCGGAACGGGCGGACGCGGGAGTGTGACGGCGACGTCGAGTCCGTGTTGAGGGGCATCGAGCAACTCGATGGAGCCGCCGTCGGCCCGCACGAATTTCTCCACAATCGAAAGCCCGAGCCCGGTGCTCCCAAAGCCGCTCCGCGACTCGTCGGCTCGCCAGAACCGATCGAACGCCCTTGCGCGTTGCTCGGCGGTGAGGCCGGGTCCCTGATCGATGACGTGGATGGTGGCTGTGAGTCCGCCGGGGCGGGCCGCGAGCGTGATCGTGCTGTTGTCGGGACTGGCGTCGAGTGCGTTCGCTATCAGGTTGTCGAGTACCTGCGTGAGGTGGTCGGGCGTCGCTGTCACCGCGAGCTCGGGCGCGGCGTCGACCTCCACGGCGATCGCACGCTCGGCGGCGAACGGCTGCCACGTGCGTTGGCGGTCGGCGAAAATCGCTTCCAGCCGCACGACTTCTCGCTGGTCGGTGCCGCCTCCGCGCTCGGCCCGGGCGAGGGCGAGAAGGCCGTTCACCAACCTCGAAAGCCGATCGGTTTCGGCCATCGCGGCTTCGAGATCTTCGGCGGACTCGGCGGTCATCTCCCCTTCGAGGTTCTCGAGTCGCAGTCGCAGCGCCGTCAACGGCGTACGCAGCTGATGGGACGCGTCGGCCACGAACGCGTCCTGGCTGCTGATGAGCTGCTGCAGGCGGGTGGCCGTCCGATTGAACGACGCCGCGAGCTCGCGCACCTCTGAGGGCCCGTGATGGGTGGGTGCCCGCGCCATGAGATCGCCGCGTCCGAGAGCGACGGCCGAGTGCTGCACTGCGAGCAAGGGGCCGTTCATCCAGCGGGCGACGACGACCCCGACGAGCGTGACGGCAGCGAGCGTCACGAGCGCGAGCAGGACAAGTACGAGCCAGTAGCTGTGAATCTGGGCGTAGGTGCTACCGATCGGGTAGCTGATCCGGAGAGCGCCGAGGAGCGCGCCGCCCGACAGCACCGGGACCGCCACATACACGAACCGCGCGTGGAGTGTCTTCTCCGAGTCCCGGCTGCCGCTCATGATCTTTCCGCTAAGCGCCGCGACGAACTCCGGACGCTCCTTGTTGTTGAAGTTGCGCTCTTGGTTCTCCTTGCCTGTGGGCGGTTGGGTGTCGATCTTGGCGTCGCCGTTCTTGTCGACCACGACGACCCGACCGTGGTTGTCGCGCTGATACGCCGCGGCCCGAGCGTCCAGCTCGGTGAAGGACACCTTTCCGTCGAGAGGTGCCTGGGCGACCGTCGCCATGACGTACGCATCGTGTTCGATGCCTCGCATGACGTGCTCGAGCTGGCGTTTGGAGTACGTGAGGGCCAGCGGGATCTCCAATATCGCCAGCACCAATAACGTGATCGCCAGATAACCGACGACCAAACGCCGGGTCATGCGTCGTCGCGCAGCCGGAAACCCACTCCCCGTACGGTCTCGACCCAGCCGGGATCGCCGAGCTTCTTGCGTAAGGAGGCCATGTGCACGTCGAGGGTCTTGCTCGGGCCGTACCAGTGCGGGTCCCAGACTTCCTCGAGGATCTCGCGCCGGCTACGTGTGCGCCCCGGATCGGACGCGAGAAAAGCGAGGAGGTCGAACTCCTTCGGCGTGAGCTCGAGCGCCTCGGCATCGAGTGTCGCCCGGTGGGTGCGGCGGTCGATGACGAGGGGACCGATGGTGCGCACATCGGGGTCGCCGCTGCCACCGGCGCCCACCGTGCGTCGGGTGACGGCCCGAATGCGGGCGATGAGCTCCCGTAGGCCGAATGGCTTCACGACGTAGTCGTCGGCGCCGAGCTCGAGGCCGATGACCCGGTCGACCTCCTCGCCACGGGCGGTTACGACGATGATCGGAACCGTCGACGTGGCGCGGATCTGCCGGCAGACCTCGTATCCGTCGATATCCGGCAACCCAAGATCGAGCAGGACAAGGTCGACAGTGGCGAGCAACTCAAGCGCACCGATGCCCGTGCCGACCCGGGTAACGGTGAGCCCCTCGCGTTGGAGTCCCTTCGCGAGAGGTGTGGCAATCGCCGTATCGTCCTCGACAAGCAATACGTGCACCCGTCCACGATCGCGCATCGGACAGCGCCATGCTGATCTTTGCCAAAGCCTTACTGAACCCGTCGTACGTCCGTAAAGGGGGTTCCGTACCCTTGGCGTCAGGCCGAACGGGGCCGAGGCCGGTCAGGGGAGTGCCGGCTAAAATAGGAGACGGGCACGGATGCAACGCAAGAAGGCGCTAACCATCGCTGCCACCACCGCGATCGTCCTTGGCGCGGCGACGGCGGCGGGCGCCACCAATATGGGGCTCCTGCGGAGCAATCGCCACGGGCCGGATATCGGCACGCTCACCGTTCCTACCCCGACCACGTCGGCGACCGACGCTGCAGTTTCTGGCGCTATCGCGGCTGTCCAGCCGACCTCGACTCCTGGCCATGACGACGCCACGACCAGGGTCGCCGGCACGCCGCCGGTGAGTGTCGAGCCGGGCAGCGAAACCGAGACGGAGTCGGAGTCGGCCACCGCCGCTCCCTCGGCGAGCTCGTCGACCACGGTGAAGTCCACCACCGGATCCGGTCACGAACCCGGTGCCGACGAATCCAGTGACGATTGGTCGAGCGACCACGCGAGCACCAGCACGACGGTGCATCAGGGCGATGACCACGGTTCGGGCGATGGCGGCTCAGAACACGACGACGACTGACTCCGAGCGCCTCACCCGTCGCCACCCTGCGGTTCGCGCTCGCCGCGCCGCGCTCGGGGCAGCCGCGGTCGGTAGCGCGGCGATTTTTGCCGTCTTCCCCCTGACGGCCTCCGGCACGAGCAGCCCGACGAGCGCGACCACTCCCACAACGACGCCGCCCACGACGGGGCCGCCCTTGGCCGTCGCCACGGTGCCCGCGCCAGTCAGCTCGGCGTACCAAGGAGAGTACGAGCGAGACGACGAACACCCCGACGACAGTGGCGACGACGGCTATCGCGCCGCGGTGACCGAGCCGTCGACCACCGCCGCGCCGACCGCCGCCGTCGCAACTGGCGCGGAGGCGACGGCGCCGGTCGAGACTCCGGCACCGGTCACGACCACCAGCGGGAGCTGAGTAGCTTCCCGGGTCGTGCAGACCACTCAGATTGCTTTCGACGTCAGCGACAACATTGCCACGATCACGCTCAACCGGCCGGACAAGTTGAACGCGTTCACCGGCACGATGATGAACGAAATGATTGATGCGTTCGACGAGACCGACGCGAACGATGATGTCCGCGCGGTGATCGTCACGGGCGCGGGGCGAGGGTTCTGCGCGGGCGCTGATCTCTCCAGCGGGGGCGAAACGTTCTCTCGCGGCGGAGGCGGTGAGCCTGCTGGCGCCCAGCAAGTGTCCCGCGACGGCGGCGGCTTGGTCACGTTGCGGATCTTCGAGTCGAAGAAGCCGGTGATAGCTGCGATCAACGGGCCTGCCGTCGGCGTCGGCGTCACGATGACCCTGCCGATGGACATACGGCTGGCCTCCACCGCCGCGAAGATCGGCTTCGTCTTCGCCCGGCGCGGCATCGTCCCCGAGGCGTGCTCGTCGTGGTTCCTCCCTCGTGTCGTTGGGATTAGCCAAGCGGCCGAGTGGGTCTTCACGGGTCGCGTGTTTGGCGCGGAGGAAGCTCTTGCGGCGGGGCTGGTGCGCAGCGTGCACGAGCCCGATGCCCTACTGCCCGCGGCGCGCGCCATCGCGGCCGAGATCGCCGAGAACACCGCGCCGGTCTCGGTTGCCTTGTCACGCCTCATGCTGTGGCGGATGCTCGGGGCGTCTCATCCAATGGACGCGCACATGGTCGACTCGCGTGCGATCGCGGCCCGTGGTGCGAGCGCCGATGCCCGCGAGGGCGTGGTCAGCTTCCTCGAGAAGCGGGCCGCCGTATTTCCCGTGCGCGTGAGCGATGGCCTCCCCGACGTGTTCCCGGGCTGGTCGTCGCCGGAGTTCTCCTAATTGCCCGAATTTTCTTAGCGCGGCCGGATCAGCGAGAGCCCGTCACCCACGGGCAACATGACCACCTCGAATCGCGGGTCGGCCGCGACGTGGTCGTTGAAACGCTTGATGGCGGCGGTATCGGCGTCGTTGGCGTCGTCGTCCAGGACGCGACCGGACCACAACACGTTGTCGACGAGGATCAATCCGCCGGTGCGTAGCCGGGGAATCAATCGATCGAGATAGTTCAGGTAGTTGGTCTTGTCGGCATCAATGAAGGCCAGATCGAAGGTGGGCTCGGCCGGGAGCGCGTCGAGCGTGTCGAGAGCGGGCCCGACGCGAAGTTCGATCTTGTCGGCGACTCCGCCTCGGTCCCAGTACTTGCGGGCGATCGACGTCCACTCATCGCTTTGGTCGCAGCACAGCATGCGGCCGTCCGGAGGCAACCCGCGCGCCACGCACAACGACGAGTAGCCGGTGAACGTGCCGATCTCAATGGCGTGGCGGGCTCCCATCAGCGACGTGAGCATGGTCATGAACGCACCTTGCTCCGGTGAAATCTGCATCCGGGCGACGCCGCCGAGGGCGTTTGTCTCCTCGATCAGGTCGTGCAGGACCGTGTCCGGACGGGTCCCGTGAGCGATGAGGTAGTCGTGGATCTCCGAGGACAGCCGGAACGATCTCGTGTCAGCCATGCCGGCACCGTATCGATCCGCCAGACTGCCAGCATGGAGACGTTGTACGAACGCGTCGGCGGCTCGGCCTTCTTTGAACGCCTGGTCGACCGCTTCTACGACGGCGTCGCCACCGATCCTGAATTGCTCGCGCTGTATCCTGACGCCGACGACCTTCGCGGTCCCCGACGCCGGCTCACCCTTTTCCTGATCCAGTACTGGGGCGGACCCACCACGTATTCCGACGAGCGGGGACATCCCCGCCTACGGCTTAGGCACGCGCCGTTCGCCATCGACTCCGCGGCGCGAGACCGCTGGCTTACGCACATGAGGGCCGCCGTGGTCGACGCGATCAACGAGGGACTCGCGGCGGAAGCGGCGGACGAGTTGTGGGGCTACTTCGTCCCCGTCGCCGATGGCATGCGCAACCGCGCCGGCTAGGTGGCAGGTGGTGTGATCGGAGGCGGCGGCGCCACCGTCGTCGTCGGGGCGGCCGTGGTGGGGGCAGCCGTAGTCGGCGGAATGGTCGTGGTGGGCGGGATCGTGGTGGTGGGCGCCATGGTGGTGGTTGTGGTCGGCGGGGGTGTCGTCAGTCGGGTGACCTCAGCGGCGACGGCATCGGCGAGGCGGTCGTAGCCGTTGATGTTGAAGTGGATGCCGTCGGCCGCCCTCACTTTCACGGCATCGGAACCATCACCGAGATACGCGCTGTATGTCGCGCCGAAGATGGCGCGCGTATCGATGTAGGTGACGTTTGGATGTTTGCTCGCCTCGTCGGCGTAGATGGAATCGAGGATCTGCATCTTGCGATCGAAGTCGTCGGAGCGCATGGCGGGCTGACCGACCCAGATCAGAGGGCGGGTAGGTGCGACGGTGTCCATCACTACCGCGACCCGTCGACGGTACTCGGTCTGCCATTCGGGGCTGTCGATCCGAAAGACGCTGTCGCCGATCTGGATGGCTTGCGGGTCGTTGGCGCCGAACATCACCACCATCACTTCGGGGTTCTCTTCGCGGACCACGCGCGCGATCTCGGTAGGCCAATCGAAATAGTCGGGGCGCGTAAGACCTGTCGAGATCCGGGCGTCGGACCTCGACGACAGGCTTGTCTGAGACCCCGTGAGGCGCGCGAGCGAATCGCCCAACCCGATCGCGAGCGAATCGCCTCCTACCCAGATGCGCAGCGGGTCCGCGCTGGTGGGGATCCGCAACGTGGTGGGCGGCGGCGGTGGGGGGGCGGTGACGGGAGGCGGGGGCACCGTGGTGCCCACCGCGACGGTCGACGGCGGCGGTGGCGTCGTGGCGACCGCAACGGTCGTCGTTGTGCGCGCGATGGTCGTGCTCGGCGTGGTGGTTGTCGTGGGCGCGTCGGCCACGACGACCGTCTCCACGTGGCCGCGATTCGGCTCCCTGATCGATCGGATCGCGAGGCCCGGCTCGTCGAGGTACAACGCATGGCCGAGCGACTGGACCGGCTTCACGAGCGCGATCAGCACATCGCGCGCTCGCCCGAACGGTTGGCGGTCGGCCATGGCGCGGAGGTTGTCGGCGTTGAGCAAGAGCGCGCCGACGTAGCCGATGATGCCCACCATGAGCACGTGGAACGCGGGTTGTAGCCTCGGCGTCTTTTTCGGCCGGGGTTTTTGTCCCTCTAACGGGACGACGACGGGCTCGAGCAAGTCAGGCATAGGAAATGCACACGCCGCCCGCGTGCCGGCCAAGGGTAGAACACGTCGGTCCCCGGAAACAGACAGGCGGCCATGACGGTTTTCGGGGCGCGTAGTTTCGTACCGTTGTAGGCATGCATCGCCCGCCAGGCACAGATCGTGAGGCGCCCGAGCGTCCGGTACGAGAATCGCGAACGGCGGGCTTGTACGCTCGCCCGGTGGAGCCCGTCCAGACGCTGGCCGCCCGCTACTACACCGATAGTGCGGTGTTCGCCATCGAGCGCAACACGATTTTCGCGCCGGCGTGGAATCTTGTGGCCTACGACCATCAGCTGCTCAACGTGGGCGACTACGTCACCGAGAACCTCGCCGGTTGGCCGATCTTCGTACAGCGTGCGCCCGACGAAACGCTGCGCGGCTTCCACAACGTTTGTCCTCACCGCGCGGGTCCGATCGTCTGGGACGGTGAGGGGTGTCAGGCCAACCTCGTGTGTCGGTATCACGGCTGGGCGTTTCGCGGTGACGGCTCGCTGTTAAAGGCACGCGACTTCGGGGGCGAGGTCGAGGGCAACCCCAGCCTCACGCCCATCCGCGTCGCGAGTTGGAGGGGCATGGTGTTCGTGTGCCTTGATCGCGACACCGCCGATCTGCACGAGTGGCTCGGCGATTTTCCCGCTGAGTGCGACGGCTACCCCATCGAGACGTACCGCTTCCACTCGAAGTCTGTGCGGACGCTCGCCGCGAACTGGAAGACGTACGCCGACAACTTCAACGAGGGTTACCACCTCCCGTTGATCCACGCCGACACTTTGGCGCGGGCGGTCGATCCGCTCGCGTACCGGGTACGGGTGGGAGCGAACGACGCGCGCTGGAACATCCACTACGCGCCGCCGCGCGACGGCACCGAGTGGACCGGAGTTTGGGGTTACTTCTGGCCGTCGTTCTCGTTCAACATCTTCGCCGGGGGCATGGCGATCGAGCGGTGGTTGCCGCGCGGCCACGACCACTGCGACCTGATCTTCGAGTACTTCTTCGCCGACGACGCCGTCGGCATCGAGGCGCTCGTGAAGGAGTCCGAAGAAGTCGCCGATGAGGACGTACTGGCCTGCGAGCACGTGCAGCGCAACCTGACGTCGGGCATGTACAAATCCGGACAGCTGAGCCCCCGCCATGAGGTGGCCATCCAGCTATTCGCCGACTTGGTGCGCGACGCCGTCGATCCGTATCTCGACTAGCTCACCGCTTGGGCCTCGAGGCTCACTTCCTGCCAGGACGTCGGGTATCGCCGCCGCGCAGCCCGAACCCCGCGTTGGGCGGCCATGACGAACAGGAGAATGGCGACGGCGACGACACCGTCGAGCCACCAGTGATTGGCGGTGACGGTCACCGCTAGCACCGTCAGGATGGGGTGAATGAGCGCGAGCCATCGCCACCGGCTACGGCTGACTTGCACGGCGACCAGGCCCACCGCCACGGCCCAGCCGACGTGCACCGACGGCATGGCCGAGAGTTGGTCGGCGAGGCCGCTACCGACGGCCCCGTAGACCGACTGGTTGTAGAGCTTCGCGGTATCCACGAATCCGAGCGCTGGGAACATGCGAGGCGGCGCCACAGGAATCAGCTGGATGACCAGGCAAATGCCGGTGAGGAGCGCGATCGCGTTCCTCACGCTTCCGTAGCGATCGCGGTGACGAACGAAGAGCCAGATCAGGAAGATGACGAGCGCCGGCACGTGCATGATGGCGTAGTAGCCGTTGAAGAACTGCACGATCAGCGGATGGGGGAGGACGGCCTTCTGAAACGTGAGCTCGCTCGGGAAGTGGAGGTCCCGCTGCGCGTGCCATATCCACAGACCGCGGCCTCGCGCTCCGTTGACCTGCACGACGGAGAGTGTGCCGGCGAGCTGCCAGATCGCGTAGAGCGAAAAGATTAGCGCCGTCTCTTTCGCGAACGCCCTGGCGACCACGAGCCAGTGGCGTCCGTTCGGCCGTGTGAACACGACGGCCGCCGTGAGGAGGGCCGCTACGAGTACGGCCCAGTTCCACGTCAGCCACATGCGTGTGCTGCCCTCCTCGTTTCGTCCCGCCGGAAATCTGACTCGGTCGGGAACTCCGGCGCAACCCGCGCCGACGACGCGCGCGAGTCTGTGCCCTATGGCCGAGAGCGAAGCAGGGTCGGTCCGGGCCGAGGTGCGAGCGTGGCTGGTTGCGCATTGGGATGAGGATCAGCCCCTCCTCGCCTGGCGTGAGCGGCTCGCCGATTCGGGTTGGGGCTGCCCGACCTGGCCGCTCGCGTGGTTCGGGCGGGGCCTCGACCGTGCGCTGGCCACCATCGTCGACGAGGAGTTCGCTCGCGCAGGGGCGGTGGGCACTGCCACCGGTGCAGCCATGACGCTGGCCGCGCCGACGATCCTCGAGCATGGTCCCGACGACCTGCGGGCCCGTCTGCTGCGTCCGATCGTCACGGGGCAGGACCGTTGGTGCCAGCTGTTCAGCGAGCCAGGGAACGGCTCAGATCTTGCCGGGCTGGCGACGCGTGCCGAGCGCGACGGCGACGAGTGGGTCGTGAACGGTCAAAAGGTCTGGACCACAGGCGCCGCCAAGGCCGCCTACGGCATGCTCCTCGCCCGCACCGACTGGGACGTGCCCAAGCATCGCGGCATCACCTACTTCGCGCTCCCGATGAACCAACCCGGTGTCGAGGTGCGACCGCTGCGGCAAATGAACGGATACGCGTCGTTCAACGAGGTCTTTCTCTCCGATGCGCGGGTGCCTCACGCCAACATCGTCGGTGCGGTCGGGGAGGGGTGGCGGGGGGCGATCACGACGCTCGCCCACGAACGCGGGTTGCCGACAGCCAACATGTTCGGCGCGCCGGAAGCGGTTGGTGCCGGCGGCCGCACACGTCAGGAGGCCGCCGCGGAGGCCGCGGATTACTTTTCGACCTACGTCTGGTACCCCCAGCGCGCCGGTCGTGCCGACCTCGTCGTCTCGCAGGCGCGCGGCCGTACCGATCCTGTGCTTCGTCAACACGTTGCCGAGGTGGCTGCGCTGGATCGGGCTGCCCGCTGGACCGCGACGCGCAACCGTCAGGGGCGCGTCGACGGACGACCCCCGGGCGCCGAGGGCTCCATGGGCAAGTTGCTTGGCAGCGAGATCGCCCGCATGTCGGCACGCGTGCACGCCGAGCTGGCCGGCGCCGGTGCGATGCTCACCGGCCCCGATTCGCCGCTCGGGGGGACGATTGCCGAGATCCTCGTGTCGGTACCGGGGCAGTCGATAGCCGGCGGCACCGACCAGATCCAGCGCAACATCATCGGCGAGCGCGGCCTCGGTCTCCCGAAGGAGCCTCGGGTCGATGTCGACGTGCCCTTCCGCGAAGTCCGCACCAACGTCCGTCGCGACTGACCCGACCGCTCCAGTCCGGAAGACGTTTCGAGGTTTGTGTCCCTCCAAGGGAACGAAACCTCGAAACCTCGCGGCGGCGTTGAGACGTTTCGAGGTTTGGTGCCCGTGGAGGCACGTTTCGAGACTTCGTTCGGTGGGCGCCTTACGAGGTGGGCGCGAAGGCGGCGATGACGGGGGCGAAGCGGTCGATGGTTTCCGTTGTGCCGAGATCGGGGAGGCTCACGACGGCGAGACTCACCCCGGCGTCGGCGAGCTCGCGGAAGCGGCCGATCTGCTCGTCGACCGTGCCGGCGTTGACGCGCGCGGCGAACTGATCAGCACCGACGCCGCGTGGCCGCAGGCGATCGACGAGACCACCAAGGCGGGCCCGGTCAGGGGCGACCAGCGTGGTCGACAGGTGCGTGACCTCGATGTCGTCGAAATCGCGATTCGTGACAAGGCAATGCGTGCGCAAGACGTCAAGCTTGTGGCGAACAATCGGGGCCTCGCCGAGCAGGTTGCAGGCGTCGGCATAGCGCGCCACGAGGCGCAGCGTCCGGCGTTCACCTCCGCCGCCCACCAGTATCGGAACCCGGCCGGCGAGCGGCCGCGGGTAGCAGATCGCCTCCGGTACGCGCAGCACCCGGCCCTCGAAGCTCGGTGCGCCCGGACCCCACAGCAACGGCAACATTTGCAACGCGTCCTCGAGAAGGGCGTACCGCTCGCTCAGAGGCGGAAATCGCCACCCATACGCTGCAGTTTGAGTCTTCTACCTGAGCTGAGAAAGACCGCTTCGCAACGAACGTACGTTCGAGTACCCTCCGCCGGGTGAATCAAGCCGACCTCGTCGCCCTGCAACGCTCAACGGCAATGATCGCCCCCGGAGCGCCGGCCGCCATAAAGCGCGAGGAGCTGCTCGAGATCCTTGACGAGATCACCGCCACGAGGGCGCTGCTCGCCCGGCTGGGTGCGGACCTTAAGACGGTCGCGCGACGGGCCCGACCTAGCGCGCAACCGTCAGATTGATCTGCTTCGCCGGGGTGGTTAGGGCGGGGCCTTGCCGCGACCGGATGGTGGTCGTAGCGTCGCAACAGCGAGCGAAGTGACCAGGAGAGGGAGCCGCAATGAACAACGTTGAGTCTATTAGGAGCCTCTACGAGGCCTTCGGGCGGGGCGACGTGCCGACCGTCCTCGGCGCGTTTGACTCGAATATCGAGTGGCGCGAGGCAGAAGGCAACCCCTACAAGCCTGACGGCCGTCCATGGATTGGACCGGACGCCATCCTTCAAAACCTGTTCATGAAGATGGGTACGGATTGGGACGGCTTCACCGTCCATCCCAAGGAGTTCTCAGACGCTGGCGAAACCGTGGTGGTCGAAGGCCGTTACACGGGCACCTTCAAGGCGACCGGCAAGAGCCTTGACGCTCAGCTCTGTCACGTGTGGAGGCTGCGCAACGGGAAGGTCACGAGCTTTCAGCAATACGTCGACACCGCCCAGCTACAAGATCTGATGGAGGCGCGTTAAGGCTCAGCTTCTCGTCCGCGGCGCCGGTTCGCGCCCGGTTGGGGGCAGATTCAAGGACGGTCGCGCGTCGGGCGCAGTCTTGAAGCCCTGACGGGAAGCAGCCGCCCACGGCGGTAGGGCGGCCTGCTCCTTGCGACGGACTCCAGGCGAGTACCGCCGCCGCTGGTGATGGTAGGCGCGGTCAGGTTTCCACCCGCTGAGCGAGGTAGCTCAGCCGGCGTCGGCGGCGCGTCGTGACACAGCCGTGACACAGGACGTCGAGAAACCGTGCGAAACAGTGAGTACTAGTGGTGAGTGAAAGTCGCAGGTCAGAGGCGATTTCGATGACAACTCGCAGGTCACGAATAGGCCCTCGGCTGATCTGAGGGATCTGCCGCACGTGGTCCATGACCCAGATCGACTCGAACCCCGAGGACTCGGCCGCTTCAGCGACGCCCCGCAGGCGCTCGGCCAGGGCGCCAGGACCAACGGACCACTCGAACGAAGCGATCTGGAGGCCGAAGCGCAGCCCGCTCGGCCGTTCGCGCTGGATGATCGCAAGGGACGCCGACGCCTTCAGCCGCTCCGGGACGAGGCGTACCGATGCGGGGCGCAGCACGAGATCGAAGCCCTCCTCGTCGAGCCGCTCGCGTACCGCGACCCACGTCTTCAGTTGGTGGTTCAACGCGGCCGCGGGAACCCGATGGGCTCGTTCCCGATTGCGCGCTCGGCACTCGGCGGCCGAAACATCGAAGCCGACGACGACGCACGGGAGCCCGTTGGCCGCTGCGACCTCGCGGTAGTGCCTCCGGCAAGCGCGTCGAGGTCCAGCGTGTCGACGACGGTGGTCAGGCGCCGGCGAGCCCGTTGCTCGAGGCTGCGATCGAGCAGCGCGAACGCGTCGTCTGTCGCCTCGAGGTCGTCCTCGCCCCGTCCGACCGCGGCGCGCAGGCGGTCGCTTGCCACGATCTCATCGGGACCGAATTGGGTGGCCGCCCACGTCGACTTGCCCGAACCCGACGGGCCGACGAGCACCATGACACACGGCAGCGGCACCTTTGGCCGGTCGTCGACGGTCATCTGTCCACCATCGCACGCGCCTAAAGGCCCAGCGCGCACGCCTACTACCTCAGGACTGATGGTCTGACCATCAGTCCCTTTTGCTAGGTTGCGCGGACCAAAAGGGGGACGACGATCGAAGGCATCTCTGTCGCCCGGCGCGTCCTCGTGACCGGCGCTGCTCGCGGCATCGGCGCGGGCATCGCCGCCCACTTCGTGGCCTCGGGTTCACGGGTGGCCCTGCTCGACCTCGATGGTCCCGGCGTGGATGACCGCGCTCGGGCACTTGGCCCCGCCGCCCTGCCTTATGCGGTCGACCTCCGCGATCCGGACGCCGTGGCGAGGACAGTGGCCGAGGCCGTATCGGCGCTGGGTGGCCTCGACGTGGTGGTGAACAACGCCGGCGTGTTCGCCCACACTCCGCTCCTCGACATTCCCATCTCCGAGTGGGACGACATGTTCGCGGTGAACGTGAGGTCGATGCTGCTTGTGATCCAAGCCGCCGCACCCGCGATGATTCGCGGCGGTGGTCGCATCGTGAACATGGCAAGCATGGCGGCCAAGCTCGGCACGCCGGGAGAGGCCCACTACGCCGCGAGCAAGGCTGCGGTCGTGGCCCTCACGCGCATCGCCGCCAAGGAGTTGGCGGTGCACGGAATCACGGTGAACTGCGTTTGCCCCGGCTACGTCCTCACCGAGATGGGCGCGGCCACCCGGACGGCTGACGACATCGCCAGGTGGTCGGCGATGTCTCCTCTTGGACGCTTGGCCACGGTGCAAGACGTCGTGGGCGTTGTGAGTTGGCTGGCATCCGACGATGCTTCCTACTGCACAGGCCAGGCGATCAACGTGACCGGGGGGATGGTGATGCACTGATGTTCACCGGCATCGTCGAGGAGCTCGGGCGCTTCGAAGGGCGCGACGGCAACCAGTTCAAGTTCGCGGCCGACACCGTTCTGGCCGACATCGCCCTCGGCGACTCGATCGCTGTGAATGGCGCGTGCCTCACTGCGGTCGAGTGGGGCAAGGGCTGGTGGATCGCCGACGTCAGTGACGAGACCATCGAACGCACGAACCTGGGCGCGCTCACGCCAGGAAGTCCGGTGAACTTCGAGCGGCCCGTGCGCACCCAGGACCGGCTCGGTGGCCATGTGGTGCTCGGTCACGTCGACGGTCTGGGAGCGATCGTTGCCCCCCCGCCCGACCTACGCGTCCGCATCGGCAAGGACTTGATGCGCTACTGCGTCGAGAAGGGGTCGATCACCGTCGACGGCATCAGCCTCACGATCTTCGACCTCGACGAGGACAGCTTCAGCGTGGCCGTCATCCCGCACACCGCGGCCGTGACCACGCTCGGATCGAAGGGCGCCGGCGCGAAGGTGAACATCGAGGTCGACGTGTTGGCCAAGCACGTCGAACGGTTGCTCGCCGCCTACCTTCCCAGGGCGATCGAATGACCGTCAACGGGGCCCAGGGTCCTCTGATCCGGCTTCAAGGGGTGGGCAAGACGTTCGCGCGCAAGGGCTCGTTCACGGAGGCTCTGGTCGGTGTCGACCTCGAGATAGGCCGAGGCGAGTTCGTGAGCCTTCTCGGGCCGAGCGGCTGCGGGAAGTCGACCCTGCTTCGCGTCATCGGTGGCCTGCTGGAAGCCGACCGAGGCGAGGTGACGGTCGAAGGTGAGCGACCGCGTCAGGCCCGGGCGGAAAAACGCTTCGGCCTCGTTCCTCAGGTGCCTGCCCTCCTGCCGTGGCGCACCGTGGCCGACAACGTGCGGCTCCTCACGCAGGTGAACCGCAACGGCGGCGACCATCGGGCGCTGAACGCGAGGCAGGTGACCGAGCTCATCGAGGCGGTCGGGCTGAGCAAGTTCACCCACTCGATGCCTCACGAACTCTCCGGCGGCATGCAGCAACGTGTCAGCCTCGTGCGGGCCTTCAGCCTCGGGGCGCCGATCCTGTTGATGGACGAGCCGTTCGCGTCGTTGGACGAGATCACGCGGGCCGACATGCGCTACCTCCTGCTCGAGCTCTGGGCGCGCAGCGGGGCGACGGTGGTGTTCGTCACCCACTCGATCAACGAGGCCGTGATCCTCTCTGACCGAGTCGTGATGCTGGCGGCGCGACCTGGTCGGGTCGTGACCACCGAGCCGATAAATCTCGAGCGGCCCCGCACGCCCGAGACCGAGGACGAGCCGGCGTTCCATGCGCATGTCAGCCGCCTGCGCCACGCCCTTCGCGAAGGGCACGCCCGATGAGCGCCGACTACGCCGACCTGCTGACGAACGTCACGCTCAGGACCCGTCGCAGTCGCGGTTCTGTCGCGCGTTCGATCCTTGCGCCGATGGTTGGCGTCGTGGGCTTTCTAGCCATGTGGCAATTCCTTGTTTGGGTCTTCGACATCCAACAGTTCGAGTTGCCCACCCCGACCGAGATCCTGCGCCACCTATGGAGCGACCCATCGTTCTATTTCGAGAACGCCCGAGCGACACTGTGGGAGGCGCTGCTGGGCTTCGTTCTTGGCCTGGTGAGCGCCCTCATCGGCGCGACGATCATGGCGCACAACCGTTTCATCGAGCAGGCGGTGCTTCCGGTGGCGGTGCTGGTCCAGGTCACTCCGATCATCGCCTACGCGCCCGCGGTGGTGATCTGGCTCCACTTTGGGATCAAGC